>NZ_JAOTOA010000004.1:0-489997 GCF_036346535.1 Pseudomonas sp. Z18(2022)
AGCGAGGTGCCGACAGGCGGGGCAGAGCGTTTTGGTTACTTTGCCGCTTTTGCAAAGTGACTCGCTGTAAGAGCGAAACCCTAAGTAGCCGTTACCGCAGCAACGGATATGTACACCGCCAGCCGTAAAAAACCCGTATAGATTCAACCCAAGCCATAACGTTTACGTCGTCTCTATTGAGCAACTAATCCCCCCTAAACTACTGTGAACTCCACACCAATCACCCCCGCAGGAAGTCATCGTGGAAAGTTCAACTTTAGGCATGATCGTCCTCTCAATGATCGCCCTGTTCGGCGCCGCCGCCTTTTGCTTCGAACAACTCGCCACCCGCGAATCAAAGAAAAAGAAAGCCAAATAAGCTGATCATCAAAAGCAGCAGAACCCCAGACTTTCAAGGGATACCCCACCCCCGGGCTATCCCTTGTTTTCGTTCGCCCACCACAAATCCATCTATACACCGTCTTAATACCCGCACCGGCAATCAGTGCCCGAACTTGATACCCAACCTCTTAACCTCCCCGCGTCCGCAATCGCGGCTTATTAATCAGGGGAGTTCCACCGTGCTCACACTCAAGTTCATCTATATCGCCAGCGGCTTATGCGCCGTCGGGCTGTTCGCTTATCTGGGCTACGCCCTCATCCGCGCCGAAAAGTTCTAGGGAGCCCGCCATGTTAGACGTGATTTTTATCGCCCTCTCCCTGGTGTTTTTCGCCGCGACAGCCATGGCCATTGTCGCCATGGGCAAGATTTGAACGGAGCCTCGACATGCTAAGCACTTTGCTGGAATTTGCGCTGGTCCTGGCCTTGATGACCGGGCTCGCCGCGCTGATGGGCAAGTGGCTGACCCGGGTCTTTACCGGGACCCACCATGCCCTGCCGGAACGCTGTACCTATCGCCTGCTGGGCATTGACCCGCACGAAACCATGGGCTGGGCCCGCTACGGCTCCGCCCTGCTGCTGTCGAACGCGGCGATGATGCTGCTCGGCTACCTCATCCTGCGTTTGCAGGCGGTGATGCCGATCAACCCCCTCGGGCTGGCCGCGCAAACCCCGGACCTGGCGTTCAACACCGCCGCGTCCTTTATTACCAACACCAACTGGCAGGCGTACTCAGGCGAAACCAGCCTGTCAAACTTCAGCCAGATGGCGGTGATCACCTTCCTGATGTTCGTCGGCGCCACCTCGGGCGTGGTCGCGGCCGCCGGTTTTATCCGTGGCCTGAGTCGCTCAAGCTCGGCGGATATAGGCAACTTCTGGGTCGACTTCACCCGCACGCTCTACCGCGTGATGCTTCCACTGTGCGTGGGCATGGCGCTGGTTTATGTGTGGCAAGGCATGCCACAGACCTTTGCCTCGCAAGCCCTGGCCACAACGCTTGAAGGCGTACAACAGCAGTTGATTGTCGGCGCCGTGGCGAGCTTCGAATCGATCAAGCATATCGGCACCAACGGCGGCGGCTTCTTCAGCATGAACGCCGCGCACCCGTTCGAGAACCCCACACCGCTGACCAACGCGCTGCACATCCTCAGCATGTTGCTGATCCCGTCAGCACTGACTTACACCTTCGGCAGCATGCTGCTGCAACGCCGTCAGGGCTGGGTGTTTTTCGGCACGTTCCTGGTGATGTTCTTAGGCTTCCTCGCGCTGGTGTATGGCGCCGAGCAAAACGGCAACCCGCTGCTGACCCAGGCCGGTGCCAACCAGACGCTGTCCATCGAGCAAAGCGGCGGCAACATGGAGGGCAAGGAGCTGCGTTTCGGCATCGCCGACAGCAGCCTGTTTATCGCCACCACAACGGCTGCCACCACCGGCTCGGTCAACGCGATGCACGACTCATTGACCCCCATGGGCGGCTTCGTGCCCCTGGCGCAGATGATGCTCAACTGCGTGTTCGGCGGCGACGGCGTGGGCTTTATCAACCTGATCCAGTACGCGCTGCTGACGGTGTTCCTGGTGGGCATGATGATCGGCCGCAGCCCGGAATTCCTCGGCAAGAAGATCGAGGCCCGGGAGATGAAACTGGTGATGCTCTCGGTGCTCGCGCACCCCATCAGCATCCTCGGTTTCACCGCCCTCGCCGCCCTGTGGCCCGACACCATGGCCAGCCTCAACAACCTCGGCCCTCACGGCTTCAGCGAGGTGCTCTACGCCTACACCTCGGGCACCGCCAACAACGGTTCGGCGTTCGCCGGGTTGAACGCCAACACGCCGTTTTTCAACACCACCATTGGCCTCGCGATGTTGATCGGGCGCTTCTTCACCATGCTGCCGATGCTGGCCGTGGCCGGTTCCCTGGCGATGAAAAAGACCGTGCCTGCCGGTGCCGGCACCATCCCCACCGCGACCCCATTGTTCATGGTGCTGGTGGTGTTTGTGGTGCTGGTAGTAGGCGGCCTGACTTTCCTGCCGGCCCTCGCGCTCGGCCCGCTGGTGGAGCAACTGCAGTTGCTGTCCGGCCAGACGTACAACTAAGGACACCTTGATGACGACTCAATCGATATTCAAAGGGCTGTTGCGCCCGGTGCTGGTTTCGGCGGTGTTTTTCATGGCGCTGACCGGCCTCGCGTATCCGGCCTTCACCACCTTGGCTGCGCAGTTGCTGTTCCCGTTCCAGGCCCAGGGTTCGCTGATTGAACGTGACGGGCTGGTAATCGGCTCAGCGTTGATCGGCCAGGATTTCAACCAGCCCGGCTACTTCCATGGCCGCCCGAGCATGACCCTCGGCGCCGACCCGCAAGACCCAAGCAAAAGCGTGTCGCAGCCGTACAACGCAGGCTCAAGCGGCGCCAGCAACCTGGGCCCTACCACCCAGAAACTAGTGGACCAGGTCGCCGCCCGAGTCAAAGCGTATCGCCAGGACAACGGTCTCGCCGCCGACGCCCAGGTACCGGTGGATGCGGTCACCGCCTCCGCCTCCGGCCTGGACCCGCATATCTCGGTGGCCAACGCGCGCATCCAGCTGGCCCGGGTCGCCCGCCTGCGGCAGATCCCCGAAGCCGAACTGCTGCAACTGGTGAACGAAAACACCGCCGCCCGCACCCTCGGTTTGCTCGGCGAACCACGGGTCAATGTGCTGCAACTCAACCTCGCGCTGGACGCTCGCCTGCCTCTGCGTCAGCCCCCCTATTGCGGCCAGTGAGTAAGAGATTCCCCCATGATCAAGAATGCTCGTTTACCTCTGTTTGACCGCGCCATCGTGCTCACTGCCTGCGCCGATGCGTTCAAGAAACTGCTGCCCCAGGCGCAGTGGAAAAACCCGGTGATGTTCGTGGTGTACCTGGGCAGCCTGCTCACCACGCTGCTGTGGTTCCAGTCCCTCGGTGGCCAGGGTGAAGCGCCCAGCGGGTTTATCCTCAGCATCTGCTTGTGGCTGTGGTTCACCGTGCTGTTCGCCAACTTCGCCGAGGCCCTGGCCGAGGGCCGCAGCCGGGCCCAGGCCGCCAGCCTGCGGGGGATGAAACGCCAGACCCTGGCCAAGCTGCTGCAACAACCCAAGCACGGCGCGGCCTGGCTGCCCACCGAGGCAACGCTGTTGCGCAAGGACCAGGTGGTGCTGATCGAAGCCGGCGACCTGGTGCCGCTGGACGGCGTGGTGATCGAAGGCGTGGCCTCGGTGGATGAAAGCGCAATCACCGGCGAATCGGCGCCGGTGATTCGTGAAGCCGGTGGCGACTTTTCCTCAGTCACCGGCGGCACCCGCGTGCTGTCGGATTGGCTGGTGGTGCGCATCAGCGTCAACCCGGGCGAGTCGTTCCTCGACCGCATGATCTCCATGGTCGAATCCGCCAAGCGCCAGAAGACGCCCAATGAAGTCGCCCTGACGATTTTACTGGTGGGCCTGACCCTGTTGTTCCTGCTGGTGATCGCCACCCTGAGCCCGTACTCGATTTTCGCCGTGGCCATGAGCGGCAGCGGCAGCGTGGTCAGCGCCACGGTGCTGGTGGCGCTGTTGGTGTGCCTGATCCCCACCACCATCGGCGGCCTGCTCTCGGCCATCGGCGTGGCGGGCATGAGCCGGATGATGTCGGCCAATGTGATCGCTACCTCGGGCCGGGCCGTTGAGGCAGCGGGTGACATCGACGTGTTGCTGCTGGACAAGACCGGCACCATCACCCTGGGCAATCGCCAGGCCAGCAGCTTCCTGCCTGCACCGGGCATCAAGGAAGCCGAGTTGGCCGACGCCGCGCAACTGGCCTCCCTGGCCGACGAAACCCCGGAAGGCCGCAGCATCGTGGTATTGGCCAAGCAGAAATTCGACATCCGCGCGCGGGACATCAACGCCCTGGGCGCAAGCTTTGTGCACTTCACCGCACAGACCCGCATGAGTGGCGTCGACCTGCCCGAAGGCCGAGGCATCCGCAAGGGCGCCGCGGATGCCATCCGCAGTCATATCGAAGCGTTGGGCGGTAGTTTTCCGACAGCCCTGCAGGCCAAGGTCGACGAAGTATCGCGCCGCGGCAGCACCCCACTGGTGGTGTCCGACGGTGCAAAAGCCCTGGGCGTGGTGGAGCTCAAGGACGTGGTCAAGGGCGGCATCAAGGAGCGTTTTGCCGAACTGCGGCGCATGGGCATCAAGACCGTGATGATCACCGGCGACAACCGGCTGACCGCCGCCGCGATTGCGGTGGAAGCCGGCGTGGATGACTTCCTCGCCGAGGCCCGCCCGGAAGACAAGCTGCAACTGATCCGCGACTACCAGGCCCAGGGCAAGCTCGTGGCCATGACCGGCGACGGCACCAACGATGCACCGGCGCTGGCCCAGGCCGACGTGGCGGTGGCGATGAACAGCGGCACCCAGGCGGCGAAAGAGGCCGGCAACATGGTCGACCTCGACAGCAACCCGACCAAGTTGATCGAGGTGGTCGAGGTCGGCAAACAGATGCTGATGACCCGCGGCGCGCTCACCACCTTCAGCGTGGCGAATGACGTGGCGAAGTACTTCGCAATCATCCCGGCGGCGTTTGTCGCGACTTACCCGCAACTCGGCGCGCTGAACGTGATGCACCTGACCAGCCCCAACTCGGCGATTCTCAGCGCAGTGATTTTCAACGCGCTGATCATTGTCGCGCTGATTCCGCTGGCACTGCGCGGCGTGACCTATCGCGCGATTGGCGCGGCGGCGCTGCTCAATCGCAACCTGCTGATCTATGGCCTGGGCGGCGTACTGGTGCCGTTTGCCGGGATCAAGCTGATTGACATGGTGCTGACCGGGCTGGGCCTCGTGTAGCACCCGATCCACTGTAGGAGCGAGCTTGCTCGCGAAGGGCGTCAACGATAACGCGGGAAACCTGACACCCAACGGCGCTCTCCTGTTTTTCGCGAGCAAGCTCGCTCCTACAGTCCATTTGAGGAATGACATGCCCGCATTAAATGAAGAACGCCCCGACCCCGACGCCCTCCTCGCCCGGGTCCAGCAGGAAGAACAGGCCGCCTTGCGCGGCAAATTGCGTATCTACTTCGGCTCCAACGCCGGCGTGGGCAAGACCTGCGCCATGCTCGACGCAGCGCAACGGGAAACCAGCCTCGGCCGCGACGTACTCGCCGGCGTGGTGGAAACCCACGGCCGCCAGGAAACCGCCGACCTGCTCGACGGCCTCGAACAACTGCCCCGCGCCCAGCGCCTGCACCGCGACTTTGCCCTCACCGAATTCGACCTCGACGCCGCCCTGCAACGCCATCCCGCCGTGCTGCTGGTGGATGAACTGGCCCACAGCAACGTGCCCGGCTCGCGCCACCCGAAACGCTGGCAAGACGTGGAAGAGCTGCTCAGTGCCGGCATCGATGTGTGGACCACTCTCAACGTCCAGCACCTGGAAAGCCTTAACGATCTGGTGAGTGGGATCATTGGCATTCGGGTGCGGGAAACCGTACCCGACCACGTGTTCGACAACGCCCACGAAGTGGTGGTGGTCGACCTGCCGCCGGATGACCTGCTGCAACGCTTGAAGGACGGCAAGGTGTACCTGGGCCTCCAGGCCGAGCGCGCGTCGCGGCACTTTTTCCGCAAGGGTAACCTGCTGGCTCTGCGGGAACTGGCCCTGCGCCGTACCGCCGACCGGGTCGACACACAGATGCGCGTGTACCGTCGCGAACAGTCGATCAAGACCCTGTGGCCCGCCCGCGAGCGGTTGCTGGTGGGCGTGGCCGGTGACGCCGGGGATGAGCGCCTGGTGCGCGAAGCAGCGCGCCTGGCGCAAAAGCTTGAGGCGGACTGGATCGTAGTGCACGTCGCTGCAGCCCAAGGTCGCGGCGCCAAGCGTTACCTCACCGCGATGAAAACTCTGGCCCTGGCCGCCGAATTCGGCGCCGACACCGCAACATTGCCGGGCATGGACGTCGCCGAAGCGCTGGCCGCGTGTGCCCGGGAACACAACGCCAATCGCCTGGTGCTCGGCCATCACCCGCGCCGGGCGTGGCGGTTCTGGCATCAGTCGGTGGGCGACCGGATCAGCCGGCACCATCCGCAGATCGACCAGATCGTGATCGCCCATGGCGTGTTGCCGGGCACGGCTCCCGTCATTGAAAAAACCGCGCCCGCACCTGGCCGAACCCTGGCCTATATCTGGGCCACCCTCGCCTGTTTCACCGCCAGCGCCATCGCCTCGCTGCTGCTGCAAGTGTTCGAGCTGGCCAACGTGGTGATGCTGTTCCTGCTCACGGTGGTGCTGGTGGCCCTGCGCTTTGGACGCGGCCCCGGCGTCTGGGCGGCAATGCTGGCGGTGCTGTGTTTCGACTTCTTTTTCGTCCAGCCACGCTACTCATTTACGGTCAATGACACCCAGTATTTCTTCACCTTCGCGCTGATGCTCGGCATCGCCCTGATCACCGGGCAACTCACCGCCCGCCTGCGCCACGAAGCCCGCACCGCCGCCGCCCGGGAGCGTCGCGCCACCTCACTGGCACGGCTGGCCCGGGACCTGTCGGCGGCGCTGACCGTGGAGCAGATCAGCGAAGTGGCGCTGCGCACCTTCAGCGGCGTGTTCGAGGCGCGGGTCGGCCTGGCCTTGCCGGACGCCGCCGATGGCGTGCACAGCGTGGGCGCGGGCGGGCTGCCGATCGACGACAGCATCGCCCAATGGACCTACGACCACGGCCAGTCAGCCGGCCAGGGCACCGACACGTTATCCGCCGCCAAGGGTTGCTACCTGCCGCTCAAGGCACCGATGCGCGTGCGCGGCGTGCTGGTGCTGGAACTGGCGCAAAGCGAACGCTTGAACGAGCCCGAAGAACGCCGCCTGCTGGAGGCCTGCATGAGCCAGTTGGCGATTGCCCTGGAGCGTGTGCACTTCGTCGAAGTGGCGCAAAGCACGCTGGTGCAGATGGAAGGCGAGAAGATGCGCAACACCCTGCTCGCGGCGATTTCCCACGACCTGCGCACACCGCTGACCACCCTGATCGGCGCTGCCGACACCGCCCTGCCCCATGCGCCGCCAGGGCCGCTGACCGAGTTGCTGCACGGCATTCACGAGCAGGCGACCTCAATGCAACGCCTGATCGAAAACCTGCTGGACATGGCCCGCATGCAAGAGCGTGGCGTGCGGCTCAACCGGCAATGGCATTCCCTGGAAGAGATCGTCGGCAGCGCCCTGCGCCAATTGCGCGAACCACTGGCCCGGCATGTGCTGCATGCCACGCTGGACCGGCAGTTGCCACTGGTGGAAGTCGACGCGCTGCTGATCGAACGGGTGCTGGTCAACCTGCTGGACAACGCCGCCAAGTACACCCCGGCTGGCACGCTTATCACCGTGGCCGCCAGTGCCGTGTCGGACAGCATCCTCCTGGAAGTCAGCGACACCGGCCCGGGCAGCGCGCCGGCCAATCTGTTCGAACCGTTTGCCCGTGGCCAGCAGGAATCCTCCGTCGCCGGGATCGGCCTGGGCCTGGCCCTGGCCAAACGCATCGTCGAAGCCCACGGCGGGCGCATCGAAGCCAAGCCTGGCCGCGAGCGCGGCATGCATTTCGTCATCACTTTACCGGCGGGCACCCCGCCCTCAATGGACGCCCTATGAGCACTGCACGCATTCTGATTGTTGAAGACGAGGCCAATATCCGCCGCTTTGTCGGCATCGCCCTGCAGGATGAGGGCTTCCAGGTGTTCGAGGCCGACAGCGTCAAGCGCGCGTTGATCCACGCCTCCAGCCGCCAGCCGGACCTTGTGATTGTCGACCTCGGCCTGCCGGATGGCGACGGCAAGCAGTTGATCAGTGAGCTGCGGGGCTGGCTGGCGGTGCCGATCCTGGTGTTGTCGGCACGGGATCGCGAAGAAGAAAAAGTCGCCGCCCTGGACGCCGGCGCCGACGACTACCTGACCAAACCCTTCGGCGTGCCCGAGTTGCTCGCGCGCATCCGTGCGCAGCTGCGTCGACACGGGCAAACCGGTACGGTGGCGGCCACCAGCAAAGTGGCGTTTGGCGAGATTGAAGTGGACCTGGCGACCCATGAAGTGTGGCGCCAGGGCCAACCGGTGCACCTGACGCCTATCGAATACCGCCTGCTGTGCGCGATGATCCGCGGGCAGAGCCGGGTGCTGACCCATCGCCAATTATTGCTGGAAGTGTGGGGCCTGGATTACGTGGACCGCGCCCACTATCTGCGGGTGCATATGGCGCATCTGCGGCAGAAGCTGGAGGCGGACCCGGCCCAGCCGCAGTACTTCATTACCGAGTTGCAGGTGGGCTACCGGCTGGTGGGGTTGTGAACAGATGCGCGGCGGCGAAGTCGACAAATACGCGGATTTTCGGTGACAGGTGCCGGCTGGAGGGCCACAGGGCCCAGAACTGGCCCTGGTCGTCGGAGTGGCCGTCGAGCACGGTTTCCAGTTGGCCCTGGGCGAGGGCCTCGCGGGCCAGGAAGTCCGGCACGTAGGCAATGCCATGGCCATCCATTGCAGCCCTGAGCATGGCCTCCATATTGTTCAAGGTCAGGGCGGTGGGCAGGCGCAATTGGGTGATGGCCGGGTTGGCGGACAAGGTCCAGTCCATGATTTTTCCGGTGGTGGCGAAGCGGTAACGCAAACACGGGTGGTGCTCCAGGTCGCCCAGGGATTGCGGCCGACCGTTGGCGCGCAGGTACTCGGGCGACGCACACAACACAAACCTGAACGGCCCGAGCTTGCGGGCCATCAAGGTCGAATCCGCCAGGCCCCCGCTGCGGATGACCACGTCGAACCCCTCCTCGATCACGTCCACCAGATGATCGTTGAAATCCAGCTCCAGCTCGATCTCCGGGTAGGCTTTGCGGAACGCCACCATGTGCGGAAAAAGGAACCGATAGCCAATGGTGGGCAGGCTGACCCGCAGCTTGCCCCGGGGTGCCTGCATCGCATGGGAAAGCATGGCGCGGGCGTCTTGCAGGTCGTCGAGAATTTTCCGACAGCGTTCGTAGAACAACTGGCCTTCGGCGGTGAGGCTGACCTTGCGCGTACTGCGGTGCAACAGCCGCACATTCAGCGACGCCTCAAGCTTGGCGACATTCTTGCCCACCGCCGAGGCGGAAATCCCCATCGCCCGGGCCGCGCCGGTGAAGCTCAAGGCTTCTGCCGTTTTTACGAAGGCGAGCACACCGCTCAGGTTATCGGTCACGTCATTGCATCCATCAAGTCCGTTATGAACGGAATGTAAGCCCGTTTATCCACGATTGCATCCTGATTAGAGTCTTTGAATCTTCAGACCTGCGGGAGTGCCCCATGAACACTGCAACCGAATCCGCGCCCGACCATGGCCGCTATTCCATCCTCGCGGCGATTTGCCTGGCGGCCCTGGTATTGCCCATGAGCTTCACCGGCGGTGCCGTCGCCACGCCCTTTATCGGCCAGGCCTTTGCGGCCCAGCCAAGCCAACTGGCGTGGATCACCAACGCGTTCATGCTGAGTTTCGGCAGCCTGTTGATGGCCGCCGGCACCCTCGCCGATCTTTATGGGAGAAAGCGTCTGTTCCTGTGGGGCATGGCGCTGTTTGCTGTGGTCTCCCTGCAGCTGGCAGCGGCGCCGGGCATTTTCTGGCTGGATGTATTGCGCGGGGTACAGGGCGTGGCAGCGGCCACCGCATTGGCCAGTGGCTGCGCCGCCCTCGCCCAGGAGTTTGACGGCCACGCCCGCACCCGCGCCTTCAGCTTGTTGGGCACGACGTTCGGCGCCGGCCTGGCGTTTGGGCCGTTGCTCTCGGGGTTGCTGATCGAACACTGGGGCTGGCGCGCGATTTTCCTCGGCACCGCCCTGCTCGCCGGCCTCTCGCTGCTGTTTGCCGCGCCGAAAATGCGCGAAAGCCGTGACCCGCAAGCATCGCGCCTGGACACTCCTGGCGTGCTGACGTTTTCGGCGATGCTGGTGGCCCTGACCACGGCGGTGATCCTGGCCCCGGAGCATGGCTGGGCGTCGCCGCTGGTTGATTCACTGCTGGTGGCGGCGGCAGTGTTTTTGCTGGTGTTTATCATCGTCGAAAACCGCTCAAGCCAGCCGATGCTGGACCTGCGGCTATTTCGCTTCCCGCGTTTTCTTGGCGTGCAACTCCTGCCAATCGGCACCTGCTACTGCTACATCGTGCTGATCGTGTTGCTGCCCCTGCGGTTTATTGGTGTGGAAGGCACCAGCGCGCTGGAGGCGGGCCTGATGATGCTGGCGCTGTCGGCACCGATGCTGGTGGTGCCGATGATTGCGGCTTCGCTGACACGCTGGCTGTCGGCCGGTGTGTTGTGTGCCATTGGCCTGCTGATCGCGGCGGCGGGCCTGTGGGGGTTGAGCCTGGCTGAGCAGCCCGGGCAAACCGTCGCTGCGATGCTGGTGATCGGGATCGGCACCGGGCTGCCGTGGGGCTTGATGGATGGCCTGGCGATCAGCGTGGTGCCGAAAGAGCGCGCGGGAATGGCGGCGGGGATTTTCAATACGACGCGCGTTGCCAGTGAAGGCGTGGCGCTGGCGATTACGATGGCGGTGTTGGGGGCATTGGTGGCGCATCACCTGAAGGGTCGCGCGGGGGTCGACGTTTCAGTGATTGCCCAAGGCTTGGTCATGGGTAACGTGCAACTGGCCTCGGCGGTCATCCCGCTGGAAGCACTGCGCAGCGCCTACATCGCGGGGTTCAACACCTTGCTGCAACTGCTCGCGGGACTCACCGTGCTGACGGCGATGGTGGTTCTGGTCTTCATGGGGCGAAACAGCATGGCGACAGTGCAAACCGAGCCGGGGGTTCAGTCGTTGAGCTGAATCCCGGGCACAAAAAAGCCCGCTCAATGAGCGGGCTTTGCGTGGTACCTGGCGTTCAGCATTCCAGGTGACCGAATATGGCGCAGCGGACGGGACTCGAACCCGCGACCCCCGGCGTGACAGGCCGGTATTCTAACCGACTGAACTACCGCTGCGCGTAACACTAAGAAGCGAATGGTGGGTGATGACGGGATCGAACCGCCGACCCTCTGCTTGTAAGGCAGATGCTCTCCCAGCTGAGCTAATCACCCTTCACTTTCGGTGTGGGGCGCATTCTATAGCAATTTTTCGTAATGTCATGATTTAAATGCAATTTATTTAAAATATTTTGCCTGTGACTGAGCGCACCCCGCAAAACCGGTGCTTTGGGTGCAAACGCGAGTCTATTGCGTTTGCCCAAGCCTTGGCCCCACAATTAACAATTATTCTCAATAACACCTGGGTCGCGCCTTATGTCTGTGGGTGAACCGCCGTTCCAACGGGAGATTACCGAGTTGTACAGCGAGCATCACAGCTGGCTGTTCACTTGGTTGCGCCGAAAACTGGGCTGTACCCACAACGCCGCCGACGTAGCGCAGGATACCTTCGCGCGGATTCTGCACACACGCGAATCGGTGACCGGCATTCGCGAGCCCCGGGCCTATTTGAGCACCACTGCCCGGCGGCTGATCATCGACCAGGCCCGGCGCAAGCAGATTGAGAACGCCTACCTTCAGGAACTGATGCTGACGGTGGAGACCCTGGAAGGGTTTCAGTCGCCTGAACGGCTCCACGCCACCCTGGAAGCCCTTGAGCACATCGCCTTCATTCTTGAAGGCATGCACGACAACATGCGTCAGGCGTTTGTGCTGTATTACCTCGAAGACCTGACCCAGCAACAAATCGCCCGCCAACTGAAACTGTCGGAGCGTACGGTGCGCAAATACCTGATCCAGGCCCTGCTGCATTGCAGCCACAGCGTGGACATCTGAGCCGCGCATGACTGATTCCCGCCAACAGATCGACGAACAAGCCGCCGAATGGATGATTCGCCTGCACGAAGGCGAATTGACCGAGGCCCAGCGCCAGGCGTTCGAACGCTGGAAGCAGCAAGGCCCGCAACACGCGGCCTCAGCGGCACGCATGGAGGGCGTGGTTGCGCGGATGCAGGCCCTGCGCGGGCAAAAAGCCCCGGCGCGGGCGGCCTTGAATGCGGCGTTTCCACGGCACGGAAAAACCCGCAAGCACTACGGCCGCGCACTGGTATTGGCCGGCAGCCTGGCCCTTCCCGCCGCGGCGCTGCTCTATAGCCCTTACCCACAACAGTGGATGGCCGATGTGCACAACGGCCCCGGCGAATGGAAAACCCTGCGCCTGGCAGACGGTTCCACGCTGAAGTTGAACGGCATCAGTGCGGCAAACCTGCACTTCGACAGCCGGCAGCGGCGCATCGAGTTGCTGCAAGGCGAGATCCTGGTGGAGGTGGCTCATGATCGCGAGCGGCCGTTTGTGGTGCAGACCGCCCAAGGCACCTTGCGCGCGCTGGGCACACGGTTTGTGGTGAAGCGCGAGGGTGATGTCACCGTATTGAGCATGCTCGAATCCCGCGTTGCCGCCCAAAGTGCGAATGGCCAGCAGACCCTGAAAGTGGACGCGGGCTCACAGGCGCGGGTCAGCAAGGATGCAGTGAGCCTCTCGGGCAGCGTCGATACGGCGAGCGTCAATGACGCCTGGCATCGCCACCAACTGGTGGTGGATAACCGGCCGCTGCCGGAAGTGCTGGAGGAGATCGCCCGTCACCGTTCGGGGCGCTTGCAGTTTGATCGGGCCGCACTGGCGAACCTCAAGGTCTCCGCCGTACTCCCTCTGGACGACACCGACCGCACCTTGCAGATGCTGGCCCAAACCCTGCCGATCACACTCAAAACCTTTACGCCGTGGCTGATGATCGTCAGCCCGAGTGCCGAGAGCAAAAAATAATTATTCGCATTGCTTCCGCTTTTTTTCGGGCTGCCCGTCAAGGAAGGTATATCGATCACTAAAGGACTGCCCTCGCCATGCCCGCCCGTTCCCACCCTCGCAGACGCCTGCTGAGTTGCGCACCGCTGACCCTTACATTGCTCGCGACGACGTTGCTGGATATCCACCTGGCCCAGGCCGACACGGTAAACGTTGCGGCACACGCCTACGACATCCCCGCCGGGCCGCTCGGCGCCACCCTCAATCGGTTTGCCCAGCAGGCAGGCGTGGCGATTGTGTTCCAGTCCCACAACCTGGAAGGGCTGAACGGGCCTGGGCTGAAAGGCACTTACAGCGTGGACGCAGGGTTCGACAGGTTGCTTCAGGGCAGCGGCTACCGGGCGATCAAAGGCGACCAGGTGTACGCACTGGAAGCCATTCCTGCGGCCACTGGCGCCATGGAACTGGGCACCACTCAAGTCAGCGCCAACCAACTCGGCACGGTTACGGAGGGCACCGGTTCCTACACCCCAGGTACCATCGCCACCGCCACCCGCCTGGTGCTGACGCCACGGGAAACACCGCAATCGATCTCGGTAGTGACCCGCCAGGTGATGGACGATTTCGGCCTGACGGCCATCGACGATGTGATGCGCCACACACCCGGCATTACCGTATCGACCTATGACTCCGAGCGGACCAACTACTATTCCCGCGGTTTCTCCATCGTCAACTTCCAATACGATGGCATCCCGACCCTACGTGACACCCAGTACTCGGCAGGCCAGACCCTGACCGACATGGCCATTTATGACCGCGTCGAAGTGCTCAAGGGAGCTACCGGCCTGCTCACCGGTGCGGGCGGCGCCGGCGGCACCATCAACCTGATTCGCAAGAAGCCTACCGCCGACTTCCAGGGCAACATCGAACTCGGCGCCGGGACCTGGGACAACTACCGCACACAGGTTGACGTCAGTGGCCCGCTGACCGAAACCGGAAACGTGCGCGGCCGGGCAGTAGCGGCCTACCAGGACAAAAAATCTTTCCTCGACCACTATTCACGCAAGACCGGCGTTTACTACGGCATTCTTGAAGTAGACCTGGACGAAGATACCCTTCTGACGCTGGGCGCAGACTATCAGGACAGTGATCCAAAAGGCTCCAGCTGGACGGGCTCGCGTACCGTCTTCGACCCCATGGGTAACCGCCTTAACCTGCCGCGCTCATTCAATAACGGCCCGAAATGGAGCTCCTGGGCACAGTACAGCCGCACGGCGTTCGCCACCCTCGAACACACCTTCGACAATGGCTGGGTGACCAAAGGCCAGTACCACCATCAGGTCAACGGCTATGACTCGCCCTTGGGCTACATTTCCCAGGACAGCGCAACCGAGAGTTCGATCTGGGCGCAAAAGTACACCGGCGAAACCACCGCCGATAGCCTGGATGTCTACGCTTCGGGGCCATTCGAATTGTTAGGCCGCGAACACCAACTGGTGGTGGGCCAGTCACTGTCCATCTCCAAATGGAAAGGCAAGGACTATGGCAGAGCGACCTATTTTGATAACTCCTATGACTTTTACCAGTGGCATGGTGAAGCGATTGAGCCGCTGTGGAACCAACCCACCAAGATCAATGATCTGACCACCCGCCAGACGGGGTCGTACATCACGGGACGCTTCAGCCTGATGGACGAACTGCACCTGTTGCTGGGAGGCAGGGTCGCCAACTACCAAGTCACAGGCACCCGAGAGAGCCAGGAGAGCGGCAAGGTTGTGCCCTATGCCGGCCTGGTGTATGACCTCAACGACAACTTCTCCACCTACGCCAGCTACACCGAGATCTTCCAGCCCCATACCGAGTACACCGACCGTACAGGCAAAATGCTTGACCCCAATGAGGGCAAGAACTATGAACTGGGTATCAAAGGCGAGTTCTTCGGCGGGCGCCTGAACACCAGCCTCGCCTATTTCGAGGTGCATGAAAAAAATCGCCCGCTGGCCGACACACTCTTCAACTCGATTCCGGGAAACGACCGAGCTTATGTAGGCACCGAGACCAAGACCAAAGGCTACGAAGCGGAAATCTCCGGAGAACTTAAACCCGGCTGGCAGCTGCAGGCGGGCTATACCCACAAAATCGCACGTGATGCCGAAGGCGAGAAAGTCTCCACGTGGGAGCCGCAAGACCAGATCAGCTTCTACACCAGCTACAAACTCAAAGGCAGCCTGGACAAACTCACCCTCGGCGGGGGCGCACGCTGGCAAAGCGCTGGCTGGCAGACTCTCTACAACAGCGGCAAACAGGCGTCCGAGAAATTCACTCAAGACCCGTACTGGCTGGTGGATCTGATGGCACGCTACCAAGTCACTGAAAACCTCTCAGCGACCCTCAACGTCAACAACCTGTTCGATAAGGTGTACTACACCAATATCGGCTTCTACACCTCGGCCTACTACGGCGACCCGCGCAATGTGATGGTTACCACCCGCTGGGATTTCTGAACCCAATAAAAAACGCCCCCGATCACTGCACGTGATCGGGGGCGTTTTTATGGCCAAGGCTTTTTACAAACCCCAGACAGCAAAAAGCCCGCTCGATGAGCGGGCTTTGCGTGGTACCTGGCGTTCAGCATTCCAGGTGACCGAATATGGCGCAGCGGACGGGACTCGAACCCGCGACCCCCGGCGTGACAGGCCGGTATTCTAACCGACTGAACTACCGCTGCGCGTAACACTAGAAGCGAATGGTGGGTGATGACGGGATCGAACCGCCGACCCTCTGCTTGTAAGGCAGATGCTCTCCCAGCTGAGCTAATCACCCTTCACTTTCGGTGTGGCGCGCATTCTACGGAGCGACCCAGGGTCTGGCAAGCACTTTCTTAAATAATTTTTTTCAGGCCTTCCAATGGCTTAGCGAGGGTTGGCCTATGGCGCCATGAGGAGAATAATGCCCCCCTTTGTATATAAGGAGAGACTCACCCCATGTGGTTCAAAAACCTGCTTATCTATCGCCTGACCCAAGATCTGCCTGTTGATGCCGAGGCGTTGGAAACTGCACTGGCCACCAAACTGGCGCGCCCTTGTGCAAGCCAGGAGTTGACCACTTACGGTTTCGTCGCCCCTTTCGGTAAAGGCGAAGACGCGCCTCTGGTGCACGTCAGCGGTGATTTCCTGCTGATCGCGGCGCGCAAGGAAGAACGTATCCTGCCGGGTAGCGTGGTGCGTGACGCGGTGAAGGAAAAGGTCGAAGAGATCGAAGCCGAGCAAATGCGCAAGGTCTACAAAAAGGAACGCGACCAGATCAAGGATGAAATCATCCAGGCTTTCCTGCCGCGCGCGTTTATCCGTCGCTCGTCGACCTTCGCCGCCATCGCGCCGAAACAGGGCCTGATCCTGGTGAACTCGGCCAGCCCGAAACGTGCCGAAGACCTGCTGTCCACCCTGCGTGAAGTGATCGGCACCCTGCCGGTTCGTCCGCTGACCGTGAAGACCGCGCCAACCTCCATCATGACCGACTGGGTCACCACCCAGAAGCCGGCCGATGACTTCTTCGTGCTCGACGAGTGCGAACTGCGTGACACCCACGAAGACGGCGGCATCGTGCGCTGCAAGCGCCAGGACCTGACCGGCGAAGAGATCCAGCTGCACCTGACCACCGGCAAAGTCGTGACCCAATTGTCCCTGGCCTGGCAGGACAAGCTGTCCTTCATGCTGGACGACAAAATGACCGTCAAGCGCCTGAAGTTCGAAGACCTGCTGCAGGATCAGGCTGAACAGGACGGCGGCGACGAAGCCCTGGGCCAACAAGACGCCAGCTTTACCCTGATGATGCTGACGTTCGGCGACTTCCTGCCCGCGTTGGTGGAAGCCTTGGGCGGTGAAGAGACCCCACAGGGCATCTAAACACCAGCCTTATGTGGACACAGTCAATGTGGGAGCTGGCTTGCCTGCGATGCGGGCACCTCGGTTTATCAGGAGAAACCAGGTGATGCTATCGCAGGCAAGCCAGCTCCCACAGTTGATCGGGTTAGCACTTCCAGCATTCTAATAACAAGGACCCTCCCCATGCGTGCACTCGCCGCCTTGAGCCGTTTCGTCGGCAACACCTTCGCCTACTGGGTGCTGATTTTTGCCGTGCTCGCGTTCCTGCAACCGGCCTGGTTTATCGGCCTCAAAGGCGCCATCGTGCCGCTGTTGGGCCTGGTGATGTTCGGCATGGGGCTGACCCTCAAACTTGAAGATTTCGCTGAAGTCGCGCGCCACCCGTGGCGCGTGGCATTGGGTGTGGTCGCGCATTTCGTGATCATGCCTGGCGTTGCCTGGCTGCTATGCCAGGTCTTCCACCTGCCGCCGGAAATTGCCGTCGGCGTGATCCTCGTCGGCTGCTGCCCAAGCGGCACGTCCTCCAACGTCATGACCTGGCTGGCCCGGGGCGACCTGGCGCTGTCGGTGGCGATCGCCGCCGTCACCACCCTCCTCGCCCCACTGCTGACGCCCGCGCTGATCTGGCTGCTGGCTTCGGCCTGGTTGCCGGTGTCGTTCATGGAGTTGTTCTGGTCGATCCTGCAAGTGGTGTTGCTGCCGATCGTGCTTGGCGTGGCGGCGCAGCGACTGCTGGGCGCCCGAGTGCGGCATGCGGTGGAGGTATTGCCGTTGGTGTCGGTGGTCAGCATCGTGGCGATCGTTGCCGCGGTAGTGGCCGCCAGCCAGGCGAAGATTGCCGAGTCGGGCCTGCTGATCATGGCGGTGGTGATCCTGCACAACAGCTTTGGTTTCCTGCTGGGCTACTTCACCGGCCGCGTGTTCGGGCTGCCCCTGGCGCAACGCAAATCCCTCTCGCTGGAAGTGGGCATGCAGAACTCCGGCCTGGGCGCTGCCTTGGCGAGCGCGCACTTCTCGCCACTGGCCGCAGTGCCGAGTGCGCTGTTCAGTGTCTGGCACAATATTTCCGGGGCATTGCTGTCGACGTACTTCCGGCGGATGAGCGAAAAGGAAGACCGCGATCAGTTGGCGCACAAGTCCGAAACTTGATCACCTGATCAATATTCGGCACTCTAGCGACCTTCGCGGGGACGACCTCGCGACGCCATCAAGCGATTAATCAGGGGACGACCCCACCTTGCAAGGGAGGTCATCATGTCCTGGATCATTCTGTTTTTTGCCGGACTGTTTGAAGTCGGTTGGGCCGTCGGACTGAAATACACCGACGGTTTCAGCAAGCCACTGCCCACGGCCCTGACCATTGCCGCCATGGCCATCAGCCTTGGCCTGCTGGGGCTGGCCATGAAGGAGTTGCCGCTGGGCACCGCCTATGCCATCTGGACCGGTGTCGGTGCAGTGGGCACGGTGATTGCCGGGATTATCCTGTTTGGGGAATCCATGGCACTGTTTCGGCTGGCCAGTGTGGCGTTGATCATTTGCGGGCTGATCGGGCTCAAGGTCAGCGCTTAGGCCACTACCGCTATCGCGGGCAAGCCCGCTCCCACAGTTGGAATGTGTTCACACATCAAAATGTGGGAGCTGGCTTGCCTGCGATGGGGCCAGGGAATCCAACAAAAAACTACCTGACACTCCCACGTAACTTCCCCACCACCCCATGCAACGCCTCGGGCGTCGCCGCCTCCACCGTCACCGGCGCGCCGGCCACCAGCGTCACCCGTGACCAGATGCGGTGAAAGAAACCCTTGTTCGGGTCACGACTGAAGAAACTCCCCCACAACCCCTGCAACGCCATCGGAATCACCGGCACCGGCGTCTCTTCAAGAATCCGCGTCACCCCGCTCCGGAACTCGTTCATCTCGCCATCAGAGGTCAACTTGCCTTCCGGGAAGATGCACACCAACTCGCCGTCTTTCAAATACTGGGCAATCCGCTGGAAGGCCTTTTCGTAGATCTGGATATCCTCATGCCGCCCGGCAATCGGCACCGCCCCGGCGGTACGGAAAATGAAGTTCAACACCGGCAGGCGGTAGATCTTGTAGTACATGACAAAGCGAATCGGCCGACGCACCGAACCGGCAATCAGCAGCGCATCGACAAACGACACGTGATTACACACCAGCAGCGCCGCGCCCTCGTCCGGAATCAGCTCAAGGTTTTTATGCTCGACGCGGTACATGGAGTGGCCCAGCAGCCAGATCATGAAACGCATGGTGAACTCGGGCACGATCTTGAAGATGTAGGCGTTGACCGCGATGTTCAGCAGCGACACCACCAGGAACAGCTCTGGGATCGACAGCTTGGCCACGCTCAGCAGCAGGATCGACACAATCGCCGAGACCACCATGAACAGCGCGTTGAGAATATTGTTGGCCGCGATCACCCGCGCCCGCTCGTTCTCGGCAGTACGCGACTGGATCAGCGCGTACAACGGCACGATATAGAAGCCGCCGAATACGCCGAGGCCGAGGATATCGAACAACACCCACCACGCCTGGCCGTAGCTCAGCACCTCGATCCAGTCGTTGGCCTGGACGTTCTGCGGGAAACCGCCGGAATGCCACCACAGCAGCAGGCCGAACACGGTCAGGCCGAAGGAACCAAACGGCACCAGACCGATTTCCACCTTACGCCCGGACAACTTCTCGCACAGCATCGAGCCCAGGGCGATGCCCACCGAAAACACCGTGAGGATCAGCGTCACCACGGTCTCATCGCCGTACATCCACTCCTTGGCGTAGGCCGGGATTTGCGTCAGGTAGATCGCGCCGACAAACCAGAACCACGAGTTGCCGACAATCGAGCGCGACACTGCCGGCGTCTGCCCCAGGCCCAGCTTCAAGGTAGCCCAGGACTGGCTGAAGATATTCCAGTTCAGGCGCATCTCGGGGCTGGAAGCCGCCGCCCGCGGAATGCTGCGGCTGGCCAGGTAGCCCAGCACCGCAATCCCCACGATGGCCGTCGAAACCACCGGCGCGTAATGGGTGGAGGACATCATGATCCCGGCGCCGATGGTGCCGGCCAGGATCGCGAGGAACGTGCCCATTTCCACCAGGCCGTTGCCGCCCACCAGCTCATCCTCATGGAGCGCCTGGGGCATGATCGAGTACTTCACCGGCCCGAACAGGGCCGAATGCGTGCCCATGGCAAACAGCGCCAGCAGCATCAGTTCCAGGTGGTTGAACATGAAGCCCACCGCGCCCACCGACATGATCACGATCTCGCCGATCTTGATCACCCGGATGAGCGCGTCCTTGTTGAATTTCTCGCCAAATTGCCCGGCCAGGGCCGAGAACAGGAAGAACGGCAGGATAAACAGCAAGGCGCACAGGTTGACCCAGATCGAGCGGTCGCCCTCGATGGTCAGCTTGTAGAGAATCGCCAGGATCAACGACTGCTTGAAGATATTGTCGTTGAACGCCCCGAGGGACTGGGTAATGAAGAACGGCAGGAAGCGCCGTTTGCGCAGCAAAGTGAATTGCGAGGGGTGGCTCATCGTCCGTGTTCCTGCGTGGCCTGAGACTGTTATTGCCTTTAGGCTGTTATAGAAAGTCAGGCCACGACTTTACCTAATCCCGATTACTTATTCGCTAGTCCTGCAATGCAGGGCGATACAAAAAGCTCGCCTTTATAGGCGCCCTGCACAGTGCGCTTGGCCACGATCAACCACATCAGCGCCAGCGCCGCCACCAACCCACAGCCTGCGATGCTGAAAAAATTCAGGTGCAGGGTGCTCGCCAGCTTCAGCGTGGCCAGCGAGTACACGCCCAACGGGAAGGTAAATCCCCACCAGCCGAGGTTGAACGGAATGCCGGCCCGCAGGTAACGCACGGTGATCAGCACCGCGATCAACATCCACCACAAGCCGAAGCCCCACAGGGTTATGCCGGCGATCAGACCAATACCATTGGCCATTTCACCGACGCCGGGCAAACCGTTCGCCGCAAAGATGGCCGGCGCATCACCGCCCAGCACCAGCATGCCCAGGGCGCCGGTGCCGATAGGGCCGAGCGCCAGCCAGCTCGACGCGGCCATATTGGCGTGGGGCAGTTTATGCAGGGCCATGCGCAGCATCAGGATGGTCAGGATGCTGAACGCCACCGGCAGCGAAAACGCCCACAACACGTAGCTGGTCACCAGCATCACCAGTTGCGAATGAGCGTCGGCCAGGTGCGGCGCCAGCAGGCCACCGCTGGCGGCGGCCACTTCGGCAGCCACCACCGGCAACAGCCACACGGCAGTCATCTGGTCGATGCTGTGTTCCTGGCGGGTGAACATCATGAACGGGATCAACACTCCGCAAGCCAGTGCCATCGCCACGTCCAGCCACCACAGCACTTCGGCCAGGTGCACCACGCCGCCGCCCCAACGTGGGAGACCGAACAGCAGGAAGCCATTGATGATGGTCGCCAGGCCCATGGGGATGGTGCCGAAGAACATCGATACCGTGGAATGCCCGAAAATGCGCCGGGCCTCGTGGAAGAACATCACCCAGCGCGCCGCATACAGCACGCTGAACAACACAAACAGGCCGATGGTAAACAGCCACAGCCCTTCGGCCACGGCATGCAAGCCCGGCACGTTGACCGGCAATTGCGCCAGCGCCAACGCCAGCACCCCGGTGCCCATGGTGGCGGCGAACCAGTTGGGGGTGAACTGGCGAATCACTTCCCGGGGACGGGTCAGGTGACTGAAAGGTTTCAAGCGGCTGTGAAGCGTATTCGGGCAAGTCATGGTGAATTCCTCTTCCTCGCATGAGGTTGAGACCATGGTAGAACCGAATCGAATATCTATATAACGGGTAATATCTCTAACTGTTATCTGTTTTGCAGATATACAGTTAAACGCTGCCTTCAGATTCAATCACCAGGATCCGCGCCGGGCCCTGTGGATGAGCCACATGCTCGGTGCCGACGCTGGCATAGAAGATGTCGCCTACCTGAAGCAAGGCCATCTGTTCGGCGCCATTTTCGCGGTAGTGCATCTGCACCTGGCCATCGAGCACAACGAACACCTCTTCCCCATCGTTGACGTGCCAGCGATAGGGCTGGTCGGTCCAGTGCAAACGGGTGGTGATGCCGTTCATGTTGGCGATGTCCAGCGCCTCCCAGGCGCGGGTGCCGGTGAAGTCTTTGCTGCGGATGATCTTCATGGATGAATCCCAAGGCATACAGGTGGCGGATTATTACCGAATCAACTGCCCGCCGTCGCCCTGCTCCTGGCCAGATCCTGCAACAGCAGCGCCACCAAAGCGCCGAGCGCCAGTACGATCAGCACTACGCCATAACCGTCCGTGGTGGCGATCAAGCCGAAGCTGCGGGTGAGGTTGCCCGCCAGCAGCGACGGCACACAGAACGCCAGGTAACTCAGCACATAGAACGCCGACATCAAACCGGCCCGTTCATGGGGCAAGGCCAACGGCAAGACGCTGCGCAGTGCGCCGAGGAATCCCGAGCCAAAGCCGCCGCCGGCAATCAGCGTGGCGACAAAAAACAGCGGCAGGCTGGCGCTGTGGACGGCTGTGAGGATCAGCGCAACCCCCACCGCCAGCAGTACCGCGCCCAAGCGCAGGACCTTGTCCGCCGGGCGGTTGCGCAGGCTGAAGATCATCACCGCACCACTCAACGTCAATACCGCGACAAGCCCGCCACCGATCAGGTTCGAGGTGGAGCCGGTCGCCGCCCGCACCAGCGAGGGCGCAAGGGACAGGTAAAAGCCGCCCATGGCCCACACCGCCACGTCCACCGGCAACGAGATCCACAACGCACGCCGCGCCTGGGGCGGCACATGCAAGGTGGGCCACAGCGAGGCCAGCGCGCCGGGAATCCGGCTGACCGTTTCCGGCAGGCGCCAGACGTAGAGCGCCTGGGCCAGCATCAAGCCGAGCAAGGTCCAGTAGATCAACGTGGTCGGCATCGGCGCGAACTCCACCAGCAGGCTGCAGCCCATGGCGCCACAGGCCATGCCCAGCAAAGGCGCCACGCTGTTGACCAACGGGCCTTGCTGGCGGTCGGTGTCGAGCAGCGCGGCGCCCAATACGGCAGTGGCCATGCCGGTGGCAAAGCCTTGTACCGTGCGGGCTGCAATCAGCCAGCCGACGCTGTCGGCATTGATAAACAGCAGCATCGCCAGCATATCCAGGAGCAGCGCGGCGAAAATCACCGGCTTGCGTCCCAGGTGGTCCGACAAAGAACCTACCGTCAGCAACGCAGCCAGCAGGCTCAAGGCGTAGATGCCGAACACCAGGGTCAGCATCGCAGCCGAAAAGTGCAGGCCTTCCTGATAGAGGTGGTACAACGGCGTCGGCGCGCTGGAGGCGGCGAGGAACGTCAGCAAGGTGATCGCCAGGAACACCAGGCTGGAACGATGGGAAGTAACGCTGGACATGGGCACGCTCCGCTAAAGCTAATATTTTGCTTTTGCTGAGTGTGCTACTGGAGGGCGCTTAAAGCAAATTCTTTGTGTTAAGGTTTTACGCATGGCGATAAAAGAAGGCCTCCGCCCGGGGGGCCGTAGTGCCCGGGTACAAGAATCCGTTCATTCTGCTGTGCGTGAATTGCTCGAGGAGCAGGATCGCTCCAGCGTGACTGTGCCGCAGATAGCCACGCGCGCCGGCGTCACACCTTCGACCATCTACCGCCGCTGGGGTGACCTGGCTGCGCTGCTGGCTGATGTCGCCATGGCTCGTCTGCGTCCGGACAGTGAGCCGGCCAACACTGGCAGCCTGCGCGGTGACCTGCGGGCCTGGGGTGAGCAATATCGCGATGAAATGAGTTCGGACCTGGGTCGCGAGATGATGCGTGATGTGCAATGCAGCCAGGCGCCGGGGTATTGCGTGGGGATTCTCACCGGGCAGTTGGAGATGATTCTGGATCGCTATCCGGGCGACGCTGAAACTGCGCCCAGTGTGGACCGGCTGATTAACCTGATCGTGGCGCCCACCGTGTTTCGCAGTCTGTTTTCTACCGTGCCGCTGCAGGTGGAAGAGCTGCATGAGTTGATTGAGTTGGCTTTGCGGCGGTGAGTGGGGGTTGTGGGTTGGGTGTATATCCGTTTTTTGGGTGATGGCCGCCTATGGTTCCGCTCTTACAGCGGCTCACTTTTGAACAGCCGGAATGCCGGCCCAGTCAAAAGTAAGCAAAACGCTCTTGCCCCACCACTCGGCACCTCGCCTAGGCTCGGTGTGCCCGAACGCAGGCAGCGTGGTTTAACGGGGCGCCTAAGATCAAGATCAAAAGCTACAGCGGGCACGATCCCCTGTAGGAGCTGGCTTGCCGGCGATGGTCGTTAACGATGACGCTGGCGTCCTGAATGAACGCGGCGTTCTCAGGTTCTTCGCCGGCAAGCCAGCTCCTACAGAAAAGCGGCTTTTGATCTGGCTTTTAACACTCAGGTCGGCTTTCAGGCCGCCGTGCTTGTGATCTTGATCTTGCTCTTGATCTGACTGCCCCACTCAGCCCGAGGCCGAACGCAGGGATTGAGAGCGGGTAAACCGGCAGGACGCCGGTTTAGCCGCGACGGGGCAGAGCGTTTTGGTTACTTTGCCGCTTTTTTGCAAAGTGACTCGCTGTAAGAGCGAAACCATAAGCTGCCGTTACCTAAACAACGGATATGCCCCCAACCAAACACAAAAAAAACGGCCTCATCTGAAGGCCGTTTTTCATTACACCTCAACGCTTAGGTGCGCATCCCACGCCCACTCACCAGCAACCGCGCACAGCCCACATACAGCACCACAGTTGCCACCAGCATAAACGTAATCGCCACACTGATCTTGATATCCGACACGCCCAAGATGCCGTAACGGAAGGCGTTAACCATGTGCAACACAGGGTTGGCCAACGACACCGTCTGCCAGAACGGCGGCAACAAGGTGATCGAATAAAACACCCCACCCAGATACGTCAGCGGCGTCAGCACAAACGTCGGAATAATCGAAATATCATCAAAGTTGCGCGCAAACACCGCGTTGATGAACCCCAGCAACGAAAAAATCGTCGCCGTCAGCACCACCACCAGCAGCGTGATCCCAAGGTGATGCACCTGCAAATGGGTAAAGAACAGTGACAGCAGCGTCACGATCACCCCGACCATCAACCCGCGCAGCACGCCGCCCAGGGTGTAGCCGATCAAAATCGTATGAGGTGACACCGGCGATACCATCAATTCCTCGATGGACCGCTGAAACTTGCTGCCAAAAAAGCTCGACACCACGTTGCCGTAGGAGTTGGTGATCACCGACATCATGATCAACCCCGGCACGATGTACTCCATATAGGTGAAACCACCCATGTCACCAATCTGCCGGCCAATCAGGTTGCCGAAGATCACGAAGTACAAAACCATGGTGATCGCCGGCGGCAGCAGAGTCTGCGGCCAGATCCGGGTAAAGCGCTTCACTTCGCGGTAGACGATGGTCTGCAGCGCGACGAGGTTGGGTTGCAGTTCCGAACTCATACCGCCACCTTCGCCAGATTTTTCTCCACCAGGGACACGAACAACTCCTCGAGGCGATTGGTTTTGTTACGCAGGCTCAGCACTTCGATGTTCTGGGTGGCCAACTGGCCGAACAACGCGGTGATGCCCACGGCTTTGTCTACCTGGACTTCCAGCGTGTGGCTGTCCACCAGGCGGTTCGGGTAGCCGATCAACTGCGGTGGCACGGACATGTTGTTTTTCAGGTCGAGCAGGAAGGTCTCGACGTGCAACTGGCTCAGCAAGTTACGCATGCTGGTGTTTTCGACGATGGTGCCGTGGTCGATGATGCCGATGTTGCGGCACAGCTGCTCAGCCTCTTCCAGATAGTGCGTGGTGAGGATGATGGTGATGCCTTTCTGGTTCAGTTCGGTGAGGAACGTCCACATCGAGCGACGCAGCTCGATATCCACGCCCGCCGTCGGTTCGTCGAGAATCAGCAGGCGCGGTTCGTGCACCAGGGCGCGGGCGATCATCAGGCGACGCTTCATGCCGCCGGACAGCGAACGCGAAGGCACGTCGCGCTTGTCCCACAGCCCCAGTTGGGTGAGGTATTGCTCGGCGCGTTCCTTGGCGATCTTCGGCGGGATGCCGTAGTAACCGGCCTGGGTCACGACGATGTCGAAGGTCTTTTCAAACTGGTTGAAATTGAACTCCTGGGGCACCACGCCAATGCTGCGCTTGAGCGCCGCCGGGGATTTGTCCAGGTCGTGGCCAAAGATATTCACCGTACCGGTGGTCTTGTTGACCAGGGTCGAGAGAATCCCGATGGTGGTGGATTTGCCGGCGCCGTTGGGGCCGAGCAAGGCGAAGAAATCACCTTCGGCGACGTCCAGATCGATACCACTCAGGGCCTGGAAACCGTTGCCGTAGGTTTTGGTTAGCTGCCGGATGGACAGAGCGGAACTCATATCGGATTACGCACCAAAGAAGAGGAATAGAATTGTTACATGAGGGCAGACCGCACGGAATACAACGGCTGCGCGTGACAAGCATGGTGCTTGTCCGCGCCGCACAAGTACAGTCACCCGTATTAATAGTGGGTATCAGGTCAACGCGGTCATGACCGATTTCTGATACGCCGGGCGCGCACGCAGGCGCTGGTACCAGGCCTCAAGGTTAGGCATCGACGGGCGTTCGATGGGCATTTCGAACCAGGCATAAATGAAGCTGCCCAAGGGGATATCACCCATGCCGATCTCGCTGCCGGACAGGTAAGGTTGCACGGCCAAGGCCTGATCCACCGTCTGCAAGACATCGATGCAGGCCTGGCGACCGGCATTGATGGTGTCCCAGTTCTGCTTTTCAGCCGGGGTTCGCAACACGCCCCAGAACACGGTCTTGAACGGTTCGGCCAGGGTCGAGGTGGTCCAGTCCATCCACTTTTCGGCATTGGCCCGGGCTTGCAGGTCGCTGGGGTACCAATTCGAATCCGGCGCATGTTTGGCGGCCAGATAACGCACGATGGTGTTGGATTCCCACAGCACAAAGTCGCCATCTTCAATCATCGGCACCCGGCCGTTGGGGTTCAGTGCGCGGTATTGCGGCGTGTCGACCACACCAAAAGCCCCGCCCGCATCAATTGCCTCATAGTCCAGGCCGAGTTCCTCGGCGCACCACAGTGCCTTCCTGACATTTGACGAATTTTTACGACCCCAGATTTTCAGCATGACCGCCCCGATTTTGAAAAAGATGGTTGGATGAATGCCGGGGCAGCATACGCCGGATCACGCCCGGCTTAAATCACTCTGCATGTCCCCCAACAGGATCGGCATCTGCTCGCCAAACAGGTGCGGGTAACATTTCTGCAGGTGGGCGAAGAAGAATTCCTCGGGCACCTCGGCAAATTGCCCATGGTCCACCACGTACTCCATGGAGCGCTGGCCCTTGCGGTTGAAGGCGTGGAAAACACTGTCGTGGATGCCGTCGAAATCCAGCGGCGGCACGTCGAACAGTTCGCACAGCTGCTGGTTGAAGGCGGGCGTGGCTTTCACCCAGCGGCCATCCAGATACAGCTCGGTGTAGCCGTGCATGGCAAATACGTCACTTCTGAGCAGTTCGATCAAACGTGGCGTCGACAAGTGGTTGCGCACGTCGGCCAGGCCGATACGCGCTGGAATGCCGCAGTGCCTTGCGCACCCTGCCAGCAGCGTCGCCTTGGGCACGCAATAACTCTCGCCGGCGGCCAGGGCGAAGCTGCCGGTGAGGGTTTGCGGGTCGCGGCTGAAGGTATAGGGGTTGTAGCGCACCGCCTCGCGCACGGCGTAGTAAAGACTGACTGCCTGGTCACGGGGTGCGGCACTCGAACCGCGATGTTTTTCGGCGAACTCCACCACCGCAGGGTGGTCACTATCGATGAAGCGGCCGGGATTCAAGTACGCATTCATGAGGTTAATCTCCGAGGCAAGCCTGGAGTCTAACCACCGCCTGCGAGCTGCGATAACGACGATTCGGCCAAATGTCGGCGCCTGATGGCGAACTTCCCCCGGCACACCACGTAACACCCTCGTCACCCTGCTTTTTCGGATGCCGACTAAGCTCAGAGGTGATTTCGCACCTGGTTTCACGGAGGATTGAATATGCTGTTGTTGTGGATACTGGTTCTGGTGGTCGGCGTTGCCTACCTGGCACACCGCCGCACCGCGCCCCTGCCCGCCATAGGCGTGGTGGCCGTCTACCTGTTGGCAATGGGCGCCTTCAGCCATGCACCAGGCTGGTTGCTGCTGATCTTCTGGGTGCTGATCGCCGTGGTGGCCGCCCCGCTGCTGCTGCCGGACCTGCGCCGCAAGTACTTCACCGCGCCGCTGTTCAACTGGTTCCAGAAAGTCCTGCCGCCGATGTCCGAGACCGAGCGCGACGCCATCGACGCCGGCACCGTGTGGTGGGACGGCGAGCTGTTCAGCGGCCGTCCTGACTGGGACAAGTTGCTGGCCTACCCCAAGGCGCAACTGACCGAAGAAGAACAAGCCTTCATCGACGGCCCCACTGAAGAACTGTGCGCGATGGTCACCGACTGGGAAATCGGCCAGGCCATGGACCTGCCGCCGGCGGCCTGGGAACACATCAAGCAGCATGGCTTTTTTGCCCTGATCATCCCCAAGGAATTCGGCGGCAAGGGTTTCTCCGCCTACGCCCACTCCCAGGTCGCGATGAAACTGGCGACCCGCAGCGGCGACCTCGCCTCCACCGTCATGGTCCCCAACTCCCTGGGCCCGGCCGAATTGCTGCTGCACTACGGCACCGATGAACAACGCAACCATTACTTGCCCCGCCTGGCCCGTGGTGACGACATCCCGTGCTTTGCCCTGACCGGCCCGCTGGCGGGCTCCGACGCGGGCTCCATGCCCGACACCGGGGTGATCTGCAAAGGCGAGTGGGAAGGCAAGGAAACCCTTGGCCTGCGCCTGAACTGGGAAAAACGCTACATCACCCTCGGCCCGGTAGCGACCTTGCTCGGCCTGGCTTTCAAGGCCCATGACCCGGACCATCTGCTGGGCGACGAAGAAGACCTCGGCATCAGCCTCGCGCTGATCCCCACCGACACCCCCGGCGTTGAAATCGGCCGCCGCCACCTGCCCCTGGGCGCCGCGTTCATGAACGGCCCCAACTCCGGCAAGGACGTGTTCATTCCCCTGGACTTCCTGATCGGCGGCCAGGAAATGCTCGGCAAGGGCTGGATGATGCTGATGAACTGCCTCTCGGTGGGCCGTTCGATTTCCCTGCCCGCCGTCGGCACTGGCGCCGCCAAGTTCACCAGCCTGGTGACCGGCCAATATGCCCAGGTGCGCGAGCAGTTCAACGTACCGCTGGCCGCCTTTGAAGGCATCCAGGAAGCCCTGGCGCGCATCGGCGGCAACGCGTGGTTGATGGACAGCGCGCGGATGCTCACCGCCAACGCGGTCGACCTGGGGGAAAAACCCTCGGTACTGTCGGCGATCCTCAAGTACCACCTGACCGAACGCGGCCGCGAGTGCATCAGCCATGCAATGGACGTGCACGGCGGCAAGGGCATCATCATGGGGCCCAACAACTACCTGGGCCGCAGCTGGCAAGGCGCGCCGATCTTCATCACCGTGGAAGGCGCGAATATTCTCTCGCGCAACCTGATGATCTTCGGCCAGGGCGCGATCCGCTGCCATCCGTTCGTACTCAAGGAAATGGCCCTGGCCGGCCGTGAAGACCATGACCAGGCGCTGAAGGAATTCGACGGCCTGCTGCTGCAACACATCGGCTTTGCCGTAAGCAACGCCGCCAGCACCCTGGTGCTGAACCTCGGTTTTGGTCACTTCGAAAAAGCCCCGGGCAACAGTTTGAGCCAGGGCTACTTCCGCGCACTCAACCGCCAAGCCGCAGCGTTTGCGATGCTGGCAGACCTGAGCATGATGCTGCTGGGCGGCGAACTGAAACGTCGCGAACGCCTGTCGGCACGTCTGGGCGATGTGCTGAGCCATATGTACCTGGCATCGGCAGCGCTCAAGCGTTACCACGACCTGGACTCGCCAGACCACCTGCGCCCGCTGTTCGCCTGGGCCATGGAAGAAAGCCTCGGCCACTCCGAGCGTGCTCTGGATGAATTGCTCACCAACTTCCCGAGCAAGGTGCTGGGCTGCCTGCTGCGGGTGATCGTGTTCCCGTTCGGCCGTCGCCATAAGGGCCCGTCCGATGCGCTGGATGCTGAAGTAGCCGCCGTGATTGGGCGTGCCAAGGGCGACCCGGCACTGGAAGCGGTGCTGGCTGGCTGCTATCGCCCGCAATCCGCCGAGGACCCGGTGGGTGCCCTGCAACATGCCTACGACCTGTTGGCCGACAGCCATCCGTTGCAGAAAAAACTCCACGAAGGCCTCAAGAGCGGCCAGGTCAAACCTACCGCTGGCGAACACGCCATCGACGCCGCGCTGCATGCCGGCGTGCTGCAACCGGCTGAGGCGCAGACCCTGCGTGACGCTGAAGCGGCGCGGCGCAAGGTGATCGACGTGGATGATTTCAGCAAGGAAGAGCTGAGCCAGGCTGAGGGAAAAGTCCGCTGAACCCAGCGGTCATATAAAAACGGGCGCTTGAGCTATATACTCTCGCGCCCGTTTTGCTCTTGAGGACTTATCTCGTGTCCAACGTCGTTGCCGATCATCTCGTCTTGCTCGACCACCTGCGCAGCATCCTGGTTGCCGTCGGCGAAGCCGAACAGGTTCCCGAGGAAAGCCACCTCCTGTTCCTGGAGCGCTTCGATGAACTGCGCGCCCTGCTGCCGATCGACCCGATCGAAAGCCAGTACCTGGGTCAGGACATGATGAGCCAGGTCATCCTGCGCTACCCGCAAATTGCCCACCTGGTGCCGCGCGACCTGCTGTGGTTCTTCGGTGGCGATTGCCTGCACTTCATGCCCGATGACGAACTGGACCTGTACCAGGCCCTGGAAGAACGTCGCTTTGAAGCTGAACAGAACGACGAACCGTTCGACTGGAACCAGGAAAAGCAGTTGTTGGCCATGTCCAATGACCAGCCAAAGCACTGATGTAAAAAACGCTGAAGATCAAAATATGTGGGAGCTGGCTTGCCTGCGATGCAGGCGGCTCGGTGTGTCAGTCACACCACGGCGTTGCTATCGCAGGCAAGCCAGCTCCCACACAAATCCGCTGCCACATTCCTACCGTTTATTCAGCGTCGGCTCCTTAGCCATGCACTCCACCAGATAATCAATAAACACCCGCAACTTCGGCGGCAGATACCGCGTCGGTGAATGCAGCAACCACGCATCCCCGTGGTACGACGCAATAAAATCCCACTCCGGCAACACCTGCACCACCTCCCCCGCCTCCAGCGCATGCCGCGCCGTGAAGTACGGCAAGCTGCCAACCCCCACGTGCTGCAACACCGCATCCAGCCGTACCCCGGTGTGATTGGCCGCGTACCGCCCGCGCACGCCCACCGTCACCGCCTTGCTGCCCTGGCGAAACTTCCAGCGCGCATCCCCCGGCGTCTCGCCCAAGTAGATGCAACTGTGCTCCAGCAAATCATGGGGATGCCGGGGCGTACCGTTCTCAGCCAAGTACTGCGGCGTGGCGCAGACCAAGTGTTCGATGGGCAGCAGTTGGCGCCCCACCAACCCCGGCGGCGGGCTGTCGGTGATGCGGATGCTCAGGTCGACATTGTCATCAATCAAATCCACGTGCCGGTCCTCCAGGATCAGTTGCACATCGACCTTGGGGTAACGCCGCAAAAACTCCGGCATATGGGGATGCACCACAAACCGCCCCACCGCCTTGGGCACACTGACCCGCACCAAGCCTTCTGCCTCATGGGTGTATTGCCCGCTGATTTCCATCACCGAGCGCGCGGCGCTGAGCATTTCCTGGCAGCGCTTGAACACCTCTTCACCGCCTTCGCTCAGGCGCAGCTTGCGGGTGGTGCGTTGCAGCAGGCGCGTCGCCAGGGCCTTTTCCAGGCGCGAGATACTGCGGCTCACGGATGACGGCGAAGCACCCAGTTGCCGCGCGGCTTCGGAGAAGCTGCCGGTTTCCACCACCTTGACGAAAATCGCCATTTCACCCAGCAGCGGCAAGGGAAGATTGATGCTCATGACGCACAAGTCCATTGAGATTTGAACGGATTATCACCCATTGGCGCACTTCTTATACTGCCCAATAGAAACCCTGATGCGGATGTAAATGATGACCCAGCGCCTGTTTTTTACCCATGACCACCTGAATGCCGAACTCGAAGTGCTGGGATGCACACCTTCTGACAACCAGTTTGCCGTGATCCTGCAGTCAACGATCTTCCATCCCCAAGGTGGCGGCCAGCCTTCCGACACTGGCTGGCTGGGGGAAAGCCAAGTACTGAAGGTGGTGCAGGAAGGCGATCATGTCGTGCATTACGTCGACCGCCCCGTGGCACTGGGCACGATACAGGCACGCGTCGATGAAGAACGCCGCACCCTGCACACGCGCCTGCATTCGGCCGGGCACCTGATCGGCAATGCCGGCGAAACCCTGGGCTGGATGCCGATCAAGGCCCATCACTGGCCCGGCGAAGGCAAGATCACCTTTATTCGCGGCACCTCGGCCCAGGCCATGGACGCGCAAGCGATTCAACAGCGCGTCGACCAATGGATTGCGGCCAACCTGCCACGCCATATGACGCTGGATGACGGCACCCGGGAAGTGGGTTTTGGCGAACTGCCGGCCTATGCCTGCGGCGGCACCCATGTGCAGGCCCTGGGGGACGTGGGCCAGGTAACGATCCTGGCCCTGTCCGAGAAAAAAGGTGCATTGTCGGTGCGCTACAGCCTCGACTGACTAGACCGCAATCGCCCCCGCCCTGCCCGGCTCCACCACAAATGACTTGAGGGTCGAGACACTGGCATGTGGGTCCCGGGGATCGGAAATCACCCGGAAGTTCGTCAGCATAGTCTTCTCCTCAAGTGCCACCGACACATAGCCGCGCTGGCGGCTGTCGAAAAACTTCACATGGGGGTTAAGCGGCAGGATCGAACTGAAGGCCTCGAATGGCGGCCCGTCGGAGGTCACCGACGTGCCGACGAACTCGGTGGCGATTACCGGCGAGTCCGGGTTATTGGCATCGGTGTGCAGGTCGGTGGTCCAGAACGAGTGAATATCACCGCCCCAGAACACCGGATTATTCACCCGGCGGCGCTCGATAGAGGCCAGCACCCGCTCGCGGGTCGCGATATAGCCATCCCAGCCATCCGTCCAATGGCCCAGCGCCTTGCTCTCGGGGTCACGTTGAATCAGCGGCGCCACCAGCAGGTCCTGGGCGATCACGTTCCACTGTGCCCGGGACTCGGCAAAGCCCCGGTCCAGCCACGCTTCCTGCTCCCAGCCAAGCATGGTGCGCCGGGGGTTGCGCAGGTCAATGCAGCTGTCATCCGCGATATGCCCCTTGCGACTGCCGTTTGCTGAAATACACGGTTGCTCGGAGCGATACTGCCGGCCGTCCAGCACGTGGAAACGTGCCAGTCGCCCGTAGTCCAAACGCCGATAGACACGCATGTCCGGCCCGCGCGGCAGGCTGCTGGCCCGCAGCGGCATATGTTCATAGAACGCTTGGTAAGCCGCTGCACGCTGCTTGAGAAACGCCGCCACCGGAATGCTCGGGTCCTGGGACCACTGGCTGGCGTAGTCGTTTTGCACTTCGTGATCGTCCCAGGTCGCCACGCTGGGCGCCGCAGCATGCAGCGCCTGCAAATCCGGATCGGTCTTGTACAGGGCGTAGCGGTTGCGGTAATCCGCAAGATTCAGCGCATTGCCGCTGCCGTGGGGACGAATGATCTTGCCGGAGTCGGCCGCATAGGAACTGTCGTAGATGTAGTCACCAAGGAAAAACACCAGGTCCGGCTGCTCAGCGGCCAAATGGCGATAAGCGCTGAAGTAGCCTCGCTCCCAATGGGAACAGGAGACAAAACCCAACCGGGCCGACGCCATGGCATGCAACGCTGGCGCCGTGCGCGACTGGCCTACCGGGCTTTGCGCACCGAGGCCTTCAAACTGGTACCAGTAAGGCCGGCCTGCCTCCAACCCGGCCACTTCCACATGCACCGAATGGGCGAAACGCTCGCGGGCCATGACCTCACCCCGACGCACAATGTGGGTCATCGCCGCATCACTGGCCACTTTCCAGCGTACCGGCACCGCCCGGCTCAATCCGCCGCGGCCATCTGCGGCATTGAACAGCGGCGCGAGGCGTGTCCAGATCACGAAACCATCGGGCAATGGATCGCCTGAAGCCACCCCCAGGGTGAAGGGATAGTCGATGCCCGCACTGCGGGCGAACGGGCTGAGGATCGAAAACGCCGTGGCAACCGCCAGGCCGCCCAGGACCCTGCGGCGACCTGGGTCTGGCAGATGGCTCATAGCGGGTACTCGCTGGGTTCGAGCGGATTCTGCCAATCCTTGCGCAATACGCCGAACATCGACAGGTCTTCGTAGACCCCGTCCTTGAGGAAAGCGCCTTGCTGGCAGCCCTCGTAACGCAAGCCGATTTTCTGCATCACCCGGGCCGACGCTTTATTACGGGTAAAACACTGCCCTGCGATACGGTGCAGCGCCAATTCGCTGAAGCCAAAGTGCATCAGCCCACAGGCGGCTTCGGCGGCGTAGCCACGGTCACGGCAATGCGCCGCCATCCATCCACCCAGCAGCCCGCTGTGATGATTGGCCGACAGGCGAATGCTGGCCATCCCCACGAACTCTTGCGTTTCCCGCAGGTGAATGCCGAGGCCCAGCGCCGTCCCCGAACGATACTTTTCTTCAAGTTCACCGATAAACGCGTGGGCCACGTCAAGGGTATAGGGCGATGGGATAGTCGCAGTGTTTTCGGCAATCAGCGGCCCGTTGGCCAGGGCACAAAGCAGCTCGGCCTGGTCCTTGTGTAACGCTTTCAACACCAATCGCGGCGTGGATAAAAAAGGTAGGGCAACGCTCATGACAGAGGGCTCTGGAAATAAATTCTCCCAGAATGTACGCGCACCGTGTCAGTTTCATTACGTACATAAATAATCCGCATGCCTGCTTGTGAGTGCCGTAATAGAGCCTTAAAAGCTTAAATTAATGTTAACCATTCGGTCATTTTTCGTTGCTAGCGTGTCGCCCCTAATCAACAACGGGGTAGCGGCATGAGAACTTGGGATGAACCCAAAAAGCGCAAGGCACACATCGAACTGATCCCGATGATCGACGTGATGATGTTTCTTTTGGTGTTTTTTGTACTGGTGAGTTTGAACGTGATTCCCGCCCTGGGCATGAAGACACAATTGCCGAGCGCCAGCAGTTCACAGCAGCTCAAGCCACAAAATAAATTCATCTTGACCCTGGGCCTGGACGGCCAGCTGCAGCTCGATGGCAAGGACATGACGGTCGACGCGCTGGTGCCTGCACTCAAGGCCGGCGAGAAGCCAGACACCAAGTCGACCATCATCGTCAACAGCGACAAAGGCGTGGAAGTGTCGCGCCTGGTTGAAGTCATGGACACCCTGCGCCTGGGTGGCTTTACCTCCGTCTCCATCGCCACGAAAAAGTCCTGATCATGTATGCCTTGTTTCGTGCGCGTCGGCTGCTGGGCAGTGTCCCGGCCCTGATCGCCCTGGTGCTGATTGCACTGGGTATCCAGTCCCAACCCCTGAAAATCCAGCCGCAGTACGACGAGTCGGCGGTTGAACTCGCCCTGGTCGAGCCCGAGCCGGAAGTGGTGCCCGAGCCCGTGGTTGAAGAACCTCCGCCACCGGTGATCGAAGACGAAGAGGCCGAGCCTGCCCCGCCGCCTCCACCACCCAAGCCAGTGCCAAAACCACTGCCAAAACCTGAGCCAAAACCAAAACCGGTCCCCAAGCCGGTGGCCGCCAAACCAACGCCAGCACCTGCGCCGGCCCCGGTCGCCGCCAAGCCCGTGCAAGCCGCTCCCGCCCCTACCCCGGCACCCGCCGCGCCACCGGCACCGCCGAAAGTCGACGGCCAGGCGCTGGAAGGCGGTTACCTCAAGGGTTTGCGCAACGAGCTGGACACGTACAAGCAATACCCCACCGGGCGCCAGGCGTCCCTTGAACGCCCCAGCGGCGAGGTGGTGGTCTGGTTAATGGTGGACCGCCAAGGCCGCGTCCTCGACTCCGGGATCCAGACCCCGGCGCCGAGCATGCTGCTCAACCGGGCCGCCACCAACAGCCTGCGCCGTATCAAGCAGGTGAAACCGTTCCCCGAACAAGCCTTCGGTGGACGTAACGAGCAGCGCTTCACCGCCACCTTCAACTACAGCGTGCAATAAGCACACACCACCAGGACGACAGTGATGAAGTTCACCCGGATTCATCTGGCACTCGTTGCCGCGACGAGCATGACCCATGGAGTGGTCATGGCAGACACCAGCGACAGTGACGTCGGGACTATTGGGGTACAGGGCAAGGCAACCGCGGGGGGCGGTTACATGGTCCAGGAAGAGAGCGCGAAGGGCCGCTCGACCATCACCAAGGAAGCGTTGGACAAACAGACCGCCACCGGCAACGCGATCGACAAGCTCAAGTACACGCCGGGCCTGAACATCTCCAGCGAAGACAACACCGGCCTCTCGGGTTTCCGCTTCACCATGCGCGGCATGAACTCCGACCAGGTGGGCATGTCGGTGGACGGCATGCCGATCAACGACTCCGGCAACTACGCGCTGTACTCCAACCTGTTGGGCGACCCTGAAAACATCGACCAGATCTTCGTCACCCAAGGCTCGTCGGAAGCCGACGGCCCGCACATCGGTTCCAGCGGCGGCAACATCGGCATCGTGACCATTCGCCCCACCAAGGAAACCGGTGCCTTCGTCAAGCAAGTGGTCGGCAGCAACGCCACCCGCAAGACCTTTGCCCGCCTCAACACCGGTGAAGTCAACGGCCTGAGCAACTGGCTGTCGGCCTCCCACACGGAAGGCCAGATGTGGCGCGGCTCGGGTGCCGTGCGCGCGGACAAGGTGGAGTGGAACAGCTTCTTCGACGCCGGCAACGGCAACACCGCCAACCTGATCCTCAAGTACCACGAGCAGGACAACAACAGTTACAGCCAGTTGACCAAGTCACAGTTCCAGCAGTATGGCCGCAAGTACGACCCGTACCCGGCGACACCGGCGGTGGGCTCCAACGGCAAGATCAGCAGCTACTACGACCTGGCGCAGAACCCGTTCCAGACCTTCACCGCCGTACTCAACACCCAGTACAAATTGAGCGACAACCTGTCCCTCTCGGTGATCCCGTATTACTACTACGGCAACGGCAGCGGCGTGGGCTCCTCCGCCTACGCGCTGAACAGCGGCTCGAACAAGGGCGGCGTGTTCGACCTCGGCAACCTGCCGACGCAGGCTCAATACAACGCCGACGGCTCCGCGACGACCGGCGTCTACTACCGCCCTTCGCGCACCCAGACCTGGCGCCCGGGCATTACCACCAAGCTGAACTGGGACCTGGGCGACCACAGCCTGCAATTCGGCTACTGGTACGAACGCGCCCGCCAAAGCCAGACCCAACCGTTCATTGCCCTCAAGAACAACGGCAAGCCAAGCGACACCTGGCCTGACGGCAACTCCGTGGTCGACGCCAACGGCAACACCGTACAAGGTCGCGACCGCTATACCGTGACCCCGGCGCAGAAAGTCTGGGCCCAGGACACCTGGTACATCAATTCGGACTGGACCCTGATCGCCGGCCTTGCCTACATGAATGTCGAACGTGAAGGCACCAACCACGGCAGCCTCACCGAGCAACCGGGCAAAGCCGACCAGACCTACAACAAATTGCTGCCCAACGCCGGCCTGAAATACCAGATCGACGAGCGTGACCAGTTGTTCTACAGCCTGTCGCGCAACATGCGTATTCCGCAGAACTACGTGCTGTACGACAAGGGCGTGGGTTCGCTCGACTCCAAGCCGGAACTCAGCTGGAACCAGGAACTGGGCTGGCGCTACACCGGCGAAGACAGCACCCTCGCCGCCACCCTGTTCTACATGCAGTTCAAGAATCGCCAGTTGACCTCCCTGGACAGCAACGGTGATTCGGCCGACATCAACGCCGGCACCGTCATCAACAAAGGCCTGGAGCTGGAGTGGAGCGGCAAGCTGCCGCACAACTTCAACTACTACACGTCCTACACCTACACCAGTTCCAAGCAGCAGGACGATTTGACGGTGTACAGCGCCGGCAAGCCGATCGTCTTGCCCACCAGTGGCAAGCAGTTCGCCAACGTGCCGACCAACATGCTCGCGGCAAACATCGGGTATGACGACGGGCGCTTCTACGGCACCTTCGGCGGCAAGTTCACCAGCAAGCTCTACGGCGACCTGACCAACGACGAAGCCATCTCCGCCCGCACCATTTTCAACCTCGGCGCCGGTATCTACCTGCCGGTGGACAAGAAAGTGGTCAAGGACGCAACCCTGCGCCTGAACGTCGACAACCTGTTCGACAAGAAGTACCTGGACGGCGTGTACACCACCAAGACCAACTCGGCGAGCTACAGCGGTTTCCGCGATGGCGACCCGGCTTACATCGTTGGCCTGGACCGCACCGTAACCGTTTCCCTTGAAGCCAATTTCTAACTGCGAGGCTCAGAATCATGGACATGAACCTGCTTCACCAAATCACCTTTTATGTGATGTACGCCGCGCTGGCGATTGCGATCTTCATCACCATCGAACGGGGCATCTACTTCGCCTACGTGCGCCGCCAGGCCCGCGCGCTGACTGAAGTGCTCGGCGCCAACGTGCACAGCGAACGCGACCTGCCGCAAAACCTGACCCGCCGCGACAGCCTGCCGTTGAACATGGTGCTGCCGATCCTCGCGCAGAAGTCTTCCCATGGTTCGCGCAAGGACCTGGACGACGAAATCGAAACCCAGTACCTCAAGACCCGCGCGCCGCTGTCCCGCAGCCTGTGGATCATCGAGACCATCACCACCGCCGCGCCGTTGCTGGGCCTGCTGGGCACCATCCTCGGCATCATCGACACCTTCAAGGCGCTGGCCAGTGCCGGCGTGTCCGACCCGGGCCAGATTTCCGGTGGCATCGGTACGGCCTTGTTCGCCACCGGCCTGGGTATCGCCATCGCGCTGTTCTGCGTGGTGTTCCACAACTTCTTCCAGGACAGCCTGGAGCGCATCAACGACCAGCTGAAAATCCTGCTGATCCGCGCCGCAACCGGTGCCCGCGTACAGGGTGAAGTGCCGCACCTGGTGCCGACGCCGCTGCACACCCGCACTGCGTGACCTTCCCGGGGCGGGCGCAGCACGCGCCCGCCCCTTCTTTTTGCCCGATGAGACGCCTATGTCCATATCGCTGAAGTTCCGTATCGCCGGCCTCGCAGGCCTGCTCCTCAGTCCGCTTGCCCAGGCGGACTTTTCAATTCCGGGGTTTGAGCTGGTGCACACCGTGCCGGTGGACACCCAACTGGGAACCGCAGACCTGCGCCAACCAGGCCCGGTGTGGATCGGGCTGTTCGACGGCGCGAAAAGCCGGATCGACATCGGCCAGTTCTACGCGGCGGACCATCCCGGCTCGGTGATGGACACGGTGATTGAACACCTGGAAGCCGCCGGCAAACGCGGGGTGAAAATTCGCTTCCTGCTGGAAGAAAAAGGCGTGCGGCTGTCGGAAGCCTCCACCCTGGAACGCCTGAAAGCGATTCCCAACCTGACCTTCCGCATCCTGTCCTACGGCAAGCTGAGCGGCGGGATCATCCATGCCAAATACATGGTGGTGGACGGCAAGCAGGCGTTTATCGGCAGCCAGAATTTCGACTGGCGCTCCCTGGAGCATATCCACGAAACGGGACTGTTGATCAGTGATGCCAACGTCGTCGCCCAGACCCAGGCCATCTTTGACCAGGATTGGCAGGCCCAGGCGGCACTGACCGACAACAAGCCTGTGCCCCTGCCCGCAGCGGGCGCTCTACCTGCGCGCACCGGCAACTACCTGGTAGCCAGCCCACAGCGCTACAACCCGCCGGGTGTGGGTGATTCACAGCTGGAACTGCCACGCCTGCTGGGCGAGGCGAAAAAGGAAGTGCGGGTGCAACTGCTGGACTACGCGCCGCTCTCCTACGGGCCTGACAGAACCCGGCCTTACTACGCGATGATCGACAACGCGGTGCGTGCGGCGGCGGCCCGAGGGGTGTCGATCAAGTTGATGGTGTCCAACTGGAACACCGAAGCGCTGGAATTGCCGTACCTGAAAAGCCTGGCAGTGCTGCCGAATGTCGAGGTCAAGATCGTCACGCTGCCCGAGGCCAAGCAAGGATTCATTCCTTATGCGCGGGTGATCCACAGCAAGACCATGGAGATCGATGGGCAAGTGGCGTGGGTGGGCACCAGTAACTGGCTGGGGGGTTATTTCGATAACTCGCGCAACCTGGAAGTGGTGATGCGCAGTGAAGCGATGGCCAAGCGTGTGGGAGATTTACACGAACAGCTGTGGGACGGGCCGTACGCCAAGGCACTGGAAGTGACGAGTGAGTACCCGCAGCCGCATCCGGGCAAACCTTAAGCTGTTGCCCGCAAATGGCATGGCTTTGCGGGCAATATCACATCGCCAGATATCCAGGTTGCACTTTTTCGCCTTTGCGCTGACCAACCCTGCATAACTCATGGAGGGAGAGCAGGGATGAACAACACACGCAATGGACTGTATGGGGCCGCGCTGGTTTGGGCGGCCATCGGGCTTGGCGGCTGCGCCAATTCGATGACCACCACCGGTGAGCCCGGGGTGAAGATGGGCGAGAGCTATGAGCAGGTGCTTGCCGTGGTCAGCCGCAACAATACGGTGACCAGGAAGATCGACGGGGAAGCATTCCGCGCTGAGGGTTACTCGGAGGCGTTCAAGGATTGTCGCAACAAATATTTTATCTTCCAGGGTGCTAATGGCTTGCAGATGGTCAAGCTTGAGCCCGCGCCGCATCTGTCGGTCAGCCAGAACTGCCGCCAGCCATGAGAACCTTACGTGTAATTCCCGCCCTGCTCCTGGTTTTTCTCAGCGGTTGTGGCCAGGTATATAACGTCCGCTCCCTCAACACCGCCTATACAGCACCGCCGTCTGCCGAGACGGCCCGCTTGCGCATTATCAGCGACGGCATGGTGCGCGCAGTGCCCGGGCGCGATTGCCTGGACTGGAATGTTCCCGGCGCTGGCGTGATGGTGTCAGCCAAATCCGGCTTCGCCGACCGCAATGGCGCAAGCCTGGGGATGCCGGGGCCGATTTACACCTGGGACGGTGCGGTGTCGTCCGAACAGGTGATTCCGGCGAACACGCCCATTGCCTTTCATTACCTTGGGTTGCCGCAATATGGCCGGCAATGTTTCAACACCATGACCTTTATCCCCAAGCCCGGCATGGACTACATGGTGCGAGCGTCAATGTCCGGGAGTTGCTCATTCGAGCTTGCTGAGCTGGCGAAGGGTGCTGAACGCTGGACGCCGATTGAACCAACGCCGTCGGGAAGGCTGTCGATGTGCCACGCGATGGATAATTTCTAGGGTTCCGGGCGCAGCGTGGGTCGAGACGTTGCGTCCCGGCCCACAAATAACGCACAAACAAAAACGCCGATCATTGCTGATCGGCGTTTTCGTTGAATATGGAGCGGGAAACGAGACTCGAACTCGCGACCCCGACCTTGGCAAGGTCGTGCTCTACCAACTGAGCTATTCCCGCAAATGGCGTCCCCTAGGGGACTCGAACCCCTGTTACCGCCGTGAAAGGGCGGTGTCCTAGGCCACTAGACGAAGGGGACACGCTACTGAAACACATGGTGTGTGTTTCAGTGCCCAGAGATTAGATCCTAAGATCATGCCCTGGTTTCACTCAGTGTCGCCCGAAAGCAACACTGCTTAAATTTGGAGCGGGAAACGAGACTCGAACTCGCGACCCCGACCTTGGCAAGGTCGTGCTCTACCAACTGAGCTATTCCCGCAATATGGCGTCCCCTAGGGGACTCGAACCCCTGTTACCGCCGTGAAAGGGCGGTGTCCTAGGCCACTAGACGAAGGGGACACACGTACAACATTCACTCCCTACCGCGTTTCGCTGTGTGCTTTACGCTGTAAGTGGCGCGCATTCTATGGATGGATTGGGAGGTCGTCAACCCCCAAGGATAAATTTATTTAAATCAATGACTTCGCCGTGGTTTACGGGGGTTGCGGGGGTTTCTCGCCGTCCAGGCTTTGACGCCTATATTCTGGCGTTCGACAAGGCGCTATAGTTCGCCACAGCAAATGATGGCAATGTGCATCTACGCAGGGACTGCCTACTCATATAGAAGAAACTACTGACGCAACTGGTCGCTCAGTCCTATCCGGCCAGTGCCCCAGTCACTACACTTCAACGCAAACCCCATAAAGAGGTCACACCGGTGACACCACTCATGATCACCCTGCTGGTAATAGCCGGGATCGTAATACTGATCGCCATTGGCTACATGAACCACGTGGTGGAAAACAATAAGCTGGAAAAGAACCGGACCCGGATCGAACTCAATGACCGGCTGCGTCGCTGCGGTGAAATCACCGAGACGTTCCCGGGGCAGTTGATGACGCCGCGGCTCAAGTTGCTGCTGACCCGCCTGGAGCTCAATGTCAATCAGCGGCTGTTGAACCTCGACAAGTCCAATGCATCCTTCAAGGCGCGCATCACCGAGCTCAACGCACTGGTAGCCCAGGGCGAATCGATCCCGGTGAACAATCCGCCCAGCCCGATCCAGACCGAAGCCAAGGCCAAGGATGTACGTTTCCTGCTGGAAGCACTGCATGGCCAAGTGACCCGTGCGGCCCAGGACGGCTTCCTGCCGACCAATGAAGCCAAGCACTGGATCAAGGAAATCCGCCACATCCTGGTGCTGCTGCACATCGAGTTCTTCAACAACCTGGGCCAGCACGCGCTGCAACAGGGTCAGCCAGGCCAGGCACGCCTGGCGTTCGAACGCGGCGCGCAGTACCTGCGCAAACAGCCGGAGCCGGTGGTGTATAGCCAGCAACTGCAATTGCTCGAGAAACAACTGGCCCGCGCCAACTCCATGGTGCTGACCAACATCCAGCCGGCTGAAGACGAGGTCAACGAATTGACCGAAGGCTTGAAAGTGGTGGATGCGGATGCGGACTGGAAGAAGAAAGCCATCTACGACTGATCCGCCTGCCCCTTGGCAAAAGAGACCATTGTGGCACTGCCAGTATTTTCCGCAGTGCCATCACTCTGCACCTATCCCCCGCCCCGCGAGTAGCGTAAAAAAGGCCCCTCTCTCCGTTAACGAAAAGGGCCTCGCCATGCCTGTCGTGCTTATCGATGGACAACCGCTGCACTACCTCGACCAGGGCACCGGCCCGGCCGTTCTCCTCGGTTCCAGCTACCTGTGGGACAGCCAGATGTGGGCGCCGCAGATCGAAGCCCTTTCGCAACAGTACCGCGTGATCGTCCCCGAATTATGGGGCCACGGCGAGTCCGGCCCACTGCCTGCAAACACCGCGTCCCTGGACGACCTCGCACGCCAGCACCTGGCCCTGCTGGATCACCTGGACATTACCCAGGTCAACCTCGTGGGCTTGTCCGTCGGCGGCATGTGGGGCGCACGCCTGGCGCTGCTGGCCCCTGAGCGGGTCAACAGCCTGGTGCTGATGGACACACACCTGGGCGCCGAGCCGGAAGCCACTCGCCAGTACTATTTTTCGCTGTTCAAGATGATCGAGGACGCCGGCGTCATTCCGGAACCGCTGCTGGATGTGGTGGCGCCAATCTTTTTCCGGCCCGGCATCGACCGGGAATCGGCCTTGTACCAGGACTTTCGCAACGCACTGAAGGCCTTCCCGAAAGAGCGCCTGCTGCAAAGCATCGTGCCCCTGGGCCGGATTATCTTCAGCCGCGCCGATGTACTGGAGCAGCTTTCGCGCCTCGACGCCGATACCACCCTGGTGATGTGCGGGGAGCAAGACAAGCCACGCCCGCCCGCCGAGTCAGAAGAGATGGCAGCCTTGATCGGCTGCACACTGACGTTGATTCCAGACGCCGGGCATATCTCCAGCCGGGAAAACCCCGACTTCGTCAATGAAGCCCTGCTGACCTTCCTCGCCAACAACGCCTGACCGCCCTGCCCTTTGATCACCGCATGCCTGCGGTGATCAAAGGCGGAAGTGCCCGACCATCCCTTTCAGCTCCGTGCCCAACTGCGCCAGCTCAATGCTCGACGCCGCGTTGCCCTGCATGCTCAACGCCGATTGATCGGCACTGGCACGGATGCTGGTGACGCTGCGATTGATCTCCTCGGCCACCGAGCTTTGCTGTTCGGCCGCTGCGGCAATCTGCTGGTTCATCTGCTGGATCAACGACACCGCCGCCGCGATGCTGCCCAGGGCGCTTTCGGTTTCCAGGGCATCACTGACCGCCAGCTTGACCAACTCGCCGCTCTGTTTGATCTGCTGCACTGAAGACTGCGCCGAGCTGCGCAAGGTGCTGACCAGCCGTTCGATTTCTTCGGTGGATTGCTGGGTGCGCTTGGCCAGTGCCCGCACCTCATCGGCCACCACGGCAAAACCACGGCCCTGCTCGCCGGCCCGCGCCGCCTCGATGGCCGCGTTCAGCGCCAGCAGATTGGTTTGCTCGGCCACGCTTTTGATGACTTCAAGCACGGTGCCGATATTCTGGATCTCCGCACTCAGGCTTTCGATGCTGGTGCTGGCGGAGGTGGCGGAATTGGCCAGCAACTCGATACGTTGCAGGCTCTGGCGCACCACCTGCTGGCCGCTGTCGACCTTGTCGTCCGCCGTCTGCGCAGCCTGCGCCGCCTCTTCGGCGTTACGCGCCACATCGTGCACAGTGGCGGTCATCTGGTTCATCGCCGTGGCCACCTGCTCGGTTTCTTCCTTCTGGCTGCTGACCTCGATATTGGTCTGCTCGGTGACACTGGACAGCGAATGGGCAGAACTGGCCAGTTGTTCGATACCCGCCTGCAACCCGCTGACCATACTGCTCAGGCCACCGCTCATCTGTTGCATCGCGAGCATCAACTGGCCCATCTCGTCGCGGCGGCTGACCTCCATGCGCCCGCTGAGGTCGCCGGCAGCAATCTGCTGGGCCACCGCAATCACGCTGCGCAGCGGTGCAACGATCAACCGGGTAATGATCCACGCGGCAATCAACCCCACCAGCAAGGCCAGGGCTGAAGAGCCAATAATCAGCAACGCGCTTTTCTTCAATTGCGCCTGCATCGACAGGTCTTCTGCGTCGTAGGCCTGATTGACCCGCGTCACCACCTCGGCGGCACGCTCGTGCAGTTGCTTGTAGACCACCTTTTCCTGGGCCAGCAGGCCGGTGTATTCGCCGAGTTTTTCGCTGAAGGCCGCGATATGCCCCGACACTTCGTTAAGCACGGTTTGATAGCCGGAGTCCTTGACCGAGGTTTTCAACTGTTCGACCTGGGCCAGGGCCTGGTCGGCCTGCTCGATCTTGCCCTGCTCGGCGTTCTCGTCATCGCCCTTGCGGCTCTGGTCCAGGCGCACGTGCGCTTCGTTCATGGCTTGCAGCATCAGGCGCGAGACCTGGCTGACCTGCCCGGCCTGCTCGATAAATTCGGCGCCTTCCTTGCCCTGGCTTTCCTTGAGCCCATAGGCGCCATCGTCCGCCAGCCCGGCCTGCAGCACATCGAGGTTGTTGGCCACACTGGAGACCGACCAACTGGCCATCTCCAGTGCCAGGTCCTTGGTCTGGGTCAGTTCGACAAACTCATCGAAAGCCTTGCGATAGGCCACCAGCGCCTGCTCGACGTCGGTCATCACCGGGACGTTGGCGGGCGACTGGCCCTTGAGAATCACCGCCTGGGCGGCCAACGCGTCGACACTTTCGTGCAAGGCGTCCACCGACTTGGGGTCGGCATGCAACGCGTAGTCCTGCTCGATCAAGCGCACCTTGAGCAGGCCACTGTTGAGCGCCGACATGGCTTTAAGCCCCTCGAAGCGCTGACCAACGGTTTGCAGCGACCACACGCCAATCGCCGCCACCAGCGCCGTCAACAGCAGCACCAAGGCGAAGCCCAAGCTCAGTTTCTTTGCCATACCGAGGTTGGCAAAACGTCGTTGCACGGCAGAAATCATTGCACTGAAGTCCTCTTGCAATGGCGAATGCCATCAAGCCCGGTTTCGATGCAGCGAGATTCGCAACCCCGGGGCACTGAACACAAGCATTTGGCGCCACAATAATGGCAAAAAGCTACATCCTCGTCGTTTTCAGAATGGTGGAGGTCGATCCTGCCGGACCCATCGCCTTGAACAGCGCGAGGGCACGCTGGTCAGCAGCATAGGCCACGTTGATCCGCAGCCAGTCACTGTGTTCGCCCGTCGGGCTGAAAAGCGCCCCGGGTGACAGCAATACCCCCAGGCGGCGGGCCCGTGCCTGCAACGTCGAACGGTCGCCCACGCCAGGGCGGGCCCACACAAACATGCCACCGGCAGGTACCGCAAACACCTCCCACTCCTCGTCTTCCAGCACCTGCAGGGTCATGGCCATCTCCGTGCCCAGGCGTCGGCGCAGGCGTTGCACCCACTTGCGGTAGGTGCCGTTGGCCAGCAACGCAGCCACCACCGCCTCGGCAAACCGCGAGGTGCCGATGCCGGTCAAAGTCTTGACCTTGACCAGTTGCGCGATGATCGCCCCGCTGGCGGTGAGATACCCCACGCGCAGGGCGCTGCTGAGGGTCTTGGAGAAACTCGAGATATAGATCACCCGGTCCTCGTGGGGCAACGCCGACAGCCGGGTGCAGGTGGCATGTTGCAGGTCGCCATACACGTCTTCCTCGACAATGAAGAAGTCTTGGGAGTGGGCCAGCTGCAACAAGCGCTCGGCCACGGACGGGGACAGGCTGGTACCGGTGGGGTTGTGATACAGGCTGTTGATGAACAGGCACTTGGGCCGATGCCCACGCAACAGCGCCTCCAGTGCCGTCAGGTCCGGACCGCCACGTGTGCGGGGCACTTCCAGCAACTTGATGCCATGAAACGCCAGTAGACGGTACAGGTTGCCGTACCCGGGGCTCTCCACCACCACGGTGTCGCCGGCCTTGAGCAGCGTGCGGATCAGCAGGTCCTGGGCGTGGCTCGCGCCCTGGGTGGTGAGGATATGCTCGACCCGCGTCGCCACGTGAATGTGAGTCAGGCGCTTGAGCAACTGTTCCCGCAGGGCTGGCAGGCCCAGCGGGGTGCTGTAGTTGAAGACGGCGGCAGTATCGGTGCGGGTGACTTCACGGATCGCGTAGCTGATGTCAGCACTTTCGCGCCAGGTGTCCGGCAGCCAGCCGCACCCCAGTTTCAGTTCACCCAGCTGATTATCGACGAAGGCGCCCCAGCCGGACTCGGCGCCCTCATACCATTGGTTTTCGCTACTCAGCCCGCGCTCGGCGGGTGGCTGGGCCACAAAAAAAACCGCGCCTTGACGCGAAACCAGTACGCCCTGGGCAACCATCCGCTCGAACGCCTCAATCACGCTGGACTGGCTGAGCAGGTTCTCGTGGGCCAGTTGCCGAACCGAGGGCAACCGCGTCCCGGGGCCGACCCCGCTCTCGCGAATCCAGGCCGCCAACCCACTGACGATTTGCTGCACTACCGGTACAAGGGCTTGTCGATCGATCCCTAAATCCATGAGCCACTCACCTAAACTGTTGTCATTTAACCCAAACCAGTTAAGCACAGAAGCTCAGTGACAGCCGTCACGAAGATTTATTAAATCATTGATTTAATTGAATTATTTACCTACTGATACACATTCAGCCAAGGCATCTGGCCACCTGCGGAAAAGCCCCACAGTACCTACAACGCTTTTCTGAATGGAATCAGCATCAGGTCCTAAATGGCGGTCGCACCGCCGTCCACCGCCAAGGCCTGGCCCGTGGTGAAGGCCGCGCCGTCGCTGCACAGATACAGCACTGCACTGGCGATTTCCTCGACCTTGCCGATACGCCCGACCGGGTGCATGGCGGCGGCAAATTCAGCTTTGCGCGGGTCGGCCTCATAGGCACGGCGGAACATATCGGTGTCGATCACCGCCGGGCATACCGCGTTGACGCGGATTTTCTTTTTCGCGTACTCGATCGCCGCCGACTTGGTCAGGCCGATCACCGCATGTTTGGACGCGGCGTAGATACTCATCTTCGGCGCCGCCCCCAGCCCGGCCACCGACGCGGTGTTGACGATGGCACCACCGCCCTGGGCCAGCAGCAGTGGCAACTGATACTTCATGCACAGCCACACACCCTTGACGTTGACCCCCATGATGGCGTCGAACTCATCCAGGCTGCCGTCGGCCAACTTGCCCTTTTCGATCTCGATCCCGGCATTGTTGAAGGCATAGTCCAGCCGGCCATAGGTGGCCACGGTCTGCTGCATCAACTGCTGCACGTCGGCCTCAAGGGTGACATTGCAGCGCACAAACACCGCCTCGCCACCGGCCTGGTGAATCAGCGCCACAGTGCCCTCGCCGCCCGCCACGTCCAGGTCGGCGACCACGACTTTCAAGCCTTCAGCGGCGAACGCCAGGGCGGTGGCGCGGCCAATGCCGGCGGCCGCACCGGTCACCAGGGCGACCTGGCCGGAAAATGTCATGCTCATGGGGATGTCCTTCGATGGATGCTGGATGACCCCAGTCTAGCCAGAGCCTCCATGGGCGCGTCAGCACTATCAAACGCCCGGTTGGCGACCCATGAGCCGCAGTGATAACACCACCGGCCTCACTATCATCAGAGTGGATCGACGGGCATTCGCAGCTGCCGCGTACCTTGCCGCTGCGGCCCGAAGGGTCTATCACTCAAGGTCCATTTCCCAAGAGTCCCTGCCATGACTGCCCAGACCAACCGCCAATTCCTGCTCGCCAAACGCCCGGTCGGCGCTGCCACGCGGGACACCTTCACCTACCAGGAAGTGCCGGTGGGCACGCCCCAGGACGGGCAGGTGCTGGTGCACAACGAATACCTGTCCCTGGACCCGGCCATGCGTGGCTGGATGAACGAGGGCAAATCCTACATTCCGCCGGTAGGAATCGGCGAGGTCATGCGCGCCCTGGGCGTAGGCAAGGTGATCGCTTCGAACAACCCGAAATTTGCCGTGGGGGATTACGTCAACGGTGCCCTAGGCGTGCAGGATTACTTCCTCGGCGAGCCGCGAGGTTTCTACAAGGTCGACCCGAAACTGGCACCGTTGCCGCGCTATTTGTCGGCGTTGGGGATGACCGGCATGACCGCCTATTTCGCCCTGCTGGACACCGGCGCCCCCAAGGCCGGCGAAACCGTGGTGATTTCCGGCGCGGCGGGTGCGGTGGGCAGCATTGCCGGGCAGATTGCCAAGATCAAAGGCTGCCGCGTGGTGGGCATTGCCGGCGGCGCCGACAAATGCAAGTTCCTGGTGGACGAGCTGGGGTTTGATGCGGCCATCGACTACAAGAACGAAGACGTGCACGCCGGCCTCAAGCGCGAATGCCCGAAAGGCGTGGACGTGTATTTCGATAACGTCGGCGGGGACATCCTCGACGCCGTGCTCAGCCGCCTGGCGTTGAAAGCCCGCGTGGTGATTTGCGGTGCAATCAGCCAGTACAACAATAAGGAAGCCGTCAAAGGGCCATCCAACTACCTGTCATTGCTGGTCAATCGGGCGCGCATGGAAGGGTTTGTGGTGATGGACCACGCGGCGAACTTTGCCGCTGCCGGGCAGGAGATGGCCGGCTGGATGGCGCAGGGCAAGCTCAAGAGCAAGGAAGATATCGTCGAAGGACTGGAAACGTTCCCGGAAACGCTGATGAAACTGTTCAACGGTGAGAACTTTGGGAAGTTGGTGCTGAAAGTCAGCTGACACACCGCAGATCGTTCTGCACACCCGGTTAATGTGGGAGCCGGGCTTGCCCGCGATGCAGGCGACTCGGTGTTTCAGTGATACCGAGGCGATGCTATCGCAGGCAAGCCAGCTCCCACAGAGACCGTGGCCGCTTCAGTCAGGCGATCTCGGCAACCACCGCCGCCAGCGCCTTGGCCGGGTCGGGCGCCTGGCTGATCGGGCGACCGATCACCAGGTAATCGGAACCGGCGTCCAGGGCCTGGCGCGGCGTCAGGATGCGACGCTGGTCGTCCTGGGCGCTGCCCGCCGGACGAATCCCCGGGGTCACCAGTTGCAGCGACGGGTGGGCGGTCTTCAATGCCTGGGCTTCCAGGGCCGAGCACACCAGGCCATCAAGGCCGGCCTTTTGCGCCAGAGCTGCGAGGCGCAGCACTTGTTCCTGTGGCTCGATGTCCAGGCCGATGCCGGCCAGGTCTTCACGTTCCATGCTGGTCAGCACGGTCACGCCAATCAGCAGCGGCTTGGGGCCGTTGCGCTGATCAAGCACTTCACGGCACGCAGCCATCATGCGCAAGCCGCCGGAGCAGTGCACATTGACCATCCACACGCCCATTTCGGCGGCGGCCTTGACCGCCATCGCGGTGGTGTTGGGGATGTCGTGGAATTTCAGGTCGAGGAACACCTCGAAGCCTTTGTCACGCAGGGTGCCGACAATTTCCGCGGCGCAACTGGTGAACAGTTCCTTGCCGACCTTGACCCGGCAAAGCTTGGGGTCCAACTGGTCAGCCAGCTTCAGTGCGGCGTCACGAGTGGGGTAATCCAGGGCGACGATGATAGGAGTCTGGCAGACGGACATTGGAATGGGCTCTCAGGCAAGTCGAAATCGGCGCGGATTGTAGCGCAAGCAGCGCGTTTGCGGGATCCGATGATCGGTAATTCGCGATTTAGCCGCCAGATTGCGGGCTCCCGGGCAATTGTGTCGGAACCGATACATTCCCGACATGCCTGCAATACCCCCGAAGATTAGCCTCGCACACGTGAACCGCCGTACAGAACTTCCAGCCCCGAGGCTGGGCGCCTATGCTGAACGCAACAACCTCGCCGCCGATCTTCGGTCCGGCGGCCCACCAGGTAGATGATCGCACCATGCAAACCCTGACTCCTGCGCTGAATGACGATCAAAAAGGCTCGCTTGTGGGTGAAGACAAGCGCTGGAACACCCGCGCGCTGATCGTCGACGACGACGTGCCGATCCGCGAACTACTGATCGACTACCTGGCGCGCTTCAACATTCTCGCCAGCGGCGTGACCGACGGCGCCGCCATGCGCCAGGCCATGCAAGCCGAGACCTTCGATGTGGTGGTGCTCGACCTGATGCTGCCAGGCGAAGACGGCCTGTCGCTGTGCCGTTGGCTGCGGGCGGAATCGGACATCCCGATCCTGATGCTCACCGCTCGCTGCGAACCTACCGACCGCATCATCGGCCTGGAGTTGGGGGCCGACGACTATATGTCCAAGCCCTTCGAGCCCCGCGAGCTGGTGGCACGCATCCAGACGATCCTGCGCCGGGTACGGGATGACCGCACCGAGCAACGGGCGAATATCCGCTTCGACAACTGGCGCCTCAACAGCGTGCTGCGCCAACTGGTGGCCGATGATGGCCTGGTAGTGCCGCTGTCCAACGCTGAATTCCGCTTGCTGTGGGTGTTTATCGAGCGCCCGCGCCGGGTGCTGAGCCGCGAACAACTGCTGGACGCGGCCCGCGGTCGCTCCATCGAAGCCTTTGATCGCAGCATTGACCTGCTGGTCTCGCGGCTGCGCCAAAAGCTCGGCGACGACCCGAAGGCACCGCAGTTGATCAAGACCGTACGCGGTGAAGGCTATCTGTTCGACGCCCGGGATATTGGCTGATGCGCAACGCCTTCAACACCCTGTTCGGGCGGCTGTTCGGTGTGTTGCTGGTGGCGATTGTGCTGGCCCACGTGCTGGCATTTTTCTGGTTTCACCACTACGGCCCGCCGCCGCCACCGCCCCGCGAGACCTTCATCGAGCAACCGGACGGCACCCTCACGCCAGCGCCGAAGGAGCATCACAGGCCCTGGTTCGGCGGGCCCGTGGTGCCGCTGACTTTCCAGTTCTTCTCGCTGATCATCGCCGCCTGGTACGGCGCCAAGCTGCTCAGCCGGCCGATCCAGCGCCTGAGTGCCGCAGCCGAGCGCTTGAGCCTGGACCTCGACAGCCCGCCGTTGAACGAGTCCGGCCCACGGGAAGCACGGCAGGCGGCGTCGACCTTTAACCTGATGCAAAAACGCATCCGTGAACAGGTCACCCAGCGTGCCCGCATGCTCGGCGCCGTGTCCCATGACCTGCGCACGCCACTATCGCGGCTCAAGCTGCGCCTGGAACAGATCGAAGACACCAAGCTGCAGGGCCAGATGCGCCAGGACCTGGACGACATGATCGGCATGCTCGACGCCACCCTGAGCTACCTGCACGAACAACGCACCAGCGAAACCCGGCATTGGCTGGACGTGCAGGCATTAGTGGAGTCCTTGAGTGAAAACGCCCAGGACCGTGGCTCCGACGTGCAATGCAGTGGTGAATGCGCGCCGCTGCAGGTGCAACCGATGGCCCTGCGTTCGTGCCTCAACAACCTGATCGACAACGCCCTGCGCTATGCCGGCACCGCCCGTATCGAACTGGCGGACAGCCCCCAGGCGCTGGTGGTCAAGGTGATCGACCATGGGCCGGGGATTGCGGCGGATAAACGCGAGGCGGTGTTTGAGCCGTTTTATCGGCTGGAAGGCTCACGCAACCGGAACTCCGGCGGCGTGGGTTTAGGGATGACGATTTCCAAGGAAGCGGTGGAACGCCTCGGTGGGCGGTTGAGCCTGGAGGAAACCCCAGGCGGTGGCCTGACGGCCGTGATGTGGTTGCCGAGGGCTTGAGCCATACACCCATCAACTGTGGGAGCTGGCTTGCCTGCGATGCGGGCGCCGCGGCACGCCAGATATACCGAGGTGATGCCATCGCAGGCAAGCCAGCTCCCACATTAATCTGCAGCCGCCTCAAAATCCTCGCCAATCAGCCGGCTTTATCTTCCCGCCGCACTTGAGCCTGGCTGGCGCTCCAGTCCGTCAGCAGGCTATACGCCACTGCCAGCAAAGTCGGGCCGATAAACAGGCCGATGAAGCCGAACGCGATCAACCCGCCAAACACCCCCAGTAGCACGATCACCAGCGGCAGGTTGCCACCACGGCTGATCAGGTACGGCTTGAGCACGTTGTCCACGCCGCTGATGATGAACGTGCCCCAAACCCCGAGAAACACCGCGTAGGTGTAGTCGCCCTTCCAGGCCAGCCACGCTGTGGCCGGGATCCACACCAATGGTGGCCCCATGGGAATCAGGCTCAGCAGGAACGTCACAATGCCCAGCACCAGCGCCCCCGGCACCCCGGCAATCAGGAAGCCGATCAGCGCCAGCACCGCCTGGGCGGCTGCGGTGCCGATCACGCCATTCACCACGCGTTGCACGGTGCCCGCCACCAGTTCGATGTAATAACCGGCACGTTCGCCGATCAAACGTTCCAGCAAGCGGTGCACGAACATCGCCAGACGCGGCCCGTCCCGGTAGAAAAAGAACACGAATACCAGGCTCAGGGTCAGCTCCAGGATGCCGCCGCCGATCTGCGCACTGCGGGCCAGCAACCAGTTGCCCACCTGCCCCAGGTACGGCTTGAGGCTGACCATCAGCGCCGCGCCCTGCTGGTCGATGCTGTCCCACATCGCCACCAACCGCTCGCCGACGAAAGGAATGGAGCCGAGCCACGCTGGCGCCTCGGGCAAGCCATCCACCTGGATATCCTTGATCAGGCCCACGGCATCGCGCACATGGTCGGCCAGGTTGAACCCCAGCCATACCAGCGGCAATGCCACCAACAGCATCCAGACCAGGGTCAGGATCCCGGCCGCCAGGGATTCGCGCCCGCCCAGCCAACGGGTCAGCAGGCGCATCACCGGCCAACTGGCAAACGCCAGCACCGCGCCCCAGAACAGCGCCGACCAGAACGGCGCCATCACCCAGAAGCTGGCACCAAACAACACCAGCAGCAGGATCTGCACCAGCAGGCGATCGTTATTGAGCATGTGGTTTCTCGAAAAGAAGTCTGTAAGAGGAAGAGCTTAGGCGAACGGCGCGGGTCCGTTCGCCCTGGAACGGTCAGCGTATCAGATGCAGGTGTAAACCCTTGGCTTCGGCGGTGCCGGTTTCCAGGCGGGCCGCACGTACGCCCTGATCGATCAAGCCCTGGCGCCACGCCTCGGCGGTGGGCCCGGTCAAACTGACCCGCAAGGTGGCGTCCAGGTTCAATCCACGGGAAATCAGGGTGAGCCAGGTGGCGTCAGGTTCGGCGCCCAGCTTGGGGAAGTCCAGCTCACCAGTGCTTTTCAGCTCCCGCAGCAGTGTGGCGGAGGTTGGCAGCAAGTCGCCCAGTGGCGCACTGGCGTCCAATTGCTCCACATGCAGATAGGCCCGGCGATTGCCCCGAGTGATGCCGTACAGCGCGACCAGGGAGTTGTCCTGGGGAGCGGCCAGGCGCAGCAACAGGTATTCCTGCTGGCCGTCGGCGCCTACCAGCTTGGCGTTGCCAAACACCTCATTGGCCCACAGGCTGCTTTCGCCGCAATCCCGGGCCTGGCACCAGAACAGCAATTGTGCGCCCTGGTCCTGCAAAGCTTCGCGGGTGGCGGTAAAGGCGGCGCTGGAGGTGTGTTCGGCGGGCAGTTCGTAGGTGATGGCCGTGTTTAATCCACGAGCGGTGGCCTGGCCTTCATAGCGCAGTTGGCCGCTGATCTTGCGGATCGAGCCCAGCGGGTAGATGCGTTCTTTCTCTTCTGCGGGACGGTAGTCGACGATCTGTGCGTCAACCTGACGGGCCACGGCGGGCAAGTCCTGGCTACCCGGTACGTCAGCGGCGAACACCAGCGGGCTGAAACAGCACAGCCCCAGAATACGGATAAATCCCTTCGGCATACTCATCGGATCAGCGCGCCCTGGCCATTGGGGTGCGCTGCGGTGTTGAGATTGTTCATGGTTGACTCCCTTTCGATCCGCCCAGCCTCGGCAGTTGACCCCGCCAAGTCAAGGCGTGGAGAAGAACCGATTGAAACAGTCTGCAACAAGGGTAGCCCCTGGCTCGTCGTTCAGGTGCAAATGATGGCCACCAGGTAACGTGGTCACCTGGAACGGCAGCCCGGAAAGCAATTCGGAATGTTTCGCCAGCATGCCGTCTTCGGCGACCACCAGCTGTGTCGGACAGCCGACCCGGCGCACGAACGCCATCGCCTGTTCTTCTGTCAGACGCATGGGGGAAGCCAGGGTCAGGCGGCTGTCGCTGCGCCAGGTGTAACCGCCCGGCACCGGCATAAGGCCACGCTGGGCCAGCAATTCCGCGGCCTCGCGACTGACAGCCACCACGCCTTTCATCCGCGCTTCCACCGCACGGTCAAGGGTGGTGTACACCGGTTTGCGCTTGTCTTGCAGGGCCAGTTGCGCCTGCAACGCCATGCCGAGGCGTTCGGCGGCGTTATCTGCAGTGCCGGTCGGCGGGATCACGCCGTCAATCAATCCCAGGTGCGTTACCCGCTCCGGCAAGGCCCCGGCCAACACCAGGGAAACGATGGCACCGAGGGAATGGCCAAGTAATGCAAAACGTTTCCAGCCCAGTTGCTCGGCCACTTGCAGCACATCGTGGACGTAATCCCACAGGGAATACCCGGCGCCGACCGGGCGATGGGCCGAGTGACCATGGCCGGCCATGTCCAGGGCAACGATGCGCAGGCCATCGAGCTTCGGCGCGAGGCGCGCAAAGCTGTTGGCGTTGTCGAGCCAGCCGTGCAGCGCGATGACCGGCAGGCCGTCTTCGGGGCCGAACAGGTGGGCCGCCAACTCGATGTGCGGCAGCGCCAGGCGGACTTCTTCGACGGGCGCGGTCATGCGCAACTGCGCTCGCGCTGGCGGGCTTCCCAACGGGTAAACAGGTTTTTGATCAAGGTCGCGGTGTCCTGGGGGCGTTCGAGAGGAAACATGTGGCCGCCGGGCATGGTCAGCATTTCGCCCATGGGCATGCGCCCCACGCCGCTGGCATGGTGACGCATCACCACCCGGCTCTGGCGGCCACGCACCACCGCCAGTGGCACTTTCAACTGCCGGGCCTGGCCAGGGCTGGTGTGGGGCACGCCGCGGTAGATGCTGATCTCGGTGGCCGGATCAAAGCGCAGGCGCAGACGATCGCCCACCGGTTCCAGGCCGTGTTGCAGGTAAGCGTCGAAACATTCGGGATCAAAGCCTCGAAACAAGGTCTTGCCGGCGAAGTACTGACGCGCAGCCGCAAGGTCAGCGAACTCTTCACGCCGGCCCAGGGTGCGGCCCGCCGGGGTAAGACGGTCGATAAAGCCGAAGCGCTTGGCCGCGCGGATCACCCAGCGATCGGCCAGGGTCAGCACCGGGGAGTCGAGCATCACCACCCCGCGATACAACTGTGGGCAGCGCATGGCCGCATGCAGGTGCAGCACGCCACCCAACGAATGGCCCACGCCCCACACCGGCTCCGGCTGCTGCTCAAGGTGGTGGATCAGTTCGTCCACCAGGTTCTGCCAATTGTCATCCACCGGAAACCTTGGGTCGTGACCGTGCTGCGGCAAATGCGCGACGGCGTACTCCGGGGCCAGGGCGGCAAACAATTTGCCGTAGGTCGCCGAAGGAAAGCCATTGGCGTGGGCGAAAAACACGTGCTGCGACATACCTGATCCATCACCGTAAACAGAGCGTTGATTCTCCCCAGACCGGGCAGTCACGGCAATGACTGTAACTGCCAGGAATGATGACACTCACGCCATGCCTATCGAGCCGGCGGGTTCTCGCCCAGCGGCACTACGGCCATGGTCAGGCGCGACACACAGCTGGCCTTGCCTTCATCGCTGGTCAGGCGGATATCCCACACATGGGTGGTGCGCCCGATATGAATCGGCTTGGCCACTGCCGTCACCCGCCCGCTGCGCAAACCGCGCAGGTGGTTGGCGTTGATTTCCAGGCCCACGCAATAGAACTTGCTGGCATCGATGCACAGGTAACTGGCCATGGAGCCCACGGATTCCGCCAGCACCACCGACGCGCCGCCGTGCAGCAGGCCGTAGGGTTGATGGGTGCGGTGGTCGATCACCATGCTGGCGGTCAGGGACTCGTCGTCAAAGCTTTCAAAGCGAATATCCAGTACTTCACCGATGGTGTTTTTCTGGCTCGCATTGAGTTGTTCGATATTGGGTTGAGTGCGCCACAGGCTCATTGATCGGTCCTTATTGGTGTTATGTCAGTGCTCAATCCTGCCACAGCACGGCCTCGGAGCGCTCGCTCCAGGCATGAAACTGCGACCCGTAGGCAGATTCAATCACGTTGCGCTTGATCTTCAAGGTCGGCGTGAGGAACCCGTTTTCCACCGCCCAACTGTCTTTCACCACCACCAGTTGGCGCAAGCGCTCATGTTTATCCAGCGCCTGGTTAACCTCTTCCAGCAAGCGTTCGAGACTGCCCTGCAACGCCTGGCGCCCTGTACCTGCGGCATCTTGCAGGCCCACCTCGGATAACACGCACAGGCCCATGGGCGCGCTCAAGCCATCGCCCACCACGCACACCTGTTCGATACGCGCATGCTCGGCCAGGCGGTTTTCAATCGGTGCCGGGGCCACGTATTTGCCTTTGCTGGTCTTGAAGATTTCCTTGAGCCGGCCGGTCAGCCGCAGGCGGCCATCGGCGCCCTGCTCGCCCTTGTCGCCGGTGCACAGGAAGCCGTCGGCGGTGATGGTTTCGGCGGTTTTTTCCGGGTCCTTGAAATAACCGAGCATAGTCGCGCCGCTGCGCACCTGGACTTCGCCGTCGTCACCGATGCGCACTTCAACGTCCGGGCATGGCGGGCCGATCCAGCCGAGCTTTTGCTGGCCGGGGCGACACACGTGGGAATAGCCGCAGCTTTCGGTCATGCCGTACACCTCCAGCACGTCCAGGCCCAATCTCCGATACCAGAGCAACAAGGCCTCAGGTACCGGGGCCGCGCCGGAGATCGCCACACGCACGGCGTCCAGGCCCAGCCCGGCGAGCACCTTGTGGCCCACACGCTTACCGATGAAGGGCAAGCGCAGCAGGGTATCGAGGCGGCTTGCGGGGATTTTGCTGTAGACGCCCATCTGGAATTTGGTCCAGATACGCGGAACGCCGAACAGCGCCGTAGGCCGTGCCCGCTTGAGGTCTGTAAGAAAGGTGTCGAGGCTCTCGGCGAAAAATACGGTTTGCCCGGTGTAGATCGAGGCCATTTCCACAAACATGCGTTCGGCCACGTGGCACAGCGGCAGGTAGGACAGCAGGCGATCGCCCTCCCCCAGGCCGAACAATTCAGTACCACGGATGGCGGCAAAGGCCAGGGCGCCGAAGCTGTGCATCACGCCCTTGGGCAGGCCGGTGGTGCCGGAGGTGTAGATGATGGTGGCTAGGTCGGAGGCTGCAGGCGCGGGGTTGTCCTGGATCGGTGAGCAGGTTTGCAGGTCGGCCCAGGTGAAATCGAATTCGCCTTCGGGGCATAGCGGCAGGCTGATGGTCGGCAGGTCCGCCTTTACCCCGGCAGACATGGAGGGCCAGTCGTCCAGTTTGCCGATAAACGCCAGGGCGGCTTCGGAGTGCTCCAGCACATGGGCGACGGAGTCGGCGGTCAGGTTGGGGTAGAGCGGGACCGAGACGTGGCCGGCCATCCAGATGGCGAGGTCGGCGATGATCCAGTGGGCGCAGTTTTTCGAGATCAGGGCGATGTGGGAGCCCTGGGGCAGGTCGCGGGCTCGTAGCCAGTGGGCGGCGCAGCGGGCCTGATGGCCGGCTTCGGCCCAGGTGAGGGTCTGGACTTCGCCGCCTTTGATGGGCTGAACCAGGAATCGTTGCCGTGGGTGGCGGGTTTCGCGATCGAAGAAGACTTGCAGCGGCAAACGAATAGCGACAGACATGGACGCGCTCCTTTGTGTTCCGATGGTAGCCAACCAAGCACTTGCTTGGGTGGACTATTTCATGGGAGCGCGGGGGGTGCAAGCTCTGAAGTTTTGGGGGTATATCCGTTGCTGCGGCCAGGGCGGCTATGGGTTCCGCTCTTACAGCGGCTCACTTTTGAACAGCCGGAATGCCGGCCCAGTCAAAAGTAAGCAAAACGCTCTTGCCCCACCACTCGGCACCTCGCCTAGGCTCGGTGTGCCCGAACGCAGGCAGCGTGGTTTAACGGGGCGCCTAAGATCAAGATCAAAAGCTACAGCGGGCACGATCCCCTGTAGGAGCTGGCTTGCCGGCGATGGTCGTTAACGATGAAGCTGGCATCCTGAATGAACGCGGCGCTCTCAGGTTCTTCGCCGGCAAGCCGGCTCCTACAGAAAAGCGGCTTTTGCCTTTGCTTCTAACACTCAGGTCGGCTTTCAGGCCGCCGTGCTCTTGATCTGCGGGCCCCGTTAACCACGATGGCCTTCGTTCCGGCATGCCGAGCCTTAGCGAGGCACCGACTGGTGGGGCAAAGACCTTTTGGTTACTTTTGGCTGGGCCGGCATTCCGGGCGTTTGCCAAAAGTGACCCGCTGTAAGAGCGGATCCCTAAGTGGCCGTTACCGCAGGAATGGATATGTACTCAATACCAAACCCAATCCCCACCTAAGGATTCCGAACCCCCAAAAGACTCATCAACCCAGCCAAAGGAAAATCCCCCTCCAGCTCCGCCAAACTCGCCGTACTCATAGGCTGCGGCTGCCGCAAATGCCCATGCTGCAAATAACTGATCAGCCCGCCCACAAACGGCTGATGGCTAACCAGCAACACATCATCGTCATTGTCGAGATGCTTGAGCACCTCCAGCGGATTACTCTCCGGCGTCAACCAGAGCACCGTCCGAACCTCGGGCTCAAACCCCAACGCCTCCCGCACCAACTGCGCGGTCTGCTGCGCCCGCACATAAGGGCTGGCAATAATCGCCCGCACAGGCTGCCCAATCAGATGCGCCGCACTGCGCAAAACCTCTTCGCGCCCATGGGCCGTGAGATTACGCTCCGCATCCGTGCGCGCATGCCCCTCGGCTTCACCGTGACGCAATACCCACACTTTCATAGCTTCGGTTCCTCATCACGCGCCGGATGCGGCGCCGGCGGCACGCTGTGGGCGGCCTCGCCTTCCGGTACACGGGGCGTCGGCCAATCAGCAAACGGCCAAGGCTTCTGGTCACTGTGAAAACTGCCAAACCGCCCAATCTGCGCCAAAAACTGACTCAAGCTGTCACCAAAATTCATCAGCCCAAGGTTCGGCGCACCGTACACCAGCCGGTAAACCAGTTGCACCACCACCAGCGCCCCCAGCAGAAACTGCGCCACTTGCCACACCAGGGCAAACACCAGCATCCACAGGACACGCAGGCCGATGGATTCGTACTTGGGTGCTGCTTTCGGATCGTTCATCGCGCGTTCCTCAGTTGAAACCACTGGTGGAAATAAAGTCGACATCGGTTTTCGGCTCAGCCCGCATCAGCAACTCGATAACCTGATTCAGGGTACGCCCCTCAAACAGGATCGCATGCAAACCGGCCACCAACGGCATGTACACCCCGACTTCCTGGGACTTGGCCTTCAGCACCTTCAAGGTGTTGACGCCTTCAGCCACCTCGCCCAAACGGGTGACGGCGTCTTCCAGGCTCAGGCCCTGGCCGAGGGCGAAACCTACCTGATAGTTGCGGCTTTTCGGTGACGAGCAGGTAACGATCAGGTCGCCCACGCCCGCCAGGCCAAGGAAGGTCATCGGGTTGGCGCCCTGGTTGACCGCAAACCGGGTCATCTCGGCCAAGGCACGGGTGATCAGCATGCTCTTGGTGTTTTCGCCCATGCCCAGCGCCACGGCCATGCCGGCGATGATCGCGTAGACGTTTTTCAACGCCCCGCCCAGTTCGACGCCAAAGCGGTCGGCACTGGCGTACACGCGGAAGGTGCGACCGTGCAGCACTTCCTGCACCCGCTCGCAAAGTTCTTCGTCTTCACTGGCGATCACGGTGGCGGTCAGTGCGTGCTCAGCCACTTCCCGCGCCAGGTTCGGGCCCGACAACACGCCAATACGCGCCTCGGGGGCGATTTCTTCAAGGATTTCGCTCATCAACTTGAAGGTGTGCGCCTCGATGCCCTTGGTCAGGCTCACCAGCAGCTTGCCCGCCAGCCGCTCGGCATGGGGCGCCAGCACCGAACGCAAGGCACTGGACGGCAGCGCGACGAAGCACAGGTCGCACTCGTTCAGCGTCGCCAGCAAATCAGTCACCGGCTCCACGGCCGGCAGAATCTTGATGCCTTTAAGGTAACGGGGGTTTTCCCGGTTGACCCGAATGGCCTCGGCTTGCTCGGGGTCACGCATCCATTGACGCACCTGATGACCATTTTCAGCCAGCAGGTTAGCCACGGCGGTACCAAAACTTCCGCCTCCCAGGACCGCAATAGGGCGCTGTTCAGTCATATGCAATCCGTTAATCCATAGCAGTGGCGATGGCCGCATTATACGGAGCGACCCGCCTGCGGCCAGCCCCTGCGTCAATTCAAACGCTCGTCGGAAAATGCGACATTTGTGCGAAGTAATTACAGGGGCGACGACTGGCAAACGGCCCCACCTCAGTTAACATGGGCGGCTATCCGTAATTATCAAGGCCGTGCCGTGTCTTTGGGCCCTCCTCCTCGCTCATCCCTTTTGCTGACGTTGTTGTGCATGCCGTGGTGCAGTACTCCGTTGCTGGCCGACGATCTGTTCCTCGACAGCCAACCGCTGCCGCAGGTGTTGACCGCCACCCGGCTCAAGCAATCGGCCGCCGCCGTGCCCGGCAGCATGACGGTGATCGACAGCGAGCTGATCAAGGCCAGCGGCGCGCGGGACATTCCCGAACTGCTGCGGCTGGTACCCGGGATGATGGTCGGCTACACCACCGGCAACCAGGCCGCCGTGAATTACCACGGCACCCAGGCGGGCGACGCCCGGCGCATGCAGGTGCTGATCGACGGTCGCTCGGTGTACCGCGCGGGCCTGGCGACGGTGGACTGGAGCGATATCCCGGTGGCCCTCGAAGACATCGACCGCATCGAAGTCTTCCGCGGCCCCAACACCGTCAGCTATGGCGCCAACGCGCTGATGGCCGTCGTCAACATCCTCACCCGCTCGCCGGCCAACAGCCACGGCACCCGCATGAAACTCACCCAGGGCGGCCGCGGGATCAACGACTGGTACGCCAGCCAAGGCATGGGCTGGGAAACCGGCGACCTGCGCCTCTCGCTGTCCGGCCAACAGGACGATGGCTTTGACAGCGACCGCGTGGGCGCCGACCGCCGCGACAGCCGTCGCCTGAGCCGCTTCAGCCTGGCCGTGAGCCAGACCCTGAACGCGCAACAAAGCATCGACTGGCAACTGGATGCCAAGGAAGGCACCAACCAACGCCCGTATACCTACCAACCGGTATTCGACGGGATTACCGAAGGCGGTACCAATTCCGACGTCAGCGCCAAGGACTACGCCGGTTCCCTGCGCTGGAACTTCGATTTCAACCCCGATCACAGCCTGTATATCCAGGGTTCGGCCCAGCAGTGGGATCGCCGGCAGATCTGGCGCGCCTGCGACGCCAAGGTCTCGTTCAGCCCGGAGTTGACCCAGTTGTGGCAGCTCAACCCCAACTATGCCGAGCGGCTGGCGCGGCACATGGATGCGTTCAGCAACGGTTCGGCGCCACCCGGCAGTGCCGCCGAACAGGCCTTGGCCAATCAGGTACTGGATCAATGGCGTAATGGCGCGAACCAGAGCGTCTGCGGCAACATCGACCAAAGCACCAAGGAAAGCCGCTACGACCTGGAGCTGCAAGACACCCTCAGCCTGTCCGACAGCCTGCGCCTGGTCAGCGGCATGAATTACCGCTACGACCGCGCCGACTCCGACACCTACTTCAACGGCACTATTGACGACACCACCTGGCGCCTGTTCGGCCACCTGGAGTGGCGCGCCAGCGAACACTGGCTGCTGCAGGGCGGCGCGATGTACGAAGACACCCACCTGAGCGGCAACTCGCTGACGCCCCGGGTGGCCGTCAACTACCTGATCAACCCGCGCCACGGCCTGCGCGCGGTGTACTCCGAAGCCATCCGCTCCCCGGACATGTTCGAGAACAACGTCAACTGGAGCTACCGCGTCACCAACCTCAGCTCGCCGGCCTACGGCCAGAACTCCGGGCAATACTTCGTGGTGACCCGCGGCCCGGGCAACCTCGACAAAGAGCTGATGCGCTCCCGGGAACTGGGCTACAACGGCTTTTTTGCCGACATCGGGCTGAACGTGGACGTGAAGCTGTTCTACGACGAAATCAGCGACATGGTCAGCGAGCCGCTGCGCAACAACCAGTACATCGCCAGTAACTCGAACAGCTCGCGCTTTACCGGCACCGAAACCCAGCTCGACTGGCACATGAGCACCGCCGACCGGCTGCGTGTCACCTATGCTTATGTGGATGCCAGCGCCACCAACCCGCTGGACAAACAGCAAACCGCCCGCAACAGCGGCTCGGCCGGCTGGATGCGGGAATGGGGCCATGGCTGGTCCAGCGCGGTGTTCTACTATGGCGACGACGCGCTCAACCAGTATCGCTTCGAACGGGTCGACCTGCGGGTGGCCAAGCGCATTGCCCTGGGCAAAGCCAACGTGGAGCTGGCCGGCATGTTGCAACAACGGCTCGACAATCAGCCCACCACCTGGCCCGACAACAACTATGACCAGCGCCACGTGCTCTACTTCAGTGCGGAGTTAGAGTTCTAGCATGAACCGCGCCCCGTCACGGATGACCCTCTCCTTTACCGCCCGACTCTGGCGGCGCTGTGTGTTGCTTGGGATTTTATGGTTTGCCGCCCCGGCATCGGCGGCGGACATCCTGCTGACCGCCGAAGAAGATGGCCCGGGCGTACAAACCTTCGTGCAGGCCCTGGCCCAACAGCGCCCCGAAGACAGCGTGAAGTTCACCCCGCTCAAGGACCTCCCCGCCCCCGCACACTTGCCCACCAGCACCCGCCTGATCCTGCTGGACCTGCCCAGCCTCGACTGGCGCCTGCAAGACACCCAGGGCCCGCCGACACTGGTGCTGCGCATCAGCCGCCTGCAAGCCCGCCAGCGCCTGGGGGACAGCTTGCCGGCGAAGATCAGCCTGTTATGGAGCGACCCGCCACTGGACCGCCAACTGCGCCTGATCATCGGCATCCTGCCCCAGGCCCGGCGCATCGGCGTGCTCTATGGCATCGACAGCGAATTCCTGCTCAGGGAGCTGCGCCAGTACGCAGCGCCCATGGGCCTTGAGATCGTGCCCCAGCTTTGGGACAACATTAATGACAGTCGCCCGCTGCAAAGCCTGTTCAAGAGCAGCGACGTTCTGCTGGGTCTGGACGATCCCCAGTTGTACAACCCGAAAACCGCAAAAAACCTGCTGCTCAGCAGCTACGCGAGGCAATTGCCGCTGGTCGGGCCCAACGCCGGGTTCGTCAAGGCCGGCAGCCTGGCCAGCACCTACAGCGATCAGACCGACTGGCTGAACGTACTCGACCGGCTGCTGGACCATGCACCGTCCAGTTGGCCGCGCTCGCTGTACCCGGAACGCTTCAAAGTCGTGGGCAACCCACAGGTTGCGCGCTCACTGGGAATCGAACAGGTGGACGAAACCAACGTCGCCGCCCGCCTGGCCGAAGGAGAAAAACGCCCATGACCTTTCGTCGCCGTTGGGACATCAACACCCGAACCCAGCTCATTACCCTGGGCCCGGCACTCCTGCTGACGCTGCTGTTGATCAGCTTTTTTACCTTCGTACGGATCCAGGACTTGCGCCAGGAGCTGGACCACACCGGCCAATTGATCGCCAACCAACTGGCGCCGGCCACCGAATACGGGGTGATTTCCGGCAACAACGACGTGCTCGAAAGCCTGTTGCGGGCGACCCTGGCCACGCCCCATGTGCGCTTCCTGGAGATTCAGGACAGTTCCGAAAACATTCTGGTGTATGTCGAACAGCCGTCGGAGAAGCACGATCGTTCGCTGTCGGTGAAAGTGTTCCAGGCGCCGATTCGTCTGCAACACATCCAGCTGGGCAATGACTTCTTCCAGGACAGCATCGCAGAGCCCAAGGCGCCCCGCGCGGATTACCTGGGGCGGGTGATTGTCGGCATGTCCAACGATGCGTTCAGCCAGCGCCAGCAGGAAATCCTGTTCAAGGCCGGGATTCTCGCGCTGTTCGCCCTGCTGTTTACCTTCCTGCTGGCGCGGCGCCTGGCGGCCAGCCTGTCGCAGCCGATCAGTGCCATGGGCAATGCGGTCAAGGCTATCCAGCAGGGTGACTACCAGACGCCACTGCCCATCGTCGATGACTCGGAGTTGGGCGACCTGTCGCGCCACATCAATAACCTGGCCGACGGTTTGAACCAGGCCAGTCGCGAACAGCACCAGGCCATGGCCCAGTTGATCCAGACCCGCGAAGAAGCCGAACGGGCGAACAATGCCAAGTCGGACTTCCTGGCGATGATGAGCCACGAACTGCGCACGCCGATGAACGGAGTGCTGGGCATGCTGCAACTGCTGGAAACCACCGACATGACCGAGGAGCAGACCGAGTACGCGGCACTGGCTTCGGAGTCCACCGAACACCTGCTCAAGGTGATCAACGACATCCTCGACTTCTCGCGCATTGAGCGCGCGGCCCTGGAGCTTGAGCACATTCCGTTCGACCTGGTGGAGCTGATCAGCAGTTGCGCCCAGGCCTTCCAGCATTCCGCCCAGCAACGCGGCCTGGCGTTGGAGGTGCCGATCCCGCAGGGCCTGGGCTCACTGCAGGTACAAGGCGACCCGACCCGCATCCGGCAGATTCTGGTGAACCTGATCGGCAATGCACTGAAGTTTACCGAGCACGGCACCGTCACCGTCGAACCCCACTGGCAGACCCTGGACCATGAATTGCTGTGGTTCACCTGCACCGTGCGCGACAGCGGGATAGGCATTTCGGCCGAGCGCCTGGAATTGATGTTCGATGCGTTCCAGCAAGCCGACAGTTCCATTTCAAGACGTTACGGCGGCACCGGGCTCGGCTTGCCGATTGCCCGTACCCTGGCCGAACGCATGGGCGGCACCCTCCGCGCCCAGAGCGAAGAAGGCCAGGGCTCGGTATTCACCCTGGAAATCCCGCTGGCGATCTACCAGCAGAGCCTGCCGGTGCTCGCGCCAAACGCTGAAGGCAGTGCCAGCACGGGCGAAGGGCGCAACGTGTTGCTGGTGGAAGACAACCCGGTCAATCGCACCGTGGTGGAAGCCATGCTGCGCAGCCTGGGGTTCGAGGTGAGCATCGCCACCGACGGTGCCGAAGCGATTCGCAGTGCCGAGAGCCTGATCTTTACCGCGATCCTGATGGACTGCCGACTGCCGGGCATCGATGGCTACGAGGCCACCCGGCAGATTCGCCAGTTGCCCGGGTGCGCCGACCTGCCGATCATTGCCCTCACCGCCAATGCCTTGCAGGGCGACCGCGAAGCCTGCCTGGCTGCAGGAATGAACGATTACCTGGCAAAGCCGTTCAAACGCACGGATTTGCAACAAATCCTACAACGATGGGTGCAATAGCAGGCCGCCATCAGCCAACTGCGACTGGCGTGAAAGACGAAAGTGCGGCAGTCTTAGGCACCCGAACGGGCCCGTAAACCGGCCCGGTTTATAATTTCAGTGCACAAGTGTACATTCATGACCTTGACGCTGTGACTTTCACTACAACGCAATAGTCTATGTGTAGGCTGCCGACATGAGGCATGAACGCTTCAGTCGGCCGGGAAGATTTGCCCTGCCCTGCCGCATGGGATTATTGAGGAGCTCGCATGACCAAACAAAACGCCTTTACTCGGGAAGACCTGCTGCGCTGCAGTCGCGGTGAGCTGTTCGGCCCAGGTAACGCGCAACTGCCCGCCCCGAACATGCTGATGGTGGATCGCATCACCCATATCAGCGAAGAGGGTGGCAAGTACGGCAAAGGTGAATTGGTCGCCGAGCTGGATATCACCCCTGACCTGTGGTTTTTCGCCTGCCATTTCGAAGGCGATCCGGTGATGCCGGGCTGCCTGGGCCTCGACGCCATGTGGCAGCTGGTTGGCTTCTACCTGGGCTGGCAAGGCCTGCCGGGCCGCGGTCGCGCCCTGGGTTCGGGCGAAGTGAAGTTCTTTGGCCAGGTCCTGCCGACCGCCAAGAAAGTCACCTACAACATTCAAATCAAGCGCGTCCTCAAGGGCAAGCTGAACCTGGCCATTGCCGATGGTTCGGTGACTGTCGACGGTCGCGAGATTTATACTGCCGAAGGCCTTCGGGTCGGCGTATTCACTTCCACTGACAACTTTTAAGGGTTATCCGCATGCGCCGCGTCGTTATCACTGGTCTGGGCATCGTTTCGTGCCTGGGCAATGACAAAGAGACCGTCTCCGCTAACCTGCGTGCAAGTCGCCCTGGCATCCGCTTCAACCCGGAATATGCCGAAATGGGTCTGCGTAGCCAGGTTTCCGGCTCCATCGACCTGCCCCTCGAAGAGCTGATCGATCGCAAGATCTATCGCTTCGTCGGCCACGCAGCTGCTTACGCCTACCTGGCCATGAAGGACGCAATCACCGATTCCGGCCTGAGCGAAGACCAGGTGTCCAACGTGCGCACCGGCCTGATCGCCGGTTCCGGTGGCGCGTCGACCTTGAACCAGATGGAAGCGCTGGACATCCTGCGCGAGAAAGGCGTCAAGCGTGTTGGCCCGTACCGCGTCACGCGGACCATGGGCAGCACCGTTTCCGCCTGCCTGGCCACGCCGTTCAAGATCAAGGGCGTGAACTACTCGATCTCCTCCGCTTGCGCCACCAGTGCTCACTGCATCGGTACTGCGGTAGAGCAGATCCAGCTGGGCAAGCAGGACATCGTGTTTGCCGGTGGCGGTGAAGAAGAACATTGGAGCCAGTCGTTCCTGTTCGACGCCATGGGCGCCCTGTCGACCCAGTACAACGAAACCCCGGAAAAAGCTTCCCGCGCCTACGACGCCAAGCGTGACGGTTTCGTCATTGCCGGCGGTGGCGGCATGGTGGTGGTCGAGGAGCTGGAACACGCCCTGGCCCGTGGTGCGAAGATCTACGCGGAAATCGTCGGCTACGGCGCGACTTCCGACGGCTACGACATGGTTGCGCCAAGCGGTGAAGGCGCCATCCGCTGCATGCAGATGGCAATGTCCACCGTTGATACCCCGATCGACTACCTGAACACCCACGGTACTTCGACGCCGGTTGGCGACTCGAAGGAAATGGAAGGTGTGCGTGCGGTATTTGGCGACAAGGCACCGGCGATCAGCTCTACCAAGAGCCTGTCGGGTCACTCCCTGGGCGCCGCCGGCGTTCACGAAGCGATCTACTGCCTGCTGATGATGGAAGGCAACTTCATGGCAGGTTCTGCCAACATCGAGGAACTGGACCCGGACGTGGCTGACATGCCGATCCTGACCAAGACCCGTGAAGATGCGACCATCAACACTGTGATGAGCAACAGCTTCGGCTTTGGTGGCACCAATGCCACCCTGGTGCTGAAACGCTGGCAGGGTAAGTAATCCCCGCCGCAGGTTGATCACCTGAAAACGCCCCGACTGGTTCGGGGCGTTTTTTTTTGCGCCCTGGAAAGCACCGGGAGTGCAGGTGGTTTGGGGGCATATCCGTTTCTGCGGTCAGGGCCGCTATGGGTTCCGCTCTTACAGCGGCTCACTTTTGAACAGCGCAAAAGTAAGCAAAACGCTCTTGCCCCACCACTCGGCACCTCGCCTAGGCTCGGTGTGCCCTCTCTCCGGTAGCACGAAGCGGGCCGCCGCGACGGGGCGTCCCTGCCCCGTCGCGGCTAAGATCAAGATCAAAAGCAGATCAACAGCACAGCGGCCTACAGGCCGGCTTGAGTGTGGTGAAGCAAAGGCAACATCAAAATCTAAAGCGAGCACGGTCCACTGTAGGAGCTGGCTTGCCGGCGATGGCATCGCCTCGGTGTATCTGATGTACCGAGTTGTCTGCATCGCAGGCAAGCCAGCTCCTACAGAAAAGCAGCTCTGCTTTCGCTCTGGATCTTGCTTTTAACACTCAGGTCGGCTTTCAGGCCGCCGTGCTGTTGATCTTGCTCTTGATCTGACTGCCCCATTCAGCCCGAGGCCGAACGCAGGGATTGAGGAGCGGGTAAACCGGCAGGACGCCGGTTTAGCCGCGACGGGGCAGGGACGCCCCGTCGCGGCGGCCCGCGGAGCAATGCCGGAGTGAGGGAACACCGAGCCTAGGCGAGGTGCCGACAGGCGGGGCAGAGCGTTTTGGTTACTTTGCCGCTTTTGCAAAGTGACTCGCTGTAAGAGCGAAACCATAAGCCGCCGTTACCTAAATAACGGATATGCCCCCTCCAAAAACCTAAACCGAAAACCTAGCCACCATAGTGTTCAGATCCACCGCCAACCGCGACAACTCCTGACTCGCCGCACTGGTCTGATTCGCCCCCGCCGACGTCTGCTGCGCCAAATCCCGAATATTCATCAAATTACGATCCACCTCCCGCGCCACCGCCGCCTGCTCTTCCGAAGCACTGGCGATCACCAGGTTGCGCTCATTAATCAGGGTAAACGCCGAAGCAATATCCTCCAGCGCCGTACCCGCCGACTTGGCAATATCCAGCGTCGACCGCGCCCGGGTGTTGCTCTGCTGCATGGAACTCACAGCCTGATCAGTCCCCTGCTGAATCCCACTGATCATCTGCTCGATTTCCTGGGTCGACTGCTGCGTACGATGCGCCAACGCCCGCACCTCATCCGCCACCACCGCAAACCCACGCCCCGCATCCCCGGCCCGCGCCGCTTCAATGGCAGCATTCAATGCCAGCAAATTGGTCTGCTCGGCAATCGAGCGAATCACATCCAGCACCTTGCTGATGCCATACACCTTCTGCGCCAGGTCCTCCACCTGAGTCGCATTGGCCGTCACATCATCCGCCAGCGACTCAATCGACAACACCGTCTGATGCACCTGCTCTCGCCCATGCTGAGCGATACGATCAGACTCCCGCGACGCCTGGGAAGTGGCCACCGCATTGCTCGCCACCTCCTCCACCGCCGCCGTCATCTGATTGACCGCAGTGGCCGCCTGCTCAATTTCCTGACTCTGCTGATGCAGCCCACGGGTCGCGTCTTCCGTCACGCAACTAAGCTCTTCGGAAGCGGACGCCAATTGGCTCGACGAATCGGAAATACGCCGAATGGTTTCCCGCAGACTCTCCTGCATACTTTTCAGCGCCTGCTGCAAACGCGCCGGCTCATCCTTGCCGCTGACGGTGATCACACCCGTCAGGTCGCCGCTGGCAACACCCTGGGCGACTTTCAGCGACTGGGATAACGGCAGCACAATACTGCGGGTCAGCAGCAACGCCAGGCCAATGGTGATCAGCGCCGTCACGGCAATCATGCCAACTACCCAACTGCGCGATTGGGCGAACACGCTTTGGGCCTGGCTCGCCGCCTGATTGGCACTGACCTTGTTCAGCGTCACCAGCTCACGCAGGGTGCCAGCCAACGCGTCGGCCAACTGGTTCATCTCGCCGTTGACTACCTTGATCGCGTCTTCCAGCTGATTGGCCCGGGAAAACGCCAGCACCTGCTCCTGACGTTGCAGGTAGCGCTCTTCTTCGGTTTTAAAACGATCGAACAGCACCCGCTCTTCAGGCAGCACGATCAACCCTTCGTATAGGGACTGAGCCTTGTGCAGGCCATTTTTCAGCTCGGTGATTTTCTGTTCATTCTGAGTGATCGCCTGCGGGTCACGGTTGAGCAGCAGGCGCAACGTGAGGGCCCGCACCCGCAGCAGGTCCTGGTTCATCTCGCCGACCGCCATCACGCTGGGCAGCCAGTTGTTTTCCACCTGATCCGACTGCTGGCGCATATTGCCCATCTGCAACAGCGCAAACCCGCCCAGGGCAAACACCATCAGCGCCAGCAAACCAAACCCCAGGCCGGCGCGAGGGGCAATATTCAGACTTCTGATATTCATGCGAGGAATCCTTCCAAAAGCGCTGCATCCACCTGCAGCGGGCTCTTGAAAGGTATCGGCGAGAAACGGGGTTTGCGTAAGACGAAAACGCGATATCAAAACGCCTTATGATCGCCCCGTCCCGGCTGTAGCGATTCAGCGTTCGGTGAACTCGAAGGCCATCACCGAGGCTTGGGCAGGACCGCCAGGAAGTTATCCCGTGCGACCTTTCTGGCGACGTCGTCAGGCAACGCATCGAGGAACGGGTCGAAGCTGCGCATTTCCTTACCGAGCTTGTTGAAGCGCCCTACCACGTCTGAACCGAGCATGAAGCGGTCCGGGAAGCGCTCCACCAGCTTTACCCACTCAGGACGTGGCTTTCCCGCCTCATCCAGCAAGTAAGGCGTGAGCACACTCCAGGACAGGTCGACGTAAAGGTTGGGGTAAGCCTCCAGCAGGCGTGCCAAAGTCGGCAGCAAGAAATCCATCTGCGTCTGGTGGCGGTGGATTTCCATGCTGCTGCCCGCGTGGGCCCAGATAAACCGAGTGTGCGGGTGATTGCGCAGTGGCTCCTCCATTTCCGCCAGGTACAAAGGATTTTTCTCACGCTTGGAGGTGATGTTGGAATGCACCATCACCGGCAAATCGTTCTCCGCCGCCAGGTGATAGATGCGAGTCATCGCCTCGTTGTTGGCCCTTGGGGTGTCGCCGGAGGTGAGCGCGGTCAGGTCGTCGTGACGGGTGAAAACTTCGCCGATGCCTTGCCACAGCCCCGGATTGAGGTCGAGCATGCGCTGGATGTGGGACGCGGCGTTTTTATCGTTGGGATTGAACCCGCTGAGGAACGGATGAAAGCGCTGGCGTTGCTCCGGGCTCAGTTTATTGACCGCATCGGCGACGAACACGTCGGTGGCGCTGTACCAATAGGCGTCGGCGTCATCCCCGGCGTAATAGCGCGGGCGCTTGGGTTCGTCTTCGTGCCACTTCTTGGCCACGGGAATCCCGGAAATCATCACATGCTCGATGCGATTGTCGGCCATGGCCTTAAGCAACTTGCCCATGCCCGCCGACTCCTGGAAAAAGTCGACATAATGCAGGTGCGCATCGCTGTAGGCATAGTCGCGGGCCTGTACCGCAAGGCTCGCGGCGGCCAGCAACAGGGCAATACTCAGGCGGGTCCGGCGCACAGGGGAATCTCAAACAAGGGCTAATGAAGGTAGACCTCAAGCCGCGCCTGCGGGTTCAGCGGTAAACAACAGGGAACACCAAGGTGCCAGCATGCTCTATAACTGCATGACCTTCTTCCTGCCACCCTGTGAGGTTTGCCATGCCTGTTACCGTGAATACGCTGAACGCCGAAAACTTCCGCCACAGCGTCAATATCAATAACCACGAGCTGTTTACCGACCTGCCCAAGAGCCTGGGCGGCGACGACTCGGCGCCCTCTCCCCACGATTACTTCGATGCCGCGCTGGCGTCGTGCAAGGCCCTGACCGTCAAGCTCTATGCGCAGAAAAAAGACATTCCGCTCACCGGCGTCACCGTGGAAGTCACCCATGACAGCACCGAAGAGCAAAAGGGCAAATACAAGCTCAACGTCAAACTGACCCTCAAGGGCGTACTCACCGACGAGCAGCGCGATGAACTGCACCGCGTGGCGGATCGTTGCCCGGTGCACAAGCTGATGACCACGGCCGAAGTCACCATCGAGACCCGGCTCTCGGAAGGCGCCTTCAGCCAGTAGCGGCAACCTCCCGTCGAGCGGGTTATGCTCAGGGGCATCCAACCCGCTCAGACTGGGACGCACCATGACCACAGTGACCGTGATCCGCCCGCGCGCCGAAGACGTTGAAGGGCAACCCATCCTGCGCCCGCTGCCCTCCCGGCAGTGCCGCAGCGTCGGGCCTTTCGTGTTTTTCGACCATATGCTGCAAACCCGCTACGCCCCGGGCACCGGCATGAACATCCGCCAGCACCCGCATATCGGCCTCTCGACCCTGACCTACCTGTTTGAAGGCGAACTCCTGCACAAGGACAGCCTCGGTTCCGACCAGGTGGTGAAGGCCGGGGATGTCAGCTGGATGACCGCCGGCAGCGCCATTGCCCATGTTGAACGCAGCCCCGAAGCCCTCAAGGCGAGTGGTTTCAGCCTGCACGGGCTGCAAGTGTGGCTGGCCTCGCCCAAGGATCATGAACAAGGGCCAGGGCATTACAGCCATCACCCCGCCGCCAGCTTGCCGGTGAGTGACAACCTCGGCGTGCAGATCCGCCTGATTGCCGGCAGTGGCTTTTGCCTGGAATCGCCGGTGCCAGTGTTGTCGCCCACGCTGTATGCCGAGGTGCGGATGCAGACGGCTACAACGCTGCTGGTCCCGGATGAGCACGCGGAACGGGCGGTGTATGTGTTGGAGGGTGAAGCGCACCTGGAGGGTGAGGCGCTGGAGGTGCACAGCCTGGTGGTGTTGCCGGCAGGTGAAAGCCTCGCGCTGTTTGCCGAGACGGATTGCCATCTGGTGGTGTTCGGCGGCGCGGCGCTGGATGGGCCACGGCGGATCAACTGGAATTTTGTGGCGAGTGACCCGGCGTTGATCGAGCAGGCTCGCCAGCGCTGGGCGGCCGGGGATTGGCCGGTGGTGCCGGGGGAAAGTGAGCGGATTGAGTTGCCACAGTAAGGCTTGAGAGATTATCGCTGATTAGATAGCAATCGCCGGCAAGCCAGCTCCTACAGTTGGAATGCGTTCCAACTGTAGGAGCTGGCTTGCCGGCGATGAGGCCCGCTCAAGTAACCGAGCTATCAGCCCTTGAACACTTCATCCAGCAAGTTATGCATCGACTGGAAGGCCCGTGCAGCGGTCTTCGCGTCGTACATCATCTTGCCCGGCACATTCGCGTGGGGGTCGGTAAACGAGTGCACCGCACCGCCGTAGCTCAGCAATTGCCAATCCACACCGGCGGCGTTCATTTCGTCTTCAAACGCCGGCAGTTGCTCTTTCGGCACCAGCGGGTCGGAAGCGCCGTGCAGCACCAGCACTGAACCCTTGATGTTTTTCGCATCGGCCGGGTTCGGTGTGTCGAGGCTGCCGTGGAACGAAACGGCGGCTTTCAACGGCGCACCGGTACGCGCCAGTTCCAGGGAGCAGCAGCCGCCGAAGCAGAAACCGAAGGTTGCCAGCTTCGAGGTATCCACCGCCGCTTCGGTCTGGGTTTTCAGGTGATCAAGCGCGACTTGCATGCGCTTGTTCAGCAGCACCCGGTCATTCTTCAACGGCATCATCGCCGCCCCGGCTTCATCACCGTTGGACGGGCGAACAGTTTGCCCGTACAGGTCGGCAAGCAGTACCACGTAGCCCTTGCTGGCGACGCTCTTGGCGATCTCTTCAGCGCCGGCACTCACACCCATCCAGTTCGGCGCCATCAACAACCCTGGCAGCGGGCCCTTATGACTGGCATCAAATGCCAGGCGGCTTTCATAAGACTGGCCATCAATCTGATAGACCACGGAACGCACGGTGATTTGGCTCATCATTTACTCCAGTTTAAGAATCACGCACAAACGAAAATGCTGTTGTAGGAGCGAGCTTGCTCGCGAAGATCGATAACGATGACGTGGGCTGCCTGAACGCACGCGGCGCTCTCAGGTCTTTCGCGAGCAAGCTTGCTCCTACAAACGAAAAAACCCGCCGAAGCGGGTTTTTCTACAACGGTGTTAAACCGACAGTTCAACCAACAGCTTGTTCAGTCGGCGCACATAAGCGGCCGGGTCTTTCAGGCTGTCGCCAGCCGCCAGGGCGGCCTGGTCGAAGAGGATGTGCGACAGGTCGCCAAAGCGCTCTTCGCTCTGCTCGCCGTCGAGTTTCTCGATCAGCGGGTGAGCCGGGTTGAACTCGAAGATCGGCTTGGAATCCGGAACCTTCTGACCGCTGGCTTCCAGGATCTGACGCATCTGCATGCCCAGGTCCTGCTCGCCGATGGCCAAAATCGCCGGGGAGTCGGTCAGACGGTGGGAAACCCGCACTTCGCTGACGGCATCGCCCAAGGCAGTCTTGATTCGCTCAACCAGGCCTTCTTTGGACTTGGCCACTTCTTCAGCCGCTTTCTTGTCTTCTTCGGAATCCAGGTTGCCCAGGTCCAGGTCGCCACGGGCGACGTCAACAAAGCTCTTGCCGTCGAAGTCGCTGAGGTAGCTCATCAGCCACTCGTCGATCCGGTCGGTCAGCAGCAGCACTTCGATGCCTTTCTTGCGGAAGACTTCCAGGTGCGGGCTGTTCTTGACCTGGGCGTAGGTTTCGCCGGTCAGGTAGTAGATCTTGTCCTGGCCTTCCTTGGCGCGAGCCAGGTACTCGGCCAGGGAAACGTTCTGCTCGCCGTCGTCACCGTGGGTCGATGCGAAACGCAGCAGGCCGGCGATTTTTTCCTTGTTGGCGAAATCTTCTGCCGGGCCTTCTTTCATGACCTGGCCGAAGTTTTTCCAGAAGCCCTTGTATTGCTCAGGCTCGTTCTTCGCCAGCTTTTCCAGCATGTCGAGCACGCGCTTGGTCAGCGCCGACTTCATGGAGTCGATGATCGGGTCTTTCTGCAGGATTTCCCGCGACACGTTCAGCGACAGGTCGTTGGAGTCGACCACGCCCTTGATAAAGCGCAGGTACAACGGCAGGAACGATTCCGCCTGGTCCATCACGAACACGCGCTGCACATACAGTTTCAGGCCTTTCGGCGCTTCACGCTGGTACAGGTCGAACGGAGCACGGGCCGGTACGTAGAGCAGCGAGCTGTATTCCAGCTTGCCTTCGACCTTGTTGTGGCTCCAGCTCAGTGGGTTTTCGTAGTCGTGGGCGATGTGCTTGTAGAACTCCTGGTATTCCTCGTCTTTGACTTCGGTACGAGGACGAGTCCACAGGGCGCTGGCACGGTTGACCACTTCCCATTCCTGGGCTGGGGCTTCTTCGCCTTCGGCCGCCGCTTGTTCTTTCGGCAACTCGATCGGCAACGCGATGTGGTCGGAGTACTTCTTGATGATATTGCGCAGACGCCAGCCATCGGCGAACTCGTCTTCACCGGACTTCAGGTGCAGGACAATACGCGTACCACGGTCAGCCTTGTCGACAGTGGCGATTTCAAACTCGCCCTCGCCTTTGGAAGACCAGTGCACGCCTTCGCTGGCGGCAAGACCGGCACGGCGGCTGAATACTTCAACCTTGTCGGCAACGATGAAGGCCGAGTAGAAGCCCACGCCGAACTGGCCGATCAGGTGCGAATCTTTCTTCTGGTCGCCCGACAGGTTCTTCATGAAATCTGCAGTGCCGGATTTGGCGATGGTCCCCAGGTGGGTGATCGCATCGTCACGGCTCATGCCGATACCGTTGTCTTCGAGGGTGACGGTTTTCGCGTCCTTGTCGAAGCTCACACGGATTTTCAGTTCCGCGCCGCCTTCCAGCAACTCAGGCTTGGACAGGGCTTCGAAACGTAATTTGTCGACAGCGTCAGAGGCGTTCGAGATCAATTCGCGAAGGAAAATTTCCTTGTTGGAATACAGCGAATGGATCATGAGGTGCAGCAGTTGCTTCACCTCGGTCTGGAAGCCCAGGGTTTCCTTTTGAGTTTCCACACTCATGGTCATCAAACTCCAATTGGATGGCAGTGGCCGCGCCCTTGAGGGTTGGCGGCGGGTTGTCATCAAAGTTGGGGGCTAAGACCAGGATTTCAAGGGCGGGCCGGTTCCTCAATCTTGAAATGCGCACGGGCGGTGGCAATCGGTTCGGACTGGGTGCTCTGCCACGCGGTAATCGCCACATTGGCCACCCGCCGCCCCTGGCGCCACACCTGACATTTGGCGTAGGTGTCGCGAAACTGCCCGGCGCGCAGGTAATCCAGGGAGAAGTCGATGATTTTCGGCACGCCCGGCGCACCGGTGAATACCAGCAGATGCAAGGCGGCGGACAGCTCCATAAAGCCCGCGATCACCCCACCGTGGATCGCCGGTAATATCGGGTTACCAATGTTGTCCTTGTTGGCCGGCATGCGGAACAGCAATTCATCCCCCAGACGCGTGCATTCGATGCCGATCAGCTTGGCGTAGGGAATCAGGTTCAGCAGCGCCTCGTAGTTGCCGCGCTCGTGGGCTTGCTGCAGTCGGGTCTTGAACTGATGAGTCATGCCTGTTCTCCCTTGATCGTATTCCCCAGGCCCTGGCTGCCCTTGAGGCGCTTGCCCATGCGCATGAACGTGCCCACCACATGGGCAATCGGCTGCTGGGGGTCATCCTGATAAGCGAAGCCACGGGTGAAGATCACGTCGGTGGTCACCCGGTAGCACTGGGCGAAACCGAACACCGGCTTGTGGGGTTCGGCCGGGTGCATGTAGTCCACCCGCAGGTCCAGGGTCGGGCAGACCTCGAATTCCGGCAGCACGCATAACGTGGCCATGCCGCAGGCGGTGTCCATCAAGGAGGTGAGCGCGCCGCCGTGGATCACTCCGGTCTGTGGATCACCGACGATATGCGGGCCATAGGGCAGCACCAGGGTCATGCCGTCCTCACTGGCGGCATGCACCTGGATGCCCAGCACCTGGCAGTGACGCAAGGCAGAAACAAAACGTGTGGCACGGGATAAAAGAGGATTTTCGGTCATTCGTTAAAGACTCTTATTAGTGTGGAGCCGGCGGAGTAGACAACCTTGCTGAAAGTTCCCTAGAGAAAAGCCTTATATATCTGTGAAATTTAAGGAACTAAGCGTTGGGCATAGGCTCGAAAGGCCAGTAGATATCTTCAATAAGGAGAAACACCCCATGCGCAAGACTTTAGCTATTTCCATGATGCTGGCTGCTGCCCTCGGCCTCGCTGCCTGCGACAAAAAATCCGAAGACAAAGCCCAAGACGCCGCAGCGCACTCTGAGCAAGCTCAAAAAGACATGGCGAAAGCACAGGATAAAGTGAACGACGCTGCGAAAGAAAACGCCGATGCTGCCAAAGCTCAGGCTGAATCGAACGAAGCTGCTGCGAAAGAAGCAACACCTGCAACCGGTTCTTGAGTCTGACGACTTGAACACTGTGACTTGAAAAGTCATGTTGCAAAAGAAAGCCCGCTTAATAGCGGGCTTTACTTTGTCCGGTGTTTTTAACCCGGCCGGGCAGCTCGAAACTTCGAACTAAACCTCGGCACAAGTTAGTGGCTAAACGTTTAAGCCATCGCTTCACTGCGTTTGCCCAGCAAGCGGTCAATCACCACCGCAACCACCAGCGTCATCACCGAAGGCACCAGCCACGCCAGGCCCTGCTCGCTCAACGGCAGGTGAGCCAATTGCGCTGGCATCCAGTCCGCCAGGCCGGCGCCCTTCAGCGCGTCGATGCAGCCGAAGATGAACGACACCAGCATTACCGGGCCCACGATCCGGCCTTGCTCCTGCCAGAAGTCCTTACAGAAGCTCAGGGCCACCAGCACGATGCACGGCGGGTAGATCGCGGTCAGTACCGGGATCGAGAACGCAATCAGCTTGGTCAGGCCCAGGTTGGACACAAACAGCGAGAACACCGCCAGGATCACCACCAGGGTCTTGTAGGACAGCGGCAGCACACGGCTGAAGTACTCGGCGCAGGCACAGGTCAGGCCTACCGCAGTCACCAGGCACGCCAGGGAAATCAGCACGGCAAGGAAGCCGCTGCCCAAGGAGCCGAAGGTGTGTTGGACGTAAGCGTGCAGCACGGCAGCGCCGTTGGCGGCACCGGCGGCTACTTCATGGCTGCCCGAACCGAGGCGGAACAGGCTGATATACACCAACGCCAGGCCCAGGCCGGCAATCAGCCCGGCAATGATCGCGTAACGGGTGATCAGCTTCGGCGACTCAACCCCACGGGAGCGAATCGCGTTGACGATCACAATGCCGAATACCAGGGCGCCGAGGGTATCCATGGTCAGGTAACCATTGATAAAGCCCTGGGAGAACGGTGCGGCCACGTATTCAGGGGTAGCGACACCCACATCACCGGCCGGCAAGGCGAAGGCGGCGATGCCCAATACGGCCAGGGCGATAATTTTCAACGGCGCCAGGAAGCGACCGACGGTATCCAGCAGGCGGCCCGGGTACAGCGAGATGAAAAACACCAGCAGGAAGTAAACCGAGCTGTAGAGGAACAGCGCCAGCGGGCTCTCACCGGTCAGCGGCGCCAGGCCCACTTCAAAGGACACGGTGGCGGTTCGCGGGGTGGCGAACAGCGGGCCGACTGCGAGGTAAGCAGCCGCTGCCAGCAAGCCACCGGCGATCTTGCCGATCGGGCTGCTCAACGCATCCATGCCACCACCGACCTTGGCCAGGGCAACCACGGTGATCACCGGCAAACCGACCGCTGTGATCAGGAAGCCCAGCGCCGCCATCCAGACATGAGGCCCGGACTGCAAACCGACGATAGGCGGGAAGATGATGTTGCCGGCGCCCACGAACAGGGCAAAAGTCATAAAGCCCAACGCCAGGATGTCCTGGCTTTTCAACACTTTCATTTGAGGAAATACCACACTACTGAATCGGAATTTAGAGAGGGCTTCCCTATGGATGAGGGAAATACTGCCGGTCCTGATGGGGACTGACGGGTCTGGCGCGGGGCTTCCTTTTGGGATGCGCACGCATAAAGAGGCGGCTAGCCTAACGAATTTGCGGGTCAAACGCACTGTTGCGGGGCGAACTGTCCGATAAGCGACATTTTTATGTCGCGTTTTCATATCTAAATTTTGAAATGCGATCAAATGTGGGAGCTGGCTTGCCTGCGATAGCATCACCTCAGTGCGTCCGAAACACCGAGTAGCCTGCATCGCAGGCAAGCCAGCTCCCACAGTTGGTCGGCGTCATTCCATACAATCGATGAGTAATCCCCAGAATGCACAAAGGCCACCCGAAGGTGGCCTTTGTGGGGTGAAGCGTCAGCTAAGCGCGAGGCTTACTTGACAGCCCAACCGGTCAGCTCGGACAAAGCCTTGCCGATGTCTGCCAGCGAACGCACGGTTTTAACGCCTGCGTCTTCCAGGGCAGCAAACTTCTCGTCTGCAGTGCCCTTGCCGCCAGAGATGATTGCGCCAGCATGGCCCATGCGCTTGCCAGCAGGGGCAGTCACACCAGCGATGTAGGAAACAACCGGCTTGGTCACGTGTGCCTTGATGTAGGCAGCCGCTTCTTCTTCAGCCGAACCGCCGATCTCACCGATCATCACGATCGCTTCGGTCTTCGGGTCTTCCTGGAACAGCTTCAGGATGTCGATGAAGTTGGAGCCTGGGATCGGGTCACCGCCGATGCCGACGCAAGTCGACTGACCGAAACCGGCGTCAGTAGTCTGCTTCACAGCTTCGTAGGTCAGGGTGCCGGAACGGGAAACGATACCGACTTTACCTGGCAAGTGAATGTGACCTGGCATGATGCCGATCTTGCATTCGCCTGGAGTGATCACGCCTGGGCAGTTAGGGCCGATCAGGGTAACACCCAGCTCGTCGCACTTAACTTTAGCGTCCAGCATGTCCAGGGTAGGAATGCCTTCGGTGATGCAAACGATCAGCTTGATGCCGCCGAATGCTGCTTCCAGGATGGAGTCCTTGCAGAAAGGAGCTGGAACGTAGATCACGCTGGCGGTGGCGCCAGTGGCAGCTACAGCATCTTTCACGGTGTTGAACACTGGCAGGCCCAGGTGCTCGGTGCCGCCTTTGCCCGGAGTTACACCGCCAACCATCTTGGTGCCGTACTCGATGGCTTGCTGGGTGTGGAAACTACCTTGGGAACCGGTAATACCCTGGCAAATAACCTTGGTGTCTTTATTGATCAGGACGCTCATTATTTGCCCTCCGCAGCTTTGACAACTTGTTGAGCAGCGTCGGTCAGGCTGGTAGCAGCGATGATGTTCAAACCGCTTTCTGCCAGTACTTTAGCGCCCAGTTCAGCGTTGTTACCTTCAAGGCGAACAACCACCGGGATTTTAACGCCGACTTCTTTCACTGCACCGATGATGCCTTCGGCAATCATGTCGCAACGAACGATGCCGCCGAAGATGTTGACCAGTACTGCAGCGACGTTGGAGTCGGACAGGATGATCTTGAACGCTTCGGTAACGCGTTCCTTGGTAGCACCGCCGCCTACGTCGAGGAAGTTGGCTGGTTTGCCGCCATGCAGGTTGACGATGTCCATGGTACCCATGGCCAGGCCAGCACCGTTGACCATGCAACCGATGTTACCTTCCAGCGCTACGTAGTTCAGTTCGAACTTGGCAGCGTGCGCTTCGCGCGGATCGTCTTGCGACGGATCGTGGAAAGTCTTCAGCTTAGGCTGACGGTACATGGCGTTGGCGTCGATGTTGATCTTGGCGTCGAGGCAATGCAGATCGCCGTCAGCCTTGATCACCAGCGGGTTCACTTCCAGCAGGGCCAGATCGTGATCCTGGAACAGTTTGGCCAGACCTACGAAGATCTTGGCGAACTGGGCAACTTGCTTGCCTTCCAGACCCAACTGGAATGCCAGCTCGCGACCCTGGAATGGCTGAGCGCCAACCAGTGGATCGATAGTGGCTTTCAGGATTTTTTCTGGGGTTTCTTCGGCGATCTTCTCAATGTCCACGCCACCTTCGGTGGAGGCCATGAACACGATGCGACGGCTCGAACGGTCAACGACAGCGCCCAGGTACAGCTCTTTAGCGATATCAGTGCACGATTCAACCAGGATCTTGGTGACTGGCTGGCCATTGGCATCAGTCTGGTAAGTCACCAGACGCTTGCCCAGCCACTGCTGAGCGAAGGCTTTGGCGTCTTCTTTGCTGCGAACCAGCTTTACGCCGCCCGCTTTACCGCGACCACCAGCGTGGACCTGGGCTTTGACAACCCACTCGGTGCCGCCGATTTTGTCGCAAGCTTCTGCTGCTGCTTCCGGGGTGTCTACTGCGTAACCCTTGGATACTGGCAGGCCGTATTCAGCGAACAGCTGCTTACCCTGATACTCGTGAAGATTCATGCTTATTACCGTCTTCGTTAGGTACTGCGCATTCGGCGCTGCGCTCTTTATTGAGTGCCGCGCCACCTGTGACTGCTGCTTGCACAGTCAAACCACCAAAAGCCTGAACCCTGGGTGGTGAAACTGCGCAAGACTGCGTCCAGCGGATATTCCGCGGTGAGTCTTGCGCACAAGGCTCACGACGGGCAACCGCCGTGGTTTCTTATTATCTCGCTTAGCGCTTCTTCTTGTTGGCGATGTGGATGGCATGGCCATTCACTGCCAACGCGGCTTCGTGCAGCGCTTCGGACAGGGTCGGATGGGAGAAAACCATCATGCCGATGTCTTCGGCGCTGGTGCCGAATTCCATACCGATTGCGCCTTGCTGAACCAGTTCTGCTGCGCCTGGGCCAATCACGTGGACGCCCAATACGCGGTCAGTCTTGGCATCAGCGATGACTTTGACAAAACCACCGGTGTCGTTGGCTGCCATGGCACGGCCAGAAGCAGCAAACGGGAAGGTGCCGACGTTAACTTCAACGCCTTCAGCTTTCAACTGCTGTTCGTTCTTGCCGACCCATGCAATTTCCGGGTGGGTGTAGATAACCGACGGGATCAGGTCGTAGTTCATCTGGGTCTTGTGACCCTTGATGCGCTCGACAACCATGATGCCTTCTTCGGAAGCCTTGTGCGCCAGCATCATGCCGCGAACCACGTCGCCAATGGCGTACACGCCCGGCACGGTGGTAGCGCAGTGATCGTCAACGTGGATGAAACCACGCTCGTCGATGTTCACGCCACTGTCGGAAGCCAGCAGATCAGTGGTCACTGGACGGCGACCAACGGCTACGATCAGCTTGTCGAAAGTGATGGTCTGTTCGCCATCCTTGTCGGTGTAGGTCACGACTACTTCGTCGCCGTTAACCTTGGAACCGGTAACGCGCGCGCCCAGCTTGATATCCAGACCTTGTTTGGTCAGGGTTTTCAGAGCTTCTTTGGACACAGCGGTGTCGGCAGCCAGCAGGAACGTGTCCAGGGCTTCCAGCACGGTGACTTCAGAACCCAGGCGGGACCAGACCGAACCCAGTTCCAGGCCGATCACGCCAGCGCCGATCACGCCCAGACGTTTTGGAACTGCCTGGAATTCCAGGGCGCCGGTCGAATCAACGATCACGTTCTGGTCAACCGGAGCCGGTGGAATGTCGATTGGACGCGAACCTGGAGCCAGGATCACGTTTTCGGCTTCGATGATTTCGGTCGAACCGTCAGGCTTGGTGATTTCAACTTTCTTGCCGGCCAGCAGTTTGCCGTGGCCTTGCAGGGAAGTGACGCCGTTGGCCTTGAACAGGGTTGCAACGCCGGAAGTCAGGCCTTTAACGATGTTGGCCTTGCGGCCGACCATCGCTGGCACGTCCATGGTCACGCCAGCGTGGTTGATGCCGTGGATGGCAAAACCGTCTTGCGCTTCGTGGAATTTCCAGGAGCTGTCCAGCAGCGCCTTGGAAGGAATGCAGCCAACGTTCAGGCAAGTACCGCCCAACGCCAGTTTGCCTTCCTTGTCGGTGTATTTTTCGATGCAAGCAGTCGAGAGGCCCAGTTGTGCGGCCTTGATGGCGGCTACGTAGCCGCCAGGGCCCGCACCAATCACTACAACGTCAAATTTCTGCGACATGAAAAAAAATCCTCTTTAGCTAAAAGCTTCAAGCCGTGAGCCGCACTCCGACCTGCCTTGCGACAGGGCCGGTGGTGCGGCTCACCGCCGCTTTATCAGATATCCAGCAGCAGACGAGCCGGGTCTTCCAGCAGGTTCTTGATGGTCACCAGGAAAGTCACGGCTTCTTTACCGTCGATCAGGCGGTGATCGTACGACAGCGCCAGATACATCATTGGGCGGATAACCACTTGGCCGTTGATCGCCATAGGACGCTGCAGGATGTTGTGCATGCCCAGGATCGCAGCTTGTGGCGGGTTGACGATCGGCGTCGACATCATCGAACCGAAAGTACCACCGTTGGTGATGGTGAAGGTACCACCGGTCATCTCGTCGATGGTCAGCTTGCCGTCACGGGCTTTCTTGCCGAAGTTGGCGATGCCGCCTTCGATTTCAGCCAGACTCATCAGCTCGGCGTTACGCAGAACCGGTACTACCAGGCCACGGTCGCTGGACACGGCAACGCCGACGTCAGCGTAGCCGTGGTAAACGATGTCGCCGCCGTCGATGGAAGCGTTGACTGCCGGGAAGCGTTTCAGCGCTTCGGTGGCCGCTTTCACGAAGAACGACATGAAGCCCAGGCGCACGCCATTGTGGGACTTCTCGAACAGGTCCTTGTACTTCGAACGCAGTGCCATGACTTCGGTCATGTCGACTTCGTTGAAAGTGGTCAGCATCGCCATGTTCGATTGTGCTTCAACCAGGCGCTTGGCCACGGTTGCACGAACGCGGGTCATCGGTACGCGCTTCTCGGTGCGGTCGCCAGCAGCGAACACAGGAGCAGCGGCAGCCGGGGCAGCAGCCTTGGCAGGCGCGGCAGCCGGAGCGTTTTTCTTGGCTTCAACGGCGGCAACCACGTCTTCCTTGGTCACGCGGCCATCTTTGCCGGTGCCTTTGATGGAAGCCAGGTTGATGCCGTTTTCGTCAGCCAGTTGACGCGCAGCCGGTGCAGCGATTGGATCTTCGCCGCCCGCAGCCGGTGCAGCAGCTGGAGCTGCGGCAGCAGCCGGTGCAGCGGCGGCAGGAGCAGGAGCCGCGGCAGCAGCGCTGCCCTCTTCGATCGAGCCCAGTACCTGGTTCGACAGAACGGTAGCGCCTTCTTCGGCAACGATTGCGCCCAGCACGCCGTCAGCTTCAGCCAACACTTCCAGAACGACTTTGTCGGTCTCGATGTCGACGATCAGGTCGTCACGCTTGACGGCCTCGCCTGGTTTCTTGTGCCAGGTGGCAACGGTGCCATCGGCAACCGATTCCGGGAATGACGGGGCTTTGATTTCGATAGCCATTATCTGTGGGTCCTTAAAATTCGGTTTCAGTCAGCGCGAAGGCGTTAAACAGTGAAAGCATCTTGCAGCAGTTTTTCCTGCTGCTCGGCGTGCATCGATGCATAACCACAAGCAGGTGCAGCAGAAGCATCACGACCGGCGTACTCCAGGCCCAGTGCCTGTTTATGGTTGCCGATGCTGCGACGCAGATGATGCTGGCTGCTGTACCACGCGCCCTGGTTCATCGGTTCTTCCTGACACCACACCACGTTCGTGAGGTTGGTGTAAGGCGCGATGGCCTCCATCAGGTCGTCTTCCGGGAACGGGTAAAGCTGCTCGATCCGCACGATGGCGATGTCTTCGCGGCCTTCGGCACGGCGTTTTTCCAGCAAGTCGTAGTAGACCTTGCCGCTGCACAGGATCAGGCGAGTGACCTTGGCCGCGTCCAGGGTGTCGATTTCCGGAATAACGGTCTGGAACGAACCATCCGCCAGATCTTCCAGGGTCGAGATGGCCAATTTATGACGCAACAGCGATTTCGGCGTCAGCACTACCAGCGGCTTGCGCAGCGGGCGGATCACCTGGCGACGCAGCAAGTGGTAGATCTGGGCCGGGGTAGTCGGCACGCACACCTGGATGTTGTGCTCGGCGCACAATTGCAGGTAACGCTCCAGACGGGCCGAGGAGTGCTCCGGACCCTGACCTTCATAACCGTGTGGCAGCAGCATGGTCAGACCGCACAGACGGCCCCACTTGTGCTCGCCGCTGGTGATGAACTGGTCGATAACCACCTGGGCACCGTTGGCGAAGTCGCCGAACTGGGCTTCCCAGATCACCAGTGCCTGAGGCGTGGTGGTCGAGTAACCGTATTCGAACGCCAGTACGGCCTCTTCGGACAGGAACGAATCGTACAGGTCGAAACGCGGCTGGCCTTCGTACAGGTTCTGCAACGGGATGTAGGTGCCCGCGTCTTTCTGGTTGTGCAACACAGCGTGACGGTGCGAGAACGTACCGCGGCCGATGTCTTGGCCGGTCATGCGGATCGGGTGACCTTCGAACGCCAGGGTCGCGTACGCCATGGTTTCAGCGTAACCCCAGTTGATCGGCAGGCCGCCGGCTTGCATCTTCTGACGGTCTTCGTAGATCTTCGCAACCTGGCGCTGTACCACGAAGCCATCTGGAATTTCCAGCAGCTTGGCAGACAGTTCCTGCAGGGTTTTCAGATCGAACGAGGTGTCGTGACGCGCAGTCCAGGCGTGGCCCAGGTACGGACGCCAGTCAACGAACAGCTCTTTGTTCGGTTCTTTGACCAGGCTTTTTACTACGTGCAGGCCGTTGTCCAGCGCGTTGCGGTATTCATCGATCTTCGCCTGAACACGTGCATCGTCCACTACGCCGGCCTTGATCAGGCTGTCGGCGTACAGCTCACGGGTGGTGCGCTGCTTGGTGATTTGCTGGTACATCAACGGCTGGGTGCCGCTAGGCTCATCCGCTTCGTTGTGACCGCGACGACGGTAGCAGACCAGGTCGATGACCACGTCACGCTTGAACTGCATGCGGTAGTCGATGGCGAGCTGGGTCACGAACAACACGGCTTCCGGATCATCACCATTCACATGGAGGATCGGCGCCTGGATCATCTTGGCAACGTCGGTCGCGTACTCGGTAGAGCGTGCGTCCAGCGGGTTGCTGATGGTGAAGCCCACCTGGTTGTTGATGACGATGTGAACGGTACCGCCGGTCTTGAAGCCGCGGGTCTGCGACATCTGGAACGTTTCCAGGACCACGCCTTGACCGGCGAATGCCGCGTCACCGTGGATGGAAATCGGCAGGACCTTCTCACCGGTAGCGTCGTTACGACGATCCTGGCGCGCACGTACCGACCCCTCGACCACTGGAGAAACGATTTCCAGGTGGGATGGGTTGAACGCCATGGCCAGGTGAACTTCACCGCCGGTGGTCATTACGTTGGACGAGAAGCCCTGGTGGTATTTAACGTCACCGGAACCCAGCTCGACCTTCTTCTTGCCTTCGAACTCGTCGAACAGCTCGCGCGGGTTCTTGCCGAAGGTGTTCACCAGCACGTTCAAACGGCCACGGTGGGCCATGCCGATCACGATTTCCTTGGTGCCGTACGAACCGGAACGCTGGATCAGCTCATCGAGCATCGGGATCAGGCTTTCGCCGCCTTCCAGGCCGAAACGCTTGGTGCCCGGGTATTTGGTACCCAGGTATTTTTCCAGGCCTTCCGCTGCGGTGACGCGCTCGAGCAAGTGGCTCTTGACGTCTGCAGACAGCACCGGGCGTCCACGCACGCCTTCAAGACGGTGCTGGAACCAGTGGCGCTGCTCGGAATCAGTGATGTGCGTAAATTCGGCACCGATGGTGCGGCAATATGTCTGCTGCAACGCTTCGTGAATTTCGCGTAGGCTCGCCTCCTCTTTGCCGATGAACAGGTCGCCGGCACGGAAGGTCGTATCAAGATCGGCATTGGTCAAGCCGTAATGATTGATCGACAGGTCTGCAGGTGCAGGACGCTGCCACAGCCCCAGCGGGTCAAGCTGGGCTGCCTGGTGGCCACGCATACGGTAGGCCTGGATCAGTCGCAGTACTTCAACTTGCTTCTTCTCGTGCTCACTGCTCACGCTTCCGGCGGAAACCGGCTGGGCGCGGCGCTGGTTCTTTGCCAGCAGCACGAACTGATCGCGAATTGTTGCGTGCGATACATCGGTGGCAGCGTTGCCGTCTGAAGACAACGTCTGAAATTTGGTGCGCCATTCTTCTGGCACAGCGTTAGGGTCGTGCAGGTAGAGCTCATAAAGCTCTTCCACATAGGCAGCGTTACCACCTGAAAGATAGCCGCTGTTCCACATGCGCTGCATCACGCTTTCTTGCATGCTTGGTCACCCTCGATTTGGGGACACCACCGGCGAAAACACCGAGTTTGCTTGCAAAAGGCCAAGTGCAGCGACCAAAACAAGCCACTTAGGATCACGCTGATAGTTCGGGTACCAACCCGAATGCCCCTGCTTGTCTCATTTCTTCAAAATAAGAGCCGCGGCTTTGTAAGTCGCTGCTCAAGTTAAAACTACGGCGCCGGTTGAAGCCTGCGCCGTAGCATCTACGGGCACAACGGTCCTGCCTTTACTACAACGTCAGTTACACGCCGCTTTGCAGCAACATGCTACGTACGTGACCAATGGCCTTAGTCGGGTTCAGGCCTTTAGGACATACGTTGACGCAGTTCATGATCCCGCGGCAGCGGAATACGCTGAACGGGTCATCCAGCGAAGCCAGACGCTCGGCTGTCTTGGTGTCACGGCTGTCTGCCAGGAAGCGGTACGCTTGCAGCAGGGCAGCTGGACCCAGGAACTTGTCCGGGTTCCACCAGAAGGACGGGCAGGAGGTCGAGCAGCAAGCGCACAGGATGCACTCGTACAGACCGTCCAGCTTCTCGCGCTCTTCCGGAGTCTGAAGACGCTCGATGGCCGGAGCCGGAGTGTCGTTCAGCAGGAATGGCTTAACCTTTTCGTATTGCTTGTAGAAGATGCTCATATCGACGACCAGGTCACGGATAACCGGCAAACCTGGCAGAGGACGAACGATCAGCTTGTTGCCTTTAACCACGGCAGACAGCGGCGTGATGCACGCCAGGCCGTTTTTGCCGTTGATGTTCATGCCGTCGGAACCGCAAACACCCTCGCGGCAAGAGCGACGATAGGAGAAACCTTCGTCCTGCTCTTTAACCAGGGCCAGTACGTCCAGCACCATCAGGTCTTTACCACCGGTATCGACCTGGAATTCCTGCATGAACGGCGCAGCGTCCTGATCAGGGTTGTAGCGATAAACACTGACTTTCAACATGGCAGCCACCCTTAGTAAGTCCGAATCTTCGGTTCAAACGTCGGAACCGTCTTCGGCGAGAAGTTCACGGCACGCTTGGTTACGCGCTTGTCACCCGGGAAGTACAGGGTGTGGCACAACCAGTTCTCGTCGTCGCGGTCTTCATAGTCTTCACGAGCGTGAGCACCACGGGATTCTTTACGAACCTCGGCGGCAATCGCGGTCGCTTCAGCCACTTCCAGCAGGTTTTGCAGCTCAAGGGCTTCGATACGAGCGGTGTTGAACGCCTGGCTCTTATCGTTGATCTTGACGTTGGCGATGCGCGAACGCAGGTCAGCCAGCTGGGCGATACCTTTTTGCATGTATTCGCCGGTACGGAACACACCGAAGTAGTTCTGCATGCAGCTTTGCAGCTCTTTGCGCAGGGAGGCGACGTCTTCGCCTTCGGTACGCGAGTTCAGGCCATCCAGACGTGCCAGGGCAGCGTCGATGTCGGACTGGCGTGGACGAGCGTAATCAACGCCTTCCTTCAGGGTCTGCTCCAGGAACAGGCCGGCGGCGCGACCGAATACCACCAGGTCGAGCAGCGAGTTGCCGCCCAGGCGGTTGGCACCGTGAACCGATACGCAGGCCACTTCGCCTACTGCGAACAGACCAGGGATGATCTGGTCGACGCCGTCGGCGTCCTGGGTGATCGCCTGGCCATGAATGTTGGTGGCAACGCCGCCCATCATATAGTGGCAAGTTGGAACAACAGGGATCGGCGCAACAGCCGGGTCAACGTGGGCAAAGGTCTTGGACAGTTCCATGATGCCTGGCAGACGGCTGTGCAGAACTTCTTCACCGAGGTGATCGAGCTTCAGCATCACGTGGTCGCCATCGGGACCACAGCCGTTACCGGCGATGATCTCTTTAACCATGGAACGGGCCACAACGTCACGACCGGCAAGGTCTTTGGCGTTCGGAGCATAACGCTCCATGAAACGCTCGCCGTTCTTGTTGATCAGGTAACCACCTTCACCACGGCAACCTTCTGTAACCAGTACACCGGCGCCGGCGATGCCGGTCGGGTGGAACTGCCACATTTCGATGTCCTGTACCGGCACGCCTGCACGCAGGGCCATGCCGATACCGTCACCGGTGTTGATCAGGGCGTTGGTAGTGGACGAGTAGATACGGCCTGCACCGCCGGTCGCCAATACGGTGGCGTTAGCCCGCACGTAAGAGGTTTCGCCGGTTTCGATGCAGATAACGATCATGCCTACAAAGGCACCGTCTTCGTTCTTCACCAGGTCGACGCCGTAGTATTCGTTGAGGAATACGGTGCCGGCCTTCAGGTTGGCCTGGTACAGGGTGTGCAGCAGCGCGTGACCGGTACGGTCGGCTGCGGCGCAGGTACGGGCGGCCTGGCCACCCTTACCGAAGTCTTTCGACTGACCGCCGAACGGACGCTGGTAGATGCGGCCCTGTTCGGTACGGGAGAACGGCAGACCCATGTGTTCCAGCTCGAAGACCGCTTCCGGGCCTACGGAGCACATGTATTCGATAGCGTCCTGGTCACCGATATAGTCGGAACCCTTGACGGTATCGTACATGTGCCAGCGCCAGTCATCGTTCGGATCGGCGGAGGCGATGGCGCAGGTGATGCCACCCTGGGCCGAAACGGTATGGGAACGGGTCGGGAACACCTTGGTGATCACGGCAGTCTTGTGACCGCCCTGGGCCAGTTGCAGCGCAGCGCGCATGCCGGCACCGCCGCCGCCAATGATGATGGCGTCGAATGAAAGCGTATTAACTGTGTTAGCCATGAATCAGATACCCCAAAGAATCTGCACACCCCAGACGAAGTAAGCGAACATCGCGACGCCGCATACTGCCTGGAAGAGGAAACGTATAGCAGTCGCGGACTTGCCGAACGCCATTGGCGTCAGGTAGTCGGTCGCAATGGTCCACATGCCGACCCAGGCGTGAGCGCCCAGGGCAACGAGAGCCAGGAGACTGAAAATACGCATCCAGTTGCTTGAGAACAGTTCATGCCATTGGGCGTAGCCGATGCCTGGATTGGCTACGACGTATCCGATCAGGAAAATGAAATAAGCCGCGAGGACAACCGCAGATACGCGCTGCGCCATCCAGTCATAGAGGCCAGAACGCGACAGGTTCGTGACGTTAGTTACCATATCCAAACTCCTGCCAGAACGATCAGCACCACGGAAATGGCGATGACGATTTTCGAGCCCAGCTTGCCGCCTTCCAGCGTCTCACCGATGCCCATGTCCATGATCAAATGGCGCACACCGGCAACCAAGTGATACAGCAAGGCGGACAGGATGCCCCAAATCACTAGCTTGGCTAGCGGACTGGTCAGACACGCCTTCACTTGACCGAAGCCCTCTTCAGAACTCAGCGACTTGTCCAATGCATAAAGCATGATGGCCAGGCTGACAAAGAGAATGACACCGGAGATTCGGTGAAGAATCGACGTGTATGCAGTGACTGGGAGTTTGATGGTCCTTAGGTCTAGGTTTACAGGTCGTTGGCTATTCACGGCTTTTTTTCACACTGAAGAGCCCCTAACAATCAGGGCAAAGTTGTTGGGGAGTGCACTGGTCAGGTAAGCACCACCCAGGGAGTGCGACCCCCAATGAAAGCAAGCCCAAAAGCCCTTGGCGGTCGGTGGCCGAGTATAGACAGTTAGGCAACTAATGACAACGCGCACTCCTCACCCTAATAGCGCATTGCGCTGGCGGCATAAAAGGCGTAAATGGCAGGTAATTTCGAGGAAAAAGTACGGTTAAAGCCTTCTGGAGCAAGACTTTAGGCAAATTGACATCTGAATTTATCTCACTATAGTGGTGCGGGCCCTGCGTGGGGGGTCTGTCTGATGATTTGAAGCATAAATAGGAGGCCACATGGCTGACAAAAAAGCGCAGTTGATCATCGAGGGCGCAGCCCCCGTCGAGCTGCCCATTTTAACCGGCACCGTTGGTCCCGATGTTATCGACGTACGGGGCCTGACGGCCACGGGCCGTTTTACATTCGACCCAGGCTTCATGTCGACCGCCTCATGCGAGTCGAAGATCACCTATATCGACGGTGATAACGGTATCTTGCTGCACCGCGGCTACCCGATCGAACAGCTTGCTGAACAGTCGGACTACCTCGAAACCTGCTACCTGCTGCTCAACGGCGAATTGCCAACAGCTGAGCAAAAGGCCCAGTTTGTCAGCACCGTGAAGAACCACACCATGGTTCACGAGCAGTTGAAGACCTTCTTCAACGGCTTCCGTCGCGACGCCCACCCGATGGCCGTCATGTGCGGCGTAGTCGGCGCCCTGTCGGCCTTCTATCACGACTCCCTGGACATCAATAACCCGCAGCATCGCGAAATCTCCGCGATCCGCCTGGTTGCCAAGATGCCGACCCTGGCCGCGATGGTTTACAAGTACTCCATGGGTCAACCCATGATGTACCCGCGCAACGACCTGACGTACGCGGAAAACTTCCTGCACATGATGTTCAACACCCCGTGCGAGATCAAACCGATCAGCCCGGTGCTGGCCGCCGCGATGGACAAGATCTTCATCCTCCACGCCGACCACGAACAGAACGCCTCCACCTCTACCGTGCGCCTGGCGGGCTCTTCGGGTGCCAACCCGTTCGCCTGTATCGCCGCCGGTATCGCCGCACTGTGGGGCCCTGCCCACGGCGGTGCGAACGAAGCCGTATTGACCATGCTCGATGAAATCGGCGATGTCTCGAACATCGACAAGTTCATCGCCAAGGCCAAGGACAAGAACGATCCGTTCAAGTTGATGGGCTTCGGTCACCGGGTCTACAAGAACCGCGACCCACGTGCCACCGTGATGAAGAAGACCTGCGACGAAGTGTTGAAGGAACTGGGGATCAAGAACGATCCGCAACTCGAACTGGCCATGCGCCTGGAAGAGATCGCCCTGACCGACCCGTACTTCATCGAACGCTCGCTGTACCCGAACGTCGACTTCTACTCGGGGATCATCCTCAAGGCGATCGGCATTCCAACCAGCATGTTCACGGTGATCTTCGCCCTGGCGCGCACCGTAGGCTGGATCTCCCACTGGAAAGAAATGCTCTCCAGCCCGTACAAGATTGGCCGCCCGCGCCAGCTGTACACCGGCTACGAGTCGCGTGACATCACCAAGCTGGAAGACCGCAAGTAAGCCAACCGCTACTTGGCTACACCGAAAACGGCCTCCTTTGATAGGGAGGCCGTTTTTATTTGTACCGGATATGAGAAACAGTTTTGTCGTATCCGTTACCAATAAAGGCAGAAAAAAGCCCCGATCTCACGACCGGGGCTTTTTTTTGTAACCGTTACAACTTAGTGGTTAACGGCCCCACTCGCCCCCAGGCCAGTCTGCGAACGCACAAACTGCGGGAAGTACAGCGCACGTTCCTTCTCTGCCGCCGCCGACTTGTCGGTGATGGAGAAGAACCAGATACCGACGAACGCAATGATCATCGAGAACAGCGCCGGGTACTCGTAAGGGAAAATCGCCTTCTCATGGTGCAGGATCGAGACCCAGATGGTTGGGCCGAGGATCATCAGGCCAACGGCACTGACCAGACCCAGCCAGCCGCCAATCATCGCACCGCGCGTGGTGAGGTTTTTCCAGTACATGGAAAGCAGCAGTACCGGGAAGTTACAGCTGGCGGCAATGGAGAACGCCAGGCCTACCATGAACGCGATGTTCTGGCTTTCAAACAGGATACCCAGACCAATCGCCAGCACTGCCAGGGCGATCGTGGTGATCTTCGATACTCGAATCTCATCCTTCTCGTTGGCCTTGCCTTTCTTGATCACGCTGGCGTACAGGTCATGGGACACCGCCGAAGCACCCGCCAGGGTCAAGCCGGCAACCACTGCCAGGATGGTGGCAAACGCCACGGCCGAGATGAAGCCCAGGAAGATACTACCGCCCACCGCGTTGGCCAGGTGCACCGCCGCCATGTTGTTACCGCCGAGCAAGGCACCTGCAGCATCCTTGAACGCCGGGTTGGTGCTGACCAGCAGGATCGCGCCGAAGCCGATGATGAACGTCAGGATATAGAAGTAGCCGATGAAGCCAGTGGCATACAGCACGCTCTTGCGCGCTTCCTTCGCGTCACTCACGGTGAAGAAGCGCATCAGGATGTGCGGCAGGCCCGCGGTACCGAACATCAGTGCCAGGCCAAGGGAGAACGCCGAAATCGGATCTTTCACCAGGCCGCCCGGGCTCATGATCGCTTCACCTTTAGGGTGAACCTTGATCGCCTCGGCAAACAGCATGTTGAAGTCGAAGTTGACGTGCTTCATCACCATCAGCGCCATGAACGAGGCACCGGACAGCAGCAGCACTGCCTTGATGATCTGCACCCAGGTGGTCGCCAGCATGCCGCCGAACAACACATAGAGGCACATCAGGATGCCCACCAGGATCACCGCCACATGGTAATCAAGGCCGAACAGCAGCTGGATCAGCTTGCCCGCGCCGACCATCTGCGCGATCAGGTAGAACGCCACCACCACCAGGGAGCCGCACGCCGACAGGCTGCGGATCTGGGTTTGCCCGAGGCGGTAGGACGCCACGTCGGCAAACGTGTATTTACCCAGGTTACGCAGGCGCTCGGCGATCAGGAACAGAATGATCGGCCAGCCCACCAGGAAGCCGATCGAATAGATCAGACCGTCGTAGCCGGAGGTAAACACCAGCGCGGAAATCCCCAGGAAGGAGGCTGCCGACATATAGTCACCGGCAATCGCCAAACCGTTCTGGAACCCGGTGATCTTGCCGCCGGCCGCATAGTAGTCGGCCGCCGACTTGTTGCGCTTGGACGCCCAGTAGGTGATGCACAAGGTCGCGCCGACGAAGGCCACGAACATCAGGATCGCTGCGATATTCAGCGGTTGTTTATGCACTTCGCCGGTCAAAGCATCGGCCGCCCAAACGGCAGGTGCAAAGGCCGAGGCGCCGAGTACAGCCAATAGACGACGGATCATTGCGCAGCCTCCTTGAGAATCGCATTGTTCAGGTCGTCGAATTCGCCGTTGGCGCGTCGTACATAGATGCCGGTGAGGATGAAGGCCGACACAATCAGCCCGACCCCGATGGGGATTCCCCAGGTGATGGACGAACCGGGGCTGATCTTGGCCCCCAGTATTTGCGGCCCATAGGCAATCAGAAGAATGAAAGCGGAGTAAAGCCCAAGCATGATCGCCGAGAGAATCCAGGCGAACCTTTCCCTTTTACTAACCAGCTCCTTGAAACGCGGGCTGTTTTGAATCGAGAGGTAAATGCTGTCGTTCATTGTTTTTATCCTCGCAGCACAGCTTTTTATTATTGGAACGTATCCACTGTATGCGGCTGAGGAACAGGTTCCAGACGACCTTAGTAGTAGAAGGAGTGTAGCGAGGGATATTGAAGGCGCAGGAATAATTGCTGGGGCGAAATAATGTGGGAGCCGGGCTTGCCCGCGATGGGATCACCTCGATACATCAGGTGCACCGAGGCGTCTGCATCGCAGGCAAGCCAGCTCCCACAAGAGACTTACTTAGCGGTCCATTCGGCGACACGCTCAGGGTGCTTGGCCACCCAATCCTTGGCCGCTGCCTCAGGCTTGGCGCCCTCTTGGATCGCCAGCATGACTTCACCGATTTCATCCTTGGAGGCCCACTGGAATTTCTTCAGGAACGCCACGACTTCCGGGGCTTTCTTTTCCAGACCTTTGCTGCCGATGCTGTTGACGGTTTCAGCAGCACCATAAATTCCTTTTGGGTCGTCCAGGAAACGCAGTTTCCACTTGGCGAACATCCAGTGTGGCACCCAACCGGTGACCGCAATGGATTCCTGTTTGTCTTCAGCACGGGTCAGCTCGGCGATCATTGCCGCGCCGGAACTGGCTTGCAGCTTGTAGTCCAGACCATAGGCCTTGATCGCTTCGTCGGTCTTGAGCATCACGCCTGAACCGGCGTCGATGCCGACGATCTTGTTCTTGAAGGTGGTGTCGGTCTTGAGGTCTTCGATGGATTTGGCTTTCACGTACTCAGGCACGATCAGGCCGATCTTGGCGTCCTTGAAGTTGGGGCCGTAGTCGACCACCTTGTCCTTGTTCTTGGCCCAGTATTCACCGTGGGTCACGGGCAGCCAGGCGGAGAGCATGGCGTCGAGTTTGCCGGTGGCCACGCCTTGCCACATGATCCCGGTGGCGACCGCTTGCAGTTTCACGTCATAACCGAGCTTTTGCTTGATCACTTCTGCCGCAACAAAGGTGGTGGCGACACTGTCCGACCAGCCATCCACATAGCCGATGCTCAGGGTTTTGCTGTCGGCGCTGGCCATTGTGGAGCTCATCGCAACTACCAAAGTGGCAGCTGCGCCCAAGAGTCGTCGCATCTTCATAGTGCTTCCCCGAAAGTGCTGCGCCCGGCGGATGCCGAGCGACGTCAACCTGTTGTTATGTGGTGCACCGCGCCCCCTTCACGCGCATCGATCACGTGGGTGCTTCATCAGTGGAGGGCTGACACTTCGATCATCAACCTGCTGCCACAAGCGACCTGCTCTGACTGCGACCTCAGGTAAGCAAGAAACGACATCACATCGCCAGCAAGATGATTTGTAGGACATTCACCGACGATCCCGCCCGAACTTTGCATGTCAAAATTATGCGGCCCCACTGGGACGGCACAAATCCGGGTAAGATGCGCGCCTTTGCTCCCCTGACGGCCTGATCATGCCCGCGACTGCCCGCTTTGCGCTCCTGCCTTATATATTTGCCCTGATCCTCGGTGTACTGGCCCTCGCCGGCTATTGGTATGGCCTTGGCAAACCCGTGGTGCTGCCGGACGTGGCCAGCGCCAGCCACAAGCTGCAATGCGCGTCCTACACGCCCTTCGACAAAGACCAATCGCCGTTCGACCAGCCGTTCAAACTGCGCCCCGAGCGCATGGACGCTGACCTGGCGTTGCTGGCTACCCGTTTTGAGTGCATCCGTACCTATTCCCAGACCGGCCTTGAAGCCTTGCCGGAACTGGCGCGCAAACACGGCCTGAAGCTGATGAGCGGCGCATGGGTCAGCAGCGACCCGGTGGCCACTGCCAAGGAAGTCGAGGCATTGATCGCCTCGGCCAACGCCAACCCCGACGTCATCACGTCAGTGATCGTGGGTAACGAAACCTTGCTGCGCAAGGAAGTCACCGCCAAGCAGTTGGTGGCGCTGATCCATCACGTCAAAAGCCATATCAAGCAACCGGTCACCTATGCCGATGTGTGGGAGTTCTGGCTGCAACACCCGGAAATCGCCCCGGCGGTGGATTTCCTGACCATCCACCTGCTGCCTTACTGGGAAGATGACCCGTCGGGCATCGACCAGGCGCTCAAGCATGTGGGCGATGTGCGCCAGACCTTCGGCAACAAGTTCGCCCCCAAGGACGTGATGATCGGCGAGACCGGCTGGCCGAGCGAAGGCCGCCAGCGGGAAACCGCGGTGCCGAGCCGGGTCAACGAAGCAAAGTTCATGCGCGGGTTCGTGGCCATGGCCGAAGCCAACGGCTGGCACTACAACCTGATCGAAGCGTTTGACCAGCCGTGGAAACGCGCCAGTGAAGGTGCGGTTGGCGGCTACTGGGGCCTGTTCGATGCCGATCGCCAGGACAAGGGCGTGCTCGCCGGCCCGGTGACCAATGTGCCGTACTGGCCGCTGTGGCTGGGGGTTGGCGGGATTATCCTGCTGGGCACGCTGCTGCTGGGCGGTCGCGTGCGCAACACCCGTGCTGCCTTGTTGTTGCCGTTGCTGGGCGCTGTGGCGGCCTGCTCGATTGGCACCTGGGCCGAATTGAACCGGGTAACGGCGCGCTTCGCGGATGAGTGGGTGTGGGCGGGATTGCTGGTGGCCTTGAACCTCGCCGTCCTGGCCCACGCCGCCCTGGCGTTGAGTGCACGGGACGGTTGGCGTGAACGCGCGTTCAACTGGCTGGAGCAGCGCGCTGGCTGGCTGGTGGCGATCGCCGGATTTGCCGGTGCCGTGATGATGCTGGCGCTGGTGTTTGACCCGCGTTATCGCAGCTTCCCGAGTGCCGCGCTGGTGCTGCCGGCGCTGGTGTACCTGGTGCGCCCGGTAAGCGGGCTGCGTCGGGAGATCGCGTTGCTGGCGTTCATCATCGGTGCCGGCATTGCGCCGCAGCTGTACCGTGAAGGATTGATGAATCAGCAGGCGTGGGGTTGGGCGGTGGTGAGCCTGCTCATGGTTGCAGCCTTGTGGCGTTGCCTGCGGGTGCGCAAAACCTGAAAGCCTCTTTTGTGGCGAGGGAGCTTGCTCCCGTTCGACTGCGCAGCAGTCGCAAAAGCCGGGGCCGCTTCGCAGCCCAGCGGGAGCAAGCTCCCTCGCCACATAAAACGCCCTTACCTCTGGTTATTCAGTAATCCGAGGCGCCCTGACCAACCGCAACCCCGCAATCACCACCGCAAACACCGCAAAGGTCGTGTTGTACAACGCCAACGCCGGAAACCCGAATACCAGCGCCAACACCGCCAACCCCCACCCTGCCCGGCCCGGCACAAAAAACGCCAGCACCGACGTCACCAGCGCCGCCCAGCCCAGCACCTTGAAGTGAATCATCAACCCCAGGTTGGAACGCACCTGGCATTCCCAGCGGCTGGCTTCGTCAGCACAGATGCCCACCCAACTGCCATCCTCCATGAATCCGTAACGCGCGCCATAACTGGCGGCCAACCAAAGCGGCAGGGCGATAAGCAACAGCATCAGCGGGAAACGGCGGGACATAGGGCACTCCGATAGGCGAAAACGGCGCCCAGCTTAATCCCCCGGCAGCCGTTGGCAAGGTTTGGAAGCAGATAAGTGTTCATCAAGGCGTGCCAAAGTGTATCGTCTGGCTACTATTACCCCGATTCCGACGTTTTTTCCGACTTTTCGTGCCGAGGGCTGGCACTTCGGCAGCAACGCGGTGGTCATAGCCTGCGAACTCCACTTCAGCACGTTTTCCTCTTAGGGATTTAGTCATGCTCCGTTCCTTGCGCTGTGCGGCCCTGTTGGGCAGCCTTTTTCTGAGTGCGTCAGCACTGGCGGTCGATATCGACCAGGCCAGCTATGGCTACCCTTTGACCAACCCGTTTGAAGCGACCATCGCCACCACCCCGCCGAACCTGCGGCCGGAACTGCCGTCCGACGATGAAATCAATCAGTCCGACTACACCCTGACGATGCGCCCCGAGCGTGAATTCAGCCTGCCCGACAACTTCTGGGCGGTGAAGAAACTTACCTACCGCATCGCCAAGCAAGACCGCGCCGCGCCGCTGATCTTCCTGATCGCCGGCACCGGCGCACGCTTTGACAGCACCATCAACGAATACCTGAAAAAGCTCTACTACAAGGCCGGTTACCACGTCGTCCAGCTGTCGTCCCCCACCAGCTTCGACTTCATCGCCGCCGCCTCGCGCTTCGCCACCCCCGGCATCAGCCAGGAAGATGCCGAAGACATGTACCGCGTGATGCAGGCCGTACGTGCGCAAAACCCGACGCTGCCCGTGACCGACTTCTACCTCACCGGCTACAGCCTCGGCGCCCTCGACGCAGCCTTCGTCAGCAAGCTGGACGAAACCCGCCGCAGCTTCAACTTCAAGAAAGTCCTGCTGCTGAACCCGCCGGTCAACCTCTACACCTCGATCACCAACCTCGACAAGCTGGTACAAACCGAGGTCAAGGGCATCAACAACAGCACCACCTTCTATGAGCTGGTGTTGAACAAGCTGACCCGCTACTTCCAGCAAAAGGGCTACATCGACCTCAACGATGCGCTGCTCTACGACTTCCAGAACTCCAAGGAACACCTGACCAACGAACAGATGGCGATGCTGATCGGTACCTCGTTCCGCTTCTCGGCGGCCGACATTGCCTTCACCTCGGACCTGATCAACCGTCGCGGCCTGATCATCCCGCCCAAGTACCCGATCAGCGAAGGCACCAGCCTCACGCCGTTCCTCAAGCGTGCGCTGCAGTGCGACTTCGACTGCTACCTCACCGAACAGGTGATCCCGATGTGGCGCGCCCGCTCCGACGGCGGCAGCCTGTTGCAACTGGTTGACCAGGTCAGCCTGTATGCCCTCAAGGACTACCTGCACGACAGCCCGAAAATCGCCGTGATGCACAACGCCGACGACGTGATCCTGGGCCCGGGCGACCTTGGCTTCCTGCGTAAAACCTTCGGCGATCGCTTGACCGTCTACCCCCTGGGCGGCCATTGCGGCAACCTCAACTACCGCGTCAACGCCGACGCCATGCTGGAGTTCTTCCGTGGCTAAATATCTTCTGCTGCTCGCCGCCCTGATGTGCGCGGGCGTGGCCAATGCCGACAACAGCAAGGCCCACACGCCGACCGTAGTGGACTCCGACGGCTTCAAGGAGCCCCTGAGCCACCTCAAGTTCAACCCCGGCCTGGACCAGCGTGAGTTCGAGCGCTCGTCGGTCAACGCCCTGAATGTCTACGACCCGCTGGAGTCGTGGAACCGCCGGGTGTACCACTTCAACTACCGCTTCGACCAGTGGGTGTTCCTGCCGGTGGTGGACGGTTACCGCTACGTCACCCCGAGCTTCCTGCGCACCGGCGTGAGCAACTTCTTCAACAACCTGGGGGATGTGCCCAACCTGTTGAACAGCCTGCTGCAGCTCAAGGGCCATCGCTCCCTGGAAACCACCGGGCGCCTGCTGCTCAACACCACCATCGGCATCGCCGGCCTGTGGGACCCGGCCACCGCCATGGGCCTGCCGCGCCAGAGCGAAGACTTCGGCCAGACCCTGGGCTTCTACGGTGTACCGGGCGGCGCCTACCTGGTGCTGCCGCTGTTTGGTCCGTCGAACCTGCGGGACACCACCGGCCTGCTGGTGGACTACGGCGCCGAGACCGAGATCAACTTCCTGAACGTGTCCAAGGTCAGCGAAAACCACCCGGAAATCTGGGCCCTGCGCGCCGTCGACAAGCGCTACCAGACCAGCTTCCGCTACGGTCAGATGAACTCGCCGTTCGAATACGAAAAGGTGCGCTACGTGTACACCGAGGCGCGCAAGTTGCAGATCGCCGAATAAACGGTAAGGGCCCGGCTCCCACAGGAATGCATATTCCTGTGGGAGCCGGGCTTGCCCGCGATAGCGATGGGTCAGTAATCGCAGCACAACCTGACATACCGCTATCGCAGGCAAGCCAGCTCCCACATTTGATCTTCAGTGCCTTCTGAACTGGCCGTGTTCAGCTATTTGACCAGGCGCTTTTCCTTCGACGGCCTGTAGCCAAAGTACGCGCTGTAGCACTTGCTGAAATGACTCGGCGAAACAAACCCGCAGGCCACCAGCACATCCACCTGGGACAGCTCGGTGTGTTGCAGCAGGCGGCGGGCCTCGGTGATGCGCAGTTCCAGGTAATAACGCTGGGGCGTGGTGCCCAACTGTTCCTTGAACAAGCGCTCCAATTGGCGCCGGGAGCGGCCGGCATAGATGGCCAGTTGTTCCATCTCCAGAGGCTCTTCGAGGTTGGCGTCCATCAGGTTGACCACCTCGCGCAGCGGCGCGCTCAAGCACACGTTTTCCGTCGGTTTGACCCGCCGGTAGCGCGACTCCTCAAACGCCAGGATGTCTTCGACGCCCTCCACCAGCGCCTTGCCGTACAGCCCCTTGATCCAGTCCAGCGCCATATGGAACGCGCCGGACGGGCTCGACGCCGTCAGCCGGTCGCGGTCAATCACATACGGCTCGCTGCTGACCTGCGTCGCCTTGCAGAACTCCGCCAGGGCCGGGCGATGTTCCGGGTGCACGGCGCATCGGTAGCCGCCCAGCAACCCCGCACGCCCCAAGAACCACGCACCATTCCACAATCCGGCCAGGCTCACGCCCTGCTCCGAGGCGCTTTTCAATAGATGGATGAATTCTTCGGTGGCCTTCAGTTCGGTGCGATAACCACCGCAAATCACCAGCAGGTCCAACTCTTTAAGCACTGAAGGCTCAAGCCGCCCATCGGGCCGAATCACCAGCCCCAGGTCGCTGACCACCTCGCCTTCCTGCAAGCCGTAGGTCGAGGTAGAAAACGACGCAGGCCGCAGCAGGTTGGTGGTGATCAGCGTATCCAGCGCCTGGGTAAATGCCGGCAGCGAGAAATGTTCGAGCAACACAAATCCCGCCCGCACGGTTTGACGGACCTCGCCGGGGTTTTCATTCAAGTAGCGCAGGTTCTTGCCTTTCATGCCCCCGCTGAATTGCCGTCGCTCGATCAAATGCCTATGCCCTCGCACGTTTCCAGAGGTTACCCACCACGCTGACCACCGCCAACACCACGGCCCCGGCAATGATCCCCGCCACCGCATTGAGCAACGTCGGCATCAGCCACGCCAGGCCACCGGTACTTTGGCTCACGGTTTCGATCCAGTGGTGCACCACCGGCACGCCATGGGTCAGGATGCCGCCGCCCACCATGAACATCGCCGCCGTGCCGATCACCGACAGGCTTTTCATCATGTACGGCGCCGCCCGCAGGATCGCCCCGCCAATGCTGCGCGCCGCCTGCCCGGGCTTTTGGGTGAGCCACAGCCCCAGGTCATCGAGCTTGACGATGCCGGCCACCAGGCCGTAGACGCCGATGGTCATGACGATGGCGATGCCCGACAGCACAATCACTTGCTGCATCAATGGCGCATCGGCCACGGTGCCGAGGGTGATGGCGATGATTTCGGCCGAAAGAATGAAGTCGGTGCGGATCGCGCCCTTGATCTTGTCTTTCTCGAAGGCCACCAGGTCCGTCGCCGGGTCCGCCACGGCTTCCACCAGGTGCGCCTGCTCTTCGGTGCGCTTGTGGAAGAAGCTATGGGCGAGCTTTTCGAAGCCCTCAAAACACAGGTAGGCGCCGCCCAGCATCAGCAACGGCGTGACCGCCCACGGCGCAAATGCGCTGATCAACAAGGCAGCGGGCACCAGGATCAGCTTGTTGATGAATGAACCCTTGGCCACCGCCCACACCACCGGGATTTCCCGCTCGGCGCGCACCCCGGAGACTTGCTGGGCATTCAGCGCCAGGTCGTCCCCCAGCACGCCGGCGGTTTTCTTCGCGGCCATCTTGGTCATCAGGGCCACATCGTCGAGCACCGCCGCGATGTCGTCGATCAATACCAGCAAACTGCTTCCTGCCATGGCTCGGGCTTCCCGTGATTCAAAGTGCGCCGAGAATAACGCGGCGCACACCGGGCAGGCGAGCCTGTCAGCGTCCGTCGACGTGCCAGCCACCGCCAAGGCTCTGGATCAGCGCCACACTGCCCTGGCTGAGTTGGCCCTGGGTGTCGCGAAGATTCTGCTCGGCCTGCAGCAATACCAGCTGCTGGGTCAGCACGGCTTCCTGGCTGACAGTGCCGGCGCGCAGTTGCGCTTGCTGGCTGCCGAACAGTTGCCGGTTGCGCTGGTACACCTGCTGGAAGGCATCGGCCTGGGTTTGCAGGTGGTTGATCGCCGACAGGTTGTCTTCGACGTTCTGCAAGGCGCTGAGCACGGTGCCGCGGTAGGTCGCGGCGATCTGGTCATAGCTGGCCTCGGCCTGCTTGACCGCTGCCTCACGGGCGCCGCCGTCGAACAGGGTTTGCGCCAGCGCCGGGCCCAACGTCCAGATGCGGTTGGGCAGGGAGAACAACCCGCCCAGCGCGCTGCCGCGATAACCGGCCTCGGCGGTGAGGTCCAGGGTCGGGAAGAACGCGGCTTCGGCCACGCCGATTTTCGCGTTGGCCGCCGCGGCCGAGCGCTCCGCCGCCACCACGTCGGGACGCCGTTGCAGCAGGGTTGACGGCAAGGTCAGCGGCGGGCGCGGCAGCACGAAGGTGTAGTCATCCCGCGCTGCCACGGCAAACTCGCTCGGCGCCACGCCCACCAGCACCGCCAGTGCGTGTTCGTATTGCTCGCGGTCGCGCAGGGAGGTCTGCAGGTCGGCAATCGAGGTGGTGAGCTGGTCCTGGGCCACCAGCAACTGGTCGTTGGTGGCGACGCCCTGGGTGAACTGCACCTGGATCATGTCCAGCAGTTGCTGGTTGATCTTCTGCTGTTGCTGCAACAGGCGCACGTCGATATCCATCTGCCGCAGCGCAAGGTAGTTGCTCGCCACGCTGGAGCTGATGGACAGCCGTACCCCGGCCAGCAACGCGTCGGATTGCTGGGCCGTGGCCTGGCTGGACTCTATCCCGCGCCGCACCAGGCCCCACAGGTCCGGCTCCCAGCTGGCGGTCAAGGTGGCGCTGACACTGTTCTCTATACCGCCAGAGTTGGTAACGGTGCTCGACGTACCGCTGCCGCTGCCTGCCGTTCCCCGTGAGCCCGACAACCCTACGCCCACCGTCGGCCACAACCCGGCCCGGCTGGACGCCACTTGCGCCTGGGCCAGACGATAAGCCGCCTCCGCCGCGATGATCGACTGGTTGGCCTTGGCCGACCGCGCCACCAGGTCGTTCAGCACCGGGTCCTGATACGCCAGCCACCACTGGCTGTCCATCGCCCCTTGGGGGTTGGCCGCCGCGCGCTGCCACTGGGCGCCTTCCTTGAAGGTCTGCGGCAGCTCCATGGCGGGCTTCTGGTAATCGGGCCCGACCATGCAGCCGCCGAGCAGCAGGCTGATGCAAAGCACGCTGTATTTCACGTTCATAACCTTGCTTCCTTACGCCGACCCAGGCGCTGTGACGCCCGGTCGAGCCACAGGTAGATCACCGGGGTGGTGTACAGCGTCAGCACCTGGCTGAACAGCAGGCCACCAATAATCGAAATCCCCAACGGCCGGCGCAGTTCCGAACCGTAGCCGGTGCCCAGCACCAGCGGCAGCGCGCCAAGGATCGCCGCCAGGGTGGTCATCATGATCGGCCGGAAACGGATCAGGCACGCCCGGCGAATCGCTTCCTTCGCCGTAAGGCCGAACTCCCGCCGCTCGGTGATCGCGAAATCGATCATCATGATCGCGTTTTTCTTCACGATGCCGATCAACAGAATCACCCCCACCAGCGCAATGATCGACAGCTCGGTGCCGGTCAGCAGCAAGGCGATCAACGCACCGACACCGGCCGAGGGCAAGGTCGAGAGGATGGTCAGCGGGTGCATCAGGTTTTCGTAGAGGATGCCCAGCACGATATACACCGAGAGCAACGCGGCGACGATCAGCAACGGTTCGCTGGCCACCGAGGACTGGAACACCTGGGCCGTACCGGCAAATTGGCCCACCACACTGGCGGGCATGCGCAGTTGCTTCACCGCATCATCCACCATCGCCGTGGCCTGGCCGATGGACGTGCCCGGCGCCAGGTTGAACGACACCGTCACCGCCGGGAACGTGCCCTGGTGACTGATGGAAATCGCCGTGCGCGCCACCGTGTTATCCGCCAGCGCCGACAGCGGCACCAGGGTCTGTTCGGTGGTCAGGCTGGGCGCCGCCGTGGTGCCTTTGGTGGTCGTGGCCTGGGTGCCGGTCGGCACATAAATGCCCTTGAGCGCCGAAGGGTCGGTCCAGTACTCCGGGGCGATTTCCATCACCACGTGGTACTGGTTGGCCGCGCGATACAGGGTGGCGACCTGGCGCTGGCCAAAGGCGTCGTACAGCGCCTGGTCCACCGCCGAGATACTCACCCCGAGGCGCGCCGCCGTGTCGCGGTTGATCTGCACATTGGCCAGCAGGCTGTTGTCCTGCTGGTCGGTATTCAGGTCGGTGAGTTGCGGCAATTTGCGCAGCACCTCCACCACCTTGGGCACCCATTCATCCAGGGATTCCTGGTCATCGGCGGTCAGGGTGTATTGATACTGTGCGCCACTTTGCCGGCCACCCACGGTGATGTCCTGGGCCGACTGCAAATACAGCTTGGTGCCCGGCAGGTCGCCGAGGCTGCGGCGGATTTGCCCGATGATCTCCGTGGCGTTGTCCTTGCGCTCGCCCAAGGGCTTGAGCAATACAAACATCTGCGCACTGTTGACCGCCCCGCCGCCGCCTCCGCCGCCGCCGACAAACCCGGCGACGGTTTCGATATTCGGGTTTTTCATCACCTTGCGGTTGATCTCGGTGAAGTCCTTCTGCATCGCACCGTAGGAAATGCTCTGGTTCGCCAGGATGCTGCCCTGCAAGCGGCCGGTGTCTTCCTGGGGAAAGAAGCCCTTGGGCACCAGCACGTACAGCACGCCGGCGAGGACGATCACCAGCACCGTGACAAAGCCCATCAGCACCGTATGGTCGATCACCCAACCCAGGGTGCGATCGTAGAAGCGGTGAAAGCGCGAATCCGGGTGTTCGTTGCCTGCGTGAATCTCTTTCGGCGCGCGCAGCAGCACGCTGGCGAGCATCGGCGTGACGGTCAGGGAGATCAGCATCGAGATCACGATGGCCACCGACAGCGACACCGAGAACTCGCGGAACAACCGCCCGACAATCCCGCCCATCAGCAGCAGCGGAATAAACACCGCCACCAGGGACACGCTGATGGTCAGCACCGTGAAGCCGACTTCACGCGCCCCTTCCAGTGCGGCCTCCACCCGGGTCTTGCCGCGCTCCAGGTGACGCATGATGTTTTCCACCACCACGATCGCATCGTCCACCACAAAGCCGGTAGAAATGGTCAGCGCCATGAGGGACAGGTTGTTCAGGCTGTAGCCAAGAAAGTACATCGCGCCAAAGGTGCCCAGCAGCGACAGCGGCACCACGATCGCCGGCACCAGGGTGCTGCGCCAGTCGCGGAAGAAGCCGAACGTCACCAGGGTCACCAACAGGATCGACACCAGCAACGTCACCTCCACGTCGTGCAACGAAGCGCGAATGGTGGTGGTGCGGTCCATCAGCAAGTCGAGCTTGATCGTCGCCGGGATCGAGCTTTGCAAAAACGGCAGCGAGGCTTTCACCGCGTCCACCGTCTCGATCACGTTGGCCCCTGGCTGCTTGAACACCACCAGCAGCACCGCCGGCTTGCCGTTGGACAGGCCGAAGTTGCGCAGGTCCTGCACGTCTTCGCGCACGTAGCCAAGGTCGGCGATATGGATCAGGTCGCCGTTGTGGGCCTTGACCACCAGCGGCCCGTAGTCCTTCTCATCGAGCAACTGGTCGTTGGCGGCAATGCCATAGTTGCGGTCACCAATGGCCACGTTGCCCTTGGGCAAGTTGACGTTGGAGGCGTTGATCACCTGGCGCACCTGCTCCAGGCTGACGCCGTACTGGTTGAGCCGGTCGGGGTTCAATTCCACCCGTACCGCCGGCAGTGCGCCGCCGCCCACCGTCACGTCACCGACCCCGGTGGTCTGCAACAGCTTCTGCTCCAGCAGGGTCGAGGCCACGTCATACATCTGCCCCGGCGTGGCGCTGTCGGAGGTCAGGCTGATGATCAAAATGGGCGAGTCCGCCGGGTTGACCTTGCGGTACGTCGGGTTGCCGGACAGGTCGCTGGGCAGGTTGCTGCGGGCAGCGTTGATCGCGGCCTGCACATCACGGGCGGCGCCGTCGATGTCGCGGTTCAGGTCGAACTGCAAGATGATCCGCGCCGAGCCAAGGCTGCTGGACGAAGTCATCTGCGTGACCCCGGCGATCTGCCCGAACTCGCGCTCCAGCGGCGTTGCCACCGAACTGGCGACGGTGGTCGGGTCAGCGCCGGGCAACGAGGCGCTGACGCTGATGGTCGGGAAATCCACCTCCGGCAGCGGCGCCACCGGCAACAGCATGAAGGCCAGTGCGCCAAACAGCGCGAGGCCCGCCGCCATCAACGTGGTTGCAATGGGGCGGCGAACAAACGGCGCGCTGAGGTTCATCGCCATCAGACCGCTTCAGCCGGGCGGCGGCTGAAGCGCTCCCCCAGGCTGTGCATGGCAAGGAAGATCACCGGGGTGGAAAACAGCGTGAGCAGTTGGCTGAGCAACAACCCGCCAATGATCGCGATGCCCAGCGGGTGACGCAGCTCCGAGCCAATCCCCGTGCCCAGCGCCAGCGGCACTGCGCCGAACAGCGAGGCCATGCTGGTCATCAGGATCGGCCGGAACCGTAACTCCGCCGCCTGACGAATCGCCGCCACAGGGCTCAGGCCGCCCTCACGTAGTAACTCCAAGGCGAAGTCGACCATCATGATGCCGTTTTTCATCACGATGCCGATCAGCAGCACAATGCCGATCAAGCCGATGATGTCGAACTGCGTACCGGTCACCAGCAGCGCCAGCAAGGCCCCGAGCGCCGCCGACAGCAGCGTCGAAAGGATCGTCACCGGGTGCACGAAGCTCTCGTACAGAATCCCCAGCATCAGGTACACCACCACAATCGCCGCCACCACCAGGAACACCTGGTTCGACAGCGACTGCTCGAACGTGGCCGCTGCGCCTTCAAGATTGGCCTGCACCGAAAGCGGCAAGCCGACCTTGGCCTCGATGTCCTTGAGCCGCGTGACCGCCGCGCCAAGGGTCTGGCCGGGGGCGAGGTTGAACGACACGTCGGCATATGGAAACTGGCCCAAACGGTTGATGGTCACGGGCGTACGCACCACCTGCATGGTTGCCATGCTCGACAGCGGCGCCACCCCGCCACCGGGGATGTCTACGTACAAGCCCGTGAGCAGGTCCGGCAAGTTACGCGGCGGATGGTCGGTGGCGATCACCACGTGGTACTGGTTGAGCTGGGTATAAATCGTCGAGACCTGGCGCTGGCCGAAGGCGTCGTACAGCACATCGTCGATCGCCTGGGGCGTGATGCCCAGGCGCGAGGCGGTGGCGCGGTCAAACGTCAGCTGGATCTGGTTGCCGAACTGCATCGCCTGGCTTTGCACGTCGGTGAACATCGGGTCTTGCTTGATCGCCGCCAGCAGCTTGGTGGTCCATTGCTCCAGCTCGCCCGGGTCGGTGGCTTGCAGGCCCAGGCGGTAGCTGGTGGTGGACACCGTGGCATCGAGGGTCAGGTCCTGCACCGAGTGCAGGTACAGGCGGATGCCGGCGTCGTCGGCGTTGGCATCGGAAAGCCGGCGGATCACTTCGGTGGCGCTGTCACGCTCGCCCCGGGGCTTGAGGTTGATCAGCAGGTTGCCCTGGTTGATGGTCGGGTTGGTCTGGTCGATGCCAACGAACGACGACAGGCTTTGCACCGCAGGGTCCTTGAGGATTCGCGCGGCGAGGCGCTGCTGTTCGGTCTGCATCTGCTGGAAGGACACCGTGGGCGCGGCCTGGGAAATGCCCTGGATCAGGCCGGTGTCCTGGTCCGGAAAAAAGCCCTTGGGCATGATCACCAGGGTCACCAGGGTCAGCGCGGCGGTGAGCACCACCGAGACCAGCGTGAGCGTGCGGTGGGCCAGCACCCAGTCGAGGCCACGCACGTAGTGGGTGTTGATGCGGTCGAAGAAATCCGCACGGCGTTCCTCGTGCTTGTTCTTGAGCATCCGCGCGCACATCATCGGCGTCAGGGTCAGGGAAATGAACGCCGAGATCACGATGGTCACGGCCACGGTCATGGCAAATTCGCGGAACAGTCGCCCGACCACATCGCCCATGAACAGCAGCGGGATCATGACCGCAATCAGAGCGATGGACAGGGAAATAATCGTGAAGCCAATCTGCTCCGAACCCTTGAGCGCCGCCTCCAGCGGCGAGTCCCCCGCCTCGATGTAGCGCGTGATGTTTTCGATCATCACGATGGCGTCATCCACCACAAACCCGATGGCAATCGTCAGCGCCATCAGCGTCAGGTTGTTCAGGGAGAAGCCCAATGCATAGGCCACCGCCAGGGTGCCCACCAGCGTCAGCGGAATGGTGACGGCGGGAATGACCGTGGCCGGCACGTTGCGCAGGAACGCGAAAATCACGATCACCACCAGCCCGATAGCCATGGCCAGTTCGTACTGCACATCGGTGACCGAGGCGCGGATGGTTTGGGTGCGGTCGGTGAGCACAGCGACCTTCAAGGTGCCCGGCAAACTGGCCCGCAACTTGGGCAGCAATTGCTGCACGCGGTCGACCACTTCGATCACGTTGGCGCCGGGTTGGCGCTGGATGTTCAGCACAATCGACGGCGTGCTGTTGGTCCACGCGGCCTGACGCGGGTTCTCCGGGCCCTGGGTGGAAGTGGCGATCTGCGACAGGCGAATCGGTGCGCCGTTTTTATAGGCGATCACCAGGTCGCGGTATTCCTCGGCCGATTGCAGCTGGTCGTTGGCGCCGATGGAATAGGCCTGGAACTTGCCGTCGATATTGCCCTTGGCCTGGTTGACGTTGGCCGTGCCCAGGGAGGTGCGCAGGTCATCGATGGACAGGCCCAGGCTATTGAGTGCCGAGGTGTTCGCCTCGACCCGCACCGCCGGGCGCTGGCCGCCGCTGATGGTCACCAGGCCCACGCCGGTGATCTGCGAGATTTTCTGCGCCAGGCGTGTGTCGGCCAGGTCTTCGACCTTGGTCAGCGGCAGCACGTCGGAGGTCAGGGACAGGGTCAGCACCGGCGCATCCGCCGGGTTGACCTTGCTGTACACCGGCGGGTACGGCAGGTTGGCCGGCAGGAAGGTGCCGGCGGCGTTGATCGCGGCCTGCACTTCCTGCTCGGCGACGTCCAGGGACAGCGACAGGTCGAATTGCAGGGTCACCACCGAGGCGCCGTCGGAGCTGGTGGAGTTCATGGATTTGAGGCCCGGCATCTCGCCGAGCTGGCGCTCCAGCGGCGCAGTGATGGACGAACTGACCACGTCCGGGCTGGCGCCGGGGTATTGGGTGAAGACCTGGATGGTCGGGTAATCGACTTCGGGCAAGGCCGACACCGACAGCAAGTGGTACCCCAGCATCCCCAGCAACAGCACCGCGACCATCATCAAGGTGGTGGCGACGGGACGTTCGATAAAGGGCCGCGAAATGTTCATGCTCGGCAGATCCTCACTGGGCGACGACCTTCACGGCCGAACCGTCATCCAGTTTGTCGGCGCCTTCGGTGATCACCTGCTCGCCCGGCTTGACCCCATTCTCGAGCACCGCCGAGACATCGCCCATGGACGGGCCGGTCTTGATATTGCGCAGGCTGGCCTTGTCGCCATTCACCACGAACACGAAATCACCCTTGCTGCCATGCTGGATCGCCCGGGTGGGCACCACGGCAACCTGGGTCAAAGTGTCGGCCTTCAGGCGCGCATTGACGAATTGGTTGGGGAACAGCGCATTGCCCGAATCATCGAACTGCGCCTTGACCTTGATGGTGCCGGTGGTGGTATCCACCTGGTTATCCAGGGCCAACAGGCTGCCGGTGGCCAGCAAGGCTTTTTTATTGCGGTCGTAGGCCAGCACCGTCACGGCGCCACGGCCCAGGGCTTGATTGATTGCACCCAAGTCATCCTCGGGCACGGCGAACACCACGGTGGCCGGGTTCATCTGGGTAATCACCACGATGCCGGTGGTGCTGGTGGTGGTGACGTAGTTGCCGGGGTCTACCAGGCGCAGGCCCACCACGCCGTCGACGGGCGAGGTGATGGTGCAGTAACCGACCTGCACTTCAAGGTTCTGCACATTGCCCTGGTCGGCGGCCACGGTGCCCAACTGTTGCTGGACCAACGAAGCCTGGGTGTCGACGGTTTGCTGGCTGGTGGAACCGGCCTTGACCAGTTCGCGGTAGCGCGCCAGATCGCGCTGGGCATTGCTCAATACCGCCTGGTCGTGGGCCAGGGTGCCCTTGGCCACCGCCAGTTGGGCCTTGAGGGCACGGTCATCGATGCGCGCAATCACCTGGCCCTGGGTGACGTGCTGGCCTTCCTTGAACGCCACGCTGCTGAGGATGCCATCCACCTGGGTGACCACGGTCACACTGCGGGTGGGAGTGACGGTGCCGAGGGCGTCGATATACACCGGCACGTCCTGCAACACCACCGGCACCACGGCCACCGGTTCGCCGGGGGCGGGAGGCCGGCCTTTGTGCCCGCCTGCAAAGAAGTGCAAACCCAGGGCAATCAACAACGCTACCAGTAACAACGTGCCAACTGCCCAGGCGAACGTACGTCGTCTGCTTTTCTCCACGGGTTTCTCTCTCGAACGCCGAAATCAGGAAGGGGCGGCCAGGCTAAATGGCCGCTCGCTGCCTGAACTCTAGCAGCGCGTACAGCTCATGCCTGTACGACCGTGAATGCGTTCAGCATCAAGACAGACAAAGTCAGCTGGGCGCCCCGCCACGCAAGGGCTGCAGCACGATTCTTGAGCCCTGCGCAAAGCCGGTGCTACCATGCCCGACCGCCTGTCTTGGCAAGGAATGACCTGGTCTATGAGCACCATTCGCGAGCGCAACAAAGAACTGATCCTGCGGGCTGCCAGTGAGGAGTTTGCCGACAAGGGCTTCGCCGCGACCAAAACCAGCGACATCGCCGCCAAGGCCGGGCTGCCCAAGCCCAACGTCTACTACTACTTCAAGTCCAAGGACAACCTCTACCGCGAGGTGCTCGAAAGCATTATCGAGCCGATCCTGGCGGCCTCCACGCCGTTCAATCCCGATGGCGACCCTTCGGCCGTGCTGAGCGGGTACATCCGCTCGAAAATCTGCATCTCCCGGGATTTGCCGTTTGCCTCGAAAGTGTTCGCCAGTGAAATCATGCACGGCGCCCCGCACCTGAGCCCGGAGCAGGTGGACCAGTTGAATGCCCAGGCCAAGCACAACATCGACTGCATCCAGAGCTGGGTGGATCGGGGGCTGATTGCGCCGATTGATCCGCATCACCTGATGTTCAGCATCTGGGCGGCAACGCAGACGTATGCGGATTTTGACTGGCAGATTTCGGCGGTGACCGGGAAGGTCAAGCTGGATGAGGCGGATTACGAGGCGGCGGCGCAGACGATTATTCGGTTGGTGCTTAAAGGGTGTGAGCCGGACTGAAGAGCATCGCAGGCAAGCCAGCTCCCACAGTGGATTTGTGCCAGACACAGAATGTATGAACGACAGAAGTCCCCTGTGGGAGCGGGCTTGCCCGCGATAGCTATCTCCCGGACACATCCTGCCAAAACCTGGAACACCCCTTAAAACATTCCCATCTAGCCTTTCAGAACTCAATTCTGCAAAGGGGCAACGGAATGCCTGATCTACCCGCATCATGTCGTCTGCGCACAGGGCGCTATAACGAATCCAACCGCATTTATCTTCTGACCAGCAACACACTGCATCGCGAGCCCATATTCAGCGACTTCAAGCTGGGCAGACTGGTGGTACAGCAGTTCAGAATTGCCCAAAGCCAACGCCTGGCAACCTCATTGGCCTGGGTGGTGATGCCTGATCATTTTCACTGGTTGATTTCGCTGGAAAACGGTTCGCTGTCGGACCTTATGCGCCAGGTCAAATCCAAAAGTACCCGAATTGTAAATGCTGTTGCCGGGCGTCAAGGGCGCCTTTGGCAACCGGGCTTCCATGATCATGCCGTGCGGCGTGAAGAAAGCCTTGAGGGCATAGCCCGGTATATCGTGGCCAACCCTTTGAGAGCGGGGCTCGTGAAGAAATTTGGCGACTACCCTCTGTGGGATGCGATCTGGGTTTGACTGGAGACCGAGTCGCCGCCATCGCGGGCAAGCCCGCTCCCACATTTTGATTTGTGAATACATTCAACTGTGGGAGCGGACTTGCCTGCGATGACTATCCATCAGTCACCTCAAATCAAGCAGACACCCCAGCATCCGCCAACAACCCCACCCCCTCGATCGCACTGATCGCACACTGCTCATCAATATCCGACGTATCCCCGCTGATCCCGATCGCGCCCAGCACCACTCCCGCCTGATCCCGAATCAACACCCCGCCCGGCGCCGGTACCACGCTGCCCTGCCCCAGGCTGTTCAACGCCGCAATAAACGCTGGCCGCTGCTGCGCATCCAGCGCCAGCAAGCGCGAACCCTTGCCCAGGGCAATCGCGCCCCAGGCCTTGCCTATGGCGATCTGCGGGCGCAGCAGGCTCGCGCCATCCTCGCGCTGCAACGTAATCAAATGCCCGCCACTGTCGAGTACCGCAATGGTCAGCGGCGCCGCCGAAATGGCGCGGCCTGCGGTGATGGCATGGCTGGCCAGGCTGACTGCGACTTTCAAGGTTAAAGCGCTCATGGGTGCCGTCCTTATCTTGTTATGGGAAAGCCGTGGGGCTCTGTTTGATCAGAAGCCGGATTCAACAAATAGAACACAATAGATTTATTTTTTGTATACAATATTTCGAAACATACGCACCACACGTCGAAATATTCCTGTCCAGAAGCCTTCCGACGAACGTAAAGGCCACCCAAGAAAATGGATTGACCTGCCCCGCTCGCCGTGAATACACTTCGGACCAACACCACTTGTATACAATTACAAAACGCAAGAGGCACCAAAACCATGAGCAAAATGAGAGCAATCGAAGCCGCTGTCCTGGTGATGCGCCGTGAAGGGGTCGACACCGCCTTCGGTATCCCGGGCGCCGCGATCAACCCGCTGTATTCGGCCTTGCAGAAGGTCGGTGGCATCGATCACGTCCTTGCTCGCCACGTTGAAGGCGCCTCGCACATGGCCGAGGGCTACACCCGCACCAAGGCCGGCAACATCGGCGTGTGCATCGGCACTTCGGGCCCGGCGGGCACCGACATGGTCACCGGCCTGTACAGCGCCTCGGCCGACTCGATCCCGATCCTGTGCATCACCGGCCAGGCGCCACGGGCACGGATGCACAAGGAAGACTTCCAGGCCGTGGATATCACCAGCATCGTCAAGCCGGTGACCAAGTGGGCGACCACCGTCCTGGAACCCGGCCAGGTGCCGTATGCCTTCCAGAAAGCCTTCTACGAAATGCGCTCCGGCCGCCCGGGCCCGGTGTTGATCGACCTGCCGTTCGACGTGCAAATGGCCGAGATCGAATTCGACATCGATGCCTACCAGCCGCTGCCCCTGGCCAAGCCGTTGGCCACCCGCATCCAGGTGGAAAAGGCCCTGGCCCTGCTGGACCAGGCCGAACGCCCGTTGCTGGTGAGCGGTGGTGGCGTGATCAACGCCGACGCCAGCGAACTGCTGGTGGAGTTCGCCGAGTTAACCGGTATCCCGGTAATCCCGACCCTGATGGGCTGGGGCACGATCCCGGACGATCACCCGCAGATGGTGGGCATGGTCGGCCTGCAAACGTCCCACCGTTATGGCAACGCCACGATGCTGAAATCGGACGTGGTGCTGGGCATCGGTAACCGCTGGGCCAACCGTCACACCGGTTCGGTGGAGGTGTACACCGAGGGCCGCAAGTTCATTCACGTGGACATCGAGCCGACGCAAATCGGCCGCGTGTTCACCCCGGACCTGGGCATCGTTTCCGACGCCGGTTCCGCCCTGACCATGTTCATTGAAGTGGCCCGCGAGTGGAAAGCCGCCGGCAAGCTCAAGGACCGCAGCGCCTGGCTCCACGACTGCCAGCAGCGCAAGGCCACCCTGCACCGCAAGACCCACTTCGACAACGTGCCGGTCAAGCCGCAACGGGTATACGAAGAGATGAACCAGGTGTTCGGCAAAGACACCTGCTACGTCAGCACCATCGGCCTGTCGCAGATTGCCGGCGCGCAGTTCCTGCACGTCTATAAACCCCGCCACTGGATCAACTGCGGCCAGGCCGGCCCGCTCGGCTGGACCATCCCGGCAGCGCTGGGCGTGGTCAAGGCAGACCCGACCCGCAAAGTCGTGGCGTTGTCCGGCGACTATGACTTCCAGTTCATGATCGAAGAGCTGGCCGTGGGCGCGCAGTTCAAGCTGCCGTACATCCACGTGGTGGTGAACAACTCCTACCTGGGGCTGATCCGCCAGGCCCAGCGCGGGTTTGAAATGGACTACTGCGTGCAGCTGTCCTTCGACAACCTCAACGCGCCGGAACTCAACGGTTATGGCGTGGACCACGTGGCCGTCGCCGAAGGCCTGGGTTGCAAGGCCCTGCGCGTGTTCGAGCCGGGTCAGATCCAGCCGGCACTGCGCAAGGCCCAGGAGATGATCGAGGAGTTCAAGGTGCCGGTGATCGTCGAGATCATTCTGGAGCGGGTGACCAATATTTCCATGGGCACCGAGATCAACGCCGTCAACGAATTCGAAGATCTGGCACTGGTGGGCAACGACGCGCCGACTGCTATTTCACTGCTCGATTAAGGAGAACCCCATGCCGCGTTTTGCCGCCAACCTGTCCATGCTGTTTACCGAACAGGACTTTCTTGCCCGTTTCAAAGCCGCCGCCGACGCGGGGTTCAGTGGTGTGGAATACCTGTTTCCCTATGAATTCAGCTCGGCTGAAATCAAGGCGCAACTCGATGCCCACGGCCTGACCCAAGTGCTGTTCAACCTGCCGGCCGGTGACTGGGCCAAGGGCGAACGCGGCCTGGCGTGCCACCCGGACCGGGTCGAGGAGTTCCGCGCCGGGGTCAACCTGGCCATCGCCTACGCCCAGGTGCTGGGCAATACCCAGATCAACTGCCTGGCGGGGATTCGTCCTGCCGGTGTGGATGACGCCACCCTGGAAAAAACCTTCGTCGCCAACCTCAAGTACGCCGCCGATAAGCTGCAAGCGGTGGGCATCAAGCTTGTGATGGAGATGATCAACACCCGCGACATTCCGGGCTTCTACCTCAACAACACGGCGCAGGCCCTGTCGATTCGCGAGCAGGTGGGCAGCGCCAACCTGTTCCTGCAATACGACATCTATCACATGCAAATCATGGAAGGCGACCTCTCCCGCACCATGGCGAACCACCTGGATGAGATCAACCACATCCAGCTGGCCGACAACCCGGGGCGCAACGAGCCGGGCACCGGTGAAATCAACTACCGCTTCCTGTTCGAACATTTGGACCGCATTGGTTATCAGGGTTGGGTCGGCTGTGAGTACAAGCCGTTGACCACGACTGAAGCCGGGCTTGGCTGGCTCAAAAGCCACAACGCGATCTGACTGAACAACACAAAACCCAATGTGAAAGCAGGGCTTGTGTGGGAGCTGGCTTGCCTGCGACGCAGGCAACTCGGTCTCTCAGTTAAACCGAGGTGATGCCATCGCAGGCAAGCCAGCTCCCACAAAAAGCAGCTCTCACATCGAATAAAGAGAGGATTTTCGTCATGGCTAAAATCGGATTTATCGGCACCGGCATCATGGGCCAACCCATGGCCGCCAACCTGCAAAAGGCCGGTCACCAACTGTTCCTGTCCGAGCATCACGGCAAGGCCCCGGCTGAACTGATCAACGCGGGCGCGGTGGCCCTGGCCAACCCGCAGCAAGTGGCCCAGGAAGCCGAATTCATCATCGTCATGGTGCCCGACACCCCGCAGGTCGACGATGTGCTGTTCCGTGCCGACGGCGTTGCCGCAGGCCTGGGGCCGAACAAAGTGGTGATCGACATGAGCTCGATCTCGCCCACCGCCACCAAAGCCTTTGCCGCGAAGATCAACGAGACCGGCGCGCGCTACCTCGACGCCCCGGTGTCCGGTGGTGAAGTCGGTGCCAAGGCCGGCACCCTGAGCATCATGATCGGCGGCGACCCGCACACCTTCGAACGCGCCCTGCCGCTGTTCCAGGCCATGGGCAAGAACATCACCCTGGTGGGCGGCAATGGCGATGGCCAGACTGCCAAGGTGGCCAACCAGATCATCGTCGCCCTGAACATCCAGGCGGTGGCCGAAGCGCTGCTGTTCGCCTCGAAAAACGGTGCCGACCCGGCCAAGGTGCGTGAAGCGCTGATGGGTGGTTTTGCTTCCTCGAAAATCCTCGAAGTGCATGGCGAACGGATGATCAAGGGCACCTTCGACCCGGGCTTCCGCATCAACCTGCACCAGAAGGATTTGAACCTGGCGCTGGCGGGTGCCAAGGAGCTGGGGATCAACCTGCCGAACACCGCCGGTACGCAACAGGTGTTCAGCACCTGCACGGCCATCGGTGGCGGCAACTGGGACCACTCGGCGCTGATCAAGGGCCTGGAGCATATGGCGAATTTTTCGATTCGCGATAAGTAAACAACAGCGCCCCTGCCTTGGAATGCAATCAAGTGTGGGAGCTGGCTTGCCTGCGATAGCGGTCGTTCAGACACCGACTCATCGCCTGACACACCGCTATCGCAGGCAAGCCAGCTCCCACATTTTTGACCGCGTTTTACATCGAGTTTGATGTACCTCTAATAACAAGAACCCCCGGGAGCCCGCTTATGTCGGTCGATCCGCAACACCTGCTTCGCGAGCTGTTTGCCACAGCCATCGACGCCGCCTACCCCCGGCAAGTCCTCGAACCCTATCTACCCGCCGACCGCAGCGGCCGTGTCATCGTGATCGGTGCCGGCAAAGCCGCCGCCGCCATGGCCCTGGTGGTGGAAAACTGCTGGCAAGGCGAAGTCTGCGGCCTGGTGGTCACCCGCTACGGCCACGGCGCACCCTGCAAGAAAATCGAAGTGGTCGAAGCCGCACACCCGGTTCCGGATGCCGCCGGCCAAGCCGTGGCCAAGCGTGTGCTGGAGTTGATCAGTAACCTGGGCGAAGACGACCGCGTGATCTTCCTGCTCTCCGGCGGTGGCTCTGCGTTGCTCGCCCTTCCGGCCGCCGGCATCACCCTGGCGGACAAGCAAGCGATCAACAAAGCCCTGCTCAAATCCGGCGCCACCATTGGCGAGATGAACTGCGTGCGCAAGCACCTCTCGGCAATCAAGGGCGGCCGCCTCGCCCGGGCAAGCTGGCCGGCCACGGTCTACACCTACGCGATTTCCGATGTGCCGGGCGACCAGGCCACGGTCATCGCTTCCGGCCCCACCGTCGGCGACCCCAGCACCTCGCAGCAGGCGCTGGCGATCCTCAAGCGCTACCAGATTGAAATCCCGGCGTCGGTGCGCACCTGGCTGCAAAGCCCGGAGTCGGAGACGGTCAAGCCCGGCGACCCGGTGCTCGCCCGCAGCCATTTCCAACTGATCGCCCGCCCGCAGCAATCCCTGGAAGCGGTGGCGGTGAAAGTCCGCCAGGCCGGTTTCAGCCCGTTGATCCTCGGCGACCTGGAAGGCGAAGCGCGGGACGTGGCCAAGGTGCACGCCGGTATCGCCCGGCAAATCATCCAGCACGGCCAGCCGCTGGCAGCGCCTTGCGTGATCCTTTCCGGCGGTGAAACCACCGTGACCGTGCGCGGCAATGGCCGTGGCGGGCGCAATGCCGAATTCCTGCTGAGCCTCACCGACAGCCTCAAGGGCCTGCCCGGCGTCTACGCCCTGGCGGGTGACACCGACGGCATCGACGGCTCCGAAGACAACGCCGGCGCGATCATGACGCCCACCAGTTACGCCCGCGCCGAAGCCCTGGGCCTGAGCGCCAGCGATGAGCTGGACAACAACAATGGCTACGGCTACTTCGCGGCCCTCGACGGCTTGATCATCACCGAGCCGACCCGCACCAACGTCAACGATTTTCGCGCCATTCTGATTCTTGAAAGTCCTGAAAGAGAGTCCCCTGAACATGACGCCTGACAAGAAGGTCAAAATCCTCGCCACGCTGGGCCCGGCCACCGACAGCATCGATGACATCCGCGAACTGGTGGAAGCCGGGGTGAACATCTTCCGCCTGAATTTCAGCCACGGTGATCACGCCGATCATGCCCAGCGCTACCAGTGGATTCGCCAGGTGGAGCGCCAGCTCAATTATCCCCTCGGCATCCTCATGGACCTGCAAGGCCCGAAGCTGCGGGTCGGGCGTTTTGCCGAAGGCAAGGTGCAACTGATTCGCGGCCAGGCCCTGCGCCTGGACCTGGACCCGACACCCGGTGACCAGCGGCGGGTCAACCTGCCGCACCCGGAAATCATCGCGGCCCTGAAGCCCGGCATGGACCTGCTGCTGGACGACGGCAAGCTGCGCCTGCGGGTGATCACCAAGCACGTGGATGCCATCGACACCACCGTACTCAATGGCGGTGAACTGTCGGACCGCAAAGGCGTGAACGTGCCCCAGGCATTGCTCGAACTCAGCCCGCTGACCGCCAAGGACCGCCGCGACCTGAGTTTCGGCCTGGAACTGGGGGTGGACTGGGTGGCGCTGTCGTTTGTGCAACGCCCGGAAGACATCCGCGAAGCCCGGGAATTGATCGGCGACAAGGCGTTCCTGATGGCCAAGATCGAGAAGCCATCGGCGGTGCAGCACCTGCAGGAAATCGCCGCGCTGAGCGACGCGATCATGGTCGCCAGAGGGGACCTGGGGGTGGAAGTGCCGGCGGAAAGCGTGCCGCAAATCCAGAAGGACATCATTGGTGTGTGCCGTCAGTTGGGTAAGCCGGTGGTGGTGGCCACGCAGATGCTTGAGTCGATGCGCTTCTCACCGGCACCGACCCGTGCCGAGGTCACGGACGTGGCCAACGCAGTGGCGGAAGGCGCGGATGCGGTGATGCTCTCGGCGGAAACCGCTTCCGGCGAATACCCGCTGGAGGCCGTGCTGATGATGAGCAAGATCATTCGCCAGGTGGAAAACGGCCCGGACTACCAGACCCAGCTGGACGTCAGCCGGCCCAAGGCCGATGCCACGGTATCGGACGCCATCAGCTGCGCGATTCGGCGTATCAGCAGCATCCTGCCGGTGGCGGTGCTGGTGAACTACAGCGAGTCGGGCAGCTCCAGCCTGCGGGCGGCGCGGGAACGGCCGGCGGTGCCGATCCTGAACCTGACGCCGAACCTGTCCACGGCGCGTCGGTTAAGCGTGGCGTGGGGCGTGCATTCGGTGGTGAATGACCGATTGCGGCAGGTGGATGAGGTGTGTTCCACGGCGCTGGAGATTGCCCAGGCACAGGGTATGGCGCAGCGTGGGGACACGTTGGTGATTACCGCGGGGGTGCCGTTCGGGCAGCCGGGGTCGACCAACTCGCTACGGATAGAGACGTTGATCTAGCGCCTGTAAGGGCCTCATCGCGGGCAAGCCCGGCTCCCACATTTTGATTTGTGAACCCGTTCAAATGTGGGAGCTGGCTTGCCTGCGATGGGGGCAACTCGGTCCCTCAGACTCACCCACCATGCCCAACCAACCCTGCCCCGACTGGGCCGAAGCCCTGCTCAACGGCTTCAGCCAGATTTTCCTCCAGCGCCACCCGCTGTGCGGCCTGCTCTGCCTGCTGGCAATCCTGATCGGCGCCCCGGCCCTGCTCGGCGGTGCGCTGCTGGGCGGTGTCGCCGGCCTGCTGACGGCCCAGCGTCGCGGCTACCCCAAGGCCGAGCGCCAGGCCGGCCTCTATAGCTACAACGGTGTGCTGCTGGGCTTGCTGATCAGCCAGCACTTCACCTGGTCGGCACTCTTGCCGCCGTTGATCCTCGCCTGCGGCGGCCTCAGTGCCATCCTCACCCGACAATGGCTCAAACGCGCCGCCAACCCCGACGACCTGCCCGCCTATACCGCACCGTTTGTGGTGCTCGGCTGGCTGCTGCTGGGCACCACGGCGCCCGCCGCATTCGCCGCCAGCGAACCCGGCACCTGGGCCCTGCTCTGCGCGCCGTTTAATGGCCTTGCCCAAGTCATCCTGCTGGATCAGCCCCTGGCCGGTCTGTTGATCGCCGTCGGCCTTTTAATCGCCAGCCGCCGCGCTGCACTGTGGGCGCTGACCGGTGCCAGTCTCGGCGTGCTGCTCGCCCTGTTGATGGACGAACCCGCCAGCGCCCTGCTCGGGCTGCACAGCTATAACCCGGCGCTGGCCGCCCTGGCCCTCAGCCAGCATCGGCGCCAACCCTGGCTGCCGTTGATCGGCATTCTGCTGGCGATCATTCTCACGCCTGGCTTCACCGGCCTGAACCTGCCCGCGCTGACCGCACCGTTTATCCTCGCCACCTGGCTGGTGCGCGCCAGTCACCGGGTGATGCAGAAAACCCGCATGGACAGCCCCTTCGAATCCCCCTAGGCTTCGCTGATCTTCGATTCAGGCGACTTCAATGGACAGCAACAAACACTGGCGTGAACGTCTCTACGTCATGGTTTTTCAAAGCGACACCCCGGCCGGCCGACGCTTCGACAGCACCCTGCTGCTGATCATCCTCGCCAGCCTTGTGATCGTGATCCTCGACAGCATCCAGGCGGTCCACGACAACTACGCCAACGTGCTGGCGTATATCGAGTGGGGCTTCACCATCATCTTCGCCATCGAGTACGGCCTGCGGCTGTATTGCTCGCCCAAGCCGTTGCGCTACGCCTTCAGCTTTTATGGGCTGGTGGATTTGCTGGCCATCGTGCCCGGGATCCTGGCGCTGTATTACAGCGATGCGCAGTACCTGTTGATCATCCGCATCATCCGGATGCTGCGGATCTTCCGCGTGCTCAAGCTTGGCCCGTACCTCAAGCAGGCCAACTACCTGATGTCGGCGCTGCGGGGCAGCAAGCAGAAGATCGTGGTGTTCCTGGTCAGCGTCTGCACCCTGGTCACGGTGTTCGGCACCCTGATGTACGTGATCGAAGGCCCGGAACACGGCTTTACCAGCATTCCCAAAGGCATCTATTGGGCGATCGTGACCCTCACCACCGTGGGCTTTGGCGATATCGTGCCGAAGACCCCGCTGGGCCAGGTGATCTCGTCGCTGGTGATGATCACCGGTTACTCGATCATCGCGGTGCCCACCGGGATCTTCACCGCCGAACTGGCCAACGCGATGCGCGGCGAACAGCTGCAGACGGATTGCCCGGTGTGCAAGAAAAACAGCCATGAGCCCAATGCAGCGTTTTGCTCACGGTGTGGCAGCGCGCTTTTCAAGAAAGTGGAATAAGCAAAGTTCTTTTTAATCTTTAAGCGACTATGCGCCCGCCGTTATAGTCGCTGGCATATTGCCCCTATGTGTCCCAAAACCTTCTCGAACAACAAGGAATGAGCAGTGAAAAAACTCGTTAGTGCCTCTCTCCTGGCCGCCGGCCTCGCACTGGCTGGCGTCGTCCAGGCCGCCCCGGTCACCCTGCTCAACGTCTCCTATGACGTGATGCGCGACTTCTACAAGGACTACAACGCCGCCTTCCAGAAACACTGGGCAGCCGAGCACCCGGACGACAAGCTGACCCTGCAGATGTCCTTCGGTGGTTCGAGCAAACAAGCGCGCTCGGTGATCGACGGCCTGCCGGCTGACGTGATCACCATGAACATGGCCACCGACATCAACGCCCTGGCAGACAACGGCAAACTGGTACCCGACAACTGGGTCACCCGCCTGCCGAACAACAGCGCGCCGTTCACCTCGGCCACGGTGTTCATCGTGCGTAAAGGCAACCCGAAAGCCCTGAAAGACTGGCCGGACCTGATCAAGGATGGCGTACAAGTCATCGTGCCCAACCCGAAGACCTCCGGTAATGGCCGCTACACCTACCTGTCGGCCTGGGGTTATGTGCTGAAGAACGGCGGCGACGAGGAAAAGGCCAAGAAGTTTGTCGGCGACCTGTTCAAACACGCGCCCGTGCTGGACACCGGTGGCCGTGCGGCGACCACCACGTTCATGACCAACCAGATCGGCGACGTGCTGGTGACGTTTGAAAACGAAGCCGAAATGATCGCCCGTGAATTCGGGCGTGATCAGTTCGAAGTGATCTACCCAAGCGTTTCCGCTGAAGCCGAGCCACCGGTGTCGATCGTCGACAAAGTGGTCGAGAAGAAAGGCACCAAAGTGGCTGCCGAGGAATACCTGAAATACCTGTGGTCGCCGGAAGGCCAGGAAATTGCTGCCAACAACTACCTGCGTCCACGTGACCCGAAAGTGCTGGCCAAATACACCGACCGTTTCCCGAAAGTCGACTTCCTGTCGGTCGAGAAGACCTTTGGTGACTGGCGTACCGTGCAAAAGACCCACTTCAATGATGGTGGGGTTTTTGACCAGATCTACAGCGGGCAGTAATCCGCTCTGACTGAAAAAATGCAGTCCAGTGTGGGAGCTGGCTTTTGTGGGAGCCGGGCTTGCCCGCGATAGCCTCACCTCGGTTTGTCTGATAGACCGAGGTGCCTGCATCGCGGGCAAGCCCGGCTCCCACACAAGCCCGCTCCCACATTTGGTTCAGTGCTCAGCGGTTACATCGGCGGCGTCACGCCATCCTTGCCCGCAGAAATCGCCTGGGCCGTCACACTCCCATCCGCGCCCTTCGCCGCAAACATCACCACCTTCACCCCCGGCTTCAGCAAGCTGCGATCACCCGGCTCCAGGTTGACGATCGGCACATCATCCGGCACCACGATCTTCTGCTCGCCGCCCTTGTACTTCACGGTCAACGTCCGGCCATGGCTCACCACCAGGTCACCCACGGTGCCGTTGGTCATGCTGCTGCCTTCCTTCAGGTCGAACGCACGGTGCCCGTCACCGGTACCCGCCATGGCCGGTGGAAACACATGCACTTCCAGCGCCGTCAGGGTGCCATCCGCGTTGGGCATGGCCGCCGAACCGATGTAACTGCCGGGCTTGATATCTTCAATCTTCGCCAGGGTAACGGCGCGCACCAGCGTGTCCTTGGTCAGGTGCACGGTGACGTCTTCACCGCTGTTGACCTTGACCTGCATCGCATCGCCGTCCAGCGCGGTGATCGCACCTCGCACGCCGACACGCGGCGCATCCTGGGCCTGGGCAGCCCCCACGGTCATCAGCGCGGCCAGGCTTGAGGCCAGGAGCATCTTGTTGAAAGTCATCTTCATGGCAGTCGATTTCCTGTTTATGCAGTTGTGACTGAATGTATCATCGACCTTCAGCCCGAAAGTTAACGTTTCAGTCATTAATGCCCGGCATAAGTGTTATCACCCCAAACGGGCTACTCCCGCCCCGGGCCAGTCTTTAATCTCGCTCGCCTCTTTCTTCGCTTTTATGAGAACGCCATGAACGCTACGCCCCACGCTACAAGCACCATGACCCGAGGCATGGTGATGCTGTTTGCGTTCTGTTGCGGCGCCATCGTCGCCAACATCTACTACGCCCAACCGATCATCGAGCTGATTGCGCCGGACATCGGCCTCACGCCGGCCATGGCCAGCCTGATCGTGTCCCTGACCCAGATCGGCTATGCCCTGGGCCTGTTCTTCCTGGTGCCGCTGGGCGACCTGCTGGAAAACCGCCGGCTGATGATCATCACCACCGTGGTGGCCATCGCCAGCCTCCTGGGCGCAGCCTTCACCGAGCAGCCGAACCTGTTCCTGCTGGTGTCGCTGCTGATCGGCTTCAGCTCGGTGTCGGTGCAAATCCTGATTCCCCTGGCGGCGCACCTGGCACCGGCTGAATCCCGTGGCCGGGTGGTCGGCAGCATCATGGGCGGCTTGCTGCTGGGCATCCTGCTGGCCCGGCCTGTGTCCAGCGTGGTGGCCGACCACTTCGGCTGGCGCGCCATGTTCATGGCTGCCGCGGCCCTGATGGCGTTTATCAGCGTGGTGCTGATGCTGACCATCCCCAAGCGCCAACCCGATCACGCCGCCAGCTACGGCCAGTTGCTCGGCTCGCTGGGCACCTTGCTGCGTCGCCAGCCGGTGCTGCGCCAGCGGGCGTTTTACCAGGGCTGCATGTTCGCTACCTTCAGCCTGTTCTGGACCGCCGCCCCACTGGAACTGTCCCGCAACCATGGCCTGAGCCAAAGCCAGATCGCCCTGTTTGCCCTGGTGGGTGCCCTGGGCGCCATCGCCGCGCCCATCGCCGGGCGCCTGGCGGATGCCGGCCACACCCACCGCGCCTCACTGCTGGCGATGCTGTTTGCCGCGTTGAGCTTCCTGCCCGCCTTCGTACACCCGCTGTACAGCGTGATTGGCCTGGCGGTAACCGGCGTGGTCCTGGACTTCTGCGTGCAGATGAACATGGTCCTCGGCCAACGCGCCATCTACGCCCTCGACGCCAACAGCCGCAGCCGGCTGAACGCGCTGTACATGACCAGCATCTTCATCGGCGGCGCCTTCGGGTCGGCGATTGCCAGCAGCGTGTACGAACACGGCGGCTGGCTGGGGGTGATGCTGGTGGGCAGCGCGTTCCCGCTGGTGGCCTTGCTGCGCTTCTTGAGTGCATCGCGGCAAGGGGCGGTGGCCACCGCCTAGTCAAACTTACAACCGCACCAACTTCTCCAAAGCCGCATCCGCCAGAAATGACGAGCGGCTTTTTACTTTGTGCTCGCGCACATAGCGGTCGATACGCTGGATCACATAGCCGGGCAAGGTCACGTTGACCTTCTCGGTCTTGCCCAGATAGGGCGAAATGTCGAGTTCCAACATCCCCCAGCCCATCCCCGCGTATTCCTCATTGTCATGATGGGCGGCCACCGACGTTGGCATCGGAATCACCCGACCTTCTGCCGCGATCTCCTGCAGCATGATGTGCGCCACCTCGACGGCGGCGTTGTACGCCTCTTCAAAGCTGTCCCCGGCGGTCACAGCGCCCGGAATATCGGGGATCTGAATACCGGTGGCGACAAAGTCATCGCCCCATTCGATACAGATTGGGTATTGCATGGAAAATCTCCTTAAACCGTCCTAAAACGAAAACAGCCCGGCACGTTTCCTGATACTTCGCACGGTGCCCAGGGGCAGATCCTTCTTGGGATGGGGCACCGGTATCGTGTACGGGTTATAGCGATGGGTGAAAAGATGATGGCTGCCCGTCACCCGATCCAGCACCCAACCTGCCTCTTGCAGCTCTTTGATCAATAGCCTGCTTTGCACCACAGCCTCCTTGCTCCGGCCTGAATAAAAGTAACTCTAGAGTTATCTTTACTCAAGCACAGAATTCGTCAGTCTGACTGGTGGCTGTTTTACTGGATGTTGGAAACCCATCAATTCATGCCCTTAGGGAATGAATTCTATGCCAACCGACTGACTTCCCCCCTTATCCCAAAGGCCCCATGATTCCCGAAACGCCACCGCCAAAAGGACATCCCGATGGACCGCCTCACCGCCATGGAAACCTTCGTTCACGTCGTGGAGACAGGCTCGTTTTCCTCTGCTGCCAAACGCATGGGCATTGGCCAGCCCGCCGTGTCCAAAGGCATTGCCCAACTGGAAGCCCGGCTGGCGGTCAGGTTGCTGATGCGTTCCACCCGGGGACTGACGCCCACCGAGGCGGGCCTGGCGTTTTTTGAGAAGGCCAAGCGCGCTGTCGACGACGCCAACGATGCCGACGACGCCGCCCGGGGCGCCAGCAATGGGCTGTCGGGCACCCTGCGCATCAGCGCGGGCGTGACTTTTTGCCGTTTACAGATCATTCCCAACCTGGGGCCGTTCCTTGAGCAACACCCCGGCCTGAACGTCGACGTCGTACTCGACGACCGCCTGCTCAATCTGGTGGAAGAAGGTATCGACGTCGCACTGCGCATCGGCAACCTGAGTGACTCCGGCCTGACGGCCCGCAAGATTGGCCAAAGCCCCTGCCGGATTTTTGGCACGCCCGCCTACTTTGAACGCCATGGCGAACCCCGCTCCCCAGCAGACCTCCTGCACCACCAGGCAGTGATCTATAGCTTGAGCGAAAGCACCTGCTGGACCTTCACTCAAGGTGCCCATCAATACCCGGTGGTCGCTCACGGGCGCCTGCGCGTCACGTCCTCCGAAGGCATCCGCGCAGGGGTGCTGTCTCACCTGGGTGTGGCGATGACTGCCGAATGGATGTTCCTGCCGGAGATCGCCAGTGGCGAGGTCAAGGCAGTCCTCACCGACTGGGAACTGCCGCCACGGGACTTGTGGGCCGTGTTGCCCACAGGCCGGATGATCAGTGCGAAGGCCCGGGCGTTTATCGAGTTCGTGGAGGGCGTGTTGCGCTGATCCTTACCCGTGAAAGCGCGGAATACGCCCATTCAGCGACGGCCAGTAACTGAACGCACACGGGCTGCTCAGCACACGTTGCTGACGACGCTGTAAATCCTGGATCGCCTGCGAGGCAATGCTGACCGCGATTTTTTGACCCGGACACTGATGCCTTCCCAAGCCGAAACTGAAGGTTCGTCGTTGCTGGCGCTCGAGTAAAAATCGGTCGGGTTCCGGGTTCGCCGCAGGATCCCGATTGGCCGACGCCAGCAACACCAGCACGGTATCTCCAGCCTCCAGAGTCCGGTCGCCAATGGTGCAGCGGCTGGCCACGAATCGTCGGGTGTTCTGCACCGGAGAATCGTAGCGGGCGACCTCCTCGACCAACGCAATGGTGAGGGTCGGCGTACGCTGGACGAGTTCCAGCAGATCGGGGCGCCGATGCAGTGTGACCAAGGTGTTGCCGATAAGACCTGCACTGGCTTCGCAGGTCTGTGACAGCAGCCCGATCAGATTGGCGATCAATGCGTCGGGATCTTCCCAGGTACTGGCTTCGTAGTTGCGAAGGATGTGCTTCCGCAACCCTGATTGCGCCAGCAACCCGCTGAACATTTCCCTTAGCCGGCTCGCCCCGGCGTGCGCATCGCGCAGCTGAGCCTCGCTGCTCAACGGTGAAAGGCAGGCGACAAAATCACGAGTCATCCGGGCGACTGCCCGCAGTTGGTCGCGTGGAAAACCCAGCCAATGCGCGACCGCCGACACCGGTAACGTGAACATGAATTCGTTCAGATCAGCCGCTGGGGGACCGATGCGAGTCACGACATCTTCGGTAGCCAATGAGGCCAACGCCGGCTCGATGACCGCCCTGGGGCACCGATGGCGTGTGCCTTCATTCATGCGCATCAATGACGCAAACACCTGCCCCGCCGCACCTTGCGCAATGGCCGCAGGCACCGGCTCATGCAGTGATCGCACCCGGCAATCGGGATGCGTCAGCACGGCCTCCACCGTCCTGGCAGTGCTGGCGATCCATAGCCCGAGACCTTCATCAAACAGCAGTTCGCCGTTGAGCCTCAAGCCTGCGTAATACTCATAAGCGTTGTTGTGTGTCGCAGCTTCCAGCGGGGTCATTCAGTACATCCTGTGCCTAAAGAACCGCTACTATCTGCCACCGCACACGGCAACGATTCGTTCAGGAACGAAATATGAATGCCCACCACGATGACTCCGCCCTCTCCCGGGTCGCCGGCGCGATTGCGGAACCTGCACGGACCAAAATGCTTTGCGCACTGATGGACGGCCATGCGCGCACCAGCACCGAAATGGCAATCATCGCCGAGGTCAGCGCCTCCACCGCCAGCGCCCACCTGGCACGGCTCAAGGAAGACAGTCTGGTTAAACTGCATACTCAGGGAAGGCATCGCTATTACAGCCTTGCGGGCCCGCATATCGCCCAGGTGCTTGAAGCGTTGATGGTGATCAGCCAAAACACCGCGATAGCGTTCATTGCAACCACACCCAGCCGATTGCAGTTCGCCCGCACCTGCTACGACCATATGGCCGGGACGTTGGCAGTGCGCCTGCATGATCACTTTATCGAGGCCGGCTGGCTGGTAGGCGCTGATGCCTATCAGCTAACGGCGGGTGGCGAAAAAGCCATGTCCGAATTAGGGGTTGATGTCGACACCCTGCGAACCCAACGGCGTCGTTTCGCCTGCTCGTGCCTGGACTGGAGCATGCGCCGTCCTCACCTGGCCGGCGCACTGGGAGCTGCTTTGCTGCAGAGTCTCATCCGGCGCCAATGGGTGACCCAGGACCTTGACAGCCGGGCACTGGGATTGACGCCAAAGGGGCGCAAGGCGTTGGCTGAGCGATTTGGCATGGATGACCTGTAGCCGCCATCAAGGCCTGGCCGCGGTGCCCAATAACTGCAACAACAGTGAGAGTGTCTTCGTGATCATCTCGCCTAACGCGGCCAGTGTGCCTGTCGTCGAATCAACGGGCGGCGATGGGGTCGGCGTCGGCTGCACCAAGGGGGTAGGTTGGACCCTCGGCATTGGCTGAACCTCAGGTTTTCGACCGTCCCAAATCACATCCCCGGGCTTGATGGCGCCGTTGCTCTTGACCAGCAGATTGGCGCTGCCGCGGCCCTTCAAGTCGATCGCCAGGCTGGAGCGACCCGTCGCCGCATCGTGGGTGAGCATCGCCTCGCCTGCCCGGCCACTGAATCGGTCGGTAAACACCAGCGCGCTGACGCCCGCCTCTTTCAAGGCCCCCGAGACGTCAATCCGGTCGGTGCCGCTGGCAAAATCCTCGATCACGTCGGGACTCTGGGGTGTGGAGTCGCTGGCCTTGTCGTACACGAACGTGTCCGCCCCGCCACCACCGCGCAACGTGTCCGCCCCCGCCCCGCCTTGGAGCCGGTTGTTGGCCTGATTACCGATCAGGGTGTCGCGGCCGGCACCGCCAATCGCGTTTTCCACCACACAGCCCTTGGCAATCGAAACGTTACCCTTCAGGCCGCCCACATCGGAGAACGACTCGGCATTGAGGTCGATCTTCTGGTCCTGGGAGAACCCGGAAAAGTCCAACGTGTCCTCACCGCCGCCGTCCCATACGCAAAAAACGGGTTTGTCCCTGGCGCTCTTGAGGGTCATCGCTTCGCGCTCGGTATTGGAGTTGAACCCATAGGTGGTGTCGGTATTGCGGGTTTGGTGGTTCGCGCCGTAAAGCCGCTGCGCAGCCGCAATGTCATCCATCATCGGCGCCGACGGGTTCTGTGACTGGAAGTCATGGCCGGGCTGGTTTTTCTCCGACCAGTAACTCATCACACTGCGGGCCTTTGTGTCTCCGGCGTACACCGCGCCGCTTTGATAGGTTGAGCCTCCACCGTTGTAGTTACCGGGGTGTTGCAGGCCGATGGCATGGCCGATTTCATGCACGGTGGTCACCGAAAAATGACTGCCCAGGGCCGGCGCAGTACCGGCACTGCGCGTGCCAACCGTGGCCGTGGTGCTGGTGGTGGAGCGCGATGGAAACGTGGCGACGCCGCCGTCGCCTCCTGGATTGCTTCTTATGTTGACGGTGCCATCAGCGCCACCGGTCTGTTCCTTGAAGTTGATGTTGGCGACGTCCTGCCAGGACTGCACGGCCTGGCGCACGCGCTGTTGCTGTTGGGGGGTGAAACGCTTGTCTACGGTGTAGGCCAGGTCAACTTTCTGGTCACCGTTGCGGTCCCGGAACGCCATGTTTTCCCGGGTGATGTGTTTGGCTGCCTGGTCCGTCGTATACGACGGCTTGTTATTGGCACCCACCCCGAACGGCCCAGGGTCAGACACCGGCAAGTTGTAGGGCGACAATTCAATAGCCCCAGGATAAGAACTTCTCATAAAACAGCACGCTCCTTTTAACTAATAGCTAAACACCCCAATATCTCTGAATACCGTAAACCAGGAAAACTTATGCCCATACTTTAAGCAATCCAAAAAACACCAAGGCGCGGACATCTGCAGAGCGGATGCATAGTGCAATCAACCTTTAGACTGTACGCGCCTCAGCAAACAGTCTTACACCGGACGTTGCCGCTCAACAACAGGACCCACCAAATCCGAAGGCCTTACCAATCGGGCACTTTTAATAAGGAAGTTCGATTCACAACGCCCGGTGAGGTCTACCCCCACAAAGTAGCGGCCACTCTGCGGATTAAACTTCACCACCGTATCGCCAATACGCCCCGTGTAGTGGTCAACCAATCGCAAGGGCGTATTGATCTCGTTCATCATTTGCGTCAGATCAATCTTGTCTCTGCCACTGACAAAATCCATGATCAGGTCCGCGTTGTAATAGGGAGAATCACTGGCTTTTTCATAGCGGAATGTATTTGTCCCCCCCAATCCCCAAAGAACGTCGCCGCCCGCACCGCCGGTCAACACATTGTCGACGTTATTGCCAATCAACACGTCGTGGCCTGCGCCGCCTACGGCATTCTCCACTGTCACACCTTTACCTATCGAGACGTTATTACGCAGGCCGCCCACGCTGGAAGCCGCGCCATCACGCAGATCAATCGTCTGGTTTTGGCTGAACCCGGAAAAGTCCAGGGTATCGTTTCCGCGTCGGTCCTGTACGGTGAACCTTGGCGCACCACTAAGAGAGTGCAGGCTCATGGATCGGTTGCCGGTATTGGAGTTAAAACCGTAGACCGTATCCGAAACACCCGGCTCGGGTTCCGGCCGGCCAATCACGGTACTGGCACTCTTATCGGCATAACGATTGCCCGGCGTTGCCGGCACTGCCGGGTTTTGTACATAAAAATTAAAAACGGGAGAGGCAGTTATCACGTGATGACATCCTTTACAAGACCAAATAACGGGCCTTTCCATACACGGCCCACAAGCCCCGGAAATCCTATTTACCGGGACCAATAAGTTGCCATATGAAAGTACAACTCACCAACCCCGATATTATTTCCGAAGAAGTACTTAAACAATAACAGTCACACAATCAACACGGTATCCGACACTGATTGTATTAACTGCCCTCTCGGACCCCAAGAAAGCGCCGTGTACGTTCCAGGCCGTCAAAGATACGTATCAGGCTTCAGTGTCAGGCCTATAACATCCTCCGGGCTTATTATCCGTGTACTTTTAATCAGAAACTCCGTTTTGCCTCCACCGGTCAAATCGACTGCCAACAAGTAACGCCCGGTTACCGTATTGAACTTGATGATCGTATCGCCCGCCTTGCTGGTGTACTTGTCCACAAAGTTCAAATCGACACCCGCGCTCTTGCTCATCTGCGACAAATCGATTTTGTCCTTGCCCGTGGTGAAATCCATCAACAGGTCCGCACGCTCGCGGGTCGAGTCGGAGGCTGCGTTGTATTTGAAGATGTTCCAGCCGCCGCCACCGGTCAGGTTATCGGCTCCCGCGCCGCCAATCAGGATGTTGTCTGCCTCATTGCCACTCATCCTGTCGTCGCCACCGCCACCAATGGCATTCTCGATGACGGTTTTCTCGGTGATAAACACATTATCTTTCAACCCACCCACACTGGAATGGGTTCCCCCGTTCAAGCTGATGACCTGACTCTGGGTGAAGCCGGAAAAATCAAAGGTATCGTTACCGCTCTTGTCATGGACGGTGAAGTCCGGCTTGTCGGCGGCGGACGTCAGGGTCATATGAGGCTTGCCCGTGTTGGAGTTGAAGCCGTAGATCGTGTCGTCCTTCTCTTCTCGTCTTGGATCTGGCTTTGGATCCGGCTTTGGGTCTGGCTTCGGATCCGGCTTCGGATCCGGCTTTGGGTCTGGATTCGGATTCGGATTCGGATTCGGATCCGGTTTAGGGTCTGGCGTCGGATCCGGCTTCGGGTCTGGCTTCGGATCCGGCTTTGGATCCCCCCCGTCACTAACCAGGACATCACCGGCCTTGATCTCGCCGATACTTTTCACCAACAGATCAACCTTGCCATCGCCCTTGAGATCAATGGCCAGACTGGCTGTGTCGAACTGCGAGTCGTAGTTCAAAACGGCTTGACCCGCCTTGCCCGTCAACACACTGACGAAATCCAGTTTACGGATGCCGGCAGCACTCATGAGTTTCGACACATCAATCTTGTCGGTGCCGCTGATGAAATCCATCAGCAGGTCAGGCGCCTCAGGCGTTGAATCACTGATCTGTTCATACACAAACGTGTCAGCGCCACCGCCGCCCCACAACTTGTCCGAACCACCCCCGCCTTTGAGTCGGTTACTCACGTGATTTCCGATCAACAGATCATTGCCCGCACCACCAATGGCATTTTCAATGATGCTGGAAGCGTCGATCGAGACGTTAGCTTTCATGCCACCCACGTCAGAAGCCGATCCGGAATGAAGGTCGATGATCTGGTTCTGGTTGAACCCCGAGAAGTCGAGCGTATCGATACCCTCGGCGTCCTTTACCGTGAAACGGGGTTTATCACTGGAGGAGGTGAGGCTAGTGGCGGGATCACCACTATTGGAGTTGAAACCGTAAGTGGTGTCCGTGTTGCGAGGTTTTGGGTCGGGCTTCGGATCCGGTTTGGGGTCAGGATTGGGATTGGGATCATCCGGCTCGCCCCCTTGTTCAAGGACATCCCCACGCTTGATCTCTCCTTTGCTTTTTACATAGAGATCCGCCTTGCCATTTCCCGAAAAATCGATGGCCAGGCTTCCCTCTCCGGTATTGTGGTCGAAGCTCAAGACCGCATCGCCTGGCCGCCCCGTCAAGGCACCGAAGGTAAGCGCCTTGATACCGGCAGACTTAAGCGCGCCAGAGACGTCAATCCTGTCGGAACCGCTGGTAAAGTCCTTGATCAGATCAGGGCTCTCGGGGGTGGAGTCACTCGCCCGATCGTAAATGAAGGTGTCCCCGCCACCACCGCCCAGCAGCTCATCTGCCCCTCCACCGCCCTTCAGGCGATTGGCAACCTGGTTGCCCACCAAGGTGTCTTTACCCGAACCACCAATGGCGTTCTCTACCACCACGCCCTTCGCAACCGAAACGTTTCCCTTGAGCCCGCCGATGTCGGAGAACGCCTCAGCATTGAGGTTGATCGTCTGATTCTGTGCAAACCCCGAAAAGTCCAGCGTATCGATGCCACCGCCATCCCACACCGAAAAAATCGGTTTCTCGGTGCCGTCTTTCAGGCTGTAAAAATCTCGATCGGTGTTGGAATTAAAACCGTAGGTGGTGTTGGTATTCCGGGTTTGAGTATTCACGCCATAAACACGCTGAATCGCCGCGATATCATCAATCATCGGAGCGGAAGGCATCCGCGAGTTGAAATCATGCCCCGGCTGATTACGCTCAGACCAGTAACTCATGGCACTGCGGGCCCTGGTATCTTCCGCGTAATCGGCGTTACTGTCATAGCTGCCCCCGCCATTGTAGCCACCGGGGTGCTCAAGACCGATGGCATGTCCCAGCTCATGCAAAGTCACAAACGGAAAGTAACTGCCCAGCGGTGGAGTACCGCCAGCATCCGCCGTACCAATATTGGCCGAAACGTTGTAGATATGTTTATTCGGAAGTGACGCCCACCCACCACTAAAACCAGGAATATCTTTAATGGTCATTGAGCCATCCGCATCCGCGGCACCTTCCTTGAAGGTGATATTGGCCAAGTCCGCCCATGACTGTAACGCTAATCGGGCACGCTCTTTTTGTTGCGGGGTAAACCCACCGGCAAAGTTGTAAGAGATGATTGTTTTTTTATCGTCATTTCGATCGTGAAACTTGTAACCCCCTCGGGTGATGTGCGCGGCCGCTTGATCCGTCGTGAAGGATGGTTTTTTCGCCGCCGCACCGGAGACCGTATGATCTGGCTTTTCAGGAAGGACGGCCAGCGATTGAATATCGGAGTTTCTTGCGTAACAGGTGAAGGATGGAGCAACTAAAGAATTCATAAACCAAATAGGCCTCTCACTACTAAAAGTAACCAACTCACAAAATGCGAGTCATAACCTCGACGACTTAGCCGTCAAAGCCTGGTTAAGTCTCCATAGAGAAAGGCAATATTCCAACTACCACTTTATTTCAAAACAGCCACACTAAAAACCATGTATCAAGTTACCTGGCAATGCCATCAACCTTTACAAACTCGCCCCAAAGACAACTCACCGCGCCCGCCCAACCAATTGTTTTATATATGGAAATTTAATGAAAATCAAAAGACGCCAGACAATTGGAACCGTTCAACAAAGCAAAAAGTTACACTCACACTAATCACCACTCACAAATCCCACCCAAACAATTAGCCCCCCTCGCAAACGCTGCAAAGTACTTCATTAGAACTTAATACACTCTTACTCTTAACTAAACGCTCGTCCTACGGCTTTCATGCCGGAATCTTCAAACAGGCCAAGCCGAGCCCACTACAACACCCGCCCATCCCAGCCTACGGTGACGTTGCGCGGCAACTCCCGCCGATGCTGCAACAACCACGCATCCAGCGTATGCCCCACATGAGTCAGCACGCCCAATTCGGCGCCGACCTCCTCAATGCACTGCAACGCCAGCGTCAAATCATTGTGGTTACGCGGTGCCTGCGGCTGCGGCGGCATGGAGCAGTCGAGCACCAGCACATCCAGCGGCTCGCGTTGCAGCCAGTCGCGGGTGGCGGGTGGCAGGCCAACGGTGTCGGTGAGGTAGGCGATGCGCCGCCCCTCGCCTTCCAGCAGGTAACCCAAGGTGGGTTTGGAATGCAGCAGCGGTAACGCCGTGACACTCAGCTCGCCAAACCGGCGGGTTTCAAACTCGGCAAACGGCTGGCTGAAATCCAGGACGCCGGGGTGCTTGTACAGGTCGGACAAACCTTCCGGATCCACCGGACCATGCACCGGAATCACCAGGCCCTGGCCCCAGCGCAAATGCAGCAGGCCCTGGGCGTGATCGGCATGATAGTGCGTCTGGAAAATCCCGTTGAAGCTGCGCGGCGGGAAGCGTTCGGTGAGGTCGGGCAACCCGCTGTCGATCAACCAGCGCTGGTCGCCGCATTCGATCAATGCGCTGCATGGGCGGCGTCGCAGGCTTTCGTCGCTGCGGGCCAGACCACAGGCGGCGCACTCGCAGCCATACACCGGGACTTGCCGCGCGTCACCGGTGCCCAGCAGTGTCAGGCGCATGCCGGTTGCCCGTCGAGGCAGCCCAGCAAGCGCTCGACCGTATGTTCCAGTTGGCCGGAATTGTCGAGCAGGAACACGTCTGCTGCCGTGCTCAAGCTGTCGGCGAACCGGGCATTGCGCGCCAGCCGCAGATCAATGTCCGCCAGGGATTCGCGGCCCCGCGCCAGCAAGCGCTGGCGCAACACCGCCTGGTCCACCGTCAGCAACACCACCAGCAGGTTCGGATAACGCAGCCGGGTTTGCGCCAGATAGCCACGGGAGCCGTTGACCAGCACGTCGTGCCCCGCCGCCAGCCATTCGTCGATCTCCCGGGGGATGCCATAGGCCAACCCGTTGGCGTGCCAGCTGAGGGCAAACGCGCCCTCGGCCTCCATCGCGGCAAACTGCGCCGGGCTCACACCCTGCGCGGCCTCGCCCACCGCTTCCGCCGAGCGGGTGATGACCCGCCGCACAATGCGGCAGCCACGCTCGGCCAAACGCGGTCGTGCAGCATCCAGCAGGCTGTCCTTGCCCGAACCCGATGGTCCGATGAGATAGATCAACCTGCCCGCCATCAAAACACCCTCTTCGCTTGTCGCCAGACTTGTTGGACCACTGGCAGTCCGTCGCGGCTTTTTTTCGCTTGCACCAGATCGGCCCGCAGGCCCACGGCGATTTCGCCGCGATCACTCAGGCCCGCAGCATGTGCCGGCGCCAGGCTGATCATCTTCACCGCCCGGGAAAGATCGCCGCCGTCCTGCTGATCGGCCAGCACGAACGCCGCCTGCAGCAGGCTGGCCGGGTAGTAGTCACTGGAAAGTATATCCAGCAAGCCCTCGGCCGCCAGGCCGGCGGCGGCCACATTACCCGAGTGGGACCCGCCACGCACCACGTTCGGCGCGCCCATCAGAACTTTCATGTTCAGTTCCTGGCAGCCCCGCGCCGCTTCCAGGGTGGTGGGGAATTCGGCGATGGTCATGCCGTAGCGCGCCGACTCCTCGACATGTGCCAGGGTTGCATCGTCATGGCTGGCCACCGACAGCCCGCGCGTCAGGCAATGCTCGACGATCGCGGCGCGGTAGCGGTCGCTGTATTCCTTCGAGTTGGCCATTTGCAGCTTGATGAACGCGTCCATGGTCTCGTCGTTCAGGTGGTACTTGCCCATGTAGTACTCACGGTACTTGGATTCGAGCACGAACTGGCGCTGGCCCGGCGAGTGGTCCATCACCGACACCAGGCGCACCAGCGGGTTTTCCACCAGGTCGCGAAACACGCTCAACGTGTCCGGGTGGCACAGCTCGCAGCGCAGGTGCAGGTGGTGTTCGGCGCGGGTCAGGCCGGCGCTTTCGGCCGCGGCAATGGCGTTGAGCATCGCCGGCAGTTTCTGCATGCGGTTGCCCTTGGGGTTCACATCGCCGATGGACACCGCGTCGAACACCGTGGTGATGCCGGCCGCGATGATCTGCGCGTCATGGCTGAGCACCGCCGAGGTGGACGGCCAGTCCACGCCGGGGCGCGGGGTCATGTGTTTTTCCAGGTTGTCGGTGTGCAATTCCACGAGGCCCGGCAGCAGGCAATCACCGTCCAGGTCCTGGGCCTGGGGCAACTGGCTGCGGCCTTCGGCGATGTCGACGATCAGCCCGTCACGCAGCACCACCGAGCCAAGAAATACACGGTCAGCGGTGACGACCTGGGCATTACTGAGGATCTGTTCAGCGGGCATGGGCGTATTCCTCTTGGGCAACAGGCGCGGGGGTCATGTCGAAATGGCGGTCGGCGACTGCTTCACGGGCGGCGCGGTCGTGGAAGATGCCGATCAAGGCGGCACCGGCTGCCTTGGCTTCGTTCATCAGTTCCAGCACCACCTGGCGGTTGCTGTCGTCGAGTGACGCGGTGGGTTCGTCCAGCAGCATCACCGGCCAGGCCACCATGAACCCGCGGGCGATGTTGACCCGCTGTTGTTCGCCACCGGAAAAGGTGCCGGGCGCCAGCTGCCACAGGCGCTGTGGAATGTTCAGGCGGCTGAGCAGGAGTTCGGCACGGGAGCGCGCCAGGTCCCGGGACCAGCCGCGGGCCAGGGCCGGCTCCATCACCACGTCCAGGCAGGCCACACGCGGGATCACCCGCAGAAACTGGCTGACATAGCCGAGGGTCTGCTGGCGCACTTGCAACACCTCACGGGGCTCGGCACCCACCAGCTCCAGCCATTCGCCGAGGTGCTGCACGCGAATGCTGCCGCCCGCCGGCAGGTAGTTGCCGTACAAGGTGCGCAGCAAGGTGCTTTTACCGGCGCCGGACTGGCCGTGCAGCACCAGGCACTCGCCGCCTTTCACGCTGAACTCCACCCCGCGCAGCACGTTCAGCACCACGCCGTGTTGCTGGTGCAAGGTGAAGGTTTTCGAGAGGTCACGGACCTCGATCAAGGCATTCATCATGGCTGCAATACCGAAGACACCAGCAGTTGAGAGTAAGGGTGCTGTGGATCGTCGAGGATCTGGTCCGTCAGCCCGGTTTCCACCACCCGCGAACGGCGCATCACCATCAGGCGGTCGGCCAGCAAGCGCGCTACGGCGAGGTCGTGGGTCACGATCACCACCGCCAGGTCCAGCTCGCGCACCAGGCCGCGCAGCAGGTCGAGCAGGCGTGCTTGCACCGACACGTCAAGGCCGCCGGTGGGTTCGTCCATAAACACAAGACGCGGGCTGGAGACGAGGTTGCGGGCGATTTGCAGGCGCTGTTGCATGCCGCCGGAGAAAGTCCGGGGCAAGTCATCGATGCGTTGCGGGTCGATTTCCACCTGGCTCAGCCAGTCCAGACCGGCGCCGCGCAGCTGCTGATAATTACGCACGCCCTGGGCCATCAGGCGCTCGCCAATGTTGGCGCCGGCCGAGACGCCCATGCGCAAGCCGTCCCGTGGGTTCTGCTCGACAAAGCCCCATTCGGTGCGCAGCAAGGTGCGGCGCTCGGCTTCGCTGGCGCTGTACAGGTCCAGCCATTCGCCGTCCTTGCCGCGATAGCCGATGTTGCCGGCCTGGGGCGGCAGGCGCCCGCTGAGCAGCGAGAGCAAGGTGGATTTGCCCGAGCCCGACTCGCCGACAATCCCCAGCACTTCGCCGGGGTACAGGTCGAAGCTCACGCCCTGGCAACCCTTTTCCGGGCCGTACAGCAGCGACAGGTCGCGCACTTGCAACAAGGGTTCGGCGGGCACGCTCAGCGGTTGTTGTTTCATCAGGGCCGGGATCATTGGTTGCTCTCCTTCACCCGTTGGGCGCAGTACCAGGTGTCGGAACACACAAAACTCTGGGTGCCGGCGTCATCCAGAATCAGCTCGTCGAGGAACGAATCGTGGCTGCCGCAGATGGCGCAGTTGTGTTCCCACTTCTGCACTTCGAAGGGATGGTCTTCAAAGTCCAGGCTGTTGACCTGGGTGTACGGCGGCACCGCGTACAGGCGCTTTTCGCGACCGGCACCGAACAGCATCAGCGCCGGGCTCATGTCGAGTTTCGGGTTGTCGAATTTCGGGATCGGCGAGGGGTCCATCACGTAGCGCTCGTCCACCATCACCGGGTAGGCGTAGCTGGTGGCGATATGGCCGAAGGTGGCGATGTCTTCGTAGAGCTTTACGTGCATCACCCCGTAATCATTGAGAGCGTGCATGGTGCGGGTCTCGGTTTCCGACGGCTCGATAAAGCGCAGCGGCTCCGGGATAGGCACCTGGTAAACCATGATCTGGTCGGCCTGCAACGGAGTTTCCGGGATGCGGTGGCGGGTCTGGATCACCGTGGCGTCCGGGGTGCTTTCGGTGGTGGCAACACCCGCGGTGCGCGCGAAAAAGCGGCGGATCGACACGGCGTTGGTGGTGTCGTCGGCGCCCTGGTCGATCACCTTGAGCACGTCGTCGGCCCCCAGAATCGCGGCAGTCAATTGCATGCCGCCGGTGCCCCAGCCGTAAGGCAGCGGCATCTCGCGCCCGCCGAACGGCACCTGGTAACCGGGGATCGCCACGGCCTTGAGCAAGGCGCGGCGGATCATGCGTTTGGTCTGCTCATCCAGGTAGGCGAAGTTGTACGCCGGGTCACGCGCAGGCGTTTGAGTCAGGTCATTCATGGCGGGTGCCCTCGGCCGGTTGGCGCAGTTTGCGGATCAGTTCCAGCTCGGACTGGAAGTCCACGTAGTGAGGCAATTTGAGGTGGGACACAAAGCCCGCCGCCTCGACGTTGTCGCAGTGGGACAGCACGAATTCTTCCTGCTGGGCCGGCGAGACGATCTCTTCGTTGAACTCATTGGCCCGCAGCGAGCGGTCCACCAGGGCCATGCCCATGGCCTTGCGCTCGGCATGCCCGAACGCCAGACCGTAGCCGCGGGTGAACTGCGCCAGCTCGGTGGCCGAGCCGACGAACTGGTTGACCATCTCGCACTCGGTGACTTCGATGCTGCCCAGGCAAACCGGGAAACCCAGCTCTTGCGGGTCGATCCACACCTCTACGTCGCCAATGCGAATCTCACCGGCGAATGGGTGGTTGCGGCCGTAGCCGCGCTGGGTGGAGTAACCCAGCGCCAGCAGGAAACCCTCATCGCCACGGGCCAGGGCTTGCAGGCGCTGGGCACGGTTGGCCGGGTATTCCAGCGGGTCGCGGGTGATGTCGGCGACGCTGCCGGTGTCGTCGGATTCGTTCTTGATCAGGCCTTCCTTGGCCAGCAAGCCAAGCACCCGCGGGCACGCTTCCAAGGTCGCATTTGGTGCGGTTTGCGGGCCCGGGTATTCACCTTCGGCCAGCAGCGCAAAATCCAGCAGGCGATGGGTGTAGTCGAAGGTCGGGCCCAGCAGTTGGCCGCCCGGCACGTCCTTGAACGTCGCTGACAAACGTCGGCTCAACGACATCTGCGCGGTGTCGATCGGCAGGCTCGGGCTGAAGCGCGGCAACGTGGTGCGGTAGGCCCGCAGCAGGAAGATCGCTTCCACCAGATCCCCCGCCGCTTGCTTGATCGCCAGTGCGGCAAGCTCCGTGTCGTACAACGAGCCTTCGCTCATCACCCGGGCGACCGCCAGCGGCAGTTGCTCGCGGATCTGCTCCACGCTCAGTTCAGGAATGGAGGTATCGCCCCGGCGTTTTTTCGCCAGCAGGCGGTGGGCATTGTCGATGGCCTGTTCGCCACCCTTGACGGCTACGTACATCAGGCACGCTCCTGTGCAATTCGGGTACTGCGGGGCAGGCCGATCAGGTGATGGCCGGCGGCGAACAACACGTCCAGGCCACGGGGAAAGGTTTCGCGGCGTTGGCGTTCCAGCCAGAACGCTTGAGGCACCGGCAGGTTGACCTGGCGCTGGGTCTTGATCCCCGGGCCTTGCCAGTCCAGGCCGCGACCGGCTTCCAGGTCGGTCAACTGGACCAGCAAGGTGCAGGACTGATCGGGGTAGCGGTCGTTGCCGTGGTCGAAGCCGCTGAGGTCGAGCAAGTCCTGTTCGCCGAGCAAGGCGAACGCGGCCTCTTCCCGGCGTGTGGTCAGCGGGCAGCCGCAATGGAAGGCCAGGTTGGCGCGAATCAGCGGTGTGTCGAAGCTCGGTGCCAGCCACAGCGGCGTGTCCGTATCCAGCAGTGCCAGGCACAGCGCGTAGGTGGCCGGCGCCAGGCCTTCAAGGCTTGGCGCCGCGGGCAAGGACTGGATCAAACCGGGCTCGGCGAGGGCCTTGAGGGCGCCGCGAAAACCGCGCTGGGCATCCAGCACCGGGTCTACGAACGCCGGTTGCAAGAGTTGGGCATTCATCAATTTTCTCCTCGAACCAGGGTGAAGAACTCGACCTTGGTGGCGGCGGTGTCGGCCTCTTTCTGCGCCCGGCGTTCGGCCTGGGCGTTGGCCAGTGAGCGGATCAAATCGCTGAGCCAGATGCTCGGGTGCGCGCCCTGCAAATGCGCATCCGCCAGGGCCGCCAGCTCGGCGTGGACCTTGTCGCGCCCGGCCAGGTAGCTGTAGCCGGTGCGGCCGTCGGCCAGGCGCACCACGCAGCGGGTCACGCTCATTTCGCCGACGTTGAACGGCGCACCATTGCCGCCCATGCGGCCGCGCACCAGGGTCATGCCGATTTCCGGGGCGCGGATCAGTTGGTAATCCACGTCGCGCAGGGCGTCTTCATGGGGCAGCAATTCACTGCGAAAGGCGCGGGCAAGCACGCCGATCCAGTGTTGACGCGGGGACAGGTTCATCAAGGTCTCCATCAGGTCACCACTTGGTACTGGAAGCGATCCGAACGGCTGGTGGACTGCGCCAGCTCCACCGGGCGGCCGTCGCGATCGCGGGAAAGGGTGAATACCGTCAGCGCCGGCAAGTGCCGGGGCATCATCAGCAGCGCGGCTTCGTCGCGGTTGGGCAAGCGCGCGCCGATCAGGCTGTGGGTGCGGGTCAACGGCAGGTCGCGCTCGCGCAGGTAATGGCGCAGGGAGCCGCCGTTGTAGTCCGCCAGCAACGGCGCACGGCTGGCGCAGTAGCGGTGGCGGATCAGGCTGACCGGCTGGTGATTGAGCTTGCGCAAGGTTTGCAGCTCGATCATCGGCGCCATCTCGGCGATGCCCAGTTGCTGCGCCTCTTCGCGGCTGGCGAAGCAGTAGCGGCGCTTGAGCAGCAGCGCTTCCACGCCCACGCCCTGGGCCGACAGCGATTGGCTGTAGGAGGTCTCGGCGCCCATCGGGTAAATCAGCGGGCGGTCGAGCACTTGGGTGCCCTTGCCCTGGCGGCGCAACAGGCTGCCTTCGAACACCAGCTCATCGATGGCCCGGCGCAGGGTGTGGCGGTTCACGCCAAAGCGTTCGGCCAGTTGCACCTCGCCCGGCAGGAAGTCGCCGGCCTGATAGCTGCTCAGTTCACGGCGCAGGATATCGGCGAGTTCGCGGTACACCGGCTCATCTTGTCTAGACAACTGCATGCTTAAAAAAAAGCGCCCAGGGGCACCCCTCCGTCGTCAGATGAACTGCTTGCGCAGGCGTTGGGACAGCACGTCGATACAGCTCACCACCACGATGATCACCAGCAGCACCGCGCAGGTCTGCACGAACTGGAAGGCGCGGATGTTCTCCCACAGGATCACGCCGATCCCGCCGGCACCGACCATCCCCACCACCGTCGCCGAGCGCACGTTGGCTTCGAAACGGTAGAGCGCGTAGGACACCCACAGCGGCATCACTTGGGGGATCACGCCGTAGATCACCTCTTGCAGGGCACTGGCGCCGGTGGCTCTGACGCCTTCAACCGGGCCGGGGTCGATGGCTTCGACGGCTTCGGCGAACAGCTTGGCGAGCACGCCGGTGGTGCTGATCCACAAGGCCAGGACGCCGGCGAAAGGACCGAGGCCCACCGCCACCACGAACAACATGGCGAACACCATTTCGTTGATCGAACGGAAGGCATCCATCACCCGGCGCAGCGGCTGGTGGATCCACCACGGCGTGATGTTGTCGGCGCACAGGATGCCCAGCGGCACCGAGCAGACAATCGCCAGCACCGTGCCCCAGAGGGCGATTTGCACGGTGACGATCATCTCCTTGAGGTAGGAGCGCCATTCGTGGAAATCCGGCGGGAAGAAGTCGGCGGCGAAGGTCGCCATGTTTCCGGAGTCGCGGTACAGCGCCAGCGGGTTCATTTCGGCGCCGTGCCAGGCCCAGGCCAGCAGGATCAGGAACAGGCCCCAGCCGAGGTATTGCGGCCAAGTCCTTTTGCCCACTGCTTCAGCATGCAAGGTAGTCATGGGTCACTCTCAATAAGTGTGTGGGCAAGGCTTATGTGGGAGCCGGGCTTGCCCGCGATAGGATCGACTCGGTTTTACTGTCAGATCGAGTTGCCTGCATCGCGGGCAAGCCCGGCTCCCACACAAGCCCGGGCCTACAGGGGGTTAGCCGTTGGCTGCGGTCTTCTTGTCCAGCTCGGTAATGCGCTCTTGCAGCTTGGCCAGGTCGGCGTCGATGTCGGCGAGCTTCTTGGCCTTGTCGGCGGCTTCCAGCTTGTCGTCGGCGCTGATGGTGGTGCGCTGCTTGAACAGTTCCAGTTGGCGGATCGGCAGCAGTTGGTCGTCGCTGGACTTGAGGAACTTGCCCAGTTGCATGTTCTTCAGCACGGCCTTCTCTTCGTCGGTGTCACCGTAGTTGGCGAAGAAATCGCGGATCTTGGTTTTCTCGCTGTCGCTCAGGGCCTTGCTCCACACCATCGGGTCGGCGGGGATCAGCGGCGACTTCCAGATCACCTTGAGCAGGGCGGCCTTGTCCGGCTGGGTGACTTCCAGGCGGTCCCAGCTTTCGGTGTTGAAGGTGGCGACGTCCAACTGCCCCTTGGCCACGCTCAACGCGTTGACTTCATGGCTGGAGTTGAGGGTGCGCTTGAAGGCAGTGGCGGCATCAACGTGGTTCTTGGCGAACACGTAGTAGCCCGGTACCAGGTAGCCCGAGGTGGAGTTCGGGTCACCGTTGCCGAAGGTCAGGTTCTTGGCGTTCTTGAGCATGTCATCGACGTTGTTGATCGGGCTGTCCTTGCGCACGATCAGCACGCTCCAGTAACCGGCGGCACCGTTGGCGGCGGCGGTCTGGGCGAAGATTTCGCCGTTGGAACGGTCCACCGCTTCCATCGCGGCCTTGTTGCCCAGCCAGGCCACGTCGACCTTGTTGAAGCGCATGCCCTGGATCAGGCCGGCGTAGTCGGAGGCGAAGGTGGCGTTGATGGTGAGGCCGGTCTTCTTGTGCATGTCATCCAAAAATGGCTGCCAGATGCTCTTGAGGTTCTGCGAAGACTCGGTGGACATGATGCCGAAATTGATCACCTTGTCGGCGGCCTGGGCATTGCCCATGGCCACGCTGGCGAGCAGCACGGCAGACAGAAACACATGACCGATACGGTTCAACATGGAGAGGATTCCTGTGGGTCGTTATTGGGGTTTCAAGCGCGAGCCAGGGCCAACCGTGCGGGGACGACGGTGGAGCGGGTCTGGTCGGAAAACATCAGGCTGGTGTCGACATCGGCACCGTACAAATCGTTGAGGAACTGGCTGCTCAGCTCGCTGGCGTGGCCATCGAAGTGAATTCGGCCGCCCTTGAGCGCCACGGCTCGGGGGCAATAACGCATGGCGTAATCGACTTGGTGCAGGGTGACCACCACGGTCTTGCCGTCGCGGCCGTTGATGTCGGCGAGGATCTCCATGACCTTGCGCGCCGACTCCGGGTCCAGCGAAGCGATGGGTTCATCAGCCAGGATCACTTCGGCGCGCTGGGTCAGGGCCCGGGCAATCGCCACGCGTTGCTGCTGGCCGCCGGACAAGGTGGAAGCACGTTGCGCGGCCAGGTCCGCCAGGCCGACGCGGGCCAGGGACTCCATGGCGAACTGTTTTTCCTCGGCATTGAACAGGCCGAGGTTGCCACGCCAGCGCGGCATGCGGCCCAGGCAACCGAGCAGCACGTTGTCGAGCACGCTCAGGCGATTGACCAGGTTGAACTGTTGGAAGATGTAGCCAATGTCGGAGCGCAGGCGCCGCACCTTGCTGTTCAACCGGCCGCTGGCCTGCACTTCCCGGCCCAGCACCTTGACGCTGCCGCCATTGTTCTTGTCGCAACAGGCCAGGCCCGCCAGGTGACGCAGCAAGGTCGACTTGCCGGAGCCGGAAGCGCCAATCAGCGCGACCATCTCACCGGTGGCAACGGTAAGTTCGAGGTCGACCAATGCGGATTTTTTCGCAAAGGTCTTGTTCAGATGATCGACATGGATAGCTGGAGTCATGGGCTTCTCTGTCTGGTTGAACAGCCGTCCGTGGCTGCGTTTGAGTTCAAACGACAGTAGGCGCGGGCTGTGTCAGCCCTATGACTTGCACATGACTGGAGTAAAACCGTTTGATGAAGGTTTGATGAAAGGTTGGAACTGACGCTGAACACCCAACCCGTGGCGAGGGAGCTTGCTCCCGCTGGGCTGCGCAGCGGCCCCAAACGCGGGTAACACGGTCTGTCAGATGTACCGAGGTGGCTGACTTGGGCCTGCTGCGCAGTCCAGCGGGAGCAAGCTCCCTCGCCACAAGGTCTTCGCCCGGCATTGGAAATGTTGAAAAGCTCGTTTCTCACGTGCTCTGAACAAGACTTTCCCTACGGCTAGTCATTGAACTCTTCCCCATTATGTCGACCGAGTTGTACGCAGGAGGGCATGCCCCTACCGGGTTTCCATTCCCCGGTCGACCAACCTGCGTACGGCTCACCACCCTCCGACAAACTCTTCGCTGTACGTGCGGGTCCCAGCACTGAAGTCGCCTTGTGCAACGCCAGCGAGACTCTTGAGTCGGCGGCTGTCAGCGCCTATGACTGTGCCGAGCATCTTGATGGGGCCGCCGCAAGCAAGTGTTGGCGGTGGTGCAATGGGTGGAGATGGCGCAGTTATTGGTGGATGAGGCGCTGGATCGGGAGTGCCCGGTGGCCTGATCAAAACCGAAATCCAACCGGCAACATAAATCTAAGGTGGGAGCTGGCTTGCCTGCGATGACTGACTCATAGCCGACATCTCAGGAACTGATACACCGCTATCGCAGGCAAGCCAGCTCCCACATTTTGATCTTCATCAGGTTCAAATTCGTCGGTGTTATTGGGCGGTGCGAGCACGCAACCGTGGCATCACAAAATCCAGAAACGCGCGCAATTTCAGCGGCAACGGTGACTGCCCTTTGTGCACCAAACTAATGGGCAACGGCGCCGACTCGAACGCCTCAAGCACCACCGCCAACGCCTCTTCCCGCACTGCATCCGCTACCTGATACGACAACACCCGAATCACCCCAACCCCCAATGTCGCCGCCGCAATCGCCGCTTCCGCCGTATTCACCGACAACCGCGAATGCACCGGCACCGAGACCCCGGTTTTACCCGCGCCAAATCCCCACGCCCCTTGGGACGCCAGCACTTCAAAGGTGATGCAGTCATGCCCTGCCAAGTCCTGAGGCTCAGCCGGTACGCCGCGAGCGGCCAGATACGCCGGGCTGGCACACACCACGCGCCGCACCGTGCCCACTTGCATGGCCTTGAGCGAGCTGTCGGGCAACTCGCCAATGCGCACGGCCACGTCGCAGTGTTCTTCCATCAGGTGCACGACGCGGTCGGTGAGGATCAGGTTGATGTCGATCTCCGGGTACTGCGCCAGAAATTCCGCCACCACCGGCACGATGTGCAACCGCCCGAACACCACTGGCGCGGTGACCACCAGCTCACCCCGGGGCTGGGAGTATTCGCCGGTGGCGGCGCGCTCGGCCTCGCTGATGTCTTCAAGAATGCGCCGGCACGCCGCGAGGTAGGAGGCGCCGGCATCGGTCAACGACAGTTGGCGCGTGGTGCGGTGCAACAGGCGGGTCTTCAGGTGCGTCTCAAGTTCAGCCACCTTGCGGCTGACGCTGGCCAGTGGCATGTCGAGGCGCCGCGCTGCAGCGGTCAGGCTGCCCGCATCAACCACGGCAACGAAGATGGACATGGATTCAAGGCGGTTCATGGCAACCTATCAAATTCTGGAAGGATGATTCCAGATCCTAGGGGATTATCCTGCCATGCGCGAGTGCGTAACGTTGGCCACTCATCTCCGCCCCCGGAGACCTGTATTGAAGGAGAGTGCCGTGAGTGGCCAACCGATTACCTCCCAAAATCCTGCAGCGCCTGCGGTCGCGCCGCGCGGCAAGATCCTCATGATGGCGGTGATCGCCGGCGCGGTGATCACCAATATCTACTGCACCCAGCCGATCCTGCCTTTGATTGCCTCGGACATGGGCGTAGACGTGACCACCGTCGACCTGGTGGCCGGTTCCGCCCTGCTGGGGTTTGCCACCGGCCTCGCCTTGCTGCTGCCGATGGGCGACCGTTTTGACCGGCGCAAACTGGTGCTGGGGCAGATCGCGCTGGCGTTCTGTTTCGCCCTGGCGGCGGCGTTTTCACCGGGCATCTGGGCGCTGATCGCGGCGTCTTTTGGCTTGGGGATTGTGAGCTGTGTGCCGCAGCAATTGGTGCCGTTCGCGGCGGTGATGTCGCAGCCTCATGAACGTGGGCGCAACGTGGGGACGGTGGTCAGCGGGATCATGGTCGGCATTCTGCTCGGGCGCACGATTGCCGGGGTGGTCGGTGAGGCTTATGGCTGGCGGGCGGTGTACGCGATGGAAGCGGCCTTCATGATCCCGGTATGGATCGCCGCCGCCAGGTTGCTGCCACGGGGCGTGCCGAGCACCAACCTGTCCTACCCTCGCCTGCTGGCGTCGCTGTGGCCGCTGATGCGCGACAACAGCCCGATCCGCCAGTCGATGATGGTGCAGGCGTTGTTGTGGGCTTGCTTCAATGCGTTCTGGGTGAATCTGGCGGCGTTGCTGGCTCATGGGCCGTGGCAGCTGGGCAGCGCGTGGGCCGGCGGTTTCGGGATTATCGGTGCAGCGGGTGCCCTGGCGGCATCACTCGGTGGACGGGCGTCGGACCGGTTGGGTTCGCGCAAGGTGATTGGGGCGAGTATCGGGATTGTGACCTTGGCGTTCCTGCTGCTGGCGGGAGCGGAAAGCTCGATAATTCTGCTGGTGCTTGGGGTGATCGTGCTGGATATCGGCGTGCAGTCGGGGTTGGTATCCAACCAGACCCGGGCGTTTGCGGTGGACCCGAAAGCCCAGGGCCGCATCAACAGTTTGTACATGACGGCGACGTTTTTTGGCGGTGCGGTGGGGGCCACGGTCAGCGGCTGGTTGATGGCGCGGTTGGGCTGGATGGGGATTGTCGAGTTTGGGGTGATGCTGGGGGTGATTGCGGGGGTGATCCATTGGATCAGTGGCGCAGGCCAGGCCGAATATCAAAAACAGTAGAGATCCTGTGGGAGCCGGGCTTGCCCGCGATAGCGGTGTGTCAGCAACCATTTCATAACCTGATACACCGCTATCGCAGGCAAGCCAGCTCCTACAGTTGATTGCATTTCACGCTCATGAAAAAGGCGACCCGAAGGTCGCCTTTTTTCATTGCGCGTATTGCTTGCTCAACCCCGGCGGTACGCCATGGACGTCGGTCTCTTCCCAAGGCCCGTTCGGGCTGATGGAGCGGCTCCAGCCGTTACTCCAACGGTAGTAGGTGCGCTGGCGGTAAAACGTATCGGCCTGTTCGTCCAGCACGTACACCTGCATCTTCCCGTCCCAGTGGCTGGCCGCACCCGGTGGCGGTGCGAAGGTTGGCGAAGAGCTCGGCACCGGCTTCGACGGTTTGATCACTGGCCCGGAAGGCTGGGTGCTCGGCTGGGTCGACGGCCCGGTGGGCGGGATGGTCGGCCCGGTAGGCGACGGTGGCCGATGGACCGCACAAGCACTCAGCCCCAGTACCAGGCTGAGCAGGGTGATACGCGCGATGGCGGTCATGGGCATTTCCTCGAATTAGTGGTCCGGACTGTCGATGGTCAGCTGCTGCAGCGCAGTGGTGCTGCTGGCCAAGGGTTGGCTGCGGCCGATCCACTCGCCAGCTGTCGGAACACCTGCCCGGGATATGCGCGCAACCAGTTGGACTTCGGGAAAGTTGGACAGTTTCAACTGCGGCATCATCGCGTCGCTGTCGCCCAGTTCGACGGTGATCGGCAGGTCGGCCACGCTCACGCGCTTGGCGGCCAGCGGTGCCGGCGGGCCTTTGACCGCGCGGGCGAAGATGAACACGCTGTCGGTCGGCAAGGCTTTGGCCTTCACGTCCGGGGCCAGGTCCACGCGTACTTGCATCTGCTTTTGTGCCTTCACCGGCGCCACGCTGCCGCCGCTCTCTTTGAGCTTCTCGGCGGCGCGGTCGATCCCGCCTTGCAGCGCGGCCCGGGAGTTGTCGTCCGGTGGCAGTTGCGCCAGCAGGCGCTTCCAGTAGTCGATCGCCTCCTGGTAACGCTGGCCTTCAAAAGCGGCGATGCCCAGCAGGCCGAGGCTGGTGACTTCTTTCGGGTCGAGTTTCAGCGCTTCGTCGGTCAGGGCCTGGACCTTGGGCGACCATTGCTTGTTGTCGGCAAAGTACTGGGCCTGGGCCCACTGCCCGAGCAACTCCGGCTGGCGACCGGCCAGGGCCACGGTGCGTTCGAAGACTTTGGCCGCATCGGCCGAGCGGTCCTGGGCCATGTAGGCGCGACCGAGGAAGTACAAGCCTTCCGGCGAGTCCGGCTGGGCCGCTGCGGCGCGCTCCAGGCGGCGGGTCATGTCTTCCATGGACACCGGTGGCTGGGAGAATTCGCGGGTCAGTTCGACCTTGTCGCTGGCGCCGTAATGCAGGTAGAGCGCCACGCCCAGCACCGGCACCAGAAAGGCCGCGAGCAACGGCAACGGTTTGCCGAGACGCGATTCCCGGGGCTTTTCCACACCCTCGGTATCGGCCAGCAACTCACGCGCCGCTTCAGCGCGACCGCTGTCCAGTTGGGCCGCATCCAGCACGCCTTCGGACTGCTGGGTTTGCAGTTCGGCCACGCGTTCCTGATACAGCGCCACGTTCAGCGCGGTGCGATCTTCTTCACGCTGGGCACGGCGGCCGCGTAACACCGGGATCAGCAGGAAACTCAAGGCAATCAGAAGCAGCAGACCCGCTGCGAGCCAGAAATCAATCATCAGTTTTTTTGTCCAGCAGTTGGTCGAGGCGTTGACGCTCATCGACAGAAAGCGAGTCCGAGCCATCGGCCGGGGCGACACGACGACGGCGCACGATCACCGCCATCACCACTAAGCCTGCGAGCAACAGCCCGGCGGGGCCGAACCACAGCAGCGCGGTCTTGCCGGTGAGCGCCGGCTTGTAGCGCACGAAGTCACCGTAGCGGTCGACCATGAAGTCGATGATCTGCTGATTGTCCTTGCCCTCGCCGAGCATGCGGAAAATCTCTTTGCGCAGGTCGGCGGCAATCGGCGCGTTGGAGTCGGCGATGTCCTGGTTCTGGCACTTGGGGCAGCGCAGTTCCTTGGTCAGCTCGCGAAAACGCTCGCGGTCACCGTCCTTGGCAAATTCGTAGGTGTCGATGGCGGCGTGGGCCACGCCGACCATGCTCAAGCCCAATACAGCAGCGGCTAACCAACGCTTCATGGCTTGGCCTCGTCCACCAGCGCCTGGTACTTGGCGGCCAGTTGCTCGCGCCACACCACTTCGTCGATCACGCCCACGTACTTGTCGCGGATCACGCCCTTGGCGTCGATGAAGAAGGTTTCCGGGGCGCCGTACACGCCGAGGTTCAGGCCAAGGTTGCCGTCTTCGTCACGGATATCCAGCTGGTACGGGTTGTGGAATTCCGCCAGCCACTTCAAGGCGGCAGCGTTGTCGTCCTTGTAGTTGATGCCGTAGATGACCACGCCCTGCTCGGCCAGCTTGTTCAGCACCGGGTGCTCGACGCGGCAGGAAATGCACCAGGTGCCCCACACGTTGACCAGCGCCGGTTTGCCCTGCAAATCCGCTTGAGTCAGGGTCTTGTCACCCTGTACGGTCGGCAGCGAGAACGCCGGGAACTGTTTGCCGATCATCGCCGAGGGCAACTCGGCCGGGTCCAGGTACAGCCCGCGATACAGGAACACCGCCACCACCAGGAACGCCGCCAGCGGCAACACCATCAACCAACGCTTCATACTGGCGCTCCTTGCAGGCCGAGGGCTTCACGCACCCGGCTCTTGACCTTGACCCGGTAACGCCGGTCCGTCGCGGCCAGCAAACCACCGAAGCCGGTCAGCAGGCCGCCGAACCAGATCCAGCGCACAAACGGTTTGACGTGGACCCGCACGGCCCAGGCGCCATCGCCCAGCGGTTCACCCAGGGCGACGTAGAGGTCGCGGGTGAAACCGGCGTCGATCCCGGCTTCGGTCATCATCGAGCTTTGCACGGTGTACAGGCGTTTTTCCGGGTGCAGTACCGCGATTTCCTTGCCATTGCGCACCACGCGTACGGTGCCTTTGTCGGAGGTGAAATTGGGGCCTTCGAAGTGCTTGGCACCTTCGAAAATGAAGTGGTAACCGGCCAGGTCCATGGACTCGCCCGGCGCCAGGCGCAGGTCGCGCTCGGCGCTGTTCTGGCTGGACAACACCACGCCGAGGGCACACACGGCGATGCCGATATGCGCGACCTGCATGCCCCAGTAGCTGCGGGTCATGGTCGGCAAGCCTTTGATCAAACCTTTGTGGCGGGTCTTGTCGATCAGGTCACGTACGCCGGCCAGCAACACCCAGGCAGCCAGCATGAAGGTGGCGAGCACGGCCCAGTTGAAGTCGCCGTAGGCAATCCCGGCGATCACCGCCAGCGCGGCGCTGCCCAGCAGTACCGGGGTGAGCATGCCCACCAGCCACTTCACCGGGGTGTCTTTCCAGCGCACCAGTACGCCGACCGCCATCACCACCATCAACAGCGCCATCAACGGGATGAACAGTGCGTTGAAGTACGGCGGGCCGACGGACAGTTTGGCGCCGCTCAGGGCATCCAGCACCAGCGGGTACAGGGTGCCGAGCAGGATCATCGAGGCTGCCACCACCAGCACCAGGTTATTGCCCAGCAGCAGGGTTTCCCGGGACCAGAGGTTGAAGCCGACGTGGCTCTTGACCACGGGGGCGCGCAACGCAAACAACGTCAGCGAGCCGCCGACCACGAACAGCAGGAAGATCAGGATAAACACGCCGCGCTCCGGGTCGGAGGCAAACGCGTGCACCGAGGTCAGTACGCCGGAACGCACCAGGAAGGTACCGAGCAGGCTCAGGGAAAACGCAGCGATGGCCAGCAACACGGTCCAGCTCTTGAACACGCCACGTTTTTCCGTGACCGCCAGCGAGTGAATCAGCGCCGTGCCCACCAGCCATGGCATGAAGGAGGCGTTTTCCACCGGGTCCCAGAACCACCAGCCGCCCCATCCGAGTTCGTAGTAGGCCCACCACGAGCCCAAGGTGATGCCGATACCGAGGAACGCCCAGGCGACGATGGTCCATGGCCGCGACCAGCGCGCCCAGGCAGCATCAAGACGCCCGCCGAGCAAGGCGGCGATGGCAAACGCGAAGGCTACCGAGAAACCGACGTACCCCATATAGAGCATCGGCGGGTGCACGATCAGGCCGATGTCTTGCAGCAGCGGGTTGAGGTCGTGGCCGTCTACCGGGATCTGCGGCAGGATGCGGGTGAACGGGTTGGAGGTCATGATCAAAAACAGCAGGAAGCCGATGCTGATCATGCCCATCACCGCCAGCACCCGGGCCAGCATCACCTGCGGCAACTGGCGGGAGAAGATCGATACGGCAAAGGTCCAGCCGCCGAGGATCAATGCCCACAGCAGCAACGAACCTTCGTGGGCGCCCCACACGGCGCTGAACTTGTAGTACCAGGGCAAGGCGCTGTTGGAGTTGTTGGCGACATAGGCGACAGAAAAGTCGTCAGTCATGAAGGCGTAGGTCAGGCAACCGAAGGCGAACACCAGAAACGCGAACTGGCCCCACGCGGCCGGCTGGGCCAGGCTCATCCACAGGCGATCACCGCGCCAGGCACCCAGCAACGGGACCACGGCCTGGACGATGGCAAAGCACAGGGCGAGGATCATCGCCAACTGGCCCAACTCGGGAATAAACAATGCGGACGTCATGACTTAGCCCTCCTTGGCGGGGGTCGGGGCGGATTGGCCGCTGTCTTTGAGGGCCTTGGTGACTTCCGGCGGCATGTATTTTTCATCGTGCTTGGCCAGCACTTCGTCGGCCACCACCACGCCGTCGGCGTTGAGCTTGCCGAGGGCGACGATGCCCTGCCCTTCGCGGAACAGGTCCGGAAGGATGCCGCGGTAGGTGATGGTCACGGATTTGTTGAAGTCGGTGACGATGAATTTCACGTCCAGGGAATCCCCGGAACGTTGCAGCGAGCCCTTCTCGACCATGCCACCGGCACGGATTCGTGTGTCCAGCGGGGCTTCGCCGTTGGCGATCTGGGTCGGGGTGTAGAACAGGTTGATGTTCTCCCGCAGGGCGCTCAGGGCCAGGGTCACGGCAATGCCGACACCGGCCATGATGGCCAGGATGATCAACAGACGCTTTCTACGCAGCGGATTCACTTTTCGGTCTCCCGGCGCAAACGACGCGCCTCTTGTTGCAGGTAACGCTTGCGGGCCAGGATCGGCGCGGCGACGTTGAGGGCCAGCACCGCCAGGCAAATGCCATAGGCCGTCCAGACGTACAGGGCGTGATGGCCCATGGCGAGAAAATCACTGAAAGAGTTGAAGCTCATCCACGGGCTCCCAGGCTGTTTTGCACTTCGGCCTTGACCCAACTGGTGCGGGCTTCACGCTTGAGCACTTCGAGGCGCATGCGCAGCAGCAGCACCGCGCCGAAGAAGCAGTAGAACCCCAGCACCATCAGCAGCAGCGGCGCCCACATTTCCACGGGCATGGCCGGCTTTTCGGTGAGGGTGAAGGTGGCGCCCTGGTGCAGGGTGTTCCACCACTCCACCGAGTATTTGATGATCGGGATGTTGATCACGCCGACAATCGCCAGTACCGCACAGGCCTTGGCGGCGCTGTCGCGGTTGCTGATGGCGTTGCCCAGGGCGATCAGGCCGAAATACAGGAACAGCAGGATCAGCATCGAGGTGAGGCGCGCGTCCCACACCCACCACGAACCCCAGGTCGGCTTGCCCCAGATCGCGCCGGTGACCAGCGCCACGGCGGTCATCCAGGCACCGATGGGCGCGGCGCATTGCAGGGCCACGTCCGCCAGTTTCATCTTCCACACCAGGCCGACGATGCCGCACACCGCCAGCATCACGTAGCAGGACTGGGCCAGCATCGCCGCAGGAACGTGGATATAGATGATGCGAAAGCTGTTGCCTTGCTGATAGTCGGGCGGCGCGAAGGCCAGGCCCCAGACCAGGCCGATGCCGATCAGCAATACAGCGGCGATGCTCAACCACGGCAGCAGTTTGCCACTGATGCCGTAAAACCATTTGGGCGAGCCGAGCTTGTGAAACCAGGTCCAGTTCATGCTGTTTCCATCACGGTTGCTTCTCGTCATTGCGAGGAGCTTAGGGTCTTTACTGACTAAGACAACGCTTGGTCAGACCTCATTATTCGCCGACGCTGATCTTCAGGCCAGCCGCTATAGCAAAGGGTGTCAGGGTTACCGCCAGGGCGGCCAGGCTGCCAAGCCACAGGAGGTAACCGGTCGCCGGCATGCCCTGGAGCGCGGCTTGCAACGCGCCGCTGCCCAGGATCAACACCGGGATATACAAAGGCAAAATCAGCAGCGCCAGCAACAGGCCGCCGCGCTTCAAACCCACCGTCAGCGCCGCACCCACGGCGCCCAGTAGACTGAGAACCGGCGTGCCAAGCAACAAGGAAAGGAGCAACACCGGCAGGCACTCGGTGGGCAACCCCAGCATCATCGCCAGCAGCGGCGCGAGCAATACCAGCGCCAGGCCGGAAAACGCCCAGTGTGCCAGTACCTTGGCCAATACCAGAAGTGGCAGGGGGTGCGACGAAAGGACCCACTGTTCGAGGGAACCGTCTTCAAAATCACTGCGAAACAGCCCGTCCAGCGAGAGCAGGACCGACAAAAGCGCCGCCACCCAGACCAGTCCCGGAGACAAGGTTTGCAACAGTTTAGTCTCGGGACCGACCGCCAACGGGAACAGCGCGATCACAATTGCAAAGAACACCAGCGGGTTGGCCAGTTCGGCCGGGCGGCGACAGAGTAACCGTGCTTCGCGGGCCACCAACAGGGCAAATACGCTCATACCGACCACCGGCCCAGATCAAGGTCGCGGTAACCGGCGGGCATGCGCGCCAGCGTGTGGTGGGTGGTGAGGACGACCATGCCGCCCTGCTCGCAATGCGCCGCCAGGTGTTCTTCCAGCTGGGCGACGCCTTGTTTGTCGAGGGCGGTGAAGGGTTCGTCAAGAATCCACAGCGGCGGGCCGTCCAGGTACAGACGAGCCAGGGCTACGCGGCGCTGCTGGCCGGCGGACAGGGTGTGGCAGGGAACGTCTTCGAAACCTTTCAGGCCAACGGCGGCGAGGGCCTGCCAGATGGCGTCGCGGCTCGCGGGGTGATGCAGGGCGCTGAGCCAGCTGAGGTTTTCTTCGGCGGTGAGCACATCCTTGATCCCGGCGGCATGGCCGATCCAGATCAGGTTGCGCGCCAGTTCCGTGCGCTGCTCGTGCAGCGGTTTGCCGTTGAGCCGCACTTCGCCCGCCGTCGGCTGCATCAGGCCGGCCAGCAGGCGCAACAGGCTGGTCTTGCCGCTGCCGTTGGGCCCGCTGACCTGCACCATGTCGCCGCCCGCCAGACGCAGTTCGAGGTGTTCGAACAGCATCCGCAGGTCACGTTCACAGGCGAGCGCTACGGCTTCTAGAAGAGGGCTGGTCAAGAGATCGCGGGCCTTTACGGTTCAAGTCGGCGGTGGAACGGCCGTTAAATAGGTGCACATTAACTGCTTTGGCGACCGGTTTTAGAGAGCTGGATCAAATAGTTGTGATGTTTATACCGCTCTCTTTGAAGACGGGCGGCATTATACATGTGATGCCCTACTCTAAAGAGGGCAATTTCCCTTGAGACGACGCGCACGATGACCGGTGAGATCAATCTTCCGACCCTTCCCCCGACGCTGCCGGCCGGCCCCGCGCCTGTGCCCGCGACGGGTGAACTGCTGAAACTGCTGGAGCCGCAGATCGGCCTGATTGACCCCGGGAAAACCGTAAACGCCGAAGTGCTGGCGCTTAAACAAGGTGGCGATGCGTTTCAGTTGCTGCTCAAGCTGACGCTGGAAGGTGGCCGGCAGACCCTGGTGCAGGCCAGCAGCAGCCAGCCGCTGCCCCTGGGCACCCAGGTGGAGGTCAGCCAGACGCCGTCGGGCAATTTGTCCATCAGCCTGCAGCAGGCGCTGAGCTCCAGCGTTGCCGCACTGACGCGTATCGACACCAGCCAATTGCCGGTGGGCACCCTGCTGCAAGGCAAGGTGCTGACCACCCAGGCGCTGCCCCAGGGCGCCAACCAGCCGGTGGTGTATCGCTCGCTGGTGTCGGTGCTCAACAGCGTCCTCAGCGGCGCGACCCTGACCGTCGAAAGCCCGCAACCATTGCGTATCGGCAGCCTGCTTAGTGCCGTGGTGCAAAGTGCACAAACCCTGAGTTTTGTGCCGCTGAGCGGTCTCAAGGACCAACTGGCCGTGGCCCAGCAACTCTCCACCCAGCAAAGCCGCCAGGGCTCGCTGGACGTGGTGTTCACCGCCCTGCAAAGCCTGCCGGCGACCAGCAGCGACAGCACCTTGGTCGACCTGCGCGCCGCCGCCGCGCGTTTGCTGGCGGCCCTGCCCGACCTGGCCCAGGTGAGCAATCCCAAGGTACTGGCGCAAATCGTCCAGAACAGCGGGACCTTTCTCGAAGCCAAGTTACTGGCAGGACAAAACCCGCAGATACCGCCACTGGACATGAAAGGCGCCCTGCTGCGCCTCGTCGCCGACCTGATGCCTGCCCTGCCCGCCAGCACCAACCTCACGGCGGTCCTGGCGGCCAACACCCTGGCGCAGATGCTCCCCAGCTTCGTGCGCAGCCCGTTGGGCACCCTCGGCCAGGTCGGCGCCCGCCAAGCCCCCGCAGGCTTCCCCCTGCCGGATCGGCTGATGCAACGCCTGGAAGGCGAGAGCGACCTGGAAAACCTGCTACGCCTCGCCGCCGGCGCCATTTCCCGCCTGCAAAGCCATCAGCTGTCGAGCCTGGAACAAACCGGCACCACGGCCGACGGCAAGCTCCTGACCACCTGGCAGCTGGAAATCCCCATGCGTACCCTGCAAGACATCGTGCCATTGCAGGTCAAGTTCCAGCGTGAAGAACCGGCCCCCGACAAGGAGCAGCCGGAACGCAAGGACAGCAAGGACCCCAAGCAAATGCTCTGGCGCGTGGAGATGGCCCTCGACATGGAGCCCCTGGGCCCGTTGCAGGTCCAGGCGCAACTGAGCCAGGGCAAACTGTCGAGCCAACTGTGGGCAACCCGTCCGTTCACCGCCAGCCTGATCGAAAGCCACCTGGGCAGCCTGCGCGAGCGCCTGGTGTCGTCGGGGCTCAACGTTGGCGACTTGGACTGCCACCTCGGCACCCCGCCGCGCGGCCCGAAAACCGGGCTGGAACAACGTTGGGTGGATGAAACCGCATGAAAAACCCCAACCCGCCGCGCCAGGCCATCGCCCTCAAATACGACGGACAACAAGCGCCGACCCTGACCGCCAAGGGCGACGACGCCCTGGCCGAAGCCATCCTGAAACTCGCCCGTGAAAACGAAGTACCGATTTATGAAAATGCCGAGCTGGTCAAATTACTGGCACGCATGGAATTGGGCGACAGCATCCCGGAAGAGTTGTACCGCACCATCGCCGAGATCATTGCGTTTGCCTGGACATTGAAGGGCAAGTTCCCGGTGGGATATGACCCGGATGCGGGGCCGGTGGAGCGGGATGTGACGGAGCGCGGTGAAGATTACTGAGCGAGCACCGGACTAATTTCCGCGGCGACATAGCCTGATGGGCTGCCGGGACTCCCCCCAGTAGGTAAAAATGAAACCCGCATTCCTATGAAAGGATCCGTTTTGGAAGGGTTGAGTACCGGATTCAAAAAATCGCGATAGGTGAAGTACAAGTGCCTACCTGAATAGCCTACATATCCGATAAAGCGATTAACTGGGATCCAATCGGTGTCAGGCACAAGATGTTCTATATTGCCAAACTGGCGATCAACATTAATCTCCATCACAAATCCCCTTTGTATATAACAGTGAATGAATAACTCAGCCTCTTACCCTCGCTACATGGGTCACCCTCATTAAACGCCCGTCGATAGTAAAAAAAAACTGTCAACTATTACAGTATCAGCCACCGTTAAAGCAACTCATACTAAGGGGTTATAGAACTGTATATGACGGACAGAGGTTACGATTACCAAACCGTAACAACGGTGCATTAACCTGCCGCCGACCCTTGACCCCGGAGCGCGGCAGTTGAAACGGACTTCAATCCTGATAGCCCTGAACCTTTGTGTGTTTCCCCTGACGGCAACAGCCAGCGACGAAGCTGCTGACTACCTCGCAGCCTGTCGCGAAGGCAGGAAGCTGTCCCTGGATGCACCACCCTCCTACAAGGCCGCCTATTGCCTCGGCATCACCATAGGTGTGTTCGACACCTTAAAATACATGGACGAATTCACCCCCCGAAACCGCCACCTCTGCATGCCGGAACGTCTGGAGCCGGGGAGCCTGGTCGATATCGTTCTGGCATACAGTGAGAAGTACCCTGCGCCAGGGCGATTTGGTACGGCTCGACTGGTGAGGGGCGCAATTGCCGAGCGCTATCCCTGCTTGAAAAAAGACAAGGACACCCTCTAGCAAACGCTACAGGGGGCGATGTATAGCAATTATATCTTTCAAGGTATAAATTATCCCGAACCCGATAGTTCAGGATAAACCCATGAGCCCTACCCGCCCGATTCTCAGTCGAAAGCTACTCGCCGAAGCCCTCGCCCGCGATTTGGCAGGCGAGTCATTTGCCGACTACAGCTCCGGCATGTTCCTCGCGGCCCCGCGCCGTACCGGCAAGAGTACGTTCCTGCGCAACGACCTGATCCCCGAATGCCGGGCTCGCGGCTGGCTACCGGTGTACGTGGACCTCTGGATGAACCGCGAAATCGACCCCGCCGAGCTGATTTCCGGCGCCATCGGCAAAGCCCTGGGCGAGTTCGAAGGCGCGGTGAGCAAAGCGGCCAAGAAAGCCGGTATCGAGAAGATCAGCTTGCTGCGCACCTTGAGTTGGGATTTCACCAAACCTCAACTGCCCGCCGGCACCACGCTCGCCCACGCCCTGGACGTGCTGCACCAAATCTCGGGGCAAATGATCGTGCTGATCGTGGACGAGGCCCAGCATGCCCTCAACAGCGAAAATGGCGTGAACGCCATGTTCGCGCTCAAGGCGGCACGGGACCATCTCAACGGCGGCAGCACGGCAGACGGCCTGCGACTGGTCTTCACCGGGTCCAGCCGGGACAAGCTGGCCAACCTGGTACTCAAGAGCAAACAACCGTTCTTCGGCGCCCATATCACGCCGTTTCCGCTGCTGAGCCGGGATTTTGTCGAGTTCGTGACAGACCTGTGGAACCAGCGCCTGGCGGCGACCAACCAGTTCAACCTTGAGGACATGGACTACGCATTCCAGCTCGTCGGCCGACGCCCGGAAATGCTCAACAAACTGTTGACCGAAGTCAGCGTGGGCCTTGGCGAAGCCAGCAACCTGGGCGAATTGCTGAGGACCGGGGCACTCAATCACCAGGCCGGAATCTGGAGCGACTACGAGAGCGCCTACAACGACCTGTCACCCTTGCAACAAGCAGTGCTGGAAGTGATGGGCGAACGAACCCTGGGCAAGCAAGCGTTCTCGCCTTTTGCGGAAAAAACCTTCCAGGATATAAACAGCAAATTGGAACTGGCCCAGGCTGAGCCGAACGCCAGCACGCCAAACGTTCAGAAAGCCCTGGAAGTGTTGCGGGAGAAGGAGTTGGTCTGGAAAGCCAACCGTGGCGAATACGCCCTGGAGGACTCGACCATGGCCGAATGGCTGAGCAACCGGCATCAGCTATAAGCTGCAAGCAACCCCGCTTGCAGCCCGTAACCTTCAGTTGCTCTTGTGCAACTTGCTCATCAACTGCGCCTCGGCCTGGGTCAACCCGCAGGACTGGGTCAGCTCATCTACCGTGGCGCCCATGCCCACCAGCTTCGCCGCCTGGGCGAACGACAGGCTCGACGGGTCGCGCTGCTCCAGTGCCGACAGTTTGTCCGGCAACGGCGCAAGCACCGCACGCAGCTCGTGCACTTCATCGCCCACACGCACAGCGCTCTGCTGGAAGTTGTCGACCCGCTTGGCCAGCTCCAGGATCCGCCGGTCGCGCACAGCGTCGCGCTCGACCTGTCGAGAGGCCAATTCCCGTTGCTGGCGCACATAGCGCAGCAGGAAGCCCAGGGTCCCGGCCCATAGGATGGCCAGGACGATCACCGCTACCTCAAGGAACAATCAGATATTCTCCAGGTCCTGCCACTCTTCTTCGCTCATCATCTTGTCCAGCTCAACCAGAATCAGCAGTTCGCCGTTCTTGTTGCAGACACCCTGGATGAACTTGGCCGATTCTTCGTTACCGACGTTCGGCGCGGTCTCGACCTCAGATTGGCGCAAGTAAACCACTTCCGCCACGCTGTCGACCATGATCCCGACCACTTGCTTGTCGGCTTCGATGATCACGATGCGGGTGTTGTCGTTGACTTCGGTCGGCACCAGGCCAAAACGCTGGCGGGTGTCGATCACGGTCACCACGTTGCCGCGCAGGTTGATGATGCCCAGCACGTAGCTTGGGGCACCCGGAACCGGGGCGATTTCGGTGTAGCGCAGCACTTCCTGCACGCGCATCACGTTGATGCCGTAGGACTCGTTATCCAGCTTGAAGGTGACCCATTGCAGGATTGGATCATCCACCAGACCTTGTGCGGACACTGACTTGTTCATACTCCAGACCCCTTCAAATACCGTTGGTTACGGTGTGTGTTCTTGGGCAGCGCCTGGGCGCTGCGCTTGTTATCAAGTGCGTTTGTTAAGCGGCATATCCTTCACCGCGCCACTGGCAATCAGCTCCGCCAGTTCGGCGACATCCAGCAGCGCGCACATGTGTTCGATCACAGTACCCGCCAGCCATGGTCGCTGCCCGCGGTGGCTGCGCCATTTGATTTCGTTGGGGTCCAGGCGCAACGAGCGGCTGACTTGATGCACCGCCAGCCCCCATTCGTAGCCCTGGACCGAAATAACGTATTGCAGGCCCTGGCGGAAATCATCCCGGTAGCGGTCGGGCATCACCCAACGCGCAGTGTCCAGTACCTTCAGGTTGCCCTGCTGGCTCGGCAGGATCCCGAGGAACCATTCCGGCTGGCCGAACAACGGCGTCAACTCCTGGCCTTCCAGGGAGTAGATCGACCCCAGGCACACCAGCGGCACCGCCAGGGTCAGCCCGGCGACGTCGAACAGCAAACATTCGAACGGCTCGGCGGCCCACGCCGGGCGACCATCGCCCTGCACCGGCGGCGGGGTGATGCTCGGCGGCAGGTGAACCTCAACCACCGGCTCCACCACCACGGGCGCAATCACCGCCACAGGCTCAACAGGCACGGGCACGGGCACGGGCACGGCAACCGGGACCGCTACGGGCACCACCAACGCATCACGGGCCTGTTCTTCCAGGACCGCCAATTGAAACTCGTCCAGAACCGCTGGCTCAGGCTCGATAACCTCATCGAGGATCAGGATCGGTTCCGGCATTTCCTCGGTGGCGTCCTGGAGCAAGGCGTCCAGATAGGACTCCAGCGCCAGTTGCGGCCGGGTCTTGAAATCAACGGGACGGTTCATCTGTATGCCCACGCGCAAGCCCCATCAACCCTGTACTCAGAGGTTATCGGCCTGTGGGTGTCCGGACTTGAATCGGGAGCCGGTTTTGCCAGGAAAACCGCGGCGTCTGCATCGCTGGCAAGCCAGGCTCCTACAGGGATGTTTAGGGTCATCACGCCACCTGCGCCACAAGTTGTTGGGACAACAGGTGCTTGAGCAACGCCCGGTACGCCAGCACACCACGGCTCTTGCCATCGAATTGCGACGGCGTAAGCCCGGCCCGGCTCGCATCCCGCAGGCGCGTGTCCACCGGGATGTAGCCCTGCCAGATGGTGTCCGGATAGGCATCGCGCAATACGCGCAAGGTGCCGAGGGAGGCCTGGGTGCGGCGGTCAAACAGGGTCGGCACGATGCTGAACGGCAGCGCCTGTTTGCGCGAGCGGTTGATCATTGCCAGGGTGCTGACCATGCGCTCCAGGCCCTTGACGGCCAGGTGCTCGGTCTGCACCGGGATCACCAACTGTTGGCTGGCGGCCAGGGCGTTGACCATCAGCACGCCCAGCAACGGCGGGCTGTCGATGATGGCGTAGTCGAAGTCCTGCCACAGCTGCGCCAGGGTCTTGGCGATCACCAGGCCCAGGCCGCTTTGCCCCGGCGACTGGCGCTCAAGGGTGGCCAGGGCGGTGCTGGACGGCAACAACGAGATTTTTTCATTGCTGGTAGCCAGCAACAGTTGGCCCGGCAAGTCGGTCGGCACGCTGCCCTTGTGCAGGAACAGGTCGTAGCAACTGTGCTCCAGGGCATCCGGGTCGTAGCCGAAATAGCTGGTCATGGAGCCGTGGGGGTCCAGGTCGACCACGACCACACGCTTGCCGGCCTCGGCCAGCAAGCCGGCCAAGGCGATGGACGTAGTGGTTTTACCGACACCACCCTTTTGATTGGCAACTGCCCAGACTCTCATTCGGATTGTTCCTCCCGGCAGGCACAGGCTCGACCGAGAAATTGCATGGGGTTATAGAGCCGGTGACGGAGAATTGACGGCACTCCCGCGAACCGGCGCCTTTACGGGCGCTGGTGCAGTTTGTGTGCCAGCCCGCTTCAAGGCGGCATCCGGTGTTGCATTGGCAGTGCCGGTACCGGTCAGGCTGCGGCGCACATCCAGGTTGCGCGACACCACCAGCACCACCCGACGGTTGCGTGCACGGCCTTCAGCGGTAGCGTTATTGGCCACCGGCTGGAACTCGCCGTAGCCCACCGACGCCAGGCGTCCGGGGTTCACGCCCTGCATCGCGAGCATGCGCACAATGCTCGCCGCGCGGGCCGAAGACAGCTCCCAGTTGGTCGGGTATTGCGCGGTGCTGATGGGCAGGTTATCGGTGAAGCCTTCCACGTGGACCGGGTTTTCAAACGGTTTGAGGATCGCCGCCACCTTGTCGATGATGGTGAATGCCTGGTCGCTGGGCATCGCATCGGCGCTGGCGAACAGCAGGCTGGAATTCAGCTCGATTTCCACCCACAACTCGTTGCCACGTACGGTCATCTGGTTGGAAGCGATCAAATCACCAAAGGCTGCGCTGATGTCATCGGCGATGCTTTTCAGCGGGTCGCTGGTGCCACCGATGCCGGCGGCGGTTTCATCGCTGTCGTTGACCAGCGGCTTGGCCGGGGTCACGGTCTTGGGGCGTTCTTCGCCGATGGGAATCGGCTTGAGCGCGCGGTCGGCGTCGTTGAACACGCCGATCAGCGCCTGGGAAATGACTTTGTACTTGCCTTCGTTGATCGAGGAAATGGAGTACATCACCACAAAAAACGCGAACAGCAGCGTAATGAAGTCGGCGTAGGACACCAGCCAGCGTTCATGGTTGACGTGTTCTTCAGGCTCGCGGCGGCGACGGCTCATAGAACCTCCCCGAGTTTTTGGGTATAGGGCTCACCGTGGCGAGCGAGCTTGCTCGCGCTGGGGCGCGAAGCGGCCCCAACAAGCTCACCGCTGCTCTCCTGCCGAAGCCGAGTAGCCCGTGTTGGGGCTGCTGCGCAACCCGACGCGAGCAAGCTCGCTCGCCACAAAAAGCCCGTTCGCCAGCGGGAAGCCGTATCGATATCCATCATCAATCCATGAAGCCCTGGAGCTTCAATTCGATGGAGCGCGGGTTTTCACCCTCGGCAATCGAGAGGATGCCTTCGAGCAACATCTCGCGATAACGCGACTGGCGCATGGCGATGGACTTGAGCTTGCTGGCCACCGGCAACAACACCAGGTTGGCACTGGCCACGCCGTAAATGGTGGCGACGAACGCCACGGCAATCCCGCTGCCCAGCTGCGACGGGTCGGCCAGGTTGCCCATCACGTGGATCAAGCCCATCACCGCACCGATGATGCCGATGGTCGGCGCGTAGCCGCCCATGCTTTCAAAGACTTTGGCAGCGTTGATGTCGCGGCTTTCCTGGGTGTAGAAATCCACTTCCAGGATGCTGCGGATCGCTTCCGGCTCGGCACCGTCCACCAGCAATTGCAGGCCTTTGCGCGCGTAGCTGTCGGGCTCGGCATCGGCCACGCCTTCCAGGCCCAGCAGGCCTTCCTTGCGCGCCGTGAGGCTCCAGTTGACCACGCGGTCGATGCCACCCGGCAGGTCGACCCGTGGCGGGAAGATGATCCAGATGAGGATCTGCATCGCCCGCTTGAACGAGCTCATGGGCGACTGCAGCAACGCCGCGCCCACGGTGCCGCCAATCACGATCAACGCCGCCGGGCCGTTGGCCAGGGCACCCAGGTGGCCGCCTTCGAGGTAGTTGCCGCCGATAATCGCGACAAACGCCATGATGATGCCAATCAGGCTCAAAACATCCATTAGAGGCAGGCCTCCACCAGGTGCTTGCCGATGTCGTCCAGGCTGTAGACGGCGTCGGCCAGGTCGGCCTTGACGATGGCCATGGGCATGCCATAGATCACGCAGCTGGCTTCATCCTGGGCCCAGATCGCGCTGCCGCCCTGCTTGAGCAGGCGCGCGCCTTCACGGCCGTCGGCGCCCATGCCGGTCAATACCACCGCCAGAACTTTGTCGCCGTAGGACTTGGCCGCCGAACCGAAGGTGATATCCACACACGGTTTGTAGTTCAGGCGTTCGTCACCCGGCAGGATTTTGATCGCGCCACGGCCGTCGACCATCATCTGCTTGCCGCCAGGGGCCAGCAGCGCCAGGCCCGGGCGCAGGATGTCGCCATCCTCGGCTTCCTTGACGCTGATGCGGCACAGCTTGTCCAGGCGCTCGGCGAAAGCCTTGGTGAACGCAGCCGGCATGTGCTGGATCAACACGATCGGCGCCGGGAAGTTGGCCGGCAGTTGGGTCAACACCCGCTGCAAGGCAACAGGGCCGCCCGTGGACGTACCGATGGCCACCAGCTTGTAGGCTTTGCGCTTGGGTGCCGGCGAATGCGCGGTGGGCGCAGCTGCACGCACAGGAGCCACAGCCGGACGCGCAACCGGCGCAGGTGCCGGGCGCCCAAAGGTGCTCGGGGCTGACGGTGGTGGCGTAACAGGCGCTGGCGCCGGCGCACTGAACAGGCTGCGACGGTTGCTGCGGGAGATGCTGTGCACCTTCTCGCAGAGCATCTGCTTGACCTTCTCGGGGTTGCGCGAGATGTCTTCGAAATTCTTCGGCAGGAAGTCCACCGCGCCCGCGTCCAGCGCATCCAGGGTGACCCGGGCGCCTTCGTGAGTGAGCGAGGAGAACATCAACACCGGGGTCGGGCAGCGCTGCATGATGTGCCGCACCGCCGTGATGCCGTCCATCATCGGCATCTCGTAGTCCATGGTGATCACGTCCGGCTTGAGGGCCAGGGCCTGATCGATCGCCTCTTTGCCGTTGGTGGCCGTGCCGACCACCTGGATATTGGAATCCGATGAAAGAATTTCCGAGACGCGGCGGCGGAAGAAACCTGAATCGTCCACCACCAGGACCTTGACTACCATAAACACTCCGTTAGGCCGGGCGAGGGACAACCGCCCTGCCCGGGCCGAATCAAATACGCCGTGCGGCGTAACGCTTGAGCATGCTCGGAACATCGAGAATCAGCGCGATCCGACCGTCACCGGTAATGGTCGCACCCGACATGCCCGGGGTTCCCTGCAGCATTTTGCCCAAAGGCTTGATGACCACTTCTTCCTGGCCCACCAGTTGATCGACCACAAAGCCGATACGCTGGGTGCCCACGGAGAGAATCACCACATGGCCTTCGCGCTGCTCTTCATGCTTGGCCGAAGCCACCAGCCAACGCTTGAGGTAGAACAGCGGCAACGCCTTGTCGCGCACGATCACCACTTCCTGGCCGTCCACCACGTTGGTGCGCGACAGGTCGAGGTGGAAGATTTCGTTGACGTTGACCAGCGGGAAGGCAAAGGCCTGGTTGCCCAGCATCACCATCAGGGTCGGCATGATCGCCAGGGTCAACGGCACCTTGATGACGATCTTCGAGCCCTGGCCCTTGGTGGAGTAGATGTTGATCGAGCCGTTGAGCTGGCTGATCTTGGTCTTCACCACGTCCATGCCCACGCCACGGCCCGACACGTCGGAAATCTCGGTCTTGGTGGAGAAACCCGGGGCGAAGATCAGGTTGTAGCACTCGGTGTCGGTGAGGCGGTCGGCGGCGTCCTTGTCCATCACGCCACGCTTGACCGCGATGTTGCGCAGTACCGCCGGGTCCATGCCTTTGCCGTCATCGGTGATCGACAGCAGGATATGGTCGCCTTCCTGTTCGGCCGCCAGGATCACTTTGCCCTGGCGACTCTTGCCCGAGGCTTCGCGTTCTTCCGGCGTCTCGACGCCGTGGTCGACGGCGTTGCGCACCAAGTGGACCAGCGGGTCGGCCAGGGCCTCGACAAGGTTTTTGTCGAGGTCGGTTTCTTCACCCACCAGTTCCAGGTTGATTTCTTTCTTGAGCTGGCGTGCCAGGTCGCGAACCAGGCGCGGGAAGCGGCCGAAGACTTTCTTGATCGGCTGCATCCTGGTCTTCATCACCGCGGTCTGCAGGTCGGCAGTGACCACGTCGAGGTTGGACACGGCCTTCTGCATGGCCTCGTCGGCGCTGTTCAGGCCCAGGCGCACCAGGCGGTTACGCACCAGCACCAGTTCGCCGACCATGTTCATGATGTCGTCCAGGCGTGCGGTATCAACCCGCACGGTGGTTTCGGCTTCACTGGCCGGTTGCTTGTCGGGAGCCGGGGCAGCGGCGGCACGCGCAGGCGCGGGAGCCGGGGCAGGTTTGGCAGCCACCGGCGCAGCAGTGGCCTTGGCGGCCACCGGAGCCGGCGTTGCCACCGCAGCGGCGGCACTGGCGGCCGGTGCAGCAGCGCCGGCCACTTCGGTGAACTTGCCCTTGCCGTGCAGCTCATCCAGCAAGGCTTCGAATTCGTGATCGGAGATCAGTCCATCGGCGGCCGGCGCGGCGGCAACGGCAGCGGCAACCGGTGCGGCAGCGGTTGCAGTCGCGGCAACTTCCGGCAGCGCATCGGCGGCAAACGAGCCTTTGCCGTGCAACTGGTCCAGCAGCGCTTCAAATTCGTCGTCGGTGATTTCATTGCTGGCAGGCGCCGCGGCTTCCGTCGGCGCTGGCGCAGCGGCCACCGCGTCGGGGGCAAACTGGCCCTTGCCGTGCAACTGGTCGAGCAACGACTCGAACTCGGCGTCGGTAATGTCTTCAGTGGTCGGCACCATGGCCGGCGCACTGGCTGCGGGCGCTTCGGCTTCGGCCTTGACGGCGTTCAGCGAGTCCAGCAGTTGTTCAAATTCGCTGTCGGTCACGTCGCCCGCAGGCTCGGCGACCGGTTCAGCCACCGCTTCCACCACCGGCGCGTTGGCCGCAGGTTCCGCCAGGCGCGCCAGGGCGGCCAGCAGTTCCGGCGTGGCCGCAGTGATGGGTGCACGTTCGCGCACTTCACTGAACATGCCGTTGACCGCATCCAGCGCTTCCAGAATCACGTCCATCAGTTCCGAGTCGACGTGCCGCTCACCCTTGCGCAGGATGTCGAACACGTTCTCGGCGATGTGACAGCACTCCACCAGCTCGTGGAGCTGGAGGAAGCCGGCGCCCCCTTTTACAGTGTGAAAACCGCGAAAAATTGCATTGAGCAGGTTCGCATCATCCGGTCGGCTTTCCAGCTCGACCAGTTGTTCGGACAGTTGCTCTAAAATTTCGCCGGCCTCTACAAGGAAATCCTGAAGGATTTCTTCATCGGCGCCGAAGCTCATGGGTGTGCTCCTTAGAAGCCTAAACTGGACAGCAAATCGTCTACGTCGTCTTGCCCGGATACAACGTCTTCACGTTTATCGGCATGAATCTGCGGACCTTCACCCTTGGCGAGGTGTTTTTGTGGATCTTTTTCAGAAAGGATCGCTTCGCGGTCATGTTCGATGCCGGCAAACCGGTCAACCTGACCCGCCATCAACACCAGTTTGAGCAGGTTGCTTTCCACTTCGGTGACCAATTGGGTCACGCGCTTGATCACCTGACCGGTGAGGTCCTGGTAATCCTGGGCCAGCAGAATGTCATTGAGGTTGCTGGAAACCGTGCGGTTTTCCTGCTCGCTGCGGGACAAAAAGCCCTCGACCCGACGCGCCAGTTCACGAAACTCTTCAGCGCCCACTTCCCGACGCATGAACCGGCCCCAATCGTTGCTCAGGGCCTTGGCTTCACTGGCCATGCCGTTGACCAGAGGCGTGGCGTTTTCCACCAGGTCCATGGTGCGGTTGGCCGCCGCCTCAGTCAGCCTGACCACATAGGACAGGCGTTCGGTGGCATCAGTGATCTGCGAGATTTCTTCGGCCTGGGGCATGTGCGGGTCAATCTGGAAATTGACGATCGCACTGTGCAACTCACGGGTGAGCTTGCCCACTTCCTGGTACAGGCCGCGGTCACGGGTCTGGTTGAGCTCATGGATTAACTGCACCGCGTCACCGAACTGGCCTTTTTCAAGGCTTTCGACGAGTTGATGAGCATGTTTTTTCAGGGTCGACTCGAAGTCGGCCTGCGATGATTCTTTATGCTCCATAGCTCCCCCGTGGCAGCATCAATGACCGATGCGTTCGAAGATTTTTTCGATCTTCTCTTTCAAGGCCAGTGCAGTGAATGGCTTGACCACGTAGCCGTTGACCCCGGCCTGGGCGGCTTCGATGATCTGTTCACGCTTGGCTTCAGCGGTCACCATCAGCACAGGCAGGCTGCGCAGTTTTTCATCAGCGCGCACGTGGCGCAGCAGATCGATACCGGTCATGCCCGGCATGTTCCAGTCCGTTACCAGAAAGTCGATGCTCCCGCTGTTGAGGATCGGAATCGCCGTAATGCCGTCATCCGCCTCGACCGTGTTAGTGAACCCAAGGTCACGCAACAGGTTTTTTATGATCCGCCGCATCGTTGAGAAGTCATCAACGATGAGGATTTTCATGTTCTTGTCCAATTCGACCTCCAAGCAGTCTTAAACGCGCCCAGCACCTGGGCGCGCCATATCAATCAACAGGCGTTACACAAAAAGGACTACCGGGGGCGCACCACGGGCCAAGCCCGTCCGGGCGCAAGGCCTGGACGGTATCGTTCGCAGTGTCCCCACACTGCCTGTCAGCGCGCTCGCCACTCTCCCAAACGCCCCCGCAAGCGGGCTGCGCACTGGCTGTGTAACTGGCTGACCCGCGATTCGCTGACTCCCAGGACCTCACCGATTTCCTTGAGGTTCAGCTCTTCGTCGTAGTACAGCGCCAACACCAGTCGCTCACGCTCCGGCAAATTGGCAATCGCGTCCGCCAGCGCAGTCTGGAAGCGTTCATCTTCCAGATCGCGTGACGGTTCGAGATGGGCACTCGCGCCGTCCTCGTGCAGCCCTTCATGTTCGCCGTCCTGTAAAAGGTCGTCGAAACTGAACAGGCGGCTGCCCAAGGTATCGTTCAAAATCCCGTAGTAATCGTCGAGACTCAATTGGAGTTCGGCCGCAACTTCGTGATCTTTAGCGTCGCGACCGGTTTTTGCTTCAATTGAGCGAATTGCGTCACTCACCATCCGCGTATTGCGGTGCACGGAACGCGGCGCCCAATCACCTTTACGCACTTCATCGAGCATGGCCCCACGGATACGGATACCCGCGTATGTCTCGAAACTTGCGCCCTTGCTCGCGTCGTACTTGGTCGACACTTCGAGCAAGCCGATCATCCCGGCCTGGATCAAGTCCTCGACCTGGACGCTGGCTGGCAGGCGTGCCAGCAAGTGATAGGCAATTCGCTTGACCAGAGGCGCGTAGCGCTCGATCAACTCGACCTGACTGTCACGTGCCGACTTCTTGTAAAGGTTGTAGCCGCTGGCTGTCATAGCACCGGTCCTGCGCTCGTCTGATGCACCAAACGCTCGACGAAAAACTCCAGATGCCCCCGGGGATTGGCGGGCAGCGGCCAGGTATCGACCTTCTGGGCAATAGCCTTGAACGCCAATGCGCACTTCGAACGGGGGAACGCTTCATAGACCGCACGCTGCTTTTGCACGGCCTTGCGTACGCACTCGTCATAGGGAACTGCGCCGACGTATTGTAAGGCGACATCGAGGAAGCGATCCGTGACCTTGGTCAACTTGGCGAACAGATTTCGCCCCTCTTGCGGGCTTTGGGCCATGTTGGCCAGTACGCGGAAGCGGTTCATGCCGTAGTCACGGTTGAGCAGTTTGATCAGGGCGTAGGCGTCGGTGATCGAGGTGGGTTCATCGCACACCACCAGCAGCACTTCCTGGGCTGCGCGCACGAAGCTGACCACGGACTCGCCGATCCCGGCGGCGGTGTCGATCACCAGCACGTCGAGGTTGTCGCCGATGTCGCTGAACGCCTGAATCAGGCCGGCGTGTTGCGCCGGGCTCAGGTGCACCATGCTCTGGGTGCCGGAGGCAGCCGGCACGATACGAATCCCGCCGGGGCCCTGCAACAGCACGTCGCGCAGCTCACAGCGGCCTTCGATCACATCGGCCAGGGTATGTTTGGGCGTCAGTCCCAGCAGAACGTCGACGTTCGCCAGACCCAGGTCAGCATCCAGCAGCATGACCCGACGGCCAAGCTCTGCCAGGGCCAGGGACAAATTCACTGACACGTTAGTTTTCCCGACGCCACCTTTGCCGCCGGTCACCGCGATCACCTGTACGGGATGCATGCTGCCCATTTTATTTCTTTACCTTGTCTTGCTTAGACGCAGGCTACATAAGTTGGCCGCGGGAACTGCTGGCAGACCATCGATGTAGATACTTTGCACTGTGTTCATGTTGACCTCAGCCGACTCGTTTGTTCGGGCTGTGGTAGAGGTCAGCGAACATGTCGGCCATCGCTTCCTCACTGGGTTCTTCCTGCATTTGCACGCTGACAGCCCGGCTGACCAACTGATGACGGCGCGGCAGATGCAAATCATCCGGGATCCGCGGCCCGTCGGTCAGGTAGGCGACCGGTAATTCATGACTGATCGCCAGGCTCAATACTTCACCCAGGCTCGCCGTTTCATCCAGTTTAGTCAGGATGCAGCCCGCCAGCCCGCAGCGCTTGTAGCTGTGGTACGCGGCGGTCAATACCTGCTTCTGGCTGGTGGTGGCAAGTACCAAATAGTTTCTGGATTTGATCCCGCGCCCGGCGAGGCTTTCCAGCTGCATGCGCAGGGCCGGGTCGCTGGCTTGCAGGCCGGCGGTGTCGATCAGTACCACGCGCTTGCGCAGCAGCGGGTCGAGGGCGTTGGCCAGGGACTGGCCCGGGTCGACGTGGGTCACCGGAACATTGAGGATACGGCCCAGGGTCTTGAGCTGCTCCTGGGCGCCGATGCGGTAGCTGTCCATGCTCACCAGGGCGATATTCTGCGCGCCGTACTTGAGCACATAACGCGCCGCCAGCTTGGCCAGGGTGGTGGTCTTGCCCATGCCGGCAGGGCCGACCATGGCAATCACGCCGCCTTCTTCCAGGGGTTCGATTTCCGGGGTAACGATCATCCGCGCCAGGTGAGCCAGGAGCATGCGCCAGGCCTGCTTGGGGTCTTCAATCTGGGTGGTCAGTTGCAGCAGGTCGCGGGACAACGGGCCGGACAGGCCGATGCGTTGCAGGCGACGCCACAGGTTGGCCTGTTGCGGCTGGCTGCCCTGCAACTGGTTCCAGGCCAGGGAGCCCAACTGCACTTCCAGCAATTCACGCAGGCCGTTGAGCTCAAAACGCATCGAGTCGAACACACGCTGGTCCACCGTCGGCGCCGGGGCGGGCGCAGCAGGACGCGGCGGTTCAACGAAGGTCGGCTCTACCAGAGGCTCGGACGCCGTCAGCGGCAGGCCGGCAAACAGCTGGCGATTGGTGGTGGCATCGCTGTCGCCACGCATGCTCAGTTCGGCCTGGGCCGAGACAATGCGCGAAGCGGTCTTGCGCAGCTCGTCTTCCAGTTCCATGTTCGGCACACGCGGCGCCAGGGCCGAGGGCTTGTAATCCAGGGCAGCCGTCAGCTCGACGCCGCCGGCAATACGACGGTTACCGATAATCGCAGCGTCGGCGCCCAATTCATCACGTACCAGTTTCATGGCCTGACGCATATCGGCGGCGAAAAAACGCTTCACTTGCATATCCCACTACCTCAGCCGTTGGGCCCTACTGTCGCGACGATAGTCACTTGCTTATTGTCAGGAATTTCCTGGTAAGCCAATACATGCAAATTCGGAATAGCCAGGCGTCCAAACCGCGACAACATCGCCCGCACCGGCCCTGCTACCAGCAGGATCACCGGATGACCTTCCATTTCCTGGCGTTGGGCGGCGTCAATCAGTGAACGCTGCAGCTTCTCGGCCATGCTTGGCTCCAGCAACACGCCTTCATCAGCGCCCTGCCCTGCCTTCTGAATACTATTGAGCAATATTTGTTCCAACCTTGGTTCCAAGGTGATCACAGGCAGCTCGGAGTCAAGCCCTACAATGCTTTGGACGATTGCACGCGACAATCCGACGCGCACCGCGGCCACCAGCGCGGCAGTATCTTGACTCTTGGCGGCATTGTTGGCGATAGCCTCGGCAATGCTGCGAATGTCCCGCACCGGCACCTGCTCGGCCAGCAGCGCCTGCAGCACCTTGAGCAGTTGCGAGGTGGACAACACCCCCGGTACCAGCTCTTCGGCCAGCTTTGGCGAGGCCTTGGCCAGCAATTGCAAGAGTTGCTGGACTTCTTCGTGGCCGATCAACTCGTGAGAGTGCTTGTACAGAATCTGGTTGAGGTGGGTGGCAACCACGGTACTGGCGTCTACCACGGTGTAGCCCAGCGACTGCGCCTGGCTGCGCTGGCTGATTTCGATCCATACCGCGTCCAGGCCAAAAGCCGGATCTTTGGCGGTAATCCCGTTGAGGCTGCCGAATACCTGGCCAGGGTTGATCGCCAGTTCGCGGTCCGGGTAGATCTCGGCTTCGGCCAGGATCACCCCCATCAGGGTCAGGCGGTAGGCGCTCGGGGCCAAATCCAGGTTGTCGCGGATGTGCACGGTGGGCATCAGGAAGCCCAGGTCCTGGGACAGCTTCTTGCGCACGCCCTTGATCCGCGCCAGCAATTGACCGCCCTGGTTGCGATCCACCAGGGGAATCAGGCGGTAGCCGACTTCCAGGCCGATCATGTCGATCGGGGTCACGTCGTCCCAGCCCAACTCCTTGGTTTCCTGGGCCCGGGCCGGCGATGGCAGCAGTTCCTGCTGGCGCGCCACTTCCTGCTGGGCAATCACTTTGATGTTGTTTTGCTTTTTCCAGAACAGGTAGGCACCACCGGCGGCCATGGCGGCCATGCTCAGGAACGACACATGGGGCATGCCCGGCACGATCCCCATGATCGCCATGATGCCCGCCGCCACGGCCAGCGCCTTGGGCGAGGCAAACATCTGCCGGCTGATCTGCTTGCCCATGTCTTCGGAGCCCGAAGCACGGGTCACCATGATCGCCGCAGCTGTAGATAACAACAGTGATGGCAATTGCGCCACTAAACCGTCACCGATGGTCAGCAGGGCGTAAACCTTGCCCGCATCGCCGAAGGTCATGCCGTGCTGGAAAATACCGACCGCCATGCCGCCGATCAGGTTGATAAACAGAATCAGCAGGCCGGCGATGGCGTCACCGCGCACGAATTTGCTGGCACCGTCCATGGAACCGTAGAACTCGGCTTCCTGGGCGACTTCAAGACGGCGGGTCTTGGCTTGGTTCTGGTCGATCAAGCCGGCGTTGAGGTCGGCGTCGATGGCCATCTGTTTGCCGGGCATCGCGTCGAGGGTGAAACGTGCGCTCACCTCGGAAATCCGCCCGGCGCCCTTGGTTACCACCACGAAGTTGATGATCATCAAGATGGCGAAAACTACGATACCGACCACGTAGTTACCGCCGATCACCACCTCACCGAAGGCCTGGATCACCTTGCCCGCGGCGGCGTGGCCATCCTGGCCGTGGAGCATCACCACCCGGGTGGAGGCCACGTTAAGCGCCAGCCGCAACAGGGTGGCAATCAGCAGAATCGTCGGGAACACCGCGAAATCCAGCGGTCGCAGGGCGTATACGCACACCAGCAGCACCACTACGGACAGGGCGATGTTGAAGGTGAAGAACACGTCCAGGAGGAACGGCGGCATCGGCAACATCATCATTGCCAGCATCACCAGCAACAACAACGGCACACCCAGATTGCCTCGCGAGAGGTCAGTCAGGGTGCCACGGGCCGTGCTGAGCATTTGAGAGCGATCCACCGGTATTCCTCGTGTCCTTGAAGCAAACTTTTGACGCCGGGAGGCGTCCTGGAGGCGCTATTGCAAGAAGCCTTCCAACTTTTGCTTGGGGAGGCAGATCGGTCCCACGGACAGCAAAGAGCTACCGCCATACACACATCACCTGTGGCGAGGGAGCTTGCTCCCGTTGGGCTGCGCAGCAGCCCCAGAACGGCTTACGCGTTTTGCCTGAATAACCGCGATAGCTTTATTGGGGGCGCTTCGCACCCCAGCGGGAGCAAGCTCCCTCGCCACACACGCTCGTTCGCGGGTGATGGCGAAACGTCCGACAGGTACGCAGCGGGCGGGCGTCGAGCGTCCTCGTCTGCGACTTAAACGTTGCTAGATGCAATTGCGGGAGCGCTCAGGAGATTTTTGTTGCCTGGGCGGACGCCATCGCGGGCAAGCCCGGCTCCCACTGTTGAGCGAGTTGGCTGGAAGAACGCGGTCAACAGGTGGGAGCCGGGCTTGCCCGCGATGAGGCCGGGGGCGGCGCAACAAGATCAGGAATCCCGACGTAAGTCCGGCGGAATCGGCAGATCCTTGAGCGGATCCGGCCGCTTGCCCTTGCCCGCGCGGTACTGGCGGATCTGGTAGACGTACGCCAACACCTGCGCCACCGCCAGATACAACCCGGCCGGGATCTCCTGGTCCAGGTCGGTGGAGTAGAAGATCGACCGTGCCAACTCCGGCGACTCCAGCAGCAAAATGTCGTTGGCCACGGCAATCTCACGGATTTTCAACGCCGTGAAGTCGCTGCCCTTGGCCAGCAACATCGGCGCCCCACCCTTCTCCGGGTCGTATTTGAGCGCCACGGCGTAGTGGGTCGGGTTGGTGATGACCACGTCGGCGTCGGGCACCGACGCCATCATCTTGCGCTGGGACATCTCGCGCTGCAGTTGGCGAATCCGCTGTTTGACCTCGGGGCGACCTTCCTGGTCCTTGTGCTCGTCGCGCACTTCCTGCTTGGTCATCAGCAGTTTCTTGTGGCTCTCCCATAGCTGGATCGGCGCATCAACCGCAGCAATGATGATCAGCCCGCAGGCCATCCACAGCGAACTCCAGCCCACCACTTGCACGCTGTGGATGATCGCCAACTCGATTGGCTCGTGGGCGATGCGCAGCAGGTCGTCGATGTCGGATGACAACACCGTCAACGCCACAAACAGGATAAGAATGAACTTGGCCAACGCCTTGAGCAGCTCCACCAGGGCCTTGGTGGAAAACATCCGTTTGAGCCCGGGGCCCGGGTTCATGCGGCTGAACTTGGGCGCCATGCTGCCAGCAGCAAACAGCCAGCCGCCGAGGGAAATCGGGCCGATCAAGGCCGCCAGCAGCAAGGTGATCAGGATCGGCTGTACCGCCAGGATCGCGATCTTGCCCGAATGCAGCAGGTACAGGCCCATGGCACCCGGGCTCAGCAGCACGTCACGGGGCAGGGAAAAATTCAGGCGCATCAACTCCATCAGGTCCAGGGCCAAACCACCGCCATAGATCAGCAGGCCACCGGAGCCTGCGAGCATGATCGCCAGGGTGTTGAGCTCTTTGGAGCGAGCAATCTCGCCCTTTTCCCGGGAGTCCTTTTTTCGTTTCTCCGTGGGGTCTTCTGTTTTGTCCTGGCCACTCTCGCTCTCGGCCATGGCTTACCGCGCCCGCGCCAAGTCACGTAAAAACTGCAAGGCGTCGGTGGCCAGCGGCTGATACTGATTGAGAATGTCAGCCATGCCGACCCAGAAAATCCCCATGCCCAGCACCAGGGTCAACGGGAAACCGATGGAGAAGATGTTCAGTTGCGGCGCCGCCCGGGTCATCACGCCAAAGGCGATGTTAACCACCAGCAGCGCGGTGATCGCCGGCAATACCAGCAACAACGAGGCACCCAGCACCCAGCTCATGCGCCCCACCAGTTCCCAGAAATGATTGACCACCAGGGCGCTGCCCACCGGCAAGGTGGTAAAGCTTTCGGTCATCACCTCGAACACCACCAGATGACCGTTCATGGCCAGGAACAGCAAGGTCACCAGCATGGTCAGGAACTGCCCGATCACCGCCACCGACACGCCGTTGGTGGGGTCGACCATGGACGCGAAGCCCATGCCCATCTGGATCGAGATGATTTGCCCGGCGATCACGAAGGCCTGGAAGAACAGCGTCAGGGAGAAGCCCAGCAAGGCGCCGATAATGATTTGCTCGGCGATCAGCATCAGTGCGCTGAGGTCCAGGGCATTCACCGGCGGCATCGGCGGCAAGCCCGGGACGATGACCACGGTGATCGCCACCGCGAAGTACAGCCGAATGCGCCGCGGTACCAGGGTGGTACCGAACACCGGCATGGTCATCAGCACGGCCGTGACCCGGAACAGCGGCAGGATGAACGACGCCACCCAGGTGCTGATCTGGGTGTCGGTCAACGCCAGCATCGAATTCACGGGGTCAGCCGATCAACTGCGGAATACTGCCGTACAACTGCAGGATGTATTCCATGAAGGTTTGCACCAGCCACGGGCCGGCGACGATCAGGGTGATCAGCATCACCAGCAGGCGCGGCAGGAAGCTCAAGGTCTGTTCGTTGATCTGGGTCGCGGCCTGGAACATCGCCACCAGCAGGCCCACCAACAGACTGGGCACCACCAGCACGGCAACCATCATGGTGGTCAGCCACAGGGCTTCGCGAAACAGGTCGACCGCTACTTCTGGCGTCATGCGCTAAACCCCACCGAAACTGCCGGCCAGGGTGCCGATAATCAGCGCCCACCCGTCCACCAACACGAACAACATAATCTTGAACGGCAACGAAATGATCAACGGCGAGAGCATCATCATACCCATGGCCATCAGCACACTCGCCACGACGAGGTCGATGATCAGGAACGGGATGAAGATCATGAAGCCGATCTGGAACGCGGTCTTCAGCTCCGAGGTCACGAACGCCGGCACCAGGATGGTCAACGGCGCCATGTCGGGGCTGGCGATGTCGGTACGCTTGGACAGCCGCACGAACAACTCAAGGTCGCTGGAACGGGTCTGCGACAGCATGAAATCCTTGATCGGGCCTTGCGCCTTGTCGATCGCATCCTGGGCGGTCATTTTCTCCGCCAGGTACGGTTGCAGGGCTTGCTGGTTCACCTTGTCGAACACCGGCGCCATGATGAACAACGTCAGGAACAGCGCCATGCCGGTGAGGATCTGGTTCGACGGCGTCTGTTGCAGGCCGAGGGCCTGACGCAGGATCGAGAACACGATGATGATGCGCGTGAAGCTGGTCATCAGCATCACGAACGCGGGGATGAAGCTCAGCGCGGTCATGATCAGCAGGATCTGCAGGCTGACCGAATACTCCTGCGCGCCCGCCGCATTGGTACCCAGGGTGATCGCCGGGATCGACAACGGGTCCGCCGCGTACGCCAGCGGCGCCGCGAGCAACAGCATGAGCGTCAATAAAACGCGCATTACTTCTTATCCTTCTGATCCTTGCCCAGCAACTCCATGAGGCGTTGGGCGAATTCCGGCGTGGCCGCTTGAGTCTGGGCCACTTCCACAGGCGTCTTGAGCACGTGCAACGGGGTGATGCGGCCGGGGGTGATGCCCAGCAGAATCTGCTCGTCGCCTACTTGCACCAGCACCAGCCGGTCCCGCGGGCCAAGGGCACGCGAACCTACCAGCTCGATGACCTGGGCATTTCCCGGGCCGATGCGCTGTACGCGGCGCAACACCCAGGCGAGCACGAAGATCAGCCCCACCACCAGCAACAAACCCAGCACCAGCTGGGTCAGTTGCCCGCCCACGCCACTGCCCAGCGCCGGCGCGGCCGCCTGGGCGACCGGCTCTGCTGCCATTACGCTCAAGGGCAGCGCCGATAACAGTCCTACCAGTGAGCGCTTCATATCAACGCAACTTCTTGATGCGTTCGCTCGGGCTGATCACGTCGGTCAGGCGAATGCCGAACTTCTCGTTGACCACCACCACTTCGCCATGGGCGATCAGCGTGCCGTTGACCAGCACGTCCAGCGGCTCGCCGGCCAGGCGGTCGAGCTCGATCACCGAACCCTGGTTGAGTTGCAGCAGGTTGCGGATGTTGATTTCGGTACTGCCGACTTCCATGGAGATCGACACCGGGATGTCGAGGATCACGTCCAGGTTCGGACCATCCAGGGTCACCGGCTCGTTGTTCTTCGGCACGCTGCCGAACTCTTCCATGGGGATGCGATTACCGACCGGGGCGGTGGCCGCATCGGCCGCCAGCAGCGCGTCGATATCGTCCTGGCCGACATCGCCGGTTTCTTCCAGGGCAGCCGCCCACTCGTCAGCCAGGGCCTGGTCTTCGGCGGAAGTGTTTTCGTGTTCAGTAGCCATTACATGTCCTCGGCGGAGCAGAAATTAGTGTGGATCAGCGACGGTTGATCGGTTCAATCACTTGCAACGCCAGGTTGCCTTTGTGAGAGCCGAGCTTGACCTTGAACGACGGCACGCCGTTGGCGCGCATGATCAGTTCTTCCGGCAGTTCGACGGGAATCACGTCCCCCGGCTGCATGTGCAAAATATCCCGCAAACGTAGCTGGCGACGGGCCACGGTGGCGCTCAGAGGCACGTCGACGTCCAGCAGGTCTTCGCGCAGGGCCTTGACCCAGCGTTCGTCCTGGTCGTCGAGGTCGGACTGGAAGCCCGCATCGAGCATCTCGCGCACCGGCTCGATCATCGAGTACGGCATGGTCACGTGCAGGTCGCCGCCACCGCCATCGAGTTCGATGTGGAAGGTGGAGACCACAATGGCTTCGCTGGGGCCGACGATGTTGGCCATGGCCGGGTTCACTTCCGAGTTGATGTACTCGAAATTGACTTCCATGATCGCCTGCCAGGCTTCCTTCAAGTCGATGAAGGCCTGTTCCAGCACCATGCGCACCACGCGCAGTTCGGTGGGGGTGAATTCACGGCCTTCGATCTTGGCGTGACGGCCGTCACCGCCGAAGAAGTTGTCCACCAGCTTGAACACCAACTTGGCGTCGAGGATGAACAGCGCCGTACCGCGCAGCGGCTTGATCTTCACCAGGTTGAGGCTGGTGGGCACGTACAGCGAGTGCACGTACTCACCGAACTTCATCACCTGCACGCCGCCCACCGCCACGTCCGCCGAGCGGCGCAGCATGTTGAACATGCTGATGCGGGTGTAACGGGCGAACCGTTCGTTGATCATTTCCAGGGTCGGCATGCGTCCACGGACGATGCGATCCTGGCTGGTCAGGTCGTAGCTTTTGACGCTGCCGGGCTCGGCAGCCATTTCGGTCTGTACCAGACCATCGTCGACGCCATGGAGCAGCGCATCGATTTCATCCTGGGACAGCAGGTCCTGCACGGCCATGTCGTGATCCTACTGCAATACGAAATTAGTGAAGAGCACCTGCTCGATCACAGGTTTGCCGACTTCCTTCTGGGCCACTTCCTGCACGCTGGCAGTGACCTTCTGGCGCAGCATTTCCTGGCCCACCGGGGTGACGAGGGTGTCGAAGGGCTGGGCGGAGAACAGCATCACCAGGTTGTTGCGGATCACTGGCATGTGCACCTTGAGGGCATCCAGGTCTGCCTGGTTACGCGCCAGCAGGGTAATGCTCACCTGCAGGTAGCGTTGACGGCCGTTCTGATTGAAGTTGGCGACAAACGCCGGAAGCATCGGCTCGAAGATTGCCGGTTGCTTGACGTTGGGGTTGATCTCGGCAGTCGCTGCCGGTTTGCTTGCGGCACTGTGCATGAAGTACCAGGTAGCCCCCACGGACACGCCGATCGCCAGGAACAGGCCCAGTACGATCAGCAGGATAAGCTTGAGCTTGCCCTTGCCTGCGGGTGCTTTTGCTGCGTCGTCGCTCTTCGCCATGCCAATAATCCGTCACTATTCGGGGATTCATAGTTCTGGGGAAAGGCAAGAGCAAGTGTTATGCCAGAGTTGTCACGAAGACTGACGAAACAGGGACGACCCCTGTGGCGAGGGAGCTTGCTCCCGCTGGGCTGCGAAGCAGCCCCAAATCAGAGAGCAAGGTTTAAACAGGTGTGCGGCGGCGAAAAGCCTGGGAGGGCTTCGCCCTCCAACGGGAGCAAGCTCCCTCGCCACAGGATGTTTGCCAACCTCAGGTCAGGCGTAGTAGTCCACCGCGCTGGAGCCGACCACGGACTGCACAACCGGCGCCGCAACTTCAGCCACTTCACCGATACCGCCGCCATCAGCCCCATCACCCCGCCCGCCATTGCCACTGACGCCGCGTGCCTGGTTCTGCTGTTGCTGGTCCTGGCCCTGCTGACCCTGCCAGCCACGGGACTGGTCGGATACGTTGACGTCGACCTGGCCCATGCCCTGCTGGGCAAACATCTCCCGCAGGCGGCCCGACTGGCTTTCCAGGGCTTCACGGACCACCGCGTGGCCGCTCATGAAAGTGACCTGGGCCTGTTGGTCGGCGGACATTTTCACGCTGATGTCCAGGCGGCCCAGTTCAGCAGGCTGCAACTGGATTTCGGCCGACTTGAGGTTGGCGCTGGACAGGTACATAACGCGGTTCACTACCTCGTCGGTCCAGCCGCTCTGGTGCATCGCCAGGGGCGCATTGGCCACCGGTGGCAGGGCATTCGCGGTTTTCGGCGTGGCGGCCTGGGTCAGCGCGGCGAGGCGGTTGGCGAAGTCATCGACACGGGTGTCGCTGCTGGCGCTCTTCAAGTCCTTGAGGCCGCCGTCGATCAGGCTGCCGAAGGCTTTGTCGCCGCCCTGGTCGGTGCTGTCCTTGGACGCTTGCTGATCGACCATATTGGCCAGGCCAGTGGCAAAGTTTTGCGCGAGGGTGGGCTGATCGTCGGTCGAGGCCTGCACCGGGGCATTTTTTGCGGTGCTCTGACTGCTGGCGGAAACGTGTCCGCCCTGCTCCATGGCCAGGCGCACGGCGGGCATCGCGTCCAGCGGGTCGGCTTCGGGGTCGAAGGCGGGCTTGGCGTCGTCGGTCGCGGCAACCGGTGGGGCCACGACAGGCTGGGACTTGTCGTCTTTCGTCGCGGTTGCGGCCGGGGCCGGGGTTTCGACGGGCGCCGGCGTTACAGGGACCGGAACCGGGACAACCGCGGCCATCAGCGCCGGGTCGACGGCTGGGTCGGCCGGGGGTTGCTGGGCCAGGGTTGGGTCGTCTGCCGGGGCTGTGTCGTCGGTCTTGGCGGTGGTGTCCGGGGTGTCGGACTTGGCCGGCGGGGTGGCAGGCAAAGTCTTGCCGTTATCGGCAACCGATGGGGTGCCGGCGGCAGGCTTATCGTTGGTGGCGACGGGCTTGGCGCTGTTGTCCGCCGGCTTGTCGCGGGTCGACCTGGTGGTGTTGTCGGCAGGTTTTGGCGCCGGCGCGGAAGCCTGGTTGGCGAACACCTGAGCGAAGCCCGGGGCCTTGTCCCGCGGGTCCGCAGCCGCTACCAGTGGATTGGCAGCGGGCGCTTGAGGCTTGGCCGCAGGGGCCGCCTGAAGAAGCGAATTCGGGGTGATTGCCATATATAGAGTCTCCGCCGCACAGGGGTCGAGGGTGCGGTTACTGGAGGTAGAGCAAGAGTTGGGCCAGGTTTTGGTTTTGGGGTGTATATCCGTTATTTCGTTGTTGCTGATATGGGTTCCGCGCTTACACCGGCCTGCCGGCCGGCTTGAGTGTTAGAAGCCAGATCAAAAGCCAAAGCAGAGCTGCTTTTCTGTGGGAGCTGGCTTGCCTGCGATGCAGACAACTCGGTACATCAGACACACCAAGGTGATGCCATCGCAGGCAAGCCAGCTCCCACAGTTGACCGTGCCAGTTAAAAAACTGTTACCTATGTGCGTGAACTAATTTGTAACCCATGTGGTTGAGTCATACCGGGCAGAGCGTTTTGGTGACTTTTGACTGGGACGGATATACACACCAACAGCGTCAAAGCCCAAACCGCTCCCGCTCATGCTCATACAACGGCCTGACCAGCGCGAATTCATGGTCAATTTCATCCACCAACTGCCCCAAATCCGCAACCACAGGCTTGGCCGACTTATCCTCAAGCAACTGACAAAGCTCAGCCAACCGCACAGCCCCAAGATTACCGCTGCTGCCTTTAAAGCTATGCGCAATCCGCCCCAGGGCCTTGGCATCATCCCGCGCCCTGCGCAGCGCCTCTACCCGCTTTTGCGAGTCATCGAGAAAGGTGTCGAGCAACTTCGGATACTCGCCCTCCATGACCTCCTGCAAGCCGGTCAGCACATCGGGGTCCAGATGAATCTCTGCCACTTGTTCGCTCCTTGATCAAGAATCGGCGGATTATGCCAGAGCCTTCCATGAAAACTCCACGCACACACACCGCCCGCCGTCGGACCAGCCTACATCGCTGCTCAACTGGCGCACCAGGCTCAACCCCCTACCAGACAGACGGTCAACATCCAGCGGCCTGGCCAGCACCTTATCCACATCAAACCCCGCCCCACTGTCCTCGATTCGCAGCGTCAGGCAACCGCCCTCCCCGGTCGGCACCACATTCAGGTGCACCCGCACATACCCGCTGTTCAACTGCGCCAGCCGCTCATTGCGCTCGCGGTAATAGGCGGCAAACCCCTGGGCATCGCGCTTGAGCCGCGAATCCAGCCCCAACACGCCATGCTCCAGGGCATTGGAATACAACTCCGCCATCACGCTATACAACGCACCGCTTTGCTCCCGCAGCCCATGAATCTCCAACAACAGTTGCAGTAAATAGGGCAAAGGGTTGTAGGACTTAAGCGTCTCAGCCCGAAATTCAAAGCTGACCGACCAATCCAGCGGAGACGACTGGCCGCTGTCGGAATACACCACCGACGGCGAACGCAAAACCTCGCCCGCCTGCAGGCTGATCTCCACCATGCTGATGTCATCGCGCACCTCGCCGCGAAAACCAGCCAGGGCCTGTTCGATCTCTTCAAACAACCGATCCGGCTCGCGGTTGGCGGCGAATACCTGCTGCAAGCGCTCGGCGCCAAACAACTGCTCATGGGCGTCGGCCGTATCCAGCACGCCATCCGACAGCAAGAACACCCGGTCGCCCAACGCCATCGGCCAGACTTCCGTGCGGTCATCAAACGCCTCGGCCGCCAGCACACCCAATGGCAAATGCCGCGACACCAGCGGCGTGCGCTTGCCGGTGGTGACTTCATGCACGTAGCCCTCGGGCATCCCGCCGTTCCACACTTCCACCGCCCGTCGCTGGGCACTGAGGCACAGCAAGGTGGCGCAACAGAACATGTCCACCGGCAGGATGCGCTTGAGCTTGGCGTTCATCTCCCGCAGCGTCTGCGCCAGGCCGTAGCCCTTGGCGGTCATGCCGTAGAACACTTCCGCCAGCGGCATGGCGCCGACCGCCGCCGGCAAGCCGTGGCCGGTAAAATCCCCCAGCAGCACATGCATATCCCCCGACGGCGTGTAGGCGGCCAGCAGCAGATCGCCGTTGAACAGCGCATAGGGTGATTGCACGTAGCGAATATTCGGCGCGGCATTGATGCAGCCGGAGTGGGCCACCTTGTCGAACACCGCCTTGGCCACCCGCTGTTCCTGCAGCAGGTAGTCATGATGCCGGGCGATCAGGTCGCGTTGCTGCAACACCGTGGCCTGCAAGCGACGCAGGCGGTCCATGGCGTTGATCTTCGCCGCCAGGATCACCTGGCTGTAGGGCTTGGCCAGGAAGTCGTCGCCGCCGGCATCCAGGCACTGGGCCAGGGCTTCGCTCTCGCGAAGGGAAGTGAGAAAGATGATCGGCACCAGCGCCTCCCCCGCCAGCTGCTTGATTTGCCGGGCCGCCTCGAAGCCGTCCATCACCGGCATCAGCGCGTCCATCAGCACCAACTGCGGCCGCTCGCGGATGAACACGGCCACCGCCTCTTCACCGTTGCTGGCCGTGATCACCTGGTGGCCCTGTCGGCGTACGATGGTCGACAGCAACAGCAGGTCGGCGGCGCTGTCTTCGGCGATCAATACCGTCAGCGCCTCAAGGACCGGGGCCAGGACGCTCAAGTGAGGTCGAACAGTTTGTCGAAGTTGGAAATGGCGAGGATCTTGCGCACATCGGAGTTGCTGTTGATCACCTGCACTTCGGCATTGTCGCCACCGGCATGGTCACGCAACAGCAGGAGCATGCCCAGGGCCGAGCTGTCCATGTAGGTGGTTTCCTTCAAGTCCACCACGTAGATCTCGGGCACCTTGTAGAACCGCTCGTAGGCATCACGAAAGGCCTGGTGGCTACCGAAATCAAATCGCCCCCTGACGGTGATCGTCAACTTCGTCCCGTCCAGGGACACTTCTGATTCGACTGACATACGACTGCTTCCTTGTCATTGGCAATGTGCAACAAGGTTTAGCAGGTGATGGGGCAGTGGGCAAATCCATGTAGGAGCGGCGGCGTGGTTAATAGGGGTTTTGGCGAGGAAGACGCTGGGACAGCTCATCGAGCAACTTCTGCTCGCGCTTGTCTTCCAGCGCCCGGGCTTCGTCGATGTAGCGCTGCACCAGTTTGCGCAGGCCCTCGACCCGGGCATAGGCCTGTTGCCAGCTGTCGCGGGCCTTGTCGACGTTGGCCTGGTGCCAGGCCAGGCTCTGGCGCTGCTGGCCCACGGCGGTCTCAAGCTGGTTGAGAAAGCCCTGGTAACCCATCAGCCATTGACCGGAGACGCCCTTGCTGCCGCGCTCGATCCACTGCTGCTGATACTCGCCGCGAAAGCGCTCCAGGTCACCCAGCTTGCTTTCCGCCAGGCGAACCTGGCCCTGGAAGTAACCCAGACGCTGGACGGCGGTCTTTTCGGCTTTTTCGGCCATGTCCACCACCGGGGCAAGGCGTGCGGCGCGGGTGTTGGCCATGGCTTATCCGCCCGGCGCCGGCGCGAAGATGGTGCCCAGGTGCGCCTCGCTTTCACCCATGCTGATCTTGTCGTTGAGCCCCTGGCGCAGGTAGGTCACCAGTTGCGGTTGCAAGGCGATCGCAAGATCAGTCTCGCGATCACCGCCGGCCACGTAGGCGCCCACGCTGATCAGGTCGCGGCTCTGTTGATAGCGCGACCACAGCTGCTTGAACTGCTGCGCGCGCATCATGTGCTCAGGGGTGACCACCGACGGCATCACCCGGCTGATGGAGGCTTCGATGTCGATGGCCGGGTAGTGTCCTTCCTCGGCCAAGCGCCGGGACAGCACGATGTGCCCGTCGAGTACGCCCCGCGCCGAGTCGGCAATCGGGTCTTGCTGGTCATCGCCTTCCGACAGCACGGTGTAGAACGCGGTGATCGAACCCCCACCGGCCTCGGCATTACCGGCGCGCTCCACCAACTTGGGCAGCTTGGCGAACACCGACGGCGGATAGCCCTTGGTGGCCGGCGGCTCGCCGATGGCCAGGGCGATTTCCCGCTGGGCCTGGGCGAAACGGGTCAGGGAGTCCATCAGCAACAGGACGTTCTTGCCCTTGTCGCGAAAATATTCGGCGATGCGTGTGCAGTACATCGCGGCACGCAGGCGCATCAGCGGCGCGTCATCCGCCGGTGAGGCGACCACGACAGAACGCTTGAGGCCTTCTTCGCCCAGGCTGTGCTCGATGAATTCCTTCACCTCGCGGCCCCGCTCGCCGATCAGCCCTACCACGATGATGTCGGCCTCGGTAAAGCGCGTCATCATGCCCAGCAACACTGACTTACCCACGCCGGTACCGGCGAACAGGCCCAGGCGCTGGCCGCGACCCACCGTCAATAAACCGTTGATGCTGCGAATGCCCACGTCCAGCGGCACGCTGATAGGGTTGCGCTTGAGCGGGTTGATGGTCGGGCCGTCCATGGGCACCCAGTCTTCGGCCTTCATCCCGCCCTTGCCGTCGAGGGCGCGACCGGCGCCATCCAGCACGCGGCCGAGCATGCTCATGCCCATGGGCAGGCGGCCGGTGTCGGCCAGTGGCACCACACGGGCACCGGGGGCAATCCCGGCAACACTGCCGACGGGCATCAGGAATACTTTGCTGCCGGAGAAGCCCATCACTTCGGCTTCGACCTGCACCGGGTGGTAGCTGTCGTCGTTGATCACCATGCAGCGGCTGCCCATGGCGGCGCGCAGGCCTTCGGCTTCCAGGGTCAGGCCGACCATGCGCAGCAGGCGGCCCTCCAGGATCGGCTGGCCCGGCAACTCGGTGACTTCGGCATAGCCACCCAGGCGCTTGGCGAAGCTGGTGCGATCAAGGCGCATCGGGGGTGTCCAGTTCGACGCTCAAGTCCGGCTCTGCGGGGTGCAGCGCCTGCTCGTGCAACTGGTCGAACAGCTTGGCCATGATCTGAGTGATGCGCGTCTCTACCGTGGCGTCGATGCGGCTGTGTTCGGTCTCCACCCGGCAACCACCGGGCAGCAGCGCGGCGTCTTCGACGATGCGCCAGGTTTCTTCATGGCGCTCGCGCAGGGCTTTGACCTGTTCGAAATCCTGGGGGTTGATGTACAGCCGCACGTTGCCGACGCCCAGGGGCAGCAGCTTGAGCGCTTCGCGCATCACACCTTCGATTTGCGTGGAGTCCAGGGCCAGCTCGCGCTGGATCACCTGGCGGGTGATGTGCTCCACCAGCCCGACCATGGCTTTTTCGATCTGCGAATCCTGCTCGGCAATCGGATCGAACAGGCTGCCCATCAGGGTTTCCAGGCTGGCGAGCTTGACGCTGAGCGCCGCCTCGGCTTCCTGGCGGACCTTCAGCGTGGTGCTGCGAAAACCGTCTTTCTCGCCGGTGGAAAAGCCTTCGTTGTAGGCTTCCTGGCGAATGCTTTCCAGCTCTTCCAGGGTCAGTGGCTGGACTTCTTCCAGCGGCACCTCTTCCATCTCGGCCGGGGGCTCTTCTACCGGCTCGGGCTCAGGCTCCGGGCGATGCGGGTCGAAACTGGGCAGCGACCAGACGTCGAACCCTCCGACGTCCCGTGCGCGAATCAGATCGCTGGGCGTCTCATCTTTGTTCGACATGCGCGGCGCCTTAAATCATTTCTTCGCCGCCCTTCCCGCCGAGAACGATTTCTCCGGCTTCGGCCATACGGCGGGCAATGGTGAGGATTTCTTTCTGCGCGGTTTCCACGTCGCTGACGCGCACCGGGCCCTTGGCCTCGAGGTCGTCGCGCAGCAGTTCGGAAGCCCGCTTGGACATGTTCTTGAAGATCTTTTCCTTGACGCCTTCATCGGAGCCTTTGAGGGCCAGCACCAGCACGTCGGAGGAGACCTCGCGCAGCAACGCCTGGATGCCACGGTCGTCGACATCGGAGAGGTTGTTGAACACGAACATCAGGTCTTCGATCTGCACCGACAGGCTGTCGTCGATCTCGCGGATCGAGTCCATCAACTGGCCTTCTACCGAGCTGTCGAGGAAGTTCATGATGTCGGCCGCACGCTTGATGCCGCCCAACGTGGTACGCGAAGCGTTGGAATTGCCCGAGAACTGCTTCTCGAGAATCGTGTTCAGTTCTTTCAAGGCCGCCGGCTGCACAGTGTTCAGCGACGAAACGCGCAGGATGATGTCCAGGCGCACCTTGTGGTCGAAATGGCCAAGCACTTCACCGGCCTGGTCGGGGTCGAGATACGCCACCACGATCGCCTGGATCTGCGGGTGTTCGTAGCGGATCACGTCGGCCACGGCCCGCGGTTCCATCCATTTGAGGCTGTCGAGGCCGCTGGTGTTGCCACCCAGCAGGATGCGGTCGATCAGGCCGTTGGCCTTGTCTTCGCCCAGGGCCGAGGTGAGCATCTTGCGAATGTAGCTGTCGGAGCCGACGCCCAGGCTGGTCTGGTCGCCGACGATCTCGACGAACTCACTCATCACCTGCTCGACCTGCTCGCGGTGCACATTGCGCATCTGCGCCATGGCCACGCCTACCCGCTGAACCTCTTTGGGGCCCATATGACGCAGCACTTGGGCTGCATCGGTTTCCCCAAGGGACAGCAACAGCACGGCGGCTTTGTCGACCCGGGAGAGTTTGGCTACGGCGACTCGAGCATCACTCATCTGCGTTAATCCACTCTTTCACGACCTGGGCCACACGACCCGGGTCTTCGGCCACCAGGCTCTTGATTGCGTTCAACTGAGCGTCATAACCCTCGCTCGGGCTCGGCAACAGAATGCTTTGCGGGCCACCAAGGCTTACGCGGTCGTTGGCCAGTTCGCCATCGAGACCACCCATGCCACCCAACTCGACGTCGCCACCGGCCAGGGCCAGCTGTTTTTTGCCATGGCCGGTGATGTTGTTGAGTACCGGACGCAGCACGCCGAACACCAGCACCAGGATAAACAGCACACCCAGCACTTGCTTGACGATGTCCCAGAACCACGGCTGAGTATAGAACGCTGCCTCGGCGATGACTTCGCCACGCTCGGCGGAGAACGGCATGTTGATCACGCTGACGCTGTCGCCACGGCTGGCATCGAAGCCCACCGCGTCCTGTACCAGGCGAGTGAAGCGCGCCAATTCATCGGCGCTCCACGGTGCACGGGTGACGGCGCCGTCAGCGGCGTTGACCTTGACCTGGTCATCCACCACCACCGACACCGACAGGCGATTGATCCGGCCCTGTTGCTGTTTGGTGTGGCTGATGGAACGGTCAAGTTCGAAGTTCTTGGTGGATTGTTGACGCTTGTCGGCCGGGTACGGCGCCAGCATCGGCTGGCCGGTGGCCGGGTCCATGATCTGCTGGCCGTTGGCGTCCAGCAGCGGCTGGCCAGGTTGCACTGCGCCTGCGGTAGCGGCAGCGCCACCGGTGGTTTGCGGGGCGGTAGCCGGGGTTGGCGGCTGGTTGCTCAGGGCACCCGGCACGCCTTGCGGGCCATTGCTGGCGGTGCGTTGTTCGGTGGTCGACTGCTCGCTGCGCAGGGCCGGCTGGTCCGGGTTGAACTGCTCGGAGGTCGATTCGACCGCGCTGAAATCCACGTCGGCCGACACTTCAGCCTTGTAGCGATCATTACCCAACACCGGTTGCAGGATGTTGTGCACGCGCTGGGTCAGCATGCTTTCCATGCGACGGCTGTAGTCGAACTGCTTGCCGGCCATGGTCAGCGAAGAGTTCTCTGCCATGTCGGACAGCAGGTTGCCCTTCTGGTCGACCACGGTGATTTGCGACTTGCTCAATTCGGGAACGCTGGTGGCCACCAGGTTGATGATCGCCAATACCTGGCCAGGCTCCAGGGAGCGGCCGGCAAACAGTTCCACCAGTACCGAGGCGCTGGGCTTGCGCTCGTCGCGCACAAACACCGAGCTTTTCGGAATCGCCAGGTGCACGCGGGCGCCCTTGACGTTGTTCAACGCGGAAATAGTACGCGCCAGTTCGCCTTCCAGGCCGCGACGGTAGCGGGTGGCTTCCATGAACTGGCTGGTGCCCAGGCCCTGGTCCTTGTCGAGGATCTCAAAGCCGATATTGGCGTCGGACGGGGTGACACCGGCTGCCGCCAGTTTCATCCGCGCCCGAGCCACGTCATCAGCCTTGACCAACAGGGCGCCGGAATTCGGTTCGACGGTGTAGGCAATATCTGCTGCCGCCAGGGTTTCCATGATCTGCTTGGAATCCATGCCCGCCAGGCTACCGTACAACGGGCGGTAATCCGGTTGCTGGGACCACAGCACCACGGCAAAACCAATCGCCACGCTGGCAGCCAGGCCGACCATCAGGCCCACCTGACGCAGCATGGTCATCTCGGAGAGGTTTTCCAGGAACGACAGGCCAAACAGCGGCGGCTTGCCGTCTGCCTTGGCGGGTGCGTTATCCACGACTGCTTCTGCCATGACTCAAATCGTCCTTAAACCGGCATCTGCATGATGTCTTGATAGGCTTGAACCAGCTTGTTGCGCACCTGGGTCAAGGCCTGGAATGAAACGCTGGCTTTTTGCGAGGCGACCATCACGTCGGTGAGGTCCACGCCGCTTTTGCCGATCTCGAAGGCAGTCGCCAACTGATTGGAAGCCTGCTGGGTATCGCTGACCTTGTTGATGGCCTGGCCGAGCATGTCGGCAAAGCTGCTCTGGCCCAATTCCGGTACGGCTTGCGCGGCGGATTTCGGTTGAGACATGGCATCCATTTGCATGGACCGCATATCCAACATCAACCGATTGAATTCAACACCTTGGCTCATGAACGTTCTCTCCGACGACCCGCAATTTTTTGACACTACGCAACGGTTACTGGGGTGGTAGCAACAAGGGTGCCAGCTCCGTGGCAATTCGTAAGAAAAGGCGACTAACCCTGTCGGCTTCGAGAATTCTCAAGTGGCGTAAAGATAGGCTTCCACGTCCATCCCGGCATCGCGCATCTGTGCCAGCTTGTAGCGCAAGGTGCGCGGGCTGATGCCCAGGCGCTCGGCGGCCTCTTTGCGGCGGCCGCGCTCGGAGCGCAGCGTGTCGATGATCATCTGGAATTCGCGGCGGCGCAGGTCGTCGCCCAAGGCACCGGCGGACTCGGCAGGCACGGCCTCAACGTGCGGCGCGGTCGCCAGCGTGGGGAGCGGCGCGCCGCCTGTGCCCATGGCCAGGCAGAAATCCTGAGGCTGGATCAAACCGCCCTGCTGCAAAATCAACGCCCGCTGGATCGCATTGTCCAGTTCCCGCACATTGCCGGGCCATGGGTAGCTGACCAGGCAGGCCTGGGCGTCGGCCGAGAGGCGCGCCTGGGCATGCTTCATTTTATTGACGTGCTTGCTCAGCAGGCGCTCGGCCAGCGGGATGATGTCGGCCGGGCGCTCGCGCAACGGGCGCCAGGCCAGCGGGAACACCGAGAGCCGGTAGAACAGATCCTCACGGAAGCGCCCCGCCGCCACTTCGCCCGCCAGGTCGCGGTTGGTGGTGGCAACCACGCGGATGTCCAGCTGGATCGGCTTGCGCGCGCCCACCCGCTCCACTTCGCGCTCCTGCAATACCCGAAGCAATTTGGCTTGCAGGCCCAAGGGCATTTCGGAAATTTCGTCCAGCAGGATGGTGCCGCCGTCCGCCTGTTCGAACTTGCCGGCCTGGGCCGCGATGGCGCCGGTGAACGAGCCCTTTTCATGGCCGAACAAAGTGGCTTCGAGCATGTTGTCGGGGATGGCCGCGCAGTTGATCGCAATGAACGGCTGGCTGGCACGGTGGGATTGCTGGTGAATGTAGCGCGCCAGCACTTCCTTGCCGGTGCCGGATTCGCCGGAGATCAACACCGTGGAATCGCTGCGGGCGACACGGGCCGCCAGCTCCAACAGTTGCGCACTGGCCGGTTCGAAGGCGATCGGGCCTTCGCCGTCGGCAACGCCCAGGGTGCCCAGGGCATGCCGGGTAACCAGTTCGATCAAGGCTTTGGGCTCGAAGGGTTTGACCAGATAATCCGCGGCGCCCTGGCGCATCGCGTCGACGGCACGCTCTACGGCGCCGTGGGCGGTCATCAACAGCACCGGCAATTGCGGCTGGCGTGCACGCAACAGGCCGAGCAACTGGTGGCCATCCATGCCCGGCATGTTCACGTCACTGACCACCAGGCTGAAGGACTCCTGCTCTACCGCGTCCAAGGCCTCTTCGGCAGAACCGACCGCCCGGTAGTCATGGCCCGCCAGCAACAGCGTGTCAGCCAATGCTTCACGCAGGGCGCGATCGTCTTCAACCAATAGAACCTTGATAGCCATGACCTTTTACTCCGCGCCGACAGCGCATGAAAACAGCGGCAGCGTGATCATCGCGCACGTGCCGCGACCCAACCGGGAACGCAGCTGCAATTCTCCCTGATGTGCACGGGCGACGGCCTTGACCACGGTCAGGCCCAGGCCGGTACCGTTGGTTTTGGTGGTGAAAAAAGGCTCGCCCAGGCGTTGCAGCACCACCGGATCAATCCCGCTACCGCTGTCGCTGATACCCAGGCGCAGGGTGTCGCCGCGGTTATACAGGTGCACTTTGAGCCGCGCCCCGGGGCCACTGGCTTGGGTCGCGTTTTCGATCAGGTTGAGCAGCGCGCCCACCAGGGTGTCGCGGTTGCACAGCAACTCGCCGTGATGGCTGTCGCACTGCCAACGGACTGACGCTTCCTGGATGTGGGTGGCGGCAGCAGCTTGCAGCGATTGCATCAACGCGGCCGGGGTGACGCGGTCGGTCAGCGGCAATTCGCCACGGGCAAACACCAGCATGTCGCGAACCTGGTGCTCCAGTTCATGCAGGCGCTCCTTGAGGCGACCGGCAAAACGCTGGTGAGTGGCGACCGGCAATTGCTCATCAGTCAAATGACTGGCGTAAATCAGCGCGGCGGACAACGGCGTACGAATCTGATGCGCCAGAGAAGCAACCATCCGCCCCAGCGATGACAAGCGCTCATGGCGTGCCAGTTGGTCTTGCAGGTGACGGGTTTCGGTCAGGTCGTTGAGCAGCACCAACTGGCCGGGCTCGGCATCCAGGGAGCGGGTGGCGATGGACAGGCGGCGCCCGTCCTTGAGGGAGATTTCGTGGCCGTCGTCTTCTCGCGGCGCGAAGCAGCGGGTGATGACCTCACGCCACAACTCGCCTTCCAGCGGCAGGCCCAGCATGTCGCAGGCTGCCGGGTTGGCTTCGCGCACGCGGCCCTGGTCGTCGATGACGATGACGCCACCGGGCAACAGGTCGAGGAGGTTTTGCAGACGGTTGGCCAGGCGCTCTTTTTCGGCCAGCTCTTCCATGCGCTGGGCGCTGACCACCGCCAACTCGCCTTTAAGCTCGGACACCCGCGCTTCCAACAGGCTGTAGGAGTCAGTCAACTGGCTGGACATCTGGTTGAACAGGGAAAACGCCTGCTCAAGTCCAAGGCGGCTGATCTGTTCCACGGAGGGGGCAGGCCCCTGGGTGTCGGGGACCGAAGATAGTTGGGCGGCGTGGGGCATCATGCTCTCTCGCTTGGCTGACCGTCAGTTAAACGGAACGTTGCGAGTGCTGTAGCAATACCCGTGCCGAAAAAAAACCGCTGAAAATTCAGCGGTTTGAAAAACAGGCGTCAATCATCCGCCTGTTCATCACCTTCTTTTCGGCTCATGCCGTACTTGCGCATCTTTTCCACCAGGGTGGTACGGCGGATGCGCAGGCGTTCGGCGGCACGGGCGACGATGCCATTGGCGTCGTCGAGCGCCTGCTGGATCAGGCCTTGCTCGAGACTGCCGAGGTAGTCCTTCAAGTCCAGGCCTTCCGGCGGCAGCATGGCGGTTGAACCGAAGTCCGGCGTATGGCCGTTGATGGCCACGCGCTCTTCCAGGTCGCTGCGCAGGCTGTCCACCAACTGCTCGTCTTCGTCGTCGACGTAGCGGAATTTCTTCGGCAGCTCGACCACGCCAATCACCCCGTACGGGTGCATGATCGCCATGCGCTCCACCAGGTTGGCCAGCTCACGGACGTTGCCCGGCCAGCCGTGGCGGCACAGGGACATGATCGCCGCCGAGTTGAAACGGATCGAGCCGCGCTTTTCGTGCTCCATGCGCGAGATCAGTTCGTTCATCAGCAGCGGGATGTCTTCGACGCGCTCGCGCAGGGGCGCCATTTCGATCGGGAATACATTGAGGCGGTAGTACAGGTCTTCGCGGAAGCTGCCGACCTCGATCATGCTTTCGAGGTTTTTGTGGGTGGCGGCAATGATGCGCACGTCGACGCTTTGGGTCTTGTTGCTGCCCACACGCTCGAAGGTACGCTCCTGCAACACCCGCAGCAGCTTGACCTGCATCGGCAGTGGCATGTCGCCGATTTCGTCGAGGAACAGGGTGCCGCCGTTGGCCAGCTCAAAACGCCCGGCACGGCTGGTGATCGCCCCGGTAAAGGCGCCCTTCTCGTGGCCGAACAGTTCGCTTTCCAAAAGCTCTGCCGGGATCGCCCCGCAGTTGACCGGCACAAAGGGCCCGTCGCGACGCTTGGAATGGTAATGCAGGTTGCGCGCGACCACTTCCTTGCCGGTACCGGACTCGCCGAGGATCAGCACGCTGGCGTCGGTGTCGGCCACTTGCTGCATCATCTGGCGCACGTGCTGGATCGCACGGCTGGTGCCGACGAGGCTGCGGAACAGGTTGGGTTCGCGGTGACGGCCGCGCTCGCGGGCCTGGTCGTACATCTCGCGGTACACCTGGGCACGGTGCAGGGAGTCGAGCAATTTGCTGTAGCTGGGGGGCATTTCGAGGGTGGAAAGAACACGGCGGCGCTGATCTTCCGGAAGGTCCACAGAAGAAATATCGCCCATCAGCAACACCGGAAGGAACTCATCCCAGGTTGACAGTGTCTTTAACAAGCCCAGCAATGCGCCAGGAGCGTTTACCGTCCCGATCAGCACACAAATGACTTCACGGCTCGACGACAAAGAGCTGACCGCCTGCTGCCAGTCATGGCTGCCGCAGGGTAGATTTTCTTCGCCAAGAAAATTCAGGATCACCGCCAGGTCGCGGCGCCGAACGCTATCGTCATCGATCAGCAGAATTTTGGTTTCACGCCACATGCAATAGCAACTTCCCTAGTAAAACTTAATGCCCTCGAGTTGGGGCAATCTAGATTGCTGTAGGCATTTTCTGCGCTACGGCTTTCTGACGTCTGAAAATAGCACTAGTTAAGTCAAAAAATCGTGCACAGTCAAATTTATGACGCGCTTTGTTCGGATTAACTGAGCCTTCAGCCGAACAGATGGTAAACCTTTGACGCGCTTTCCGCTCGGTTGATCTGCGACATCTCCTCGAAAATCGCCTGACGCTCCCCGGTCGTCACCTCAAGCAGCTGCTGATACACCGCCAGCAGGCTCTCCAGTTTTTCCCGCAGGGCATCCTCGTCCACCGGCGCGTTCACCAGCGCCTCATCAATCACTGCACGACACCCCAGGTCCAGTTCGCCAATGGCGTCCCAGTTACGTGCGGCCAATGCGTCCATCAAGGCTTCGCGGGTCTCGTCAATCCGTTGCAGGGCGTGACTCATAACATCTTCCTCAGGCCAGCAGGCCTACAGTGTTGCAATACCGTCCCAGCCTTCCTTGAGTGTAATCATCAAGCCGGCCACTTCGTCGATCATCGCGACATCGCTCTTGGTATTGGCTTCGAGCAAACGCGTGGTCATGTAGGCGTACAGGTTATCCAATTGCTGCAAGGCGGCCGGATCATCGGTTTTTTCCGGGTTCAGGCCGTCACGCAAACCAATCAAAATATCGATCGCCTTGCCCAGCAACAGGCCCTTTTGCGCGATATCGCCACGAGCCATGGCGCCCTTGGCCTGGGCCATGCGGTCCAGCGCGCCTTCCATCAGCATTTGAACCAGACGGTGCGGGCTAGCCTCGGAGACCTGGGCATGGGAATTGACCTTCTGGTATTGGCGAAGGGCTCTCATGGGATTCATGTTTCTACCTCGTGACAGGCAACAGCTAAAAAGAATGGGCTCTGACCAATATGTCGACGGCGTCGCAAAAAACTTTAAGCCGGCGGTCTGCTGGAGGTCGCGCCCGCTAAAGCCTTCACTTCAGCGGGCGACCTCACCGAGGATCAGGTGGTCTTGGGATTGTTCAGCGCGTCGAGGGTGGTCATTACGCTGGAGCGTTGAGCGGTGAGCTGTGCCACCAGGCTGTTCATCGTGGTGTATTTGGCCGTCAGGCTGGTCTTCAGGGCGGCCATGCGCGCGGTCAGGGTGTCCTGCTGGTTTTGCAGGTCCTTGAGGTTTGCCGACAGAGTCGAAGAACGTGTAGCCAGGACGCCGGTGTTGGTCACTGCATAGCTGTCGGTCGCGGTTTTCATACGCGCCAGCAGGCCATTGTCACCGTTGAAGATACCGCCGATGTCGGTGGGGTTGGTCAAGATAGCCGCACCGAACAGCTTGTCGTCGATGCTCAGCTTGCCGGTTGTCTGGTCAGTGTTCACGCCAAACTGGGCCAGGGACTTCAGCGTGCCAGTGCCCGCCAATGCGTTCAACTGAGTACGCACGGCGGTCTGCAGGCCGCGCAGGGTGGAATCGCCGGTCAGCGCAGCCGCCGTGGTGGAACCGTCCGCGTTGGTGGTGACGGCGGTCTCCGTGTTCATCGCGGTGATCAAGGCGTTATAGGTGTCGACAAAACCCTTTACCGAACTCTTGAGGGTGTCGGTGCTGCGCGTGACGCTGATGGTCGAGGCTGTCCGATTGGCGTCTCCTGTCTGCCCCGTGGGCAAAGGCGACACGGCAGTCAACTTGATACTCACGCCACTGATCGCTTCGGTCAGGGTATTGCTCTTGGATTCCTGGGCGGTACCGTCGATGGTGTATTTCGCATTGACCGGTGGGCCGTTGACGACCGTAGTGCCGGTTTCCAGGCCGGTATTACCGCCAAGGGTAATGTCCGTGCCGGCGCCGGTATTGGACGACGTCACGACCAGGCGCGAACCGGTGGCGTCAGTCAGGATGTTGGCACTCAGGCCTGCGCTGCTGTATTGCGCGTTGATCGAGTCACGCACTTGTTGCAACGTCGCGCCCGGTGCAACGCTGACCCCATAACTCTGACCCGACTGGGAAATCTCCAGGGTCGTCGCGGTAGAACCTTTATTGACGACGCTATTGGCCCCACCCGCGAACGTCGTGGTAGCAATCTTCGAGGCCGTTGCCAATTGAGTGACCACCAATTGGTAGCTACCCGTGGAGGCACCCGCGCCCAACGTGACGGTGGAAACACTGGCATCCGAGGTCGCTGCCGTCAGGCCGCCGATACTGGCGTCCTTGGCCATGGTGTCCATGGCACCGCGGAACGCATCCAGAGCCGCTTGAATCTTGCCAATCGAGGACAACTGGGCGGTCTGCGTCTGCGTCTGCTTGTTGATCTGCGACTGCTTGGGCGCCTGCTCAGCGTTCACCAAGGCCGTAACGATAGACTGGGTGTCAATGCCCGTGACCGGGCCGCTGACGGATATATCACCCATGATGTTTCTCCTGATACGGGGCTGGCGCTTTCTTGACGGACGGCGCCTCAAGCAGCTACAGCAACAAAATTCATGCCAGCTCAGACTTTGGCGTCAAACAACAAGCTGCTGGCGTCGTGAAGACTTTGTGCGAGTTTCAATGCGGTTTCCGAAGGGATCTGGCGAATGACTTCGCCGCTCTCGGTTGCAATGACTTTGACCACCACCTGATGGGTGGAGTCATCAATGGTGAAATCCAGTTTGCGCTGGGCAGCCTGGACGAATTCTCGAATATCCTTGACGGCCTTTTCCAGGTCATCCGGTTTCGTTTCCTGCTTGGGCTTTACTGCTGCGACGGTTGCGTCGACCTTGGGGGTCTGCGCGTCGGCAGTCACAGGCGCAGGCGCACTCTGTGGCGTTGGGGCAGCAGGATAAGACAGGTTCAACTTGACGCTCATGTCCATGTCCAATCTCCTCATCACGCAAAAGACAAAAGGGCACGTAAACGCGCCCTTCCGTCATTCATCTACCGATGGCTATTACTGAAGCAGCTTCAGTACAGCGGATGGCAGTTGGTTGGCCTGGGACAGGATCGCAGTGGAAGCCTGTTGCAGGGTTTGTTGCTTGGTCAGTTGAGCAGTTTCAGCAGCGTAGTCAACGTCCTGGATCTGACCGCGAGCGGCGCTGGAGTTGTCCGAGATGCTCTGCAGGTTGGCAACGGTGTTGTCGAAACGGTTTTGTACAGCACCGAGGCCGGCACGCTGGGAGTCGATGTCCGAGATCGCCTGGGTGATCACGTCGATCGAGTTCTGTGCGTTGGCAGCAGTGGTGATGTCAGTGTTGTTGACGGTGGTTTTGGTGGAGTTGGCAGCGTTGGTACCGGTTGCTGCGAAGATACCAGCCACACCAGTGCCGCTCAGCGAGTAGCTGCTGGAGGAGTTCAGCGAAACTGCACCAGTGGCGATGATCGGACCAGCGTCCAGAGCAACGGCAGTACCGGCAACACCGCTACCATCCAGGGTCGCAACCTTGATACCGGCAACAGCACCGGCGTCGCCAGCGTTGAAGGTCAGGTTCTCACCGGTATCGGACTTGACCGACAGGGCTTGAGTGGTCGAATCGTAGTTAACGGTGATGCCCAGCTTGGCAGCGTTGGACTTCAGTTGGTCTGCCAGGTCGGAAGCACTGGTCACGCCAGTGAACTGGACCGCAGTACCGGAGCCTACTTTCAGGGTGAAGTTGGCGCTGGCAGGCGTTGCAGCAGCAATGGCAGCGTCGTCAACGGTGAACTGGGCAATGGTGCTGGCAGTTGCAGCCAGGCCACCGACAGCGCCGTTCATTTGAGCAGCAATCTGCTTGGCAGAAGCACTAGGAGCGATGGTTACGGTGGTGCTCTGGCCGCCACCGGTAACGGTGATCGGGCCGCCAACAACGCCAGCAGCGCTTGGCGGAACGCCTACCGATTTCAGTTGCTGCGAACCAATGTTGTTGGCTGCAACGTTACCGATGCTCATGTCGATGGTCTGGTTGGCGTTGGCGCCGACCTGGAACGACGTGGTACCGAAAGAACCGTCCAGCAGGTTCTTGCCACCGAAGGTGGTGGTGGTAGCGATACGGGTCAATTCAGCAGTCAGTGCTGCGTATTGAGCCTGGTTCGACTTACGGTCTTCAGCGCTTGGCGAGCCGTTGGCGGATTGCAGAGCCAGGGTACGCATGCTTTGCAGGATGTTGGTGGACTGCTGCATGGCGCCTTCAGCGGTCTGAGCAATCGAGCTGCCGTCGTTGGCGTTTTTGATTGCAACGCCCAGGCCGTTGATCTGGCTGGTCAGACGGTTGGAGATTTGCAGGCCGGCCGCATCGTCTTTGGCGCTGTTGATACGCAGGCCGGAAGACAGACGCTGCATGGAGGTTTGCAGGGCGCCGGAAGCCTTGTTCAGGTTGTTCTGAACGTTCAACGAAGCAAGGTTAGTGTTTACTGTTAAAGCCATGACGAAATCCTCGTGGGGTTGTTTACTGCGGCTTCCGGCCCTGGCAACCGCCGGGTGTGGCCTAGAGAACCTTCGTAATAGTTATCGTCGTGAAAGCAGGTTGCTTGAGGACTTTTTTGATTTTTTTTACTAGCACCGTGCCACCCCTTTTAATTCAAGCATTTACGATAGCCCAAACCCCAGCAAATGCTGGGTTTTCTGGCGCCAAATAAAAAACGCCCATGATCTTTCGATCATGGGCGTTTTTGTGTGCAGCGCCTTTAAAGCTTCAAGGGCGGTGCAGAATCGCCGAACCCCAGGACAAGCCCACACCAAAACCACTGATGGCTACGCGCTTCCAGGTGGAGTCGAGCATGTGCTTTTCAAGCAGGAGCGGAATGCTCGACGACACCGTGTTGCCGGTCTCGACCATATCCTTGATGAACTTGTCCACCGGTGCATCTTCGAAACGCCGGGCCACGGCGTCGACAATCGCCGCGCTGCCCTGGTGAATGCAGAAGGCGTCAATCTCGTCAGCCTTGAGGTCCGATTCGTTGAGCAGCTCGTGCAAATGCGCCGGCACCTTGAGCAAGGCGAAGTTGAACACCTGGCGGCCGTTCATGAAGAACACACCGTCGCTGACCTTCAGGTGCGGCGCACCGGAACCGTCTGTGCCGAACTTGGACTTGCCCAACTGCCAGGGCGCATCTTCACCCATCCAGGTGGCGGTTGCGGCATCGCCGAACAGCATGGTGGTGTTGCGATCTTCCGGGTCGACGATCTTCGAGTACGGGTCGGCAGTCACCAACAGGCCGTTTTTCAGGCCGGTGGCTTCCATGAAGCCCTTCATCGCATAGATGCCGTAGACGTAGCCCGAGCAGCCCAGGGAAATATCAAAGGCCGCCACGTGCGTCGGCAGGCCCAGTTTGTCCTGGACGATGGCCGCGGTGTGAGGCAAACCCTCTTCGTCGCCGTTCTGGGTAACGACGATCAGCGCGTCAATGGATTCGCGCTTCAAATCGGGGTTGTTGGCAAACAAGGCGTTGACCGCCTCGACGCACAGATCGGAGGTTTCCTGCGCGGCATCCTTGCGCGGCAGGAACGCCGACCCGATCTTGCCAATGATGAACTCTTCATCCTTGGCGAATTTGGCACCCTGGGCGTAGTTATCGATCCCGTCTGCCGGCACGTAACTGGCGATGCTTTTTATGCCAATCATTGTGGCTTCCCAATACTAAATAGCTGGAGAACACCCCGCGAAACACGTCGCCGGGCGCTGACAATAATGGGGATAACCCCGCAAAAAACTCGCCGAAAACCGCCTTTATACCTTGGCGGCAGGCCCTCGCAGAGACCTGGCGACGACCTATCCTTTTCACACGATACAGTGAAGATGCGCTTTATGACTCACAGGTCACTCAATTTTCTGCGCTTTGTGCGAAACACGGAGACATACAAGCCCCAAAAACAACAACGGCCCACCCCGTTTCCAGGGTGAGCCGCCGGGTGCCGCCGCCGAAAATCACATCTTGCTGAACAGGCTCAGTTGGGAGATTTTCACGAATGCCAGTTGCGAAGCCTGCAGCATGGTCTGCTGCAAGGTCAGGTCAATGGCGGCCTGCCCCATATCAACGTTCGCCAGCGACGACATGGTGGAGGTATTGGCCAGGCCCAGGCTGGTGTTTTCCGTGTCCTGTATATCGATCGCATTCTGGCGCGCACCAATGGAGCCGCGCACCTGGTCGATCTGCGCCGAAGCGTTGCCCAGGTTGCCAATGCTGGTGGCGACCACGTCCTTGAGGTTGTTCAAGGCGACCGGGTTGCCGTCTGCCGGGGTTTCCAGGGCCTTGCGCAACTGGCTCAAGGTGTCCAGGGCATTCATGTTCTTGTTGCTGGTGGCACCGACCGAGAACTGGTCACCGGCGCCCGGCGTGCCGCTCACCCCAAAGGTCACGCCGGCCGTGGTGATCGACGTCGCGCCGGCCGCCATGGTCCCGGAGGCAATGGCCTTGCTGTTGGCGCTGTACGGCTGGGCGAACACCTGGTAATCGGTGCCGCTGGTGAACCGGATCACCGCTCCCGAGTTGGGAAAGGTGTTGGTATACGCCGCCTGGTCCGTGACGCTGCCACCGGTCAGTTGCGCGGTGGACGCATTGCTGGCCGTGCGCGAGACACTGAAGCTGTCCGGCTTGGTTGCCAGGCTGAATTCCTTGCCTGCCACCAGCGCATCAGAAGCCGCGCCCGGCGCAACGTCCTTGCCCAGGTTCAGCCGAATGTCGAACGTGACGCCCCGCAGGCTGATGCTGGAGGAGCCTTCCTTGGTGGAGTCGAACGTACCGTTGCCGGTGATCTCCGACGTGACATCGTTGCCGTCCTTGTCGGTCACGCTGTACTGGGTGCTGCTGGCGAAGGTCAGCTTATACGGCTGGCCATCGGAAAAGCTCTTGGCAAACGTCGTACTGGAGGTGATCAGGCCCGCCGAGATGCCCACCGTGCCGTCATTCACGGCAGGCGGCAGCAACGTGGCCTGGGTGCGACCGGTGTTGGATGAACTCTCAAGCAGCGCCTTGCCGGTATCGCCCATGGAGATCGACAGGTTGTTCGAAATCTGCAGGCTCAGGGGCGTCTCGTCACCCTGGTAGCTGTAGGTGCCATCGTTGTTGCGAGTGTACGGCGGCGTATCGGTCTTGGCACCGGAGAACATGTAGTTGCCGCTGGAGTCCTTGGAGTTGAGCAAACCCAGCACCTGGTCCTCAAGCGCGCCGACCTGGGCGGCAAGCGCCTTGCGATCGTCATCGCTCTTGCCGATGTTACCGGCCTGCTGCGCCAACCCCTGGGCTGTCTGCAGCGCGGTATTGATGCTTTGCAGCACACTTTCTTCGTTGGTCAGCGAGTTATTCAAGGTGGTGATGTTGGTGTTGTACTGCCCCAGCATGTCTTTCTGCTGTTGCAACATCAGCAACTGGGCGGCGGCCACCGGATCATCCGCGGCCGTCTGCACCCGAACCCCGGAACTCGCCTGGTCCTGGGCCTTCACCACGCTCGAATAGTTATCCTGATACTTGCTGGAGCTGGTGTCGTAATACTGCTGTGTCGAAATACGCATCGTCCCAGACTCCCTTAAAGTGCGTTGATCAGTGTGCTGAAGGTTTCCTGCGCCGCCTTGATGATCTGCGACGAGGCGGTGTAGTACTGCTGGAACTTGATCATGTCGCCCGCCTCTTCATCCAGGTTGACCTGGGACACCGAGTTGGCAGCCGCCTTGTTCGCGGTCAGCAGCGCACCGGTAGCGGTGCTGTCGGTAGTGGCCTGGGCGGCCTTGGAACCCACTTGGGATACCAGGCGGCTGTTGGCACTGACCAGGCTCACGCCCCCGTTGCCGTCCGTCACGCCGACGGTTGACTTGGTTTGCAGGTCCAGCAGCGACTGGGCGTTGCGGCCGTCGGAGGTCGCGCCACTGTTGAAGGAGAACGTGGTGCTGTCGTCCTTGGCAGGCGAGCCGCCAACGGTGGTATCAAAACTGAAGCTCTTGCCCGGGATCACGGCGCCGGTGGCATCGCGCATCGGCACGTTGATGGTGATCTTGTTGCCCTGGCCCGGGATGATGCTGCCGCTGCCGATCGGGTTACCCTGGGCATCGCTGACGGTGTACGGCTGGGTGCCGTCCGCGGCCTTATCGCCGAACACCATTTTCACCGGCATCGAGTTTTCGATCCCGGTGCGCAATTGGGCGGTATCGGCACCGCCGTGGATATCCAGAGGCACAGTCAACTGCGGCGGCGTGAACGTGCCGGTACCGCTGTTCTTGCCGGCAACACCTGCCAATGGCGCGGCAAACGCGAGTTTATTCGGGTCTGTCAGATCAACACCGATCCCGCTGGCGCCATTGCTGGTCGGGCTGACCTTGAAGCTGTCACCGGCCGCCATCGGCCCATTGCCATTCAATGCCAGGGTAAAACCGTCAATCACCGGCGGCGGGGTGGTGTTGGTGTCGAACGAGCCCATGGACTGGCCGTCGGACCGGGTCACGTTGTACAGGTTGCCACTGGTAAACGTGACCTTGTAGTCGTAGGTGGTCAGCTTGCTGCTGTCGGCAATCGACACGTTCAGGTTGCCGGAGCCGGCACTGTTACCCGCTGCCCCCTGGCTACGCTGGGCAATGGCGGCGGCGCTGTTGATATCGGTGAACAGCGAGGACCCAAAATCACCGTTGAGGTCCAGGCCCTGGCCCAACTGGTTGTTGATGGTATCGGAGGCGACAATGGCCAGGCGACCCAAGTCATTGATGGCCGGCATCAACACATCGCTGCGATAGCGCATCAGGCCGCCAATGCTGCCACCGCTGACCACCGAACCGATGTCCATGGACGTGCTGCCCATGTTGATCTGGATGGTGTACTGGCTGTTGTCGGTCTTGCTCGGCACTGCCGAAATGGTGTTGGCTATATCACCTTCGACCAGTGATTGCCCGGTACCGGTGGTCACACTGAGCTGGCCGTTCTTTTCAGTGGCCGTGACACCGACCAGCTCATTGAGCGAGCGGACCGCTTCGGTGCGCGCATCCAGCAGGTTGGCAGGTGCGGTGGTCGCCGTGCCCTGGGCCTGGGCGATCTGTTTGTTCAGGGACGCAATCGAGGAGGTCAGTTTGTTGACCTGATCACTCATGGTGCTCAATTGGCCGTTGATGCTTTCTTTCTGCTGGTTCAACTGCGAGGAAATCGCGTTGAAGCGGTTGCTCAAGGTCTGGGCGCTGGTCACCAGCAGTTGCCGGGCCGACACATCACTTGGGGTGGCCGCAGCGGTCTGCACAGATGCAAAAAAGGCACTGAGCACGGCCGACATGCCGGTGCTCTTGTCCGACAGGGTCTTGTCGATCGCACTGGCCTGGCCCAGGTAGGCGTTGGCATCGCTATTGAGGGCGGTGCTGTTCTGGTAAGCGGTGTTCAGGTAGTCGTTGTACACCCGGCGCACATCCGCCAGGGTTGTACCGGTGCCAATGAAGACGCCGCCGAACGCATTCGACGCACTGGCGTTCTGGGTGGTCTGCTGACGCGAGTATCCCGGGGTGTTGACGTTGGCGATATTGTTACTTAAGACCGACAACGATCCCTGGGCGGCATTGAGCCCCGACATCCCGATATTGAGCAAACTCATGATTCAGACCTTATAAATGAGTGGAAGCGCCCGCGGCAGCGTAGTTCTGGTAGCTGTTCATCGTTTTTGCAATCTGCGAAATCTTGCTGGCGTAATCCGGGTCGGTTGCATAACCGGCTTTTTGCAACTCGCGTACAAACTGTTCCGGGTTGTCGGCTGACTTCACAACTTCTTTATAGCGATCATTGCTTTGCAGCAACGTCACGAGGTCATGGAAGCTGTCCTGGTAGGAGTTGTAGGAACGGAACTGCGCCGTCTCCTTGACCATCGCGCCATCACGAAACTCGCTGGTGATCGCACGGGCCTGTTCACCCTGCCAACTCTGCCCGGCCTTGATACCGAACAGGTTGTGGCTGCTGGTGCCATCCTCGGCACGCATCACCGATTTACCCCAACCGGTTTCCAGGGCGGCCTGGGCCACCAGGTAGCGTGGGTCGACGCCAATCCGCGCAGCGGCCTGCTTGGCCATCGGCAACATGGTGGCGACAAATTCATCCTGCGAACTGAAGGCTTTTTTCGCCGGTGCCAACGGTGGCTGGGCCACGGCACGGCCGTAAACCTGCATTTGCCCGTGCGGTATCGCGGCCATGCTGCGGGCGGTGCTGTTGACCACACCGTCATCGGCGGCGCTGTTCCGCAGCGGCGCGGCCTTGGCGACGGTGGTGGCATCAGTGCCCGGCACGATGCCAGCCAGCAGGCGATCGGTGAGTTTGCTCGGCAACGAGATGCGCCGCTGATTCATCAGCGCCATGTCGTTGGCGTGGCTGTTGGTGCCTTCCGGCACCGCCACACGATAGGCCCACAATGGCCGCTGACCATTGCTGCGGCCCAACGGGCCATCGGCCTTGGTACCTGCGGCAATTTCCGTAGGCACATCCACCTTCTTCGCCGGCGTGGCCGGACCTTGCAAGGTGGCCGCCTGGGCGTCCACCGGCTTGTTCTTCTGCATCTGGCGCAGCAACACGTCGGCCAGGCCGATACCACCGCCCTCGCGGGACAGCGAGACCGCCAACTGCTGGTCGTACATCTCCTGATACTGCTTGGCCGCCGGCGTATTCAGCGGGTTGTCCTTGCCCAGGGCCTCGGTGGCCGAACGCATGGACTTGAGCATCTCGCCAAGAAACAGCGACTCGAATTCCTGCGCAACCTTGCGCATGTTGCCATCGCTGTTCTTATCGCCGAACTTCAACTGGTTCAGCCGGTTGAGGTCGGAATAGGAACCCGAGTCCGCCGTGCTGGTCAGGCCGCTCTTGCGCATGTCCATGGCCATGGCGTCAGATCACTATCAGGTCGGCTTGCAAGGCGCCGGCCTGTTTCAATGCTTCGAGGATCGCCATCAAGTCGCCGGGCGCTGCGCCCACCTGGTTCACCGCACGGACAATCTCATCCAGGGTGGTGCCGGGGCCGAACTTGAACATCGGCTTGGCTTCTTGCTGGGCATTCACCCGCGAGCGTGGCACGACCGCGGTCTGGCCGTTGGACAACGGGCCAGGCTGGCTGACGATCGGGTCTTCGGTGATGGTCACCGTCAGGCTGCCGTGGGTTACGGCCGCCGGCGAAACCTTCACGTTCTGGCCGATCACGATGGTGCCGGTACGCGAGTTGATAATGACTTTGGCCACCGCCTGGCCCGGGTCGACCTCAAGGTTTTCGAGCAACGAGAGGTAGTCGACACGCTGGCTTGGGTCCAGCGGCGCGGTGACGCGGACCGAGCCGCCGTCGATGGCCTGGGCCACGCCCGGGCCGAGCAATTCATTGATCTTGTCGACCACGCGCTTGGCAGTGGTGAAGTCCGAACGGTTGAGGTTCAGGGTCAGGCTGTTGCCCTGGTTGAAACCGCTCGGCACTGTGCGCTCCACCGAGGCACCACCCGGAATCCGGCCGGCCGACGGCACGTTGACGGTGATCTTCGAACCGTCACGGCCTTCGGCGTCAAAACCACCCACCACCAGGTTGCCCTGGGCGATGGCGTAGACGTTGCCGTCGATACCTTTGAGTGGCGTCATCAGCAAGGTGCCGCCCCGCAGGCTTTTCGAGTTGCCCATGGACGAGACGGTGATATCGACCACCTGCCCCGGCTTGGCGAACGGTGGCAAGTCCGCGCTGATGGACACCGCCGCGACGTTCTTCAGTTGCACGTTGCCCGAACCCGCCGGAACCTTGATACCGAACTGCGAGAGCATGTTGTTGAAGGTCTGCAAGGTGAACGGGGTCTGGGTGGTCTGGTCACCGGTGCCGTTAAGCCCCACCACCAGGCCGTAGCCGATCAATTGGTTGGACCGAACGCCGGAAATGCTCGCGATGTCTTTCAAGCGCTCAGCCTGGGCGCCAGCGCTCAGGGCCAGCAGCAACATCGTAGCCATCAGCTGTTTGAAGTTCAAAGTGATCACCTAGAAAGGGAACAGCGGGCTAAGGAAGAAACGGTCAAACCAGCCCGGCTGACTGGCGTCAGCAAACGAACCCGTACCCGAGTAGGTGATGCGTGCATCGGCAATCCGTGTCGACGGCACGGTGTTGTCGGTAGAGATATCGTCTGCGCGAACCATGCCCGCAATACGCACCAGCTCGTCACCGGTGTTGAGGGTCATCCACTTCTCGCCGCGTACGGCGATGATGCCGTTGGGCAGCACGTCGGCCACGGTCACGGTGATCGAACCGGTCAGGCTGTTGCCCTGCCCCGCCGCACTCTTGCCGTTGGTGGCGCGGTCGCCGCTGTAGCCGGCGTCCAGGCTCAGGTCACCGCTGCCCAGCGGGTTGTTGGTGTTCGGTACACCGCCAAACAACGAGGTCAGGCCGATGCTGGTCTTGCTGGTCTTGCCGATCTGCGAGTTGGCGTTCTTGCTCGCCTGGGTCTTCTCGTTGAGGGTGATGGTGATGATGTCACCGACCCGGAAGGCCTTGCGGTCGCTGTACAGGTTCTGTTCGAAACCGGCCTGGTAGATCGAGCCATTGTTGGCGGCCGCCGGCAGCGGCGTGCGCGGCAACACCGGCGCATAGTACGGGTCATTGGGCTTTGGCGACGGGGCGACACAGCCCGCGAGCGCAGCAATCCCACTCAGTGCCAAAACAGAAACATAGCGATTCATGACCCATACCTCACGGTGTTGCAGGCGCCTTCAAGGGCGCCCCATAGACTTGATTACAGATTCTGCGTTACGAACGAAAGCATCTGGTCGGCGGTGGAAATCACCTTGGAGTTCATCTCGTAGGCGCGCTGAGTGGTGATCATGTTGACCATCTCTTCAACGGTGCTGACGTTGGATGTTTCCAGGGTGCTTTGCAGGGTGGTACCAAAACCGTTGAGGCCCGGGGTGCCGATTTGCGGCGCGCCGCTGGACGCGGTTTCCAGGAACAGGTTGTTACCAATCGCCTGCAGGCCGGCCGGGTTGATGAAGTCGGCGGTTTGCAGGTTGCCGATCACCTGGGACGCCGGGTTGCCGGCCACGGTGATCGACACGGTGCCGTCGTTGCCGACGGTGAAGGTCTGGGCGTTGTTCGGCACAACAATCGCCGGCTCCAGCGCGAAACCGTTGGCGGTTACGACCTGGCCGTTGGCGTCCAGGTGAAACGTACCGTCGCGGGTGTAGGTGGTGGTGCCGTCCGGCTGCAGGATCTGGAAGAAGCCCTTGCCGTTGACCGCCAAGTCCAGCGGCTGGCCGGTCTGCTGCAGGTTGCCGGCGCTGAAGTTCTTCTGGGTGCCAACAATCGCCACACCGGTACCCAATTGCAGGCCCGACGGCAATTCGCTGTCCTGGGTCGACTGGGCGCCCGGTTGTTTCTTGATCTGGTAGAGCAAGTCCTGGAACTCGGCGCGGTCACGTTTGAAACCCGTGGTGGACACGTTGGCCAGGTTGTTGGAAATGGTGGTCAGGTTGGTGTCCTGGGCGGACAAACCTGTTTTGGCAACGTATAGAGCCGGAAGCATGTTCTTCTCCTTCGTGCGCCTGTTTTATGGCGCCGCGCTACAAAAATTAGGGTGTGGCTGCTATCAGCTCATCGCCAGGACGCGGGTCATGGCCTGGTCGTCTTCTTTGGCGCTGTTCATCATCTTGATGTGCAATTCGAACTGCTTGGACAGAGCCAGTACTGCCGTCATCTCTTCCACGGCGTTCACGTTGCTCGCCTGCAGGAAGCCCGACGTCAACTTGACGTTGGCATCGGCCTGGGCCGGTTGGCCATCCTTGGTGTGGATGGTGCCGTCGAGGCCCTTGGTCATGTTCTTGAGGTCGGGCTGCACCAGCTTGATCCGGTCCACCTCAGCCATCACCCGCGGGCCTTCGCCCATGGCGCGGATGCTGATGGTGCCGTCCTGGCCGACTTCGATCTGCTGCTGGGGCGGCACGGCAATCGGGCCGCCGTTGCCCATGATCGGCATGCCGTTGCCGGCCCGCAGTACGCCCAATGCATCAACGTTCATGCTGGCGCTGCGCACGTAGGACTCGCCGCCATCCGGGTTTTGCACGGCCATCCAGCCGTCGCCGCTGACGGCCACGTCGAGGTCACGGCCGGTTTCAATCATCGCGCCAGGGGAAAAGTCGGTGCCTGGGCGTTCGGTCAAGGCAAAGGCCCGCGCCGGAAAGCTGTCACCAAACACCGGCATCGAGCGCGCCTGCTCGAGGTCACGCTGGAAACCATTGGTGGAAACGTTCGCCAAGTTGTTGGCGTGGGCCTTCTGCGCCAGTGCATTCTGGCTGGCGCCGGTCATTGCCACGTAAAGGTACTTATCCACGCTCTATCCTCTTTCTGACGGACGCTTGCCGCCCACCGCTGTACTGATGAGGCTTAAGCAATTTGCGAACCAACTTTTTGAAATGAGGGAAAGTCCAGGCGGGGCGGGGGTTTGCTGGCGGAGTGCGGCTTGAGGCGGTAGGGAGAGAGTCGAAAAAACGGCGGACTTATGCCGCTTACGGCAAGTGCAGGTATCAAGAACGACAAAGATCAACTGTAGGAGCTGGCTTGCCTGCGATGGCGGTGGGTCAGCAAAACAGGTGGTAGCTGATACACCGCTATCGCAGGCAAGCCAGCTCCTACAGTTTTAACCGCGTTCGGCCTTGAGCACTTCGTAGTCCCGCAACTTGTTGGCAATGGTGGTGTGGGACACGCCCAGCCGCTTGCCCAACAGCCGACTGCTGGGATGCTCGGCATACAACTGCGCAAGCACCGCCTTCTCGAAGCGCCCGACGATCTCTTCCAGCCCGCCTTCCAGGGAAAAATCCCCCAGCGGCTGGCGCACGCCATAGTCCGGCAGGCGAATGTGCTCGGCCTTGACCGTGCCGCCCTCACACAGCGAAACCGCCTGGAACAGCACGTTCTCCAACTGCCGCACATTCCCTGGCCAGTGGTAATGGCTGAGCCGATCCATCGCCGCCGGCGCCAGCTTGGGCAGCGGGCAGCCGATTTGCCGGCTGGCCTGATCCAGAAAGTGGTCCACCAGTGGCGGCAACCCGTCGAGGCATTCGCGCAGTGGCGGGATATGCAGCGAGAGCACATTGAGACGATGGTAAAGGTCCTGGCGGAATTCACCCCGGGCGCACAGCTCGGAAAGGTCCACCTGCGTCGCGCAGATCACCCGCACATCCAGGTACACCTCTTCATCACTGCCTACCCGGCGAAAGCAGCCATCCTGCAAAAACCGCAGCAACTTCACCTGCAGCCGCGCGCTCATTTCCCCGACGCCATCGAGAAACAGCGTGCCGCCCGCCGTCAGCTCCAGCAGCCCCAACTTGCCTTCCGCCCTCGCCCCTTCAAAGGCACCCGGGCCATAACCAAACAACTCGGTCTCGGCCATGGACTCCGGCAAACCGGCGCAGTTGAGCGCCATCAACGGCGACTGTCCGCGCGGGCTGGCCAGGTGACAGGCGCGGGCCAGCAGTTCCTTGCCGGTACCGGTTTCGCCTTCTATTAATAGAGGCGCATCCAGCGGTGCCATGCGCCGGGCTTCACGGACCACGGCGGCCATGACTTTGGAGCTTTGGAAGATGCTGTCGAAGCCGCGCAGCTCTTGCTTGCGCACATTATAGATACGCTCACCGACCCGATCGGCGCGGTGCAGGGTCAGCACGGCGCCGGCCATGGCTTCGCTGTCGTCATGTTCGGAGGATTGCAGCGGCGCGATATCAGCCAGGAATACGTCACCCTTGACCTTGACCCGCAGGCCATTGATCCGCGATTTACTGGCCCGCACCAGCTCCGGCAAATCAAAGTCTTCGGCGTAACGCGACAACGGAATACCGGGCACCTCATCCACCCGCACCCCGAGCAACTGCGCCGCCGCACGGTTGGCGGCGACGATGGAGCCGCCCATGTCGATGGACAGCACCGGAAACTCCAGCGCGCCCAACAATGCATTGAGCTCCATATGCCGACGCTCGCTGGGCATCAGCCCTACCCGCTTGACGCCAAATACCCCGGCAATCGCTTCGAACTGCGGGCGCAGCGCCTGGAATTGCAGGTTCACCAGGTTCGGGCAGTACAGGTAGATAGCGTTGCCATGCTCGCCACCGACCTCGCCCTTGGCGACGTTCACGCCGTACTCCACCAACAGGTTGAGGATGTCCCGCAGGATGCCGATGCGGTTCTGGCAATGCACTTTGATACGCATAAGGAGGCCCGAAAAGATGGAGGCGCTGCGTCTTTTTGCCGCTGGGCGCAGATAATCGTCAAGATTATGTGACAGCTGCAAGACTTTTCACACCGACAAATCACTGCGCACAGCGTTAAAGCGCAAAACCGTAACGAAAACTTTACGAAATTCGGTAACTTTTCCTACATAACCCCGGCAACCCTGGATGGCTTCCCGGCCCAAGGCGCGTATCAATAGGCTCATCCCAGGACATAACAAGAACGAATGCCTAGCAGGAGAGCAGCATGAAGCAGACGCAGTACGTGGCCCGCGAGCCCGACGCGAACGGTTTTATCGACTACCCGCCCGAAGAACATGCGGTGTGGAACACCCTGATCACGCGCCAGTTGAAAGTGATCGAGGGCCGCGCCTGCCAGGAATACCTGGACGGCATCGACAAGCTCGGCCTGCCCCACGACCGCATTCCGCAACTGGCGGAAATCAACAAAGTGCTGGCCGAGACCACCGGCTGGCAAGTGGCCCGGGTACCGGCGCTGATCCCCTTCCAGACCTTTTTCGAATTGCTCGCCAACAAACAGTTTCCGGTGGCGACGTTTATTCGTACCCGCGAAGAGCTGGATTACCTGCAGGAACCGGACATTTTTCACGAGATCTTCGGCCACTGCCCACTGCTGACCAACCCCTGGTTCGCAGAATTCACCCACACCTACGGCAAGCTCGGCCTGGCCGCCACCAAGGAACAGCGCGTGTACCTGGCGCGGCTGTACTGGATGACGATCGAGTTCGGCCTGGTGGACACGCCCGAAGGCCGGCGCATCTACGGTGGCGGCATTCTGTCTTCGCCCAAGGAGACGGTGTACTGCCTCTCGGACGAGCCCGAGCACCAAGCCTTCGACCCGCTGGAAGCCATGCGCACGCCGTACCGCATCGACATCCTGCAACCGCTGTACTTCGCCCTGCCCAACCTCAAGCGCCTGTTCGAAGTGGCGCAGGAAGACATCATGGGCATGGTCGAGCGCGGGATGCAGCTGGGGCTGCACGCGCCGAAATTCCCGCCCAAGCCCAAGGCGGCGTGAACCGCGGCTTTTAAGGCCAGGTGAGTCTGTTCCCTGGCCGCGCGTTGCTTTAGGGTGACGCCACTGACGACCGTTTTCCAAACACTCGATTTCAGGAATACCCACATGACCACGTTGAACCAAGCCCACTGCGAAGCCTGCCGCGCCGATGCCCCGCAAGTCAGCGACGAAGAGTTGCCGGTGCTGATCAAGCAGATCCCCGACTGGAACATCGAAGTACGCGACGGCGTGATGCAGCTGGAAAAGGTTTTCCTGTTCAAGAATTTCAAATTCGCCCTGGCGTTCACCAACGCGGTGGGCGTGATCTCCGAGGCTGAAGGCCATCACCCAGGCCTGCTCACCGAATGGGGCAAAGTCACCGTGACCTGGTGGAGCCACTCCATCAAGGGCCTGCACCGCAACGACTTCATCATGGCCGCGCGCACCGACGAAGTAGCCAAGGATGCCGAGGGCCGCAAGTAATGCATTTTGACGCGATTGGCCGGGTGCCCGGAGACCCGATCCTCGGGCTGATGGAGCTGTATGCCCAGGACCCGAACCCGAACAAGTTCGATCTTGGCGTGGGCGTGTACAAGGACGACCAGGGCCTGACACCGATCCCGCAATCGGTAAAGCTGGCCGAGCAGCGCCTGGTGGAGCAACAAACCACCAAGACCTACATCGGCGGCCACGGCAATGCCGCGTTCGGCGCGCTGATCAGTGAGCTGGTGCTGGGCGCCGGTTCGCCGCTGCTGAGCGCACGCCGTGCCGGCGCCACCCAGACGCCAGGCGGCACCGGCGCGCTGCGCCTGAGCGCCGACTTTATCGCCCACAGCCTGCCCGGCCGTGGCGTGTGGCTGAGCAACCCGACCTGGCCGATCCACGAAACCATCTTCGCCAAGGCCGGGCTCAAGGTCAGCCATTACCCGTATGTGGGCAGCGACAACCGCCTGGATGTGGCGGCGATGCTGGCCACGCTGTCTACGGTGCCAAAAGGCGATGTGGTGTTGCTGCATGCCTGCTGCCACAACCCGACCGGCTTCGACCTGTCACAGGACGACTGGCGCCAGGTGCTGACCATCGTCCGCGAGCGCGAGCTGCTGCCGCTGATCGACTTTGCCTACCAGGGCTTTGGCGACGGCCTGGAACAGGATGCGTGGGCGGTGCGGTTGTTTGCGGCTGAGCTGCCTGAGGTGTTGATCACCAGTTCGTGCTCGAAGAACTTTGGCCTGTACAGCGACCGCGTGGGCGCGCTGATTGTGTGCGCGACGAACGCCGAGAAACTGACGGATGTGCGCAGCCAACTGGCGTTTATTGCGCGCAACCTGTGGTCGACGCCGCCGGATCATGGTGCTGCGGTAGTGGCGACCATTCTGGGTGATGCCGGGTTGAAAAAGCAGTGGGCCGAGGAAGTTGAAGCGATGCGGGCGCGGATTGCACAGTTGCGTTCCGGGTTGGTGGAAGCCTTGGCGCCGCATGGTTTGTCGGAGCGGTTTGCGCATATCGCGGCGCAACGCGGGATGTTTTCCTATACCGGGTTGAGTGCCGAGCAGGTGAAGCAACTGCGGGAGAAGCACAGCGTGTATATGGTCAATTCCGGGCGTGCAAACGTGGCGGGGATTGATGCGACGCGGTTGACGTTGCTGGCTGAGGCAATCGCCGATGTCTCCAATACCTAACTGAAGAAACCCGATAAAAATGTGGGAGCTGGCTTGCCTGCGATAGCATCAACTCGGTTTTACAGACAGACCGAGGCGTCTGCATCGCAGGCAAGCCAGCTCCCACATTCGGACCGCGCCAGTCTTTAGCCCACAACCATCTCGGCCTTGAGCTGCGCCTCCTTGGCCTGGGCATCCGCCAACCGATACAACTCGATATGCCCGTCCCAGTGCTCGATCAATGCCGTGCACGACTCCACCCAATCCCCGCAATTGAGGTAATCCACCTCGCCCACCTTGCGTATCTCCGCATGGTGAATATGCCCGCACACCACGCCGTGCAATTCTCGCTTGGTCACTTCGTGGGCAATCGCTTCTTCGAAATCACTGATAAAGCTCACCGCCGTCTTGACCTTGTGCTTGAGGTACGCCGACAACGACCAATAGCCGTAGCCATAACGCGCCCGCCAGTGGTTCAACCAGCGGTTGAGGGTAAGGGTGAACTCGTAGGCCGAGTCGCCAAGGAACGCCAGCCAGCGGTGATATCGGGTGATCACGTCGAACTGATCGCCGTGGATCACCAGCAAATGCCGGCCATCGGCAGTCACATGCACCGCTTCGTCGACCAACTGGATGTTGCCGAGGATCAGCTTCGAATAGCGCCGCAGGAACTCATCATGGTTGCCGGTGACGTAGATCACCTCGGTGCCGCGCTTGCTCATGGTGAGCAGGCGGCGGATCACGTTGGTGTGGGCCTGGGGCCAATACATGCCGCTGCGCAGCTTCCAGCCGTCGATGATATCGCCCACCAGGTAGACCTTGTCGGCGTGGTAGCCCTTGAGAAAATGCGAAAGGTGTTCGGCCTGGCAATCCCGGGTGCCCAAATGCACGTCGGAAATCCACAGGGTACGCACGCGTTGCTTACGGCTGGGCTTGGCGAGTTCGGCGCTGGTCATGGGCATGCCTCACGGTGTTTTCGCGAGCTTGCGCCCATGGAGTTAATAGCCCATGACAGTGTTGCGTCAGTCTGATGACAGCGCTCACAGACGGCGAAGCGATGTAAACTGCGGGCCTGCCCAGGAGATTGCGATGAGACCCAACCTCACGCTACGCCACTACGTCGAAGAGCCCATCGCCCACAGCCACGACCACGCACAGCTGGTGTTTGGCCTGTCCGGGCATCTGGACTTCGAGGTGGATGGCCGAGGCAGCCAGGTGCAGCACAGCAGCGTGATGGTGCTGCCCTACGCCGCCCACCACGCGTGCATCAGTCGCGATGGCAGCCGCTGCCTGGTGCTGGACGTACCCGATGAACACTGGTTGGCGCAGTCCCTGGGCGAGCATGCCGACGCCAGCCGCCGCTTGCTCGACCAGTGCGCACACCTGACCCTCGACCACCGCCAAAGCCAACTGGTGCAGTGGCTGGCGAGCAGCCCGGTGGACGATCCGCTGATCGTCCAGCAAGGTGCGGTATTGTTGCTGGCCAGCCTCAATCTCGCACAACCGCCGGTGGGCAAGCGCCTGCCGTATGCCGCGTTCAATGCGCATATCCAGCGGCACGCCGCGCACCCGTTGCAAGTGGCAGATCTGGCGAAGATCGCCGACCTGTCCGTCGCCCGCCTGCATGCGCGGTTTGTGGCGGAATGCGGGCAGACGCCGATGGACTACATCCGCAGCCGGCGCTTGCAGATGGCCCGTGGCTTGCTGCGCGACAGCCAGTTACCCATCGGCGAGATTGCCGTGCGGGTTGGCTATGGTTCGCAAAGTGCTTTTGCCGCGGCGATGTTGCGGGAGTTTGGCAGCTCTCCCGGAGCCATTCGACGAGCGCGGTCTCCTGTAGGAGCTGGCTTGCCTGCGATAGCAGTGGATCAGCTAATAATTGATTGACTGACCCTCCGCTATCGCAGGCAAGCCAGCTCCCACATTTGATCTCCTCGGCTTTTGAAACAAGAGTCCTGCGACAAAACCCGCGAGCTCGACGACAGACGCGAATGCCTGCAACCCTCTAGACTGCGATCCTGTAAACAACCCGTTGCCTAAGGATCGCAATGACTCCCCGCACAGCCCTCGGCGCCCTGCATATCGGCGCATTGATGTTTGGCCTCACCGGCGTGTTCGGCAAACTGGCGGCCGCTTCGCCGGCGATTATCGTGTTCGGCCGCGCCGCGTTCGCGGTGATTGCCCTGGCGATCTTCGCGCGTTTTGCCAGCAACACCACCTGGCAAAAGCTGCAAGCCCGGGACTGGCGCCGCCTGCTGGTCAGCGGCCTGCTGCTGGCCGGGCATTGGGTGAGTTTCTTTATTGCGGTAAAGATTGCAGGCGTGGCCATCGCCACCCTGGGCTTCACCACCTTCCCGGCATTTACCGTGATCCTCGAAGGCCTGATTTTCCGCGAGCGGATCCGCGCCAATGAAATCCTGCTGGTGGTGCTGGTGAGCATCGGGCTGGTGCTGGTCACCCCGGACTTCAACCTCGCCAGCCAAGCCACCAGCGGGCTGTTGTGGGCGGTCGGTTCCGGTTTGCTGTTCTCGCTGCTATCATTGAACAACCGCGCCAGCGGGCGCATTCCACCGGTGCAGGCAGCCCTGTGCCAGAACGTAGTAGTGGCGCTGTGTTTGTTACCGGTCGCGGCGCCCGGGCTGTCCGAGGTGCGTGCGCTGGACTGGCTGTGGATCGGCTTGCTCGGGGTGTTCTGCACCGGCCTGGCGCATAGCCTGTTTGTCGCCAGCCTCGCGGTGCTCAAGGCGCGCACAGCAGCGGTGGTATTCGCCATGGAGCCGGTGTACGGCATCACGGTGGCCTGGCTGCTGTTTGCCGAAACCCCGACCTTGCGCATGCTGATGGGCGGCGCGCTGATCATTGTCGCCATCGTGGTGTCCGGGCTGATGGGCAGCGCCAAACCCGCCAAGCAACCCGCCGCTGCGGCCTGATCTATACTTTGTGGGTCCGTGACAGTGTGTGGTCGTTCAACGGATCCAGACTTCTCGACGACAGCCCGGGTGCTTTTTGAAGTTGCTGCAAGCGAGTGGTCATTCCATCAACGCGATGCAGGGGTTGCACCATGGAAATCTTCATCAGCCTGGTTCTTCAGATCATCAGCGGCGCCATCGGCGGGCAGATCGCGGGCCTGGGCAAACAAAGCCTGGGCACCGGGCTCAATACGCTGGTCGGCGGGGTTGGCGGCCTGGTATTGGGCCAACTCGTCTCGCTGATCACCGGTACCGAAACCGCCACCGACCTGACGCTGGCCGCCCTGGCCAGCAACATCATCGGCGGCGGGGTCGGCGGGTTGGTGCTGACGGTGGTCGTCAGTTGGATCAAACAGCGCATGGCCAGCAAATAGCCGTCTTTTTATTGCACGCGGTCGTTATGCCCCAGGTCCCGTTGCGGGTCGATCTGGTCGCGCACCCGTTGCTTGAGCACCTTGGCTTCCGGGAAGCCACCGTCGGCCTTGCGCTCCCAGATCTGCACACCGTCGCAGGTAATCCGAAACGCGCCGCCGGTGGCCGGTTCCAGGGCCACTTTGCCCAGGTCATCGGCAAAGGTGCTCAACAGCTCCTGGGCCAGCCAGGCGGCGCGCAACAGCCACTGGCACTGGGTGCAATAGGTGATGACAATTTCGGGTTTGGCCGCTGACATGAATTGACAGGCTCCTGCTTGGCGGGTTGAAAGGATCGAGTGGCTATAATACCGGCCTTTATCGCTAAGCCTTGAGATTGATGATGCGCCGCCTGTTGTCCTGCCTGTTGCTGTGCCTGTTCCCTGTCCTTGTCCAAGCCGTCGAAAACCCGCGCCCGAAGATCGGCCTGGTGCTCTCCGGCGGCGCCGCCCGTGGCCTGGCGCACATTGGCGTGCTCAAGGCCCTGGAAGAACAGGGCATCCACATCGATGCAATCGCCGGCACCAGCATGGGCGCGGTGATCGGCGGGCTGTACGCCTCGGGCTACAAGATCGACGAGCTGGAAAAACTCGCGTTGAACATCGACTGGAAACTCGCCCTGTCCGATGCGCCGCCACGGGAAGACGTGCCGTTCCGGCGCAAGCAGGATGACCGGGATTTCCTGGTCAAACAGAAACTCAGCTTTCGCGATGACGGAAGCCTCGGCCTGCCGCTGGGGGTGATCCAGGGCCAGAACCTGGCCTTGCTGCTGGAAAGCATGTTCGCCCACACCAGTAACGTGCGGGATTTCGACAAGCTGCCGATCCCCTTCCGCGCCGTGGCCACCGACATTACCAGCGGCGAAAAGGTGGTGTTCCGCAAAGGCCACTTGCCCCAGGTGATCCGCGCCAGCATGTCGATCCCGGCGGTGTTTGCCCCGGTGGAACTGGACGGCCGGCTGCTGGTGGACGGCGGCATGACCGATAACATCCCGCTGGATGTGGCGCGGGAAATGGGGGTCGACATCGCCATCGTCGTCGACATCGGCACCCCGCTGCGCACACGCAAGCAACTCAATACCGTGGTGGACGTGCTCAACCAGTCCATCACCCTGATGACCCGGCGCAACTCCGAGGAACAACTCAAGGCCCTGGCGCCCCGCGACGTGCTGATCCAGCCGCCGTTGGCCGCCTACGGGGTGACGGATTTCGGGCGGGCCAAGGACATGATCGACGCCGGCTACCGCGCCACCCGCGCCCTCGACGTGCGCCTGGCCCACCTGCGCCCGGCCGAGCCGGTGGACCCTTCGCTGGTGGCCGCCCGCACGCCCGGCGAGCGCAACCCGGTGATCACCGCGATCAAGGTGGAAAACGACTCCAAGGTGGGCGACGAGGTGATCCGTTACTACATCCGCCAGAACCTCGGCGAGCCGCTGGACCTGGCCCGCCTGCAAACCGACATGGGCACCCTGTACGGCCTGGACTACTTTGAGCAGGTGCAATACCGCGTGGTGAAAAAGGGCAAGGACAACACCCTGGTCATCAGCGCCCGGGGCAAACGCAGCGGCACCGACTACCTGCGCCTGGGCCTCAACCTGTCGGATGACATGCGCGGCGACAGCGCCTTCAACCTCGGCGCCAGCTACCGCATGAACGGCATCAACCGCCTCGGTGCGGAATGGCTGACGCGGGTGCAGATTGGTGACAAGCAGGAACTGTACAGCGAGTTCTATCAGCCGATGGACACCGGCTCGCGCTACTTCGTCGCGCCCTATATCAGTGCCCAGGCGCAGAACGTTGAACTGATTGAAGACAACAACCCGATCTCCGAATACCGCCTGGAACGCTACGGCTTCGGGCTGAACGTGGGCCGGCAGATCGGCAACAGCGGCGAGATTCGTTTCGGCGTGGGCGAGGCCTGGGGCAAGGCGGACGTGCGCATTGGCGACCGGGATTCGCCGAGCATCAACTTCAGCGAAGGCTTCTACGAACTGAAGTACTCCTTCGACTCGTTCGACAACGTGTACTTCCCCCACACCGGTGAAGACATCGGCCTGGCCTTCCGTGAGTTCGAACCGGGGCTGGGCTCCGACCAGCGCTATCGGCAGTGGGAGTTCAAGCTGGACAAGGCCATGAGCAGCGGGCCGGACACACTGATCCTCGGCGGGCGCTACGGGCGTACGCTGGACCAGTCGGACGTGGTGATTTCCAGCTTCCTGCTGGGGGGCGCGCGGCAGTTGTCGGGGTTCCGCGAGGATGCGATTGCCGGGCAGAACATCAGCCTGATGCGCGCGGTTTACTATCGCCGGCTGACGCCACGGTCTTATCTGCCGCTGGATTTCCCGTTGTACCTCGGGGCGTCACTGGAACGTGGGCGGGCGTGGAACAACGACAATGAGTACGACAGCGGATACATCAACGCGGCCAGTGTTTTCCTGGGGTTTGATACACCGCTGGGGCCGTTGAATTTCAGTTATGGGTTTAACGATGACAACCAGAAGGCGGTGTATCTGAACCTGGGGCAAACCTTCTAACCAAACGCCTCCCCCGTAGCAGCTGTCGAGCTTTAGCGAGGCTGCGTCAGCCGCACCACAGTTTTCAGACCGAGGCGCGCCCGACGCAGCCTCGCTAAAGCTCGACAGCTGCTACGCAAGGCAAGGCGCAAAGCAATCGAAACGGGATCAGGACTTCTCGAGGTTCCCGAGGATGTGCTCATGAACCCGCATGCACACCCGCAAATCCTCTTCATCGACGCCCACAAACAGCTCATGGCGCAAGGCCGTGGCGATGGTTTCGATCTGTTCGATCAATGGCTTCGCGGTGTCACACAGCACGATACGCTTGGCGCGGCGGTCTTCCACCACGGCCTGGCGTTCCACCAGGCCCTGGCCTTCCAGGCTGTCGAGCAAACGGGCCAGGGTAGGCCCTTCTACCCCGACGCTCTGCGCCAGCTCACGCTGGGTAGGCGGCTCGGTAAAACGGGCCAGGTGCAGCAGCACCAGCCAGCGTGCCTGGGACAGGCCCAAACCTGCCAGGCGACGATCCAGCTCGGCACGCCAACCTCGGGACATCTGTGCCAACTGCATGCCAAAACGGTGTTGATCGGTTAACGGCATAAAAAACTCATGGGTTAGACTGAAAATAAAGTGTGGCTAATTATTAGTCAGCTAAGCATGACCCATGCCAGTAGGCAAGACCTGGTATGTACTGTTTCGTTACATTGTCCTAACTACGGCATCAAATCTCGAATTCAGACTGCAAAGCAGCCCTGACGCAGTACAAGACACCCTCGGGAACACGGCCGGTAAACAGTGGCGCGATCTCGGAAACAGGTGGCAATTCGCCTTCCCCATCCAGGAACGCATCCTGGATTTCGCCGAGCAAATCTTCCGGCAAATCAAGGGCCTGCTCCAATGACAACTGCTGCTTGCCGATGGACTCGGCGAGCAAGGTGTAGACGTTCTTTTCCGAGCACTGCAACTGCCCGGCGATCTGGATCGGGGTCATGCCGGCACGAGCGAGGCTGATCAGCTCGTGGCGAATATCGGCGACCTCTTTCGGCGCCTCCACCTGGCCGCCGAGCACTTCGAGGAAGGCCTGGCCATAACGCTCCAGCTTGCGCGCACCCACACCGCTGACCCTGGCCATTTCGCCCAGGGTAGTGGGATGGTCGCGGAGCATCTCCAGCAAGGTGGAGTCGGGGAAGATGACGTAAGGCGGCACGCTGTGTTCCTGAGCGAGCTTTTTACGCAGCGCGCGCAAGGCTTCCCACTGTTCGCGCTCTTCGAAGCGCACCAGTTGGCTGGCCTGGCTGGTGCTGGATTTGGCGGTGGTCTGCGGCTTGAGGTCGCGGCGCAGCTCCAGGCTGACTTCGCCCTTGAGCAGTGGCCGGCAACTGTCGTTCAGGCGCAGGCCGCCGTAGCCTTCCAGGTCGATATCCACCAGGCCGCGGGCGACCATCTGCCGGAACAGCGAGCGCCATTCGCCTTCGGCGCGAGCCTTGCCGACGCCGTAGACCGAGAGTTTTTCGTGGCCGAAGCTGCGGATCTTTTCGTTGTCCTTGCCCAACAACACATCCACCAGATGGCCGACGCCATAGCGCTGGCCGGTGCGGTAGATAGCCGACAGCGCCTGGCGCGCCGGCTCGGTCGCGTCCCAGGTCTGCACGCCGTCCACGCAGTTGTCGCAGTGGCCGCAAGGCTCGGGCATGTCTTCGTCGAAGTACGCGAGCAAGGTCTGGCGACGGCAGCGGGTTTCTTCGCACAGCGACAGCATGGCGTCGAGCTTGTGCTGTTCCAGGCGCTTGTGGCGCTCGTCGCCTTCGGAGTTCTGCAGCATCTGCTTGAGCATCACCACGTCTTGCAGGCCATAGACCATCCAGGCATCCGCCGGCAGGCCGTCACGGCCGGCACGCCCGGTTTCCTGGTAGTACGCCTCGAGGGACTTGGGCAGGTCCATGTGGGCCACGAAGCGCACGTTGGATTTGTCGATGCCCATGCCGAACGCGATGGTGGCGACCATGATCAGGCCTTCCTCGTTGAGGAAGCGCTTCTGGTGGTAAGCCCGCAGGTCATTGGGCAGGCCGGCGTGATACGGCAGCGCCGGGTAGCCTTGTTCACTGAGGAACGCGGCGACCTCATCCACCTTCTTGCGCGACAGGCAGTAGACAATGCCGGCGTCGCTGCGCCGATCGGAGAGAAACGCCAGCAACTGCTTGCGCGGCTGTTCCTTGGGCACGATGCGGTAAAAAATATTCGGCCGGTCGAAGCTTGAGAGGAAACGCTCGGCGTCCTGCAGGTGCAGGCGGTCGACGATTTCTTCGCGGGTGCGTTTGTCGGCGGTGGCGGTCAGGGCGATGCGCGGGACGTTGGGGAACAGCTCCGCCAGTTGGCCCAGTTGCAAGTATTCACGCCGGAAGTCGTGGCCCCATTGGGACACGCAGTGGGCTTCGTCGATGGCGAACAGGGCGATTTCCAGGCTCTGCAGGAACGCCAGCATCCGCGGCTGCACCAGGCGCTCGGGCGCCAGGTAAAGCATCTTCACTTCGCCACGCTTGATCCGTGCGGCGAGGTCGCGCTGCTGTTCGGCGCTGAGGGTGGAGTTCAGCGAAGCGGCAGCCACGCCGAGTTCTTCAAGGGTGGCCACCTGGTCGTCCATCAAGGCGATCAACGGCGATACCACCACCGCGAGGCCGTCGCGCAGCAAGGCCGGCACCTGGAAGCACAGCGACTTGCCGCCACCGGTAGGCATCAATACCAGGGCGTCGCCGCCGTTGGCCACGCGCTCAATGATCGCACCCTGGCGGCCACGAAAACTGTCGTAGCCGAAGATGTCCTTGAGGACGCGTTGAGCCTGCTCGAGCATGAAAAACTCCAAATATCGCCGAAATCCCTCTGTACAGGCTGGTCGAAAAAGCGCGCTTGAGCGGGAAATAATCCGTAAGCGAACTTTTCCCGCGACTGGCGCTTGGCCTGTAGGGGCATCACAAAACGCGGCAGTATACCCGAGGGTCACCCGGCAAAGGGTGCCGTTGAGGATATAGCCAGGACGGGAGATGCTGACGTTGCATTCCGTCAGATAGACCCATTTGATCCCTTCGCGGGCAAGCCCGCTCCCACAGAATCTGTGCTGCGGCTGGCCTGGGCGCTCAAGAAAGCCTAGAATTGCCCATCGTTTATTCCCAAGGTAGTCCGTCAATGTCCTTCGCTGAGCAACTAACCCGCCTGCAAGCCTTCCTCGATGCCGATGAGCTGCACGACGAGGCGCTGGACTACGTGGCCGCCCACGGCTATCTGACCGCGCTGTCGATCTGCTCCGACGTCGTGCCCGACCGTGAATGGATCGACGCCCTGTTCTCCGAAGAGCCTCACTACAGTGACGCCGCCCAGCGCGAAGAAATCGAATCCACCTTGCTGGCCCTCAAGGCTCACATCGGCCGTCAACTGGCTTCCGATGAAGAGTTCGAACTGCCTTGCGACCTGGACCTGGGTGAAGACCCGGACGACTCCGAACTGCGCGGCTGGTGCATCGGCTTCATGGAAGGCGTGTTCCTGCGGGAAGAGGCCTGGTTCGAGACGGCTGAAGAAGAAGTCAGCGAAATGCTGCTGCCGATCATGGTCGGTTCCGGCCTGTTCGACGAGCAACCTGAATTCTCCGACATTGCCTCGGACGCCAACCTGATGGACGACATGATCGTTCAGATCCCGGAAGCGCTGACCGCCCTGTACCTGCTGTGCAACGCACCTGACGAAAAGCCGGCGATCCTCAAGCCTCGCCACCACTAAGACCGTTGCCCGTGGCGCCCATGGGCAACCGCTCTGTGATTACGCGCTACGTTCTGCTGGCCATCGGCTGGTTGAGCGTGGCGCTCGGGGTGATCGGCATCTTCCTGCCGGTACTGCCCACGACCCCCTTCCTTCTGCTGGCTGCCGCCTGCTTTGCCCGTAGCTCCCCGCGCTTCTACCAATGGCTGGTGGAACACCCGCGCCTGGGGCCGTGGATTCGTGACTATCTGGATGGCAACGGGATTCCGCTCAAGGGCAAGGTGTATGCCATTGGGTTGATGTGGGTGAGTATCGGGTTTTCCTGCTACCTGGTGCCGCTGATCTGGGCGCGGGGGTTCATGCTGACCAGTGCGGTGTTGGTGACGGTGTATATTTTGCGGCAGAAGACGCTGCCCAAGGCACCGCAGGACTGATGTGAAACCTGTTTGTGTGGGAGCTGGCTTGCCTGCGATAGCGGTGTGTCAGCCAACACATCCATGCCTGATACACCGCTATCGCAGGCAAGCCAGCTCCTACAGTTTGATCGCTGTTTATTCAGAGGGATTAGCGCATCGGCGGCAAGCCATACGCCGCCAGGTCAAACTCCGCCAGCTTGCGAATGATCTGGTCGGCATGCGCGTACTTGCTGTCCGCCATCGCTTCATCCGGCACCGCAATCGCGGTCATGTGCGCAGCCTTGGCCGCCGTCACGCCAAACGGCGAATCCTCAAACACCAGGCAATCCTCAGGCGCTACACCCAACCGGCGTGCAGCCGTGAGGAAGATATCCGGCGCTGGCTTGGCCGCCCCCACTTCCGGGTCATCCGCTGTCACGATGGTGTCGAACAGCCCAAACCACTCACGGTGCAACGTGGTCTTGTGGCCAAACGAGTTGCGCGACGAGCTGGTGCCCACGGCAATCGGAATGTTATGCGCCTTCAAGTGCCGCACCAGCGCTTCAGCGCCCGGCATGCCCAAGGCCTTGGGGAAACGCTCGCTCATCAGCGGCTCGCGGATCACCAGGAATTCTGCCGGGGTAATCGGCAGGTCCAGCGCCTTGACCACGTAGTCGGCCAGGTCCTGGGCACCGCGACCAATGATGTGCTGCTTGATCCCCCAGTCATACGTGCGGCCGTAGCGTTCGGCGATGATCTGTGTGACTTCGGTGTAGATGCCTTCTGTGTCCAGCAACAACCCGTCCATATCGAAAATCACAGCCTTGATCGGGACAGCGGTACGCGGTGCATTCATCACTACAGATCCGTGGGCAAAGAACTAAAAGGATTCAGCACAATAACGGCCCGCCTGCGCTGCAAGCAACCGTTAAAGGTCGGTATTGATAATTAATCTCAACTAACTTGCCGTCGCGGCGGTTTCGGCTCTGATCCTACGTCACCCAGGAAGCCAACAGCGCAGCCAAGTTCTTCAAGCCCGACAGCGAAGTGTTCAACACCTCCAGCGACACCGAATCCGTGCTGCCCTCGCCCGACCAGGCGCTGGAGTTGACCTACCGCTACACCGACGGTGAATATGGCGAAGTGATGCCGTCCCAGGTAATCCCCAATACCTCCGGCAGCGTGCCGCAATGGCAGCCCGGCACCATGCGCATCAACGCCTACACCGTGCGCTACACCTTCAAGCCCGAAGACAACCTGTTGATTGATTTCAGCGCCAACGCCTGGACCACCAAGGTCCAGAGCTAAGCGTTCAACGGCCCAGTGACGGTGACGCCTTTGTACGGCCATGACGACGACGCCGACCCGCTCGGTGAAACCTACCAGGACGCGTTGCGCAACCGCACCAAGGACAAGCGTTGGGGCATGGACCTGAACAACACCTCGCGCTTCGACTGCTGGCGCATCTGGAGCGATTCAAACGTTACCCGCAAAACGCCCGGGATCGTGGTGACCGCGGCGTGGCGTACTTGCGGTTTGAAATCGACAGCAACGGGAAGGTGCTGAGTGCGAGCATTGTTCGCTCGGCGGGTTTCGCGGAGTTGGACGCGGCGACGCTGGACATGATCAGCCGCTCCTCCCCCGTACCGCGCCCTCCGCAGGGCAGCAAACTGCGGTTTACGGTACCGGTGGTGTTTGCAAAATAAGTCGTCATGCAACGCAACAGTTTTAAAAGCTGCGTTTTGCAGCAGCGGTCTAGGGTTTGTAGAGACACGTAACCTGCAGCTCATCTGCTGGTTAAAATACCTCTTGCAAGACTTATAAAAGACTTATTAATCTCTGATGAACTCAATCCTTTGGACCCGTAAAGCAGTGAAGCAGTTATTGCGCTTGCATTCACAACATCAAAGGCAAGTTCGCGATGCAGTGTCTGCTCTCGAATACATGCCTGATGTCGCCAACGTCAAAACGCTGGTGAACCACAGCAAGGGTTATCGATTGCGTGCAGGCAACTATCGAGTACTTTTCGACTGGGACGGGGAAATCCATGTGATCAGCATTCAAGAGGTAAAGAAACGTGACGAACGTACCTACTGACATACAAATCATTAACGACCTCGAGGGGAACCCTGCCTTTGTGGTGATCCCTTACGAGCAATACTTGGCTCAGCAGAACCACCAGGATCTCATTCCACATGCGGTCGTCAGCCGTGTCGTAGAGGGTGCCACGCCCATCCGGGCCTGGCGCGAACACCTCAACCTGACACAAGAGGAAGTAGCCAAACGCCTTGGCATTTCCCAACCGGCGTATGCCCAACAGGAGGCGGTCAACAAACCGCGTAGGGCGACACGGGAAAAGATTGCAAAGGCATTCGGCATCAACGCAGATCAGTTGGAACTATAAGACTTACTCAGGAAAATCAGCGCCCTCGGTCACGTCAGCCCACGCATCAAAATCCGTACTCAGCGCCTTCACCTTGACCCGCGCAAAGTTCAACGCAGCCTTGCCCAGCAGCAAGCGCAATGGCGGTTGTTCAGCCTCCACCGCCTTGACGATGGCAATCGCCGCGCGCACCGGATCACCCGGCTGCTTGCCGCTGTAGTTGCGGACCATGTTGGCCCGAGCCACTGCCGTCTCCTTATAGTCGGCAATCCCGTGAGCCGCCTCGTTGGCCGAACGCCCGGCCCAGTCGGTGCGGAACGGACCTGGCTCAACCAGCAACACCTTGATCCCCAGCGGCGCGACCTCCTGGGACAACGCCTCGGAAAGGCCCTCGACCGCAAACTTGGTCGCGTTGTAGAAACTCAGCGACGGGAATGCCGCAATGCCGCCAACCGACGAAATGTTCACCACGGTGCCTGAACGCCGGGCGCGCATGCCTGGCAAGGCCGCGCGGGTCATGGCGCTCAAGCCCCATACGTTGATTTCGAACATGTTGCGCACATCATCCAGGTCGCTTTCTTCGAAGGAGCCGAAATAGCCGACACCGGCGTTGTTGACCAGCACATCGATATGCCCGAAGCGCGCTTCAGCCGCTTTGACAGCCGCCTCGACCTGGGCCTGGTCGGTCACGTCCAGCTTCAGGACCAGGGCGTTATCTTCGTGGCCGGCGACGATATCCTGCACCTGTTGCGGATTACGCGCGGTGACCACGGTCGGGTAGCCGAGGCTCAAGGTGTGCAACGCCAGTTGGCGGCCGAAACCGGTGGAGCAGCCAGTGATGAACCAGACGGGGTTTGCGGTGGAAGTCGTCATAAAGGGCCAATCCTCGTGTGTGTAGGAAAAGTATGCGCGCCGCTGTTCTTGCTAAAAAGATGCATAATCCGCAAGGCCCTTTCGGAAATACCACACAATGGATACGCCCGATTTCCAGCAACTGCGCCTGTTTTTGCAGGTTGCCCGCTCGAAAAGCTTCACCCAGGCAGCCGACGCCAGCAGCCTCTCGGTGTCGACCGTCAGCCATCGCGTGCGCGCCCTGGAGAAACAGCTGGGCGTGCAATTGCTCAACCGCACCACCCGCAGCGTCAGCGTGACCGAAGCCGGCGAGCAGTTGATCCAGAAGATCACGCCGCTGCTGGAAGAACTGCAAACCAGCCTGCACAGCGTAGCCGCTGCCACGGTCGACGCCGCCGGCACCTTGCGCCTGAACATTCCCTCCACTGCCAGCAGAATGGTCCTGCAACCGTTACTCCAGCGCTTCCTACGCAAATACCCGGGGATCAATCTGGAAGTGGCGGTGGACAACAGCCTGGTGGACATCGTCGCCCAGGGTTTTGACGCGGGCATCCGTTACGACCACGTGCTGGCCGAAGACATGGTGGTGGTGCCGGTGGCGACGCAGCTGCGATTCGTCATCGTGGCGACGCCGGAGTATTTGCAGGGGCGCAAGCTGCCTACTCATCCCCACGATTTGCTCGAGCATGAGTGCGTCAACTACCGCAGCGCGCAGACCGGCTCGCTGCATCGCTGGGACTTTGAAAAGGCCGGCAAGCAGATGCGGGTCACGGTAAAAGGCCGGCTGGCGACCAATGACGTGGAGTTGATGGTGCGGGGCGCGCTGGATGGGTTCGGCTTTGCCTACGTGGCCCGCTCCAGCGTCGAGCAGTACCTGCAACGCGGTGAGCTGGTGGAGGTTTTGGACGACTGGATTGCCCACAGTGCGCTGTATTTGTATTACTTCAACCGTACGAACACGCCGAAGAAGTTGCGGGTGTTTATCGAGTTCCTGAAGGAAGAATTCGGGACCTGATCCATTCACAAAGCGAACCCCATCATGCTCTACCGTTTTGCCGCCGACGGCCTGGTGCTGTTTCATTTGTCGTTCATTTTGTTTGTGCTGTTTGGCGGCCTGCTTGCGCTCAAATGGCGACCGGTGATGTGGCTGCATTTGCCTGCTGCCGCGTGGGGTGTTGCCGTTGAAGTATTCCACCTGCCCTGCCCGCTGACCCGCTGGGAAAATCTGTTTCGTCATTTGGCCGGGCAGGACGGTTATGGCGGCGGGTTTATCGAGCATTACATCCTGACCCTGATCTACCCGGCCGGGCTGACTCCCGAGATCCAGTTGGGTTTGGGCGCGCTGGTGCTGCTGATCAATATCGCGGTGTATGTGCGGTTGATCAGGCGCCGTTAGGCAGACAGCCGATGTCAGCCAACGTCGCCTCGACCGCTTCATCCAAAGGTGTGTGCGGTTCGCTGCCCAATGTTTGCACGAGACGGCGGTTATCCATGCGCACCTCGGTTTGCCACAGGTAACGCATTTCCTGCATCTCACGGAAGGTGGTGACAAAGGGTGCGGCCAGTTTCAGCAGCCACCACGGGAAAGCACGCACAGCAGGTTGCTGGCCGGTCCTGCGTGACACCACCCGCTGAATCGCCAGGCTCATCTGCCGGCCATCGGCGTCGATATGGCCCGCCATATGAAAACGGGCAAAGGCATCCAGAGAGTCTCGGCGTGCAATCAACGCCACCATGGTGCTTGCCACGTCAGGCAGATAAGCCCACTGATGCCCCACGCCGGGCGTGCCTGGATAAGTCACGCTGGTCACCGGCTTTGCGGGCTTGACCAAGCCTTGGGAAAACCAGCTGCTGCCAGCCTTGGCACCGAAGAAATCGCCAGCCCGCACGATCAATACCCGAGCGCCGTGCTGGCTGGCCTCGCGCAAACGCTGCTCCATCTCCACCCGGATCGCGCCCTTGCGGGTACGCGGGTTCTGGGGTGAGTCCTCTTCTAACCGCGCAAATGCATCGGGACCGTAGTTGTAAACCGTGCCCGGCAAGACAATCGTCGCCCCTTCAGCGATAGCCGCCGCAATGCTGTTGTCGATCATCGGCAACACCAGCTCCGCCCAGCGCTGATAGCCGGGCGGGTTCACCGCATGCACGATCACCGAACAGCCCTTCGCCGCCGCAACAACCTCCTCACGATTCAGCGCATCGCCTTTTATCCATATGAAATCGGCGCTCTGTTTGTGGGCCTTATCCACATCCCTCGTCAGGGCGCATACCTGCCAACCGGCGGCAAACAGCTGCCGCGCCACCTCACCACCAATCCCGCCTGTCGCGCCCAACACCAGAACCTTGTTCATGCTTTTTCCCCTGAGGGTTACTTGATGGGGCGATTCTGTTCGTCGCCGGGCTATAGAGGAATTGCCGAAGATCATCCAGACGCTATACATTTATGCATGGCATCGAATATTGGTTGGGAGCTTTACCGGTCATTCCTCGGCGTACTCAAGGAGGGATCACTGTCGGGGGCCGCACGGTTGCTCGGCATTACGCAGCCCACGGTGGGCCGGCACATCGCTGCGCTGGAGAAAGCCCTGGGTGTCGTCCTGTTCACCCGCTCCCCCAGCGGCCTGCTGCCCACGGCCGTCGCCCTCACCCTGCGCACCCACGCCGAGACCATGGAAACCACCGCCGCCGCCCTCGAACGTGCCGCTTCACCTCAAGGCCCGGAAGTGCGAGGCGTGGTGCGGGTGTCTGCCAGCGAAGTGATCGGCGTGGAAGTCCTGCCGCCGATCATCACCCGCCTGCGCCAACAGCACCCGCACCTCAAGGTCGAACTGGTACTGAGCAACCGCCTGCTGGACCTGCTGCAACTGGAAGCCGACATCGCCGTGCGAATGGTCCGACCCAGCCAGGAACAACTGCTGGCGAAACGTATCGGCGTGATCGAAGTCGGCCTGCACGCACGCAACGACTACCTGCAACAACACGGCACACCCCAGAGCCTGAACGACCTCACCGCCCACTCAGTCATCGGCTACGACCAGGAAAGCGCCTTCATCCGCAGCCTGGCCGTCAAAGGGTTCGAGCGCAGCGCCTTTTCCCTCAGCAGCGACAGCGACCTTGCACAACTCGCCCTGATCCGCGCCGGCGCTGGCATCGGTGGCTGCCAGGTCAAACTGGCCCGGCAAGACACCCGCCTGAGCCGGGTCCTGCCCGACGCATTCGCGCTGCAACTGGACACCTGGGTCACCATGCACGAAGACCTGCGCAACAGCCCGCGTTGCCGCGTCACCTTTGATGCCCTGGTGGCCGGTTTGCAGCATTACGTACAGGATTGAGACAGCTTCGCTGGTGAAGAATCAGAGTCCCTCAAACCCTTCATAGACGCCCCCATGTCCGAAGCCTTCGAAGTCCCCAGCCCCCACGAAAAACACGTCGAACACACCACCGAACATGCCCACAGGCAGGGCGACAATTTCGCCAGCCGCATTGCCGTGATGACCGCCATCATGGCCACTGTCGGCGCCATGCTCAGCTACCAGGCCGGCTCCACCGAAAGTGAAGCGGCGATGGACAAAAACAACGCCGCCATCTTCAAGACCGAAGCCGCCAACCAGTGGAACTACTACCAGGCCAAATCCAGCCGGCAGAACCTGGCGGAGCTGGCGACGCATATTCCGGGCGTTGATGCCAAGCACTACACCGATGAGATCGAGCGTTATAAAACCCAGAAGGAAGACGTGCGCAAACAGGCGGAAAAGCTTGAAGCGACGTCAAAGGAATGGGATGAAAAGTCAGAGCAGGCACTGCATCAACATCACCGCTGGGCACAGGCGATGACCGCGATTCAGATCGCGATTTCGTTGGCGGCGATTACGTTGCTGACAAGGAAGGAATGGTTGAAGCGCATGGCGTATACCGCTGGGGGTGTGAGTGTGGTGCTGGGTGGGATGGCGTGGTTGCATATTTGAGAGCTGGATTCTCATCGCCCCTCGAAAGCAGAAATACGACGTCACGTATCGTCGTATTTCGCTGATAGCTATCACCAAACCAAACCGACTATAAAACTCGCCATCGCTCGCAACCTGGAAAGTTGACTATTGATGGGAGAAAACGAATTCAGTCAGTGCGTCTCGGATGCCAGAAGCGCTGAAACGTTGAACACCTCACTGAATGATTACTTCGCGGCAGAATGCCTTCAGATCTTCGCTCAAGTGGAGGACCTGTTTCTCTACCAGACCAGCAGTACCAAATACCTGACTGAGTTAATGCCGGAAGTGAGCCTCGGCACCAAATTTGTCGGCCTTGAGGTTGAGAAAATCTATTCCGATACGGAGGTTTATACCTTTCGTACGGAAGGGATGAATGGAAACTACTTCTCCGTGATGGTGAAGCCAAAAAAGGTTTGGATTGATGTAAGTTGGGTTGAGCCAGGCAGAGGTGGTAACGGTATATACGCCGCTGTGGGGGCCTTCGCAGCCAATACAAAGCGCGAATTTATCGGCGACCCGGACGGGCTATCGGACATAGCAACGCGCCGCAGAACCGATGCAATGCTTTCATCCGCCCTCAAACACAAAACAACTGACCATGTCCGACCACATCTGCGACAAATTGACGGTGATGAACAACTGGGCATTCCGTCGCTGAGCTGGGTTGACGGTGACACGCTTGGCAATATCCAGCGTATGATTAAAACGACCTATGAATCCCTGACCTTCTACGTGCCGGAGGTACGAAATGCTTATTACGACTTCGCAAACAAAACCTTCCGAGACACTGCGGGCCGACAGCTTCTGGATGGAAATCTGGCAAAGTGGAGCTTTGAGCATCCAGGAAGCCGAAAGGCGGGCGCAGGGCTCGCGACGCTTAAAAGAGGCCTACTCGTCGGTACCCTTCTACGCGAAGAAGGCAGCTCGAGACTCTCAATTCTGGAGCAAATTTTACGCGAGCCGCGTGAATTCGTAGAAAAAGGCAATCTTGCGGGAATCTTCTACTGACCATCTGATGCCCGCTCCTCCCTAACTCACTCATATTCACCAGCCTCCTCGCGCCAGAAAACATCGGCATATTCTGGCATATCGGCTTGGGGTCCCACCTCTACTCGCTATATAGTAAAACGCATAACGCCTGACACTATAAAGCCGAGGAAAAGCCGGTGACCGCACAATCATCCAAGGAAGCTGTGGGCGTCGCCTACAGCCTCGACTCAATGCGCTACGCCCAGGCCATGACCTGGCGCGCCATCGAAGCACTGTCCAAACTCATCCGCCCCGGCATGCTCGAATCCGAAGCTCGCGAACTCGGCAAAAAAGTCCTCGCCGACCTCGACATGCAACGCATCTGGCACCCGCTGCTGGTGCGCTTTGGTGCCAACACCCTCAAAACTTTCAAGGAACGCTCCGACGGCGACCCGGTTCTGGGGGAAAACGACATCTACTTCATCGACATGGGCGCCGTGTGGCAAGGGCATGAAGGGGATGCCGGGGCGACATTCAGCACCGGTAGCAATCCCGAGATGGCCGCGTGCGCGAGCGCAGCGAAAGAATTGTTTGACCGGGTTGAACAGCGCTGGAGGAACGACAAAGTCGTCGGCCTGGAGCTGTATCGTTTTGCCGAAGAGCAAGCGAAGGAAATGGGCTGGGTGTTGAACCTGGACATCAAAGGGCACCGCGTCAGCGATTTCCCCCATGCGATTTATCGGGGCGGTGACCTTGGGGATTTTGACCAGTATCCGAATGAAGGGTTGTGGATTCTTGAGATACAAATTGCGCACCCGAGCGGAGCTTATGGTGCGTTTTACGAAGATTTGCTGGCTTAACTTTTTCAAGGAATAAAGATGGAACGCTCGACCGAATTTCCCGTGCTGTTGTTTTCCTACGGCACATTGCAGGACAAGGCTGTGCAACTGTCCAACTTTGGCCGGGAGCTGGTGGGTCAGCAGGATGCGATGCTGGGGTACTCGAAAAGCTGGGTGGAGATTACGGACCCTGAGGTGTTGGCGGCCAGTGGCAAGACCCATCATCCGATCGTTGCGCCGAGCGGGCGGAATGAGGACAGTGTCGAGGGGATGGTGTTTCAGATTACCGAGCAGGAACTGGCGGCGGCGGATGCGTATGAGGTGTCGGACTATAAGCGGGTTTCGGTGGGGTTGGCTTCGGGGTTGACGGCTTGGGTTTATGTGCAGGCTTGAGAGCGTGCAGCTCGTCACCCGGGGTGATTTCCTACAGATCAATCGGAAGGCATGCCCTGCCAGGTTTGTGAGGTGGGGCATATAGTTCGCCGGTCGCTCTCAAAGCGACCGGGTTTGGCGACTCGACTATAAAGACGGCAGAAGCCTCCCGGCTAATTTGCGGGATGCTCCTGCGCGCAATAAGCTACCCAATGGTAGCTGTGCGCGGGAGACCTTCGGGTCTGCCGGCATTGTCCGTCTTTTTCCGGTTCGCCAACCCGCGTACAGCTGCCACCTTTTGTTTGGCGACAAATGTGTGGCTACTCTCCTCCTTAAGAGAACGGACATCACATATGAATCAATACATGGCCCTCACCAGCAACGATTGCGAGACACCTGCCCTTTTTGTAGATACCACTGCGCCGCTGGACGTTTTGCTGGACGCTGCTGGTTATCGAATTCGTGCTGTTACGCAAGTTCTTGAAAATCTGGCACTGCGTGCGGAAATCAGCAGCGATACAGTTGTGCTCAGTGACTTTTCACTGCTTTGCTCGATTCCGTTGCGCGATGGTTGTGATTTGCTGGATGTTATAGGGCGGCGTATGGCTACGCAGTGTTCCTAAACCCATTGGCTTAATTTTCCCTGGCACAACCACCTATTCAAACCCCAGAAACCACAAAACCCCTGATTTCTCTCGAAATCAGGGGTTTTGTTTACATCGAATTTGGCGGTGAAGGAGAGATTCGAACTCTCGATACAATTTCTTGTATACACACTTTCCAGGCGTGCTCCTTAAGCCACTCGGACACTTCACCGTATCTCGTCAAACTGATTCAGTCTGTCGAGGCGCGCTAATGTAGTCGAAAGCTTTTCCGATGGCAAAGGTTTTTTTCAGAATTTTCATGCGCTTAGGCGGTTATGCCGTTCCAGCCCTCTGCGGCGCCATGCACACCACGGCGATTCTGCCATTCTCGGGCACTCGCGGCGCTTGTCTATAGTAGCTGCTGCGCCCTGCTGAAGGCCGCCTGCGGGCGGGCATGCGGGAAAAGTCTGACTGGGTAGTCAGTCATGGCGCTTTACCAGGACGGGCGCGGTGGGTAACGTCTGCCGTCTGTCCTTCTATTACAAGCATTACAAGGAATCGCGTCATGAGTGAGTTGATTGCCTACCACCTCGAAGACGGTATCGCGACCCTGACCCTGAGCAACGGCAAGGTGAATGCCATTTCGCCGGCCGTGGTCAGTGCGTTTAATCAAGCGCTGGATCAGGCCGAGAAGGATCGGGCGGTGGTGATCATCACGGGCACGCCGGGGATTTTGTCCGGGGGCTATGATTTGAAGGTGATGACCGCCGGCCCTAAAGAAGCGGTGAGCCTGGTGACGTCGGGTTCCACCCTCGCCCGCCGCCTGTTGTCGCACCCGTTCCCGGTGATCGTGGCGTGCCCCGGGCACGCAGTGGCCAAGGGTGCGTTCCTGTTGTTGTCGGCGGATTACCGGATTGGTGTAGACGGGCCGTTCAGCATTGGCCTGAATGAAGTGATGATCGGCATGACCATGCACCACGCCGGGATCGAGCTGGCACGGGATCGTCTGCGCAAGTCGGCCTTCCACCGCTCGGTGATCAATGCCGAAATGTTTAACCCGCAGGACGCATTGGGCGCCGGGTTCCTGGACAAGGTGGTCGCACCGGAAGAGTTGCAGGCCGCTGCGCTGGAGGCGGCTCGCCAACTGAAGAAGATCAATATGAACGCCCACAAGCACACCAAGCTGAAGGTGCGTAAGGCGCTGCTGGAAGCCCTGGATGACGCGATCATTCAGGATCAGGGGCACTTGGGTTAATCAAACCTGCGCCTGCTGAATCGAAGCCCGACCTTGAGTCGGGCTTTTTCTTACAAAGAATTCTGGATTGCCTACAACCGCTCTAGACAGTGTCTGTCACGTCTTGTTGAAACATGCGCTTAAACATCGCCTATCTCCTGACTCTATAGGGGCAATTGCCGAATACAGTGCACATCCGTACACTGCGCCACCTTTTGTCCCGATGGGCTGTGTCGATGCTTTTTTTGTTACGCATGTTGTTGATGGGCCTGCATTTTATGATTGCGGGCGTGCTGGGCGTGCTGCTGGGGATCTGCCGGCCGTTTAACCCGGACAACAGTCGTTACTGCGCGCGCCTGTATGCCGTGCCGGCGATGTGGCTGTTGCGCCTGCGGGTCAAAGCGGATGTCGACTCGTTGCGCAACAAGCCCAGCAGTTGCGTGATCATCGCCAACCATCAGTCCAACTATGACCTGTTTGTGTTCGGCACGGTGGTGCCCTACCGCACGGTGTGTATCGGCAAGAAGAGCCTGAAGTGGGTGCCGCTGTTCGGCCAGTTGTTCTGGCTGGCGGGCAATGTGTTGATTGATCGGGGCAACGCGCACAAGGCGCGGCGTTCGATGCTGACCACCACCCACACCTTGCAGCATAAGAACACCTCGATCTGGGTATTCCCGGAAGGCACGCGTAACTTCGGCGAAACCCTGCTGCCGTTCAAGAAAGGCGCGTTCCAGATGGCTATCGCCGCGGGCGTGCCGATTGTGCAGGTGTGTGTCAGCACGTATGTGAAGCAGATGAAGCTCAACCGCTGGAACAGTGGCGATATTCTGATTCGCTCGTTGCCGCCGATTCCTACGAAGGGGCTGACGATGGATGACATGCCGCTGTTAATGCAGACTTGCCGCGAGCAAATGAAAGACTGTATTGAGGCCATGGATCGAGAACTGGAAATGGTCCCCTGTAGGAGCGAGCTTGCTCGCGAAGGACGTTAACGATTACGCGACCTTTCTGGATTAAAGCGCCGCTCTCAGGTTTTTCGCGAGCAAGCTCGCTCCTACAGAGGGCGCGTTCAGGCTAAGCTGCCCAGCAACTGTCATCCAATAAAGAAGCGATCAGCACTATGGGTAGAGTTGTTGCGGCCGCCGTCTATAGCGCCGGAAAGAAAGTCACCGATATCACCCTCGACGAAGGCGCCGCCTGGGCCGCCAAGCCCGACCACTTTGTGTGGATCGGCCTAGAGGAGCCCAGCGCCCTGGAACTGGCCAACCTGCAACGCCAGTTCAACCTGCACGAACTGGCCATCGAAGACGCCCTGGAAAAACACAGCCGCCCCAAACTTGAAACCTTCGGCGACGCGCTGTTTATCGTGACCTACTCACCGGTTCGCGATAACGGCAAGCTGGAGTTTATCGAGACCCATATCTTTGCCGGCAACGGCTACATCATCACGGCCCGCAACGGCCATTCGGCGTCCTACGGCTATGTGCGCCAGCGCTGTGAGGCGCGGCCGCTGTTGCTGGAGCATGGGGAAGATTTCGTACTCTATGCGCTGCTGGATTTTGTCACCGAGAACTACCAGCCCGTGAGCGAGGCGATTCATGCCGAGGTCGATGAGTTGGAGCGCAATGTTCTGTGCAACTCCCTGAATGAACACGACATCCAAAAACTCCACGGCTTGCGCCGCGATGTGCTGCGGCTGAAGCGTTATGTGGCGCCGATGGTGGAAATCAGTCAGGAGCTGCAGAAGCTGAGTTTTCCGTTTATCGACAAGAACATGCGCCCGTACTTTCGCGACGTGCAGATTCACGTCACGCGGCAGATGGAAGACCTGACCACCCTGCGGGATATTGCCAGCCAGACCATTGAGATTGGGGTGTTGCTGGAAGCCCAGCGCCAAAGCGTGGTGCAGCGCAAGTTTGCCGCGTGGGCGGCGATTCTGGCGTTCCCGACGGCGGTGGCCGGGATTTACGGGATGAACTTCCAGAACATGCCGGAGCTGCAATGGCACTACGGCTATTTTGCGGTGCTGGGGTTTATTGCGGTGGGGTGTACGGGGTTGTGGGCCAGTTTCAAGCGTTCAGGCTGGCTGTAACACGCTCTTCAATGTGCAGAAGATCAAACTGTGGGAGCTGGCTTGCCTGCGATAGCATCACCTGGGTTTTACTGAAAAACCGAGGTGTCTGCATCGCAGGCAAGCCAGCTCCTACATTATTGTGCGTCAGGCCGCGCCGGCTTCTGGTTTGTGCGCCACAAACCGCATCATCCATTCCGCCACGGTGACGCCGTGGTGGTCTCGTTCCAGGCTGGCCACACCGTTGGTGTAAACCTTCTCCCCCAGGGTTGTCTGAAGAATCTCCAGCAACTCGCGGGAATAGTCGTGGATAAATTCCGGGTGGCCCTGGAAGCACAGCACCTGGTCTTCAATGTGGTACGCCGCAAACGGACAGAATTCGCTGGACGCGATCACGGTGGCGTTTTCCGGCAAGGTGGTGACCTGGTCCTGGTGGCTGATCAACAGCGTCAGTTCTTCCACCACCGGGCTCATCCACGGGGCCTTGGCGTTCAGTTTGTAGTCATGGATGCCCATGCCCCAACCCTTGGTCGCCCGCTCGGTCTTGCCGCCCAACAGTAGCGCCAGCAACTGGTGGCCGAAGCAGATGCCGATCAGCTTGTCGCCACGGGCATGGCGGTCGAGCAGGTAGGTCTTGAGGGTCTGGATCCACGGATCGGTGCCAAAGGAGTCGGCCTTGCTGCCCGTCACCAGGTAGGCGTCGAACACTTCTTCATCCGCCGGGTATTCACCCTGCACCACGTTATAGATGACGAACTCGGCGGCAATCGGCTGCTTGGAGAACAGGCGCTTGAACATCTGCCCGTACCCTTGGTACTGATCGATCAGCCCGGGACGCAGGATATCGGTTTCCAGGATGCACACGCGTAACGACATAAAAAATACCTGACACGGCGATGGGAATAATGAACACCCCCAGAGCCTGCCTTGAAATACCCTTCCAAGGCAAGCCCCACATTTGGTCACCGAAACACTTCACCTTGTGCAGCTTTCTCCAACAACAGCGCCGGCGGCGTGAAGCGCTCACCGTATTGCTCGGCCAGGTAACGCGCCCGGGCGATGAAGTCGTTCAGGCCGTACTGGTTGATGAATTGCAGCGCCCCACCGCTCCAGGCGGCAAAGCCGATACCGAAGATCGAGCCAACGTTGGCATCGGCCGTCGACATCAACACGCCCTCCTCCACACAGCGCACGGTTTCGATGGCCTGGATGAACAACAAACGGTCGCGCACGTCTCGCGGCGAGATCTGTTGACCGGGCTTTTCAAAGCGGCTTTTCAGCTCCGGCCACAAGTGTTTCTGCCCGCCCGCCGGGTAATCGTAGAAACCACCACCCGCCGCCTTGCCGGGACGTTTGTATTCGTTGAGCAACAAATCGATCACCGCAAACGCCGGATGCTGGGGTAACGGCTTGCCCTCGGCCTGCAGGTCCTTGGCCGTCTGCTGGCGGATATGGCTCATCAGGCTGAGGGAAACTTCGTCAGAGACCGCCAGCGGTCCCACAGGCATGCCCGCTTTGCGAGCCTCGGTCTCGATCATCGGCGCGGCCACGCCTTCGCCGAGCATGGCGATGCCTTCGTTGGTGAAGGTGCCGAACACCCGCGAGGTGAAGAAGCCACGACTGTCATTGACCACGATCGGGGTTTTCTTGATTTGCAGTACGAAATCAAAACCCCGAGCCAGGGTTTCGTCGCTGGTGCGGGCGCCCTTGATGATTTCCACCAGGGGCATTTTGTCCACCGGGCTGAAGAAGTGCAGGCCGATAAACTTGCCCTGGTCAGGCACCGCCGTGGCCAGGCCGCTGATGGGCAAGGTGGAGGTATTGGAGGCGATTACCGCGTCGGCACCCACCACGCTTTGCGCGGCAGCCGAGACCTTGGCCTTGAGTTCCCGGTCTTCGAAGACGGCTTCGATGATCAGGTCGCAGCCGGCGAGGTCGGCATCAGACTCGGTAGGAACAATCCGCGCGAGGATGGTTTCCCGCTGTTCGGCGGTCAATTGCCCACGACTGACCTTCTTGTCCAGCAACGTTGCCGAGTGGGCCTTGCCCTTCTCCGCTGCCGCCAGGTTGACGTCCTTCAGCACCACCTCAACGCCCGCCGAGGCGCTGACGTACGCAATGCCCGCGCCCATCATCCCGGCGCCAAGCACGCCAACCTTGCGTGTCACATACGGCGCAAAGCCCTTGGGCCGCGAGCTGCCGGCGTTGATTTCATTGAGCTGGAACCAGAAGGTGCCAATCATGTTCTTCGCCACTTGCCCGGTAACCAGCTCGGTGAAGTAGCGCGTTTCGATCAGGTGCGCGGTGTCGAAATCCACCTGGGCGCCTTCCACGGCGGCGCAGAGGATTTTCTCCGGGGCCGGGAAGCAGCCATTGGTTTTGCTACGCAATACAGATGGCGCGATGGCAAGCATTTGCGCGACTTTCGGGTTGGACGGCGTACCGCCAGGGATCTGGTAACCCTTGATGTCCCAACGCTGTTTCGCGTCCGGATTGGCCAGGATCCACGCCCGGGACTTGGCCAGCAGCTCGTCACGGTCTGCCGCCAGTTCGTCAATCAACCCCGCTTGCAACGCCTGCTGCGGCGTAATCTTTTTACCTTCCAGCAAGTAGGGCAAGGCCTTTTCCAGGCCCAGCATACGCACCATGCGCACCACGCCACCGCCGCCCGGCAAAAGCCCGAGGGTGACTTCCGGCAGGCCGATCTGTACCGACTTGTGGTCCAGCGCCACGCGGTGCTGGCACGCCAGGCAAATCTCCCAACCTCCGCCCAACGCCGCGCCGTTAATGGCGGCCACTACCGGCTTGCCGAGGGTTTCCAGGGTGCGCAACTGCGCCTTCAACAGCAACACGCTGTCGTAGAAAGCCTTGGCGTGGGGCTTGTCGACCTTGATCAATTCATTGAGGTCGCCGCCGGCGAAGAAGGTCTTTTTCGCCGAGGTGATGATCACGCCGGCAATCGAATCCTTCTCGGCGTTCAGACGGGCGACCGTGGCCGCCATGGCCTCGCGGTACACCCCGTTCATGGTGTTGGCGCTCTGGCCGGGCATGTCGATGGTCAGCACCACGATCTGGTCCTGGCCTTTTTCGTAACGAATGGCATCGGTCATGACTGATTCCTTAGGCTCAGAGGCGTTCGATGATAGTGGCGATACCCATGCCGCCGCCGACACACAAGGTGGCCAGGCCATACCGCTGCTGGCGCACCTCCAGTTCGTCGAGCAAGGTGCCGAGAATCGCGCAGCCCGTGGCGCCCAGCGGGTGGCCCATGGCGATGGAGCCGCCGTTGACGTTGACCCGGGCGGCGTCGATGCCCATGTCCTTGATGAACTTGAGCACCACCGAGGCAAACGCTTCGTTGACCTCGAACAGGTCGATGTCTTCCACCCGCAGGCCCGCCTTGGCCAGGGCCTTGCGGGTTGCCGGCGCCGGGCCGGTGAGCATGATGGTGGGGTCGGTGCTGGTGACCGCCGTGGCGACGATCCGCGCCCGGGGTTGCAGGCCGAGTTCGCGGCCCTTCGCTTCAGAGCCAATCAACATGAGCGCCGCCCCGTCGACGATCCCGGAACTGTTGCCCGGTGTGTGCACATGATTGATACGCTCGACATGGCTGTAGACCCGCAAGGCCGTGGCATCGAAACCCATCTGGCCCATCATTTCGAAGCTGGGTTTGAGCTTGCCCAGGCCTTCGAGTGTGGAATCGGCGCGGATGAACTCGTCCTGGTCCAGCAGCACGATGCCGTTCTGGTCCTGCACCGGGATCAGCGACTTGTTGAAGGAACCGTCTGATCTGGCCCGTGCCGCTTTCTGCTGGGAGTGCAGGGCAAAGGCATCGACGTCGTGGCGGGTGAAGCCTTCCAGCGTGGCGATCAGGTCGGCGCCGATGCCCTGCGGCGTGAAGTGGCTGTGCATATTGGTTTGCGGGTCGAGCACCCAGGCGCCGCCGTCGCTGCCCATGGGCACGCGGGACATGGACTCGACACCGCCGACCACCACCAGGTCTTCAAACCCTGAACGCACTTTCATCGCGCCGAGGTTCACCGCCTCCAGGCCCGAGGCGCAAAAGCGGTTGATCTGCACGCCGGCGACGCTGACGTCCCAGTCCGCCACCAGGGCAGCGGTCTTGGCGATGTCGGCGCCCTGGTCGCCAACCGGTGTGACGCAACCGAGGACGATGTCATCCACTTGCCGCGTATCCAGGCCGGTGCGCTGTTGCAGCGCCGTCAGCAACCCGGCCACCAGGTTTACCGGCTTGACGCTGTGCAAGGCGCCATCCGCCTTGCCTTTGCCACGGGGCGTGCGTATCGCATCAAAGATCAAAGCTTGGGTCATGACGTCCTCGAATCACTGGGCAACGAATCGTGCCCCTACCTTAGGCGCCGGGGCGCCGGATTCAATGACCGAACCGCTCATTGACCTTGACGTGCGCGCTCAGACGAACGGTAGGAGGCTACGAGAATCGGCTGATTAATCGTTTTAGCTGTCTAGCCGTAGGGCTGGCGTCTGGCTGGCAATTGGCCTCATGCCTTTTTAATAAGAAACCGCAAGGTGATGAGATTAAATGGATCTAAGCCATGCAGAACGGGGGCTCTAAGGTTGAATCTGTAGGAGAAGTAAAAGGTTGCTGCCGGGTTTTGCTGGAGCACCTGTAAGAACTGTAAGAAAAGAGTCATGTAGCACCGTCATAGTTAAATCGACCGGCACGCATTTGACGCTCAGGAATAACAACAAAAGGCAGTCAGCCATGTTCAAGCATTCGAAAGTTCGTCAGGCGGGACTTATTCTCTTCGCCACTACCCTGATTCTGATCTTGCCCAACCTGACCAAGGTTATTGGGTGATCTCTTCCACTCCACATTCTGCGCAGACACAGCGCCAGGATCGCAGCCTTTGGCAGCACCTTTCGGGATATTGCGCATAGCGATCCCGTCAGGGGCTGCCGTTTTGCGCGCCGATTTCAAGTTGTTTTGCGGTATCTTTAACCCGTATCGCCACTCCAGAACGGGCCCTTCCTTGAAACAGATCATCGTCCTCCTGACCCTGCTGCTGGCTCTGCCGGCGCACGCCGCGCAACTGACCATCGAGCTGGATCACGCCAGCAAAACCTGGGAAACAGCCGAGCTGCTCAAGCGCCCGGACGTGCAGACGGTGCAGATCGTTGATGACGTTTCCTACAAGCGCAACATGACGTATCGCGCGGTGCCGCTGGCAGCTCTGCTACCGGGTATCCAGCCGGAAAACCATCTGCAGGCGGTGGCCCTCGACGGCTTTGCTGCTGAATTGACGGCGGCGCCGCTGTTGTCAAAAAGCGGCGCGCGGGCGTGGTTGGCAGTGGAGGATCCGGCGCATCCCTGGCCGCCGCTCGCAGATGGCAAACCCGGCGCCGGGCCGTTTTACCTGGTGTGGACGGACCCGCAGGCCGGAAATATCAGCCCTGAGCAATGGCCGTTTCAGATCTCCGGGATCAAGCAATTGAAGACGGTTGCGGAGCGTTTTCCGGCGTTGTTACCGGACCCGAAACTGGCGGCGAATGATCCGGTGAACCAAGGGTTCGCGCTGTTTCAGAAGAACTGCCTGGCGTGTCATCGCCTGAACGGCGCGGGCGATGCGCAGGTGGGGCCGGACCTGAATATTCCTTACAACCCCACCGAATATTTTTCCGGTGATTTCCTCAAGCGCTACATCCGCGACCCGCAAAGCATGCGCCACTGGCCGCAAGCCAAGATGCCGGCGTTTGCTGCCAGTGTGCTGCCGGATGCGGACCTGGACCTGCTGGTGGGGTATTTGAAGCATATGGCAGGCAGAAAGCAGCCTTAAGGCTCGGGTAAACCTGTGGCGAGGGAGCTTGCTCCCGCTGGGCTGCGCAGCAGCCCCCAATCAGACAATCACATTTCTCCAGATAGAACTCGGGGGCAGGTTTTGGGGCCGCTTCGCAGCCCAGCGGGAGCAAGCTCCCTCGCCACAAAAAGCTTTCCTGGCACAGAGAGCTTTCCTGCTGCAGAAAGCGCCCTCTCTCTCCCGGAATCCTACTGCTGCTGCACCGAAATCACCGGCGTCGGCGCCACAAATACCTTGGCATGCATCTGCTCATGCCCGCCCCCACGGCGCATGCCCCGCACCGGGCAAGCGTCGAGGTAATCCAGGCCCACCGCCAGCTTCAAATGCCGCTCCGGCCGGGCCAGTTGGTTGGTCACGTCAAAGCTGTACCAGGCGTCATCCAGCCAGGCTTCGGCCCAGGCGTGGCTGGCCAGGTGCTCGCAGTCTTCACTGTACAAGTACCCCGACACATACCGCGCCGGAATCCCCAGGCTGCGGGCGCAGGCCAGGAAGGCGTGGGTGTGGTCCTGGCAGACCCCGGCGCGCCCGGCAAATGCTTTGGCCGCACAGGTGTCGACTTCGGTGGAGCCCGGCGAATAGGTCATGTACTGGTTCAGCGCGTGCATCAGGTCGATCAGCGCGCTGCGGTCGCGGCGTTGATGGCAGTGCTTTTCGGCAAAGCTGCGCAGGGCGTCGTCCGGCTCGGTCAAGCGGGTACAGCGCAGGAACGGGAAGGCCGACTGGCTTTCATGCTCGGCCTCGCGCAATTCGTCGATGTCCACCTGGCCACGGGCGCCGATGATGATGGCTTCGTGGGGCTCGTCCAGGGTCAGCACATGCAGGATGTTGCCGAACGGATCGAGTTGCGCCCGCACCGGCCGGGGCAGGTCCAGCTGCCAGCTGAGGACATGCTGGCGCTCGCTGTCGTGGGGCGTGAGGCGCAGGTACTGGATGCTGGCGCGCACCTGGTCTTCGTAGTGGTAGGTGGTTTCGTGGCTGATGGAAAGTCTCATGCCGCCTCCAGGTAGGAACTGTAAATAGCATCACCCAGCTCGCGCACGAGGGGGATGAAGTCGGTCAGCCAAGCGTGCAGGCCTTCCTCGAGAATTTCGTCGATGGCGGTATAGCGCAGGCGCGCGTCCATCTCGGCTGCCAGGCGCTGGGCCGGGCGACCGTTGATGCCGGGCAGGCTGGCGAGGATCTGGTCGATCTCTTCACTGCAGGCCCGCAGCGAACGCGGCACATCGGCGCGCAGCAGCAACAGCTCGGCGACTTGCCGGGCGCCGGGGGCGTCGCGGTAGATCTCGGTGTAGGCCTCGAACGACGACAACGCCCGCAGCAACGCACTCCACTGATAGTAGGCGTGGGCCGTGCCATCGGTGACCGCTTCGGCCTGGTCGCCGGCCATTTCGTAGCGGGCATCCAGCAGGCGCAGGGTGTTGTCGGCGCGCTCGATAAAGGTACCCAGGCGAATAAAACGGAAGGCGTCGTTGCGCATGATGGTGCCGTAGGTGGCACCGCGGAACAGGTGGGAGCGTTCCTTGACCCATTCACAGAAACGGCTCATGCCGTAGCGGCTCAGGCCTTGCTGGGCGATGTCGCGAATTTCCAGCCAGGTGGCGTTGATGTTTTCCCACATGTCGGCGGTGATTCGCCCACGCACGGCATGGGCACTGGCTCGTGCAGCGCCGAGGCAACTGTAGATGCTGGCCGGGTTGGCAGCATCCAGGGCAAAGAAGTGCAGCAGGCGCTCGGCGTGCAGTTCACCGTGGCGCTCGCGATAATCGTCGAGGGTGCCGGTGATCAGCAACGGCATCGCCAGTTCATGCAGGCCATCACCGCGCCCGTCCTGGGGCATCAGCGACAGCGAATAACTGACATCGAGCATGCGCGCGAGGTTTTCCGCGCGCTCCAGATAGCGCGACATCCAATACAAATCCGAGGCAGTTCTACTCAACATATTTCAATCCTCGACCACCCAGGTGTCTTTGGTGCCGCCGCCCTGGGACGAGTTGACCACCAGCGAACCTTCCCGCAGCGCCACACGAGTCAGGCCACCGGGGACTACGCGGGTTTCCTTGCCTTGCAACACGAACGGGCGCAGGTCGATATGCCGCGGGGCGATGCCGTTTTCGACAAAGGTCGGACACGTCGAGAGGCACAGGGTTGGCTGCGCGATGTAGGCGTGGGGCTTGGCCTTGATGCGTGCGCGGAAGGCTTCGATTTCTGCCGCCGTGGCTGCCGGGCCCACCAACATGCCGTAACCACCGGAGCCTTGGGTTTCCTTCACCACCAGTTCCGGAAGGTTGGCCAGCACGTGGGACAGTTCGCTGGGATTACGACACTGGAACGTCGGAACGTTCTTCAGGATCGGCTCTTCATCCAGGTAAAAACGGATCATCTCGGTGACGAAGGGGTACACCGATTTGTCATCCGCCACCCCGGTGCCGATGGCATTGGCCAGTACCACATTGCCCGAACGATACGCCGCCAGCAGGCCGGGCACGCCGAGCATGGAGTCCGGGTTGAAGGCCAGCGGGTCGAGGAACGCGTCGTCGAGGCGACGGTAGATCACGTCCACCGCCTTGGGGCCGTCGGTGGTGCGCATGAACACCCGGTCATCGCGCACGAACAGGTCGGCGCCTTCCACCAGTTCCACGCCCATTTCACGGGCCAGGAACGCATGTTCGAAGAACGCACTGTTGAAACGCCCCGGAGTGAGTACCACCACACTGGGGTTATCCAGCGGGCTGGAGCTTTTCAGAGTGTCGAGCAACAGGTTGGGGTAGTGATCGATCGGGGCGATGCGCTGGGCGGCAAACAGTTCGGGGAACAGGCGCATCATCATCTTGCGGTCTTCGAGCATGTAGCTGACACCGCTGGGGGTGCGCAGGTTGTCTTCGAGGACGTAGTAAGTGCCGTCGCCATCGCGTACGAGATCGACGCCGGAGATGTGGGAATAGATATCGCGGTGCAGGTCCAGGCCCTGCATCGCCAACTGATATTGCTCGTTGGCCAGCACTTGCTCGGCGGGGATGATCCCGGCCTTGATGATGCGTTGTTCGTGATACAGGTCGGCGAGGAACATGTTCAGCGCCTTGACCCGCTGGATGCAGCCGCGCTCGACGATCCGCCATTCACTGGCCGGGATGCTGCGGGGGATCGTGTCGAAGGGAATCAGGCGCTCGGTGCCTTGCTCGTCGCCATACAGGGTGAAGGTGATGCCGGCCCGGTGAAACAGCAAATCGGCTTCGCGCCGGCGCTGGGCCAGCAGTTCAGGGGGCGTCTCGGCCAACCAGCGGGCAAATTCGCGGTAATGGGGGCGCACCTGCCCTGCCCCGTCGTACATCTCATCGTAATAAGTGCGGATCATGCCGTACTCCTTGTCACCCGGACGCAAGAACCATCGCAAGGCCCGTGCCAGCGGCATAAACACTTAAGTATCAATCAGTTGGATATAGGCTCAGCGCTCACCGCACCGTCCCGGTGCAGCAAATACCCGCTGTCATGGGCGGCGCCTCATTGCAATGCAGGCCATGACTATCAACAGCATAGTCAGAGTTGATTTCACTGCCCGGCAAACCCTGGGGATAATCGCGCTCATCAGCTGAACAGGACACCTCCTACAGCTAAATCTTTTTCTCAAGGGGTAACGTGATACGGGATGTACCGATCGGTTCCCCTTCTGCCCGATCTTCCCTTTGGCCACCCTGCTCGGGTGGCTTTTTTTTGTGCAGGATTTTTCCCGCGCCAGAAACAAAAACGGCCGACCCAAAGGTCAGCCGATACGCTGTGTTGTTGTTCATGCCGCTACATGGGTAACCCACGCACCTCCTGTTTCACGCCCCATCCCTCGATGATTCCGCCCAAGGGCTCGACCACCGCCTCAAAGTCCTGCTCGAAGTCTCCTATGCCGTCGTAGGTGGCGAACATGATTTTGCTCAGTTCCAGGTACCAGGCGCCGTCATCCCGCGCGCTGACCTGGGCATTCAGCGATTCCCCACGAAACCGACCCGCAGCCCGGCGCGCACGTTCCTCATCCGGGAAAATGGCGTAGAACTCGATGGGGTGGAAACGAGAGAAGTCAAAGCCGCCCTCTTTCATGCGGCGCAACACGTTGGTGCTGATGTCTTCTTGATAGGCTGTGCTCATGAAACGTCCTCCTCAAACCGATGGATAGACTTTCCGTGCTTCCCAAGGCCCGCGCTGCAAGGGCGCGGGTGTTACGGCAATGAAGTCGCCGCCGGGAGACAAGCATGTAGCTGACAAGACCAGACCTTAGCGATTCATTCGCTGATCTCCATTGCAGAGTAGCGCGAAGCTATCAGCTCCACCAGAGGCTGTTTAAACACGTACAGGAAATGTTCAGGCGGCGGGAGAAATGTCGAGGATCTGAATACTGTTCTGGTCTTTCAGACTTTTTACCGTGGGCTCGGCCGTGCGGCCTTCCAGGTCGTTGAGGTCCAGTTCGGCAGCCACTGGCAGCAACTTCGCCCGGATCATATGGGCAGCCTCTTCAAGGCTTGGCTTTTCGCCGCAGACGAACTGCTCTACGGACTTCACGCCATGATCATCAACGAAGGTAATTTTCCACGTTTGCATCAGTGCCTCCTCGATAAAACCCATGGGTGGGCTTACATCTATCTGGACCTTGAGGGCTCGAAGATCGTTCCACTCAAGGCAGGAGGCACCTGATCAGCTGTTGTTATTTCTCAGCGTGTTCCTTCAGGGCTTTCAAGGTGTTGAACGGGGCGTCCACCACAAATTTGTTGGCCAGCCACGACGGCACGCTGCCACCTGGCTCGGTGTGCACCTGGTAGGTGACTTCGGTCAGGTTGTCGCCCTTGGGCACCAGTTTCCAGTAACCGTCCACCTGGGCCACGCGCACATAGCCTTTGACTTCCGGCTGGTAGGTCGGCACTTCCAACAGCTTGCGGGTCACGCTGCCGTCGGCGGCCTTGGTGGTGGTGATTTCCAGGATCGAGTCACGATCGGTCACCGGGAACGGTGCCTTGAACTGGGTGTAGGTCCAGCTCTTGTCGCCTTCCTGCTTGAGGAGTTTCTGCGACTTGCATTCGTGGATCCAGGAACAGGCCCCCGCCACGTCTTCCTGCAATGCCTGGATCTTGGCCAGCGGTGCCTTGATGGTGGTCACACCGCGATAAGCCTTGTACTTGGAGCCGGCGATTTCGCTCAAGGAGACTTTGATACCGTCTTCATCCTTGGCCGTCTGCCAGTCTTCAGCGTGTGCAGCAGCAGCAAACAAAACGGTAAAACCGCACAACACCGCAACTCGTTTCAGTGAACCCATGGTCTTATTCCTTATTGTTGAAGTTCAGTACTTTGAACAGCCCACTAAGCCGCCGTCATCTGTTCCCACCAGCCGATCAACCTGATCGCTTCTTCCTGGCTGTTGCCACAGACCTCGAGATCCGCCTGGAACGAACTGCACACCGCCGGCCGCTCAGGCTGGCCAAACAACTGGCACAGTTGTTCGACCGACAGATGCAGGCAGCGTTCGCCCGCAGGTTTGCCAGCCGGCATTCCCGGTAATGGAGAGCTGATGGATGGGGCAATGCAGCAAGCGCCACAGCCTTCACGGCATTTCATGACGAACAGATCCTCGACAACTCAGTGTTGATGGCCACGTAAGACTACGCCCTTAAACAGACGTTTTAAATTGGCTTAACAGGGGTTTTTAACCGAAAACAAAAGTGACTGACCAGTCTGCGACAGAAGGTCAGGAGTACGCGTCACGTTTACTCGTCGGGTTTATTGCTTGAACTGGAAATCCAGTGCCGCGCCTTCCACTTCGCGCCGTTCTTCGTTGCGCAGTTGCAGCTGCATTTCATTGCTGAGCAGGCGCCCGTTGATCTGGAACGCGCTGTTGTCAGTGGGCTTTTCGGCAAACATCGGCGGCAGCAGCGGCACATTCTTCGGCTGCGGCATGGTGCCGAGGGGTTGCAGGTGGCGAACCATGTTCGACGGCAGGCTCAAATCCAGCTCTGCTGGCGGCAGCTGAGTCTTGGCGACTTCGTGGGCCGATTTGGATTTGCTGGCGATAGGCGCACGCTTTTTAGCCGGTGCGGCTTTCTTTGCCGGTGCTTTCTTGGCCACCGGCGCCTTCTTTGCGGGAGCCACTTTTTTCGCCGGCGCCTTTTGCTGAGTGCTGGCAGCAGGCGCTGTTTCACTGGCGGGAGCCGCCACGACGGCACCAGCGTTACACAGGCTTAACACGCAGATCAGCAGTGCAGCAGGAAAGGTATAAGTCATATCGCCAGCAGCATTAACGGCAGAAGGCCATATGCTCGCTTGTTGGGGCCAGCATGACAAGCATGCTAAATAGCCAGCTACCCTTTATGTCCCCTTTCCACGCCTCAAAAACCGGCAGCAGTCTCCTGACACAACTGGCTCGCCAGCATGCCGAGGGTCATCAATGCGCGCTCGGCCTCGCGGTTCCACGGCGTGCCGCAGTTCAAGCGAATACAGTGGTTGAACTGTTCCGTATTACTGAAGATCAGCCCCGGTGCAATGCTGATGCCCTGCTGCAAGGCGCGTACGTGCAGTTCCTGGGTATTGACCCGCCCTGGCAAACTGACCCACAGGATAAAACCGCCGGTCGGACGGGTCATCTGGGTGCCTTCGGGGAAGTACTGCTGTACCGCGAGCTGGAAAGCGCTGAGGTTCTTGCGGTATTCCTGGCGGATATAGCGCAAATGCCGGTCATAGCCGCCGTTTTCCAGATACGCCGCGGTGCCCATCTGGGTCACGCTGCAGGCAGAATGGGTGCTGAACATTTGCAGGCGCTGGATTTCCTGCTGGTACTTGCCGGCGATCATCCAGCCGATGCGGATGCCCGGTGACAAGGTCTTGGAGAAGCTGGAGCAATAGATGACCCGGTCCAGGCGGTCGTAGGCTTTCAGGGCCTTGGTGCGGCCCAGCTCGAACATCAGCTCGCCATAGATGTCGTCTTCAACCACCTGGATATCGAAATCCGACGCCAGGCGCAGTAACTGTTTCTGCCGCTCTTCGGGCATGGTGCCGCCCAGGGGATTGCTCAGGCGCGTGGTCAGCACCAAGGCCTTGATCGACCATTGGTTGGCCGCCAGTTGCAGGGCTTCCAGACTCATGCCGGTGGCCGGGTCGCTGGGGATTTCAATGACCTTGAGGCCCAGCAGATCCGCCAGTTGCAGCAGGCCGTAATACGTCGGCGATTCGGCGGCGATCAGGTCGCCGGGCCGCGTCAGCACCCGCAACGACATCTGCAACGCATCCACGCATCCGTGGGTGATCACCACTTCGGACGGGTCGACCACTACGCCGGCATCCCGCATACGGATCGCCACCTGGCGCCGCAGCGGCTCAAAGCCGGGGCTGAACATGTAGCTGAACGCCCGCGGGCTCTGAAAGCGCGTGACCTTGGCCAGTTGCTGATGCAGCGCACGCACGGGCAAGTAGTCAACGCTGGGCACGGCGGCGCCCAGCGGGAACACGCCTTCGCGACGGGACTCCACCAACACCTGTTGAATGATGCTGCTGCGGGTGACCAACCCTGGACGCTCGACCCGTGCGATGTCCGGCGTGGGCGCGGTAAGCGCCGGCGTCTGGTGCACGTAGTACCCGGACTGCGGCCGCGCGCGAATCAAACCCTGGTCTTCCAGGTTCGCGTAGGCCTGCAACACGGTGGCGTGGCTGACGTTGAGCTGGGAGCTCATTTTGCGCACCGAAGGCACGCGCTCGCCCGGTTGATAGACACCGCGGCGGATATCCTCAGCCAGTTGCTGGGCGATACGTTGGTAAAGCAACAGATTGGTCATGACGCAGCACTCGATTTCACGGGTATTTTATTTTTGTGTGAAACATACCGGCACAGTTTAGAAGTGTACGGGGACAGTTGCCACAATAGTCGAGCACGGGCGGCAGTGATAGAAAAAACTGTAAGGGTGGTGAACTGAATTGCGGGCACAAAAAACCCGATCATTGATCGGGCTTTTTGAAACGCCATCTCTCGTACACCACAAAACTCTTGTAGGAGCTGTCGAGCTTTAGCGAGGCTGCGAAGGGATCGCCACGGTGTACCTGGAAGACCGCAGCGCCTGCATCGCGGGCAAGCCCGGCTCCCACAGGGATCAGTGTGCAGCCTGAGCATCTGGTTCAGCGGGCTGCGCCCAGCTGGCCTTTCTCGTCGGAGAACACAATCTCTACCCGGCGGTTCTGCGCCCGGCCCCGCTCTGAAGCGTTGGCTTCAACCGGGTACTGGTCGCCGTAGCCTTCTACCTGGATGCGGCTTTCATCGATGCCCAGGTCATTCAGCACGTCCGCCACCGCCTGGGCGCGGTCCCGGGACAGTTTGAGGTTTTCCGGCCCGCCACCGGTATTGTCGGTGTAACCCTCGATACGCACCCGGCGCTTGGGGTTCAATTGCAGGAACTGTACGACCTTGAGCACCGTGCGGTTGGCCGAGTTTTGCAGCTCTGCCTCGCCCGTGTCGAACAGCACGTCGCCCAGGGTCATCACCAACCCACGATCGGTTTGCACGGTGGTCAGGCTGGCGATCTGTGCCTCAAGCCATTTGCCCTGTTGCTGCACGCTGCTCAGCTTGGCTTCCCGCAGGGCCAGTTGCAGACGCTGGCGTTCCAGCTCGAGCTTGACCCCGCGCTCCTGGTTGAGCGCCTGCTCGGTGTGTTCCCGGGCAATCGCGCTATAGCGCTGGCTCAGGTAGGCGTAATGCGCCACATCGGCGCCGCTGCCCCAGAAGCTGGAGAAACGCTCGGCGCGGGCCAGGGATTCACCGGCGCGTATCACGTCCTTGGGCGCGATACGCAGCACATTCGAATCTTCCTTGACCTTCTGGAAGTCACCGCTCGCCTGTTGCAAGGCGAGGTTACTGTCGGGATGCGTCGCGCAACCGCCAAGCACACTGCCCAGCAACGCCACACAGCTCAACCCTCGGATCAGCGAGCTCATTGGGCATCTCCCAACTGCAGTTGCTTGCGCAGGCGGGTGATACGGGTGTTGAGCACGTTCAGTTGCTCCTGGCTTTTGCGGGTCAGCACCCGGGCTTCTGCCAGGCGGGCGTCCAGCTCGGCTTCTTCAGCCTGCATGCGGGCGTCCTTATAGGATTGATCGGCCATGTCGGCCTGGGCCTGGGTAAATTTGTCTTCAGCCAGTTTCAGCTCGGGCGAGTCAGCAGCGACGGCGCCCACGGCGTTGGCTTGTTCCAGGGCTTGCTGGGTCAGGCGCATTTGTTCATTCGGCGCAGGATCGGCTGCACATCCCGCCAGAGCTACAACGGCGAGGGCCGCGAAAAGAGGTCGAATAGTCACTGAAAATCCCTACTTTGTTGGGGTGCCGACGGGTTGCTGCAACTGCGCTTTCCAGCGCGCAAGATTGCTCTGCAGCGCGGTTTCCGCCAGACCGGACGCGGGCAATTCTGTCATCTTTTTGGCGAGCTGTCCGCGCAACCACGGATCGTTGCAGGCGGAGTTGTGGGAAATCGCCAGGTACAGGCCCGGCTGGTCGATGGGCACTTCGCGCGCCATCAGGTCGTTGCTCATGCCCAACGTCTGGGCCATGGCCATGCCGGAATAACGTCCGGCGAGCACGTAGTCCACTTCCCCCAGCAGCAGTTTCTGGAACGCCGGGGTCAGGCTGGGCAGGCGTTGCAGGCTTAGTTGCTCACCGGCGAAAGTTTCGAAGTCACGGCTCAGGCGCGCCCGTTCCGACACCGCGCCCTTGTAGCCATGCAGGTCGCTGGCCTGGTTGTAGGCCAGGGCCGAATCCTTGCGGGTCCAGACCAGGTAATCGGTTTGCACCAGCGCCGGGTGGATGTAGTCGAGGGCGTCCAGGGCGTCGAGGGTCAACGGCGCATCGGCGAGGATGTCCATGCGCCCGCTGCGCACTTCCTCCAGCGCCAGGGAGCGTTTGCCGCCGTACAGCAGGTCGATTTTCACGCCGATGTCCTTGGCCACTTGCTGCAATATGTCGGCGGTGGCGCCGATCAGGTGCGTGGGGTCCTGGGGATCGCGCCACAGATAAGGCGGTGCGTCCGGGCTGCCGGTGATCACCAGGCGATCACATTTGCCGGCGGCCTGCGACACTGTTGGCAGCAGCGACAGTCCCAGTAGCAGGGCCCAGAGGCGCAATTCCATGGCGTGGTTCTCCGTCAGTTATTTGTAGGAGCGAGCTTGCTCGCGAAGGTCGTTAACGATAACGCTGGGTGCCTGGCTTAACGCGGCGCTCTCAGGTTTTTCGCGAGCAAGCTCGCTCCTACAGAAAGTCGTGGTTGGGGCAAAAAAAAGCCCGGTCAAAAGACCGGGCTCTTTATAAGTGAAGCGGCTGGATTAGACCAGCTTCTCCAACTCGGGTACGGCTTCGAACAAGTCCGCCACCAGGCCGTAATCAGCCACCTGGAAGATCGGCGCTTCTTCGTCCTTGTTGATCGCAACGATCACTTTGGAGTCCTTCATACCGGCCAAATGCTGGATCGCGCCGGAGATACCGACCGCGATGTACAGCTGTGGCGCGACGATCTTGCCGGTCTGGCCGACCTGCATGTCGTTCGGTACAAAACCTGCGTCGACGGCAGCGCGGGAAGCGCCGACCGCAGCGCCCAGCTTGTCGGCCAGGGCGTACAGGTGCTTGAAGTTGTCGCCGTTCTGCATGCCGCGACCGCCGGAAACGACGATCTTGGCAGCGGTCAATTCCGGACGATCGGACTTGGCCAGTTCTTCGCCAACGAAGCTGGAAGTGCCAGCGTCGTGGGCAGCAGCCACAGCTTCAACCGCAGCCGAACCACCTTCGGCAGCAACCGGGTCGAAACCGGTGGCACGCACGGTGATGACTTTTACCGAAGCAGTGGACTGCACGGTAGCGATGGCGTTACCGGCGTAGATCGGACGCTTGAAGGTGTCGGCGCTTTCGACCGAAACGATCTCGGAGATCTGGTCAACGTCCAGCTGCGCAGCAACGCGCGGCAGGATGTTTTTGCCGTTGGAAGTGGCGGCAGCCAGGATGTGGCTGTAGCCAGCGCCCAGCTCTGCAACCAGCGGGGCAACGTTTTCCGGCAGCTGGTGAGCGTAGGCCGCGTTGTCGGCAACCAGTACTTTGCTCACACCAGCGATTTTTGCAGCGGCTTCAGCCACGGCGCCAACGTTCTGGCCGGCGACCAGGACGTGGACATCACCACCGATTTTGGCGGCAGCGGCCACGGTGTTCAGGGTGGCCGGGGCCACAACCTTGTTGTCGTGTTCTGCGATTACCAAGATAGTCATGATTAGATTACCTTCGCTTCGTTTTTCAGTTTCTCGACCAGTTCAGCCACCGACTTGACCTTGATGCCCGCGCTGCGTGCAGCCGGCGCTTCGACTTTTACGGTCTTGTTGGTGGAGGCGGTGGAAACGCCCAAAGCATCCGGAGTCAGCACTTCGAGAGGCTTCTTCTTGGCTTTCATGATGTTTGGCAGGGACGCATAACGCGGCTCGTTCAAACGCAGGTCGGTGGTGACGATGGCTGGCAGTTTCAGGGAAACTGTCTGCGCGCCGCCGTCGATTTCGCGGGTCACGGCAACCTTGTCGCCGCTCACTTCGACTTTCGAGGCGAAGGTGCCCTGGCCGTAACCGGTCAGTGCAGCCAGCATCTGGCCAGTCTGGTTGTTGTCGCTGTCGATGGCTTGTTTGCCGAGGATCACCAGCGATGGCTGTTCCTTGTCGACAACAGCTTTCAACAACTTGGCAACGGCCAGGGAAGTCAGCTCTTCAGCGGATTCGACGAGGATGGCGCGATCGGCACCCAGCGCCAGGGCGGTACGCAACTGCTCTTGAGCAGTGGTCGGACCGATGGAAACGACGACGATTTCAGTCGCAACGCCTTTCTCTTTCAGGCGTACGGCTTCTTCCACGGCGATTTCGCAGAAAGGGTTCATCGACATCTTGACGTTAGCGAGGTCGACGCCGGAATTGTCCGCCTTGACGCGAACTTTCACGTTGTAATCGACAACGCGTTTGACAGCTACAAGAACCTTCATGGATTCCTCGTTACTCTCCGGTGAAAAGAAAGTCGCCTAGGCGAACCTGGCGGTTGATGCTCATCGGCACACAAGGGCACCTCCAAAAACTTCGGCGGATGACCTTGCTCACGGGAAGTGATGACCGTTCGTCAGTGGTGACCAAGAAGTCATTCTTTATCGCAGCGTGTAAACTGCGCGCCATCGTTTGGGCGCGCGTCACCTGTCTTGCTTTTGGACGTGCTCTTGAAACCTGCAGTCTGCCTACGGTAAGCGCAAAACCGACCGTATATTGACCGGAACACCTATTCTGGTCAATACGGCAAAATAGCCAGTCATAAGCCGCGCCTCTTTGATTTACCTAGCCTGCGGGCAATTCAAACAAACGTTTGTATTGGACGCTGGGAGTGGTGTAGATATAATGCGCCACCTAGAGAGAAAGGTGGGTCGTCCCCTGCCCCTTGCATGAGATTTCTGCAGGCATTGTGGGACGAATCACCGAACCTCCACCCATTAGAAAAAAAGCCGTTGAGCCTTGAGTAGGAGATAGCCTGTGGAACGCGAATACATGGAATTCGACGTGGTCATCGTCGGCGCTGGCCCGGCAGGCCTGTCTGCCGCCTGCCGATTGAAGCAGAAGGCCGCCGAAGCCGGTAAGGAAATCAGCGTCTGCGTGGTCGAAAAAGGCTCCGAAGTCGGCGCTCACATCCTGTCCGGTGCCGTGTTTGAACCCCGCGCCCTGAACGAATTGTTCCCGGACTGGAAAGAACTCGGTGCGCCGCTCAACACTCCTGTTGTGCGTGATGACATCTATGTACTGCGCTCCAGCGAAGCTTCCACCAAGGTGCCAGACTTCTTTGTGCCCAAGACCATGCACAACGAAGGCAACTACATTATCTCCCTGGGCAACCTGTGCCGCTGGCTCGCCCAGCAGGCCGAGAACCTGGGCGTGGAAGTCTACCCGGGCTTCGCCGCCCAAGAAGCGCTGTTCGACGAGAACGGCGTGGTACGCGGGATCATCACCGGTGACCTCGGCGTCGACCGTGAAGGTCATCCAAAAGAAGGCGTCTACACCCCGGGCATGGAACTGCGTGGCAAATACACGCTGTTCGCCGAAGGTTGCCGCGGGCACATCGGCAAGCAACTGATCCAGCGTTTCAACCTGGACAGCGACGCCGACGCCCAGCACTACGGCATCGGCCTGAAGGAAATCTGGGAAATCGACCCGGCCAAACACCAACCGGGCCTGGTGGTACACACCGCCGGCTGGCCGCTGGACATCATGAGTGCCGAGAACACCGGTGGTTCGTTCCTCTATCACCTGGAAAACAACCAGGTGGTGGTCGGTTTGATCGTCGACCTGTCCTACAGCAACACCTTCCTGTCGCCGTTCGACGAGTTCCAGCGCCTCAAGCATCACCCGGTGCTGGCCCAGTACCTGGAAGGCGGCAAGCGCATCAGCTACGGCGCCCGCGCTATCTGCAAAGGCGGCCTGAACTCGCTGCCGAAAATGGTCTTCAAGGGCGGCGCGCTGATCGGTTGCGACCTGGGCACCCTGAACTTCGCCAAGATCAAGGGCAGCCACACCGCCATGAAGTCCGGCATGCTCGCCGCTGACGCCGTGGCCGACCGCCTGTTCGCCGAATCCGAAGGCGGCGACGAACTGACCGCTTACGTCGACAGCTTCAAGAACAGCTGGCTGTACGAAGAACTGTTCGCCAGCCGCAACTTCGGCCCGGCGATGCACAAGTTCGGCCCGATCATCGGTGCCGGCTTCAACTGGTTCGACCAGAACATCCTCGGCGGCAAAATGCCGTTCACCCTGCACGACACCAAGCCGGACTACGCCTGCCTGAAGCTGGCCAAGGACAGCAAGAAAATCGACTACCCGAAACCCGACGGCAAGCTGAGCTTCGACAAGCTGAGCTCGGTGTTCATCTCCGGTACCAACCACGAAGAAGAACAGCCGTGCCACCTGAAGCTGAAAGACCCGAGCATCCCGATCGGCACCAACCTGCCGCTCTACGATGAACCGGCGCAGCGCTACTGCCCGGCCGGCGTGTATGAAGTGATCACCAAGGAAGACGGCGAGAAGCGCTTCCAGATCAACGCCCAGAACTGCGTGCACTGCAAGACCTGTGACATCAAGGACCCTTCGCAGAACATCACCTGGGTGACACCGGAAGGTGCGGGTGGGCCGACTTACCCGAATATGTAAGGTATTGGCTTGAACAAAAGGCTCCCGAATGGGGGCCTTTTTTGTGGCCCATTGTTCGTAGCAGCTGTCGAGCCCCGGCGAGGCTGCGTCGGGCGCGCCACTGATCTGGAACCGAGTCGCGGCTGACGCAGCCTCGCTAAGGCTCGACAGCTGCTACGGGAATCAACAAGAGTTATGCCGCCCGCTCATCCCCGGGGCTGCGCTCGAAGTAGCGCTTGTATTCCCGGCTGAACTGCGACGTGCTCTGATACCCCACGCTGTGCGCCGCCTGCGCCACGCCCATGCCTTCCACCAGCAGCAACTGCTGGGCCTTGAGCAACCGCAACCGCTTGAGGTACTGCACCGGCGACAACAGCGTGCAGCGCTTGAAGTGCTCATGAAAAGTCGAAGCACTCATGTGCGCATAACCCGCCAGCGTCTCGATGTTCAGCGGCTCGGCGTAATGCGCATGCAGGTGGTTCAACGACGTCGCCACCCGGGAAAACTGCCCCTGCTGCTCCACCAGCGCCCGCAGCACATCCGCCTGTGGCCCGCGCAACGCGGTGAACAACAATTCCCGCACCCGCGCCGGGCCCATGATCCGACTCTCCAGCGGATCGTGCAGGCACTGCAACAGCCGTTCGACACAGCCACGCATCGCGTCATCCAGCACCACCGAACTCATGGACTCCAACGTCTGCGCCGCCGGCGGTGGCCCGCTCTGAATGCCCATCGCCATCACCAATTCGCCGAGCACCACCCGGTCAATCCCCACCGTCACGCCCAACAGCGGCGCATTGGGCATGGCAAAGGTCTCGCATTCGAACGGCACCGGCATCGCCTGGATCAGGTAATGCCCGGCGCCATATTCCAGGGTACGCGGGCCCAGGTAGGCGACCTTGCTGCCCTGGGCCACGATCATCAGGCTCGGCTCATAAATCTGCGGGCCGCGCGCCACGTCGCAACTGGCGCGCAATACCTGCACGCCGGGCAGGTTCGTGGGCGAGAAACCATCGCGGGGCGTCAACGGTTCGATCAGGGCAACCAACGCGGCATTGGCGTCGACATGGCGGGTCAACAGCATGGCAAAAACTTCGCGGAAAAGGGGATGTGACCATCATCGCAGGTCTGGCGCCACAGTGATCCAATCCGGGGGCACTCCCGGACGAATAGGCATGAGACTCGGAGCAATCGCCATGGCCGCCCCCAGGCACGGCGCGGAGAATGCGCCACCTCACCTGTCACTGCTCCTGCGAGGTTTCTGCATGTACACCGCTATCGGTTACGCCGCTCAATCGGCCACCACTCCCCTCGCCCCCATGTCCTTCGAACGCCGCAGCCCGCGCGCCGATGACGTGGCGATCGAAATCCTCTACTGCGGCGTCTGCCACTCCGATATCCACCAGGCCCGCAACGAATGGGGCATCGCCGTGTACCCGCTGATGCCGGGCCACGAGATCGTCGGCAAAGTCACCGCCGTCGGCGCCAATGTCACCGCGCATAGAATCGGCGACCTGGTGGGCGTTGGCTGCATGGTCGACTCCTGCCGTCATTGCGACGCCTGCCACGCGGATCTTGAGCAATACTGCCTCGAAGGCCCGACCATGACCTACGCCACCCCGGACCGGGTCGATGGCAGCAACACCATGGGCGGCTACTCCGACAGCATCGTGGTCAGCGAGCACTTCGTGGTGAAGATCCCGGCCAAGCTCGACCTGGCCAGCGCCGCGCCGATCCTTTGCGCCGGCATCACCACCTACTCGCCGCTCAAGCACTACGGCGTGAAGGCCGGCGACAAAGTTGGGGTGCTGGGCATGGGCGGCCTGGGCCACATGGGCATCAAGTTCGCCAAGGCCATAGGCGCGGAAGTGACGCTGTTCACCCGCTCCGCGAGCAAGGCTGAAGAAGGCCGTCGCCAGGGCGCCGATCACGTGATCGTGTCCACCGACGAGGCCCAGATGAAAGCCGCTGCCGGGCACTTCGATTTCCTGCTGGACACCATTCCGGTGCAGCACGACTTGAACCCGTACCTCGACGTGCTGCGCTTTGACGGCGTGCATATCCTGGTGGGTTTGATCGAGCCGGTAGACCCGCCCGTCAACGCCGCCAAGCTGGTGCTGGGCCGCAAGGTACTGGCCGGTTCGTTGATCGGTGGCATTGCCGAAACCCAGGAAGTCCTGGATTTCTGCGCCGAGCACGGCATCACCTGCGACATCGAAATGCTCGACATCCGCCAGATCAACGAAGCCTACACCCGCATGATTGCCGGTGATGTGAAGTACCGCTTCGTGATCGACATGGCGACCTTGAAGGCCTGACAAACCGCCCCCGCCGCCGCCCCCGCCCCGTAGCAGCTGTCGAGCCTTGGCGAGGCTGCGTTCGCGGTGTACCTGATACACCGCAGACGCAGCCTCGCCAAGGCTCGACAGCTGCTACGGGGGGGGGGAAGATCAGGCCTTCGCGCCCAACTCCGCTGACAGCCGCGCTGCGACCTGTTTGATCACAGGGATCAGCTCGGCCATTTTTTCCAGTGGCATGTAGGGCACGGTACTGGCGATGCTGATGCCGGCGACGATTCGCCGGCTGGCATCGCGCACCGGTGCCGCGACACAACGGATCGACGGTTCGTTGTCTTCCAGATCGAACGCATAACCGCCCGCCACGTATTCCTGCATGCGCTGTTCAAACTGCGCCCAGGATTGCTCGGGGTGCTGCGGCCACTGCAGGTTCTTGCCGCCCGTGGGCAGGCTGACCTGATACAGGCGCTGCCACTCTTCCACGCTGTCATCCAACAGCAACGCCTTGCCGATCCCCGTGCGCGCCAGCGGCATGCGATGGCCTACCCGCGAGCGCATTTCCGGGCCGTTGCGGCCTGGGTTCTTGTGCAGGTAGAGCACATCGTCGTATTCGCGAATAGCCAGGTGGATGGTATCGCCGGTCAACGCCGACAACTCGTCCAGATACGGCACCGCGAGGCTTACCAAAGGCAACTCTTCACGGGCCTGGAAACCCAGCTCGATCAGCTTGGGGCCCAGCAGGTAGCCAACTTGCGGCACCACGCGCAGGTAGCGTTCTTCCACCAGGCAACTGGCCAGGCGGTGGGTGGTGCTGCGGGTGGTGCCGATGCGCTTGGCAATCTCCTTGAGATCCCGCGCGCCAGCCGCCACGGCCTGCACCACACCCAGGCCACGCAGCAGGGTCTGGGTGCCGGTGGGCGTGGCTTCTTTGACGGGAGTTTGGGCGTTTTCCTGCATATCGGGCCTATTGGGAAGTACGAAAACGGCGAGCATTATGGTCGGTCGCGACTGTTGTGGCGAGGGAGCTTGCTCCCGCTGGGGCGCGAAGCGGCCCTGAAACAGGCGACCGCGTTTTGCCTGGATGGGTGAGGTGTTTGGTATTGGGGCTGCTACGCAGCCCAGCGGGAGCAAGCTCCCTCGCCACAGCAAGCTTTATCACTCCCGAAGTCAGCGTTGTTTCATGCGGTCGATAATCACCGCCAGCAACAGGATCGAGCCGCGAATCACGTATTGGTAGAAGGTGTCGATGTTCTTCAGGTTCATCGCGTTTTCGATGATCGCCAGAATCAGCACCCCGGCAATCACATGCCGGATCATCCCGATCCCGCCGCTCAGCGACACCCCGCCCAGCACGCACGCCGAGATCACCGTCAGCTCGAACCCCTGGCCAATCATCGGTTGCCCCGAGGTCATCCGCGACGCCAGGATCACCCCGGCCAACGCCCCGATCACCCCATGCACGGCGAAGATGATGATCTTGGTGCGGTCAACGTTCACCCCGGCCAACAACGCGGCTTCCTGGTTGCCGCCAATGGCCATGGTGTTGCGCCCGTAGGTGGTGTAGTTCAGCAGCCAGCCAAAAAACACAAAGCACAGCACGGTGATGATGATCGGCACCGGCACGCCAAACAGCTGGCCGTTGCCGAAGACGAAGAAGCCTTCGTCCATCACGCCCACCGCCTTGCCGTTGGAAAAGATATACGCCAGCCCGCGCACGATCTGCATCGTCGCCAGCGTCGCAATCAACGCGTTGATCCGCAGCTTGGCGATCACGATGCCGTTGATCAGCCCCACCACCAGGCCCATGGCCAACGCCGCCGACACGCCGAAAAACACGCTGTCGGTGTCGCGGATCACGATCCCCGCCACCACGCCCGAACAGGCGATCACCGAGCCCACCGACAAGTCGAAGTGCCCCGATGCCAGGCAAAACAGCATGGTGCAGGCCGCAATGCCCACGGTGGAAATCGCCAGCCCGAGGCCGCGCATGTTCAGCGGCGAAAGGAAGTTGTCGATGAAAATGGCACTGAGCACAAAGATGCTCAAGGCCGCCAGCAGCATGACCCAATCATCGAGAAACTTGCGCTGGTTGAAGCCCGGCCAGAAGCCTTTCGCGGTTTTTGCCTGTGACATACCTACCTCTCGTATTCTTCAGTCCCGCGTACGCGGAAGAGCCAGTTGCAGCAGCCGTGCTTCGTCCGCTTGATCGCGGGTCAATTCGCCTGTCAGGGCGCCTTCGCTCATCACCAGGATGCGGTCGGAAATGCCCATCACTTCCATCAGGTCGCTGGACACTACGATCACCGCAATGCCACTGGCCGCCAGGTTGTGGATGATCTGGTAGATCTCCGACTTGGCACCGATATCGATGCCGCGCGTCGGTTCGTCCAGCAGCAAGACTTTCATCGGCATCGACAACCAACGTCCCAGAATCGCCTTCTGCTGGTTGCCGCCCGACAGGAACAGAATCGGTTGGTCGGCAGACGGCGTACGCACGTTCAGCGCGCTGATCTGTCGCTGGGCGTTGGCACGCTCCCAGCCGCCCTGGATCAGCCACCCGAAGCGGGCATGGTCACGGCGCGCACTGATGTTGATGTTCTCCGCGACACTGGCGCGGGGCACGATGCCTTCCTTCTTACGGTCCTCGGGGCACAGCAGCACACCCGCTGCAATCGCATCCCGCGGCGACTTGAACGTCTGCGCTTCACCATGCAACACCAGCGCACCCTGGGTACTGCGGGACAGCCCGGCCAGCAGGCGCAACAGCTCCGTACGCCCTGCCCCGACCAGGCCGAACAGCCCAAGGATCTCGCCCTTGTTCACCTGCAGGCTCACCGGTTCCTGCAACCCCGGCCCGAGCAAACCTTCCACCCGCAGCGCTTCGCCGAAGTGCTCGCGAGGCCGGTAGTTGTAGATGTCCTGGATGTCGCGCCCGACCATGCAGTTGACCAACTGGTCGACGTTCAACTGCGCCATGTCTTCGAACGTGCGCACAAAGCGCCCGTCCTTGAACACCGTCACCGCATCGCAAATCCGGAACACTTCTTCCATACGATGCGACACATAGAGGATCACCCGGCCTTCATCCCGCAGCCTTGCGATGATCACCATCAGCCGCTCGATCTCACGGGCCGAGAGGCTGCTGGTGGGTTCGTCGAAGGCAATCACATGCGCGTTGCGCGACATGGCCTTGGCGATTTCCACCAGTTGCCGCTGGCCGAGGGACAGGCTGCCCAGGCGCATGTTCGGATCGATTTCATCCGCCAGGCCCTTGAGCAATTCCCGTGCCTTGCGCACCATCGCGCCGCGATTGACCACGCCAAAGCGCGATGGCATATGCCCCAGCAGCAGGTTCTCGGCGACGGTCATTTCCGGCACCAGTTGCAGCTCCTGGTGAATCACCGCGATGCCGCTGGCGATGCTGTCGGCCGCCGATTTGAAACTCACGCTGCGCTCGCCCAACTGCAAACTGCCGCTGTTGGGCGGATAAAAACCGCCGAGGATTTTCAGCAAGGTCGACTTGCCCGCGCCGTTCTCGCCCATCAGCGCATGCACCGAATGGGGCCGCGCTTCAAAGCTGATCTGCGCCAGGGCTTTCACCCCGGGAAACTCCTTGCCGATGCCGTTAAACCGCAGGGCTTCGCTGTTCATTTCCACAGACCAATCTTGCTCAACTCTTCCTTGAAGTTGGCGCGGGTGATCAGGGTGACGTTATCCAGTGCGGTGAACTTGGCCGGCTCCGTGCCCTTGGTGACCCACTCGTACATCGCCGTGGCGGTTTTATAGCCGGAGGCGTCGGGGCTGAGCAGCATCGAGCCGTAGAAACCGGTGTCGGATTTTTTCAGCTCTTCGATAGCGTCAGTGCCGTTGATGCCCACGCCGATCACATTCGGCGCCTTGAAGCCGGCGCTTTCGGTGGCGCGCACGCCGCCCAGTACGGTGCTGTCGTTCATGCCGCCGATCAGCAGGTTTTTCGCGCCGCTGGGCAGCTTCACCAGGGCCGAGTTGGTGGAGTCCATGGCGCCCGGCACGTCGAGGGTTTTCTGTGCGGTGAACAGGATATGGTCCACCGGCAGGCCGGCGGCCTTGAGGCCCTCTACCGAACCGTCGGTGCGTTTCTTGCCGGTTTCCAGTTCGTCAAAGGTATTGATGACGGCGTAGGTGTCCTTCCAGTCCCAGTTGCGATGCTTGGCTTCGGTGGCCATGGCTTCGCCTTGTTTCTGGCCGATCTTGTAGGCGTCCAGGCCGACGTAAGGCACGTCTTCCATGGGCTTGCCCTTGGCGTCGACGAAGCGGTCGTCCACCGCCAGCACTTTCAGGTTATTGAGCTTGGCCTTGGCCATGATTGCCGGGCCGAGGGACACGTCCGGCGGGCAGATCACAAAACCCTTGGCGCCGTTGGCGGCCAGGGTGTCGATGGCGGAAAGGGTTTTCTCACCGTCGGGCACGGCGATCTTGATCACGGTGAAACCATGGTCCTTGCCGGCTTTTTCAGCGAAGGCCCATTCGGTCTGGAACCAGGGTTCTTCGGCTTGCTTGACCAGGAAGCCGATCTTCACTTCTTCGGCAGAAGCCAGGCCGCTGAGTGCCATCGTGAGTGCCAGGGTGCCTAGTGTCTTCTTGAACATGAACCACCTCTTCTTGTTATTTGGAAAAGTTTTAATCGTGGTACATCACCGACCGCCCGCCATCGATCATCAGGCAGGTGGCATTGATAAAGGGCGCCTCGTCGGTCGCCAGAAACAGGGCCGTCATTGCCACTTCAATCGGCTGGCCGATGCGTTTGGGCGGGTGCAAATCGAAGGCGCGCTGACGCTCGGCGTGGGGGTCGGCAAAGCCGTTCCAGTAATCGACGTTGAGTTGGGTTTCGATATAGCCCGGCGCGATGGCATTCACGCGGATGCCCTTGGGCGCGTATTCGATGCCGAGTGCGCGGGTCAGGCCGAGCAGGCCGTGCTTGGCCACCGGGTACGGGAAGCAGCCGGGAATGATGTGGCTGGAATGGGTGGAGGCGATGTTGATGATGTTGCCGATGCCCTGCTCGATCATGTGCGGCAACACGGTGCGGCAGCCGTACCAGGCGCCGTCGAGGTCGATGGCGAAGCAGCGGCGCCAGTCTTCGTCGGTCATTTCCAGCGGGTCGCGGAACACGTTGACGCCGGCGCAGTTGACCAGCACATCGACACGGCCAAAACGTTCGATGGCCACGTCCACCAGGGCACGCCATTGATCCTTGGAGGTGATGTCGACGGGTTGCGCGTAGATCTCGGCGCCGCGTTCGCGCCAATGGGCGGCGACTTGCTCGACCTTTTCAGCCTGGATATCACCGATCACCAGCCGCGCCTGCTGCGCCTGGAAGCAAGCCACGATGGCCTCGCCAATGCCTTGTGCAGCGCCGGTGATGACCACGACCTTGTTCTTCAGTCGCTCGCCGTAAGTCGGCTCGGGCACCGGGGGTAACGACAACGGTTGTGCCTGCATCGCTTCACCTGTTTTGTTTTTGGTAGTGAGTGCTGATGCAGAAGACTATAAACCCAGAAACCCGAATATCTCAATATATAAATTATCATCCCATATAGTGAGCAAAATCATAAAAAAACCGGCTGAGATAGCCGGTTCTTCAGGCGCGTTTAACCCTGCGCGAAATCCCGCAAGGCGTCGCCTTCCATACGGTAGCGCACCCACTCTTCCTGGGGCTGGGCACCGATGGATTTGTAGAACGCGATGGCCGGTTCGTTCCAGTCCAGCACACTCCACTCGAAACGCCCACAGCCGTTGTCGCAGGCGATTTTCGCCAGGTGGCGCAGCAATTTCTTGCCCGCCCCGCCGCCGCGTTGTTCGGGGTTGATGTACAGGTCTTCAAGGTACAGGCAGTTGCTGCCGAGCCACGTGGAGTAGCTGAAAAAGAACACCGCAAAGCCGATCGGCAAACCATCCCGCAGGCAGATCAGGCCATGGGCGGTGGCGCCTTCGCTGAACAGGCTGCGCTCGATGTCCACCACGCTGGCAATCACTTCGTGACGGGCTTTCTCGTAGTCGGCCAGCTCGGTGATGAAGGTCAGGATCTGCGCAGCATCGCTGGGCACGGCGGGGCGAATCTCGATGGTCATGGACTGGCCTTGTCAGGGAAAAGAGCACACATACTAAGGCGGTTTAATGACCGATTGCAGTGCAATTTGCTTCGCGGCTAACCTGCAGGCTATCGACCATTGAGAATCCCCATGCCCTTCACGCCACTGACCGACCTCGCCGCGACTTTATTGCCCCACGCCCTTGAGCCTTCGGAAGACGGCGCCCACGACCTGTCACACTTGCAGCGGGTGTGGCACAACGTGCGCTCGATCCAGACCGAGGAAGGCGGCGAACTTGAAGTGCTGCTGGCCGCGGTGCTGCTGCATGACTGCGTGGCGGTGGAGAAGAATTCGCCGTTGCGGTCCAAGGCATCGAAACTGGCGGCGGACAAGGCCGGTGAAATTTTGCAGGGGCTGGGATGGCAGCCCGAGACGATTGCTGCGGTGACCCACGCCATCGAGACTCACAGCTTTTCGGCGGGCCTGACGCCGCTGACCCTTGAGGCGAAGATTGTGCAGGACGCCGACCGTTTGGATTCCCTCGGCATGATCGGCGTGGCCCGCACGTTTTACATCGCCGGGCGCATGGGCAGCGGGCTGTATGACCCGGCAGACCCAACGGCACGGCACCGCGAGTACGACGACAAACGCTTTTGCCTCGACCATTTCCAGACCAAGCTTCTGCATCTGGCGGACGGATTTCAGACGCCGACCGGGCAACGCCTGGCGCTGATCCGGCATGAGCGGCTGAAGGGATTCATGGACCTGTTCATCGAAGAAATCGGCACGCCATACTCCGCTGCGAGCTAATGCAAGAACCGCTAACCACAGAACAAACCCTCGGGCTGTGCATGGTAAAAAGTTGGCCATAAATCCAACAGACGCAAGGCCTCTTCATGCACTCCTCCCCTGCGGTTGGCGGGAAACTGTTCGCCCTTTTCTGCCTCGCCAGTTACCTGCTTTCCTTGTCATATGGTTCGACATTCTTGCTGTCGCTGCTGATCCATGCCCGTGGCGGCAACGAACACGACGCCGGCAGCGTGATCTCCATGGCGATGCTCAGCACCTTTGTAGCGGTGCTGGTTTCCGGCCATCTGGCGGACATGCTGGGGGCTGCCCGCTCGATCGCCCTCCTCGGCATATTGCTGGTGGTGGCGTGCCTGGGCTTTGCATTGGCGCCGGGGTTTGGCGAAGGGCTGATGTTTTTTGGCTTGTCGCTGGGCTTGGGCTGGGGCGTGTTCTACACACTGGGGCCGATCATCGTGGCGATGCTGGTGGAGCCGGCGCAACGGGCCAGGTATTTCGCCCTGCTGTCGGGCAGCATGATGACCGGGATCGGCTCCGGGCCGCTGCTGGGGCGGGCGGCCAGTGCCCTGGATTTCTCGCTGACGGCGGCGTTCCACATCGCAGCGCTGGCGAGCCTGGTGGGTGTGGTGATTTTCTGGCGGCTGGGTGCGGCACTCAGTCAGCACACTGCGCCGGTGTCGAAGATTTCGTGGTCGGCCACGCGCAAGGTGCTGTCGTCCAGGGCGGTGTTCGCGATCATCATGGTGGGCCTCGGCGGTTGTGTGTTTGGCGGGTTGTCGAGTTTCCAGACCAGCTACGCGGCGCTGCACGGGCTGGACTATTCGCTGTTCTTCCTGGGCTTCATGAGCGCGGCGATTACCAGCCGCCTGCTGATCGCCAGCATCGTGGTCAGGCGTGATCCGTATTGGGCGGCGTGTGTGTTGTCCGGGTTGATGCTGGTGTCGATTTTCCTGTTCGGGTTCAAGGTCAGTGGCAACTTCAGCTACCTGCTGGCGGCGGTCACCCTGGGCGTGGGTTATGGCCTGACGTATTCGGTGATCAACGGGTTGGCGGCCAACGAGGCACCTGCCGGCACTACGTCCCAGGCGTTGCTGTTGTTCAGCCTGGCGTACTTTATCGGGGTGTTCGGTTTCCCGTTGCTGGCGGGCAAGGTCATCGTCGAATACGGCATGCCGACCCTGTTGATGAGCGTGCTGGCCGTGGCGTCGCTCAACTGGTTGATCACGGTGGCGCGCTTGATCTGGCGTCGAATCGCATCACACAAAATCTTACAAGCGACCTAAGACCGTTCGTCGGTATCGAGGCACGAATCGCAAACAGGGGCGGACCAATATCAGGTAAGGACATTAATCATATGGAGACACCATCATGACGACTTCCAAATTTGCCGCCCTCGCCCTCACCGGTTTGCTGTCTGCGGTTTCGCTGAGCAGCTTTGCCGCCTCCACAGGTTCCAGCACTGGCCCGACAGACCCGGTCGGCAGCCCGCCCAACCCGGCCACCCAGGAGTCGAAGGACTCGATGGGCACCGGCATGGACACCAACGGCGGCGCCATCATCGACAACAGCAAAGACCCGCACACCCAAGGCAACGATACCAATCGCAACAGCGGTGCGGTGCCTAACGGCAAAATGGGCCCGGGCGCCACTTCACCATCGATCAACAAAGGTGATGACTCAAACATCCCCGGCGCGCCAAAACAGCCAGCGCCTTAACGCGCAGCAAAGACGAACACCCAACCATTTCCCAGTGAAGAGGTATGCATGAACGTCGATCACAATCTCGAAAAAGAAGTCCTCACCCGCCTGCTCCACGCCCATCCCAGTGGGCTGGGCAAGGAAGTGCTGGACAACTACCGAGGTGAAAAAGTGGTGGCCAGCGCCCTGGCCACCTTGCAGGACCGCGGGTGGATCAAGGAAGGCCATGTGACCTGCAACGATGCCGGGGAACATGCGCTGAACCTGCCGATCAAGCTCACTGCGTCCGGCGTGGAAGCGGCCCGCAAGCTGGAAAGCGAAGCAGGCCAATAGCGGTGTCAGCGGTGAGCGGCGACCAATAGCATCATCGGCCGTTCCAGTTCTTCGGCCAGTGCCGGGCGGGCCTTCAGGTCCGCCTCGCTCGGGCCCCACTCGTCGACATGGCTCAAAGTAAAACCCGCCTCGATAAACAACGTCAGCAACGTGCCCAAGGTGCGATGTTGCTTGATCACGCCATCCGCCAACCAGTTGGTCACCCGTGGTCCTTCCAGCTGGTAACTGTCCACCGGCCAGCTCTTGCGCCCTTGCTCATCAATCAGCCAACCCGGTTGCCGGGGCGCCATGAAGATCGGGTGCTCGATGGAAAACACCAACCGCCCGCCCGGCACCAGCGCTTGATGGATACGCGCGAACAGGCCTTTGAGATCGACGATGTAATGGAAGGCCAGCGAGCTGTAGGCCAGGTCGAAAGTGGCGGTGGGAAGCTCAAGTTGCTCAAGGTCGGCAATGGCGTAAGTGATGCCCGAAGAGGACGTCATCTCCTTCGCCCGCGCCAGCATCTTGTGGGACACGTCCAGCCCCAACACCTGCTCGGCGCCCTGCTCCCGGGCCCAGCGACTGAACCAACCGTAGCCGCAACCCAGGTCCACCACGTTCAGCCCCGACATCGGCGGCAGCATGGCCTGCAACGCCGGCCACTCCGGGGCGCCGGCGAGGCCTTCCACCGAGCGGCCCATCTTGCTGTAGCCCTCGAAGAAAACCTCGGTGTCGTAGATGTTCTGGGTCATGGCGTCGCTCCGTGCTCAATGCCGGCTATTCTGCCGAATCAGCCCGCACTCAACAACGCGTCCACTTCCGCCGTGCCCGGTGAGGTGGCCGGGCCCCAGCGCGTGACCGCCAGTGCTGCCGCCGCATTCGCGCGACGTGCCGCAGCCGCCGGTGCCAGGCCGTTGGCCAGGCCCGCGATAAACACCCCGGCATGGGCATCGCCCGCACCGTTGCTGTCCACTGCCTTGACCTTGAAACCCGGCACATGCTCGGCCTGGCCGTGACGGCTGACCCAGCAGCCATTCGGCCCGTCGCGCACCACCAGCAAGGTCTCGGCGGGCAGATGCCCGTTGAGTTTGAGCAAGGCGCCGGCCAGATCGCTGGCGCCGGTAAACGCCAAAGCTTCCGGGCCGTTGCTGGTCCAGATATCGATGCGCGGCAACAGGGCGACCATCAAGGCCGAGTCCGGCGCCTTCACCAATGGGCCCGGGTCGAACACTACTGTGATCGCCCTCGGCAACGCCAACAGCCAGTCGAGCAACGCCTTGGCCTTGCCCTCCAGCAGCAGGCTGTAACCACTGACGTACACATAGTCGTCGGCACGGGGCACGGCATTGGCCAGGTCTTGCGCCAGCAAGTCGCCTTCGGCGCCGATATGGGAAATGAAGGTGCGCTCGGTGGTGGCTTCGGTCAGGGACACGCACAGGCCGGTGTCCTTGTCGTCGCTGGCGGCCAGGGCCATTTCAATGCCCTCGGCCTGCATCGCCGCACGGGCCAGGTCGCCGAAGCGGCCGGTGCCATGGCGGCCCAGGTAGACCACCGGCAAGCCGTTGCGCCGGGCGGCGGCCATCACGTTGAAGCCGCCGCCGGCTTCGAAGCTGGCGGAATTGGCCAATACATCGCCGCCAGTGGCGGGCAACGTGTCGAGGGACATGACCAGGTCAACGATGACCTGACCGCTGTGCAGCAATCTAGACATTAGCGCTCTCTACCAAAGCCGGGCGACGATCAGCCGCGCCACCCAGTACCGCATAAATCCCGCCGGCCACCAGGAAGGTGACGATCCAGCCCAGGCCGTTGTGGCCCAGCCACGAATCGGACAGCGGCCCGGCGAACCAGATGTTCTCGGCCGTGGTGCCGATGGTGGTGAAGCTGAAGCCCAGCACAATCGCAATCGCCCAGGCGCCAAATGCACGCCACTCAACCCCGCCGCGGTACCAGTAGGCACTGCTTGGCGTCACGTCGAGCAGGTCTTTGGGGCTGTAGTAGTGGCGATGAATCAGGTCGACCACGAAGATCCCGACCCAAGCGGTGATCGGCACGGCCAGCAACGAGATGAAGGTGATGAACGGGCCGTAGAAGCTGTCGGCGATCAGCATGAAGTAGATCGAACCGGCGAAGATCGCGACGATGTCGACGATCACCGCGTGCACGCGCTTGACCTTCAAGCCGAGGGTCAAGGTGGTGAGGCCTGCCGAGTACACCGACAGGTTATTCGACAGCAGCAGCCCGCCAAACGCGGTGATCAGGTACGGCACCGCCATCCAGGTCGGCAGCATGTCGCGGATCGCGATAATCGGGTCAGTGGCCGACGCCAGGTCGTTGTTGCCCACGGACAACAGGCCGCCGAGGGTGATCAACAGCACCAGCGGAATCCCCGCACCAAAGGCCGCCGACGCCACCAGGCGCACGGCCTTGACGCTGCGATGCTGGTAGCGCGACATATCCGCGCCGGCGTTGGCCCAGCCGATACCGGTACCGGCGGCCATGGTGCCGACGCCGATGATCATCGCGCTCAACGGTGCAGGCGTGGCGTTGAACACCGCGCTCCAGTCGATGGTGGCGCAAAGGAAACCGCCCACCAGGATATTCAGCGCGCCGAACACGTAGGTGGCCCACTTCTGGATCACCAGCAAGGTGGCATGGCCCAGGCCGGAGACGGCGAGGGTCAGCAGCACGAAGATGCCGATGAACAGCAGGGTCAGTACCGGCGCGCTTTTGGCCGCAACCGGCGAGTTGAACAGGATCGAGCACAACGACAGCAGCACGAACGCGGCGGTGGTGGTGTTGACGGTTTCCCAGCCGAGGCGCGACATCAGCGACACCAGCGTTGGCCCGATATTGCCGCGTACGCCGAAGATCGCCCGGGACAGGGTCAGGCTCGGGGCACGACCACGACGGCCGGCGATGGAGATGATGCCGACCACCGCAAATGAACCGGCGGCGCCGAGGACCGCAACGATGATCGCCTGCCAGATTGCCAGGCCGCGAAACGCCACGAGGGTCGCGCCCAAGGGCAAGCCGAGGATGCTGATGTTGGCCGCAAACCAGACCCAGAACAGTTGCAGCGGATGGCCGTTGCACTCGCCTTCCGGGACCGGCTCGATGCCGCGTGTTTCCAATTGCCCGGCGCTTTGGCCGGAAGAGGACGTACTCATGGTGGGGTGCTCCTGATGCCTGTTTTTTTGTGGTTGTGGCAGGTTGGCAAGTTGAATCTTTGTTCCGGTCTTCCTGACTCGGTGCGATCAATGTGGGAGCTGGCTTGCCTGCGATAGCGTGGTGTCAGTCGATGATTCATCAACTGATCGACCGCTATCGCAGGCAAGCCAGCTCCTACATTTTTTGATCTGCGGTGCTCAGCGCAGATCGAGCAGCCCCTGGACCAGCGGCTCCAGGTCCAGGCCATTGACGCGTTTGACCTGTTCGATCATCGCCTCCGGCCAGCACTGCATCCCCAGGCACGCACCGAGCATCGCGCCGAGAATCGCGGCGATGGTGTCGGTGTCGCCGCCAAGGCTGGCGGCCATGCACAGGGCTTCGAAGGCGTTCACTTCACCCACCGCGACCTGCTGCGCGAGGGCAAACGACACCACCACCGATTCCTGGGACGCCACGGAGGTGCCGATCAATTCGTAGAGCAGGTCGGTAAACAGGGCCTTGTCGCCGCTGTCGACGCTCAAGGTGCGGGCCCAACTGATGCGTGTGGCGATACGCCCACCGGCAATCCAGTGGCCATGATTTTCCGCCTGTTGGGCGATCTGGGTGCCGATGTTCAGCGCCTCGCCCAGGTCGACACCGTTGATCCCGGCAGACACCACCGCCGCCACCGCCGCAGCACTGGAGATGCCCAGGTTGGTGTTGTGGGTGACCTGGCAGGCCTGGATCACCGCCTGGATAAACTGCGCCGGGTCGTTGACGTCGGCCGCAATGCCCACCGGGGTGATGCGCATGGCGGCGCCGTTGGTGGTGCCGTAGCGCCCGGACTCTTCCGGGGTATGGCCGGCCAGGATCATGTCGATCGCACGCTTGGTGGACGGGCCGAGCAAGTCCTGCGAGCCCTTGGCGCGCATCACGGCTTCCCAGTCGATCAGGCGTTGGGCCAGTTCAGCAGGTTCAATCTTGCCCTGCCCGTCCACCAGCAACTGGCCGACAAGGATCGCCTGTTCGGTGTCATCGGTGATCGAGCCCTTGGGCATGTTCGGCGCGATCGGCTGATCGGCGTCGGCATCTTCCAGGGCGGTGATCGCACCGAAACGCGCCTTGACCTGCTCGCGGCTCAGGGACTGGGTGGGCATGCCCAACGCATCGCCCAGGGCCAGGCCGTAGAAGGCGCCGAGGGCGCGGGTAGTGGCAGTCATGTGGGTGTTCCAAATTGAAGGTGCAGGCGAAAGTGCAGCGGGTCGAGCAGGCTTTCGACGGATTCCATGAAGCGGTCCTGGCGGTCGTAGGTGGTGCGCAGGGCCTTGAGGAACACGGTGCCCACCGGGCGATCGAGCAACCGGGCGTCTTCCTCGCTCAAGGGTTCGGCACCGATCCACTGATTGCCGGTGGCGCCGACGTAACCGTAGGCGGCCAGGGTGATGGTCAGGGAGTTATCGATCAGGCCGACTTGGGGCAGGCTTTCGAGGCCGCCGGAAGCGGGCATCAGCGAGCGTTCCAGGGATACGAACGTGCCGTCGGCGGCGCGACGGCGGCGGTCGAGGGCGACGAATTGGTCGGTACCGTGGCTGCTGAGCAGGTCCGGGCGAGTGACCGTTTCCAGGCGCAGGATTTCCGAGGTCACCACCGCACCAGTGTCGGCCAGGGCTTGGGCCCAGCCGCTGCGCTGGTCCAGCACCATGCCGTCGAAGGTGACGATGGAGCCGACACCGCTCTGGGTGGCGATGTAGCTGCGGCGCTTGAGCTCAGCCAGGGCTTCACGCAGGGTGCCGCGGCTGACGGAAAACTCTTCCGCCAACTGGTGCTCACCCGGCAGCAGGACGCCGTCGGCCATCACTCCGCCCTCAATCCGGCGGATCAGCTCGTCGACGACGCGTTTTTTCTTATCAAATCGGACATGTCTAATCATGTACAAATTGATAACCGAAAGCGCCCGGCTACAGCAAGCGAATTATTTCAGGGAAAGGGAAAAATCAGCCTCAGGGCTCCAGGCCGATGGGGAAAAATACCCCGCCGCTCCAGACGCCAAGCCAGTTCTTACCGTTGATCGGACGGGTTACCGCCAACTCCACCAATTGGTAGAACGCGTTGCGGTGAACCAGGGCTTCGAGGTTGGTGCGCACCCGCAGGTACGGCGAGGGTTCCTGGGTGTCCGGGTCGATCACCACCCGCAGCGGGTGCTCGATATCGGCCTCCACCTGTTCATCCACGTTGGTGGTAAAGCGCAACACCTGGCTTTCGCCCTGCCCTTCGACTTCCAGGGTAACGGCGACGAAGGGCGCGTCATCGACCTTGATCCCGACCTTTTCCACTGGAGTGATCAAAAAGTAATCATCGCCATCGCGGCGGATGATATTGGAGAACAGCTTGACCATCGGCTTGCGGCCGATCGGGGTGCCCATGTAGAACCAGGTGCCGTCGCGGGCGATGCGCATGTCGATATCGCCGCAAAACGCCGGGTTCCACAGATGCACCGGTGCGGGCCCCTTGCCCTTGGGCAATTGCGCCAACAGGTCGTTGGCCTTGGCCGAGTCGGTCATGCAGCTCTCCTTGTGACTTACTGATCGCTCATGCCCAACAGGCTGCGCGCGTACTGCGCCAGGGGCTTGCCGATCAGATCTTCAGGCTTGTTGTCGTGGAACGTCAGTAAACCGCCACGACTGCGAATCCGCACAGTATCAATCAAATACTGGGTGCTGGTCTCGATCAACATCACCTGAATGGTCCCGGTGTCGAGGCCCAGGCGATCCACCGCCTCCTGGTCGGACCATTCATCGGCGTTGCCGATACGGTCATCCGCCTGGGCGAAGCGGCAGTACAACAGGTAATGCGCGCCGGCCGCGCGGGCTTCAGACATCGCTTGTTCCAGGCCTTCCGGCTTGCGGGCGCGGCGGACCATCGGGAAGTATTCGACAAACCCGTTGAAGGCTTCCTCGGCCACGATGTTAGGCCGTGGATAGGCACTGCCTGGCGGGGTGAACGCGCCTTGGGCGATAAACACAAAGGAGTCCGGCTGTATGCGGATCGAATTGACGCGGCGGGTATCGCTGTGGTCCAGCAGCCCGGCATCGCTCATCTGATAGCGCGTGCCTTCGGCCATATCACTGACGGTCATGCAGCCACCCAGCGCGAGTGACGCCAGCACCAAAACCAGACTACGCATCCTAATTCTCCAGAGGCCGGTGACGGAAAACCGGCGAATGGGCACGAGATGCAGATTTTGCGCCAGCTTGCGGGACTAGCCGCCGATGATCTTCATGATGGTGGCGCCGCCGGAGAATGCGACTTCCTGCTTGTCGCCCAGGGCCTTGACCAACAAGCGCTGCAAGGCCGGCAGGGCCTGGTGGCGGGGTTTGTCCAGCAGGTCGCCGACGTAGTGGCGGTTGCTCGACGACAGGCAGCCATGCAACCAGCCAGTGGACGACAGGCGCAGGCGCGAGCAGGTGCGGCAGAACGGCACGCTTTCATTGGCGATCACGCCAAAGAAACCCTTGCCGGGCACTTCGTAGCGCACGGCGGTGGCGTCTACCGGGGCGTTGGCTTGCAGGTATTCGTGCTGCTCGCCGATCAGGCTGAGCAATTGCTGCAGGCTGACGAATTGCTGGAGGAATGCGTTGGAGTCGCTGGCCAGGTGGCCCATGCGCATCAGTTCGATAAAGCGCAGTTCGTATCCACGCTCCAGGCAGTAGTCGAGCAGCGGCATCACCTGGTCGAGGTTTTGGCCACGCAACGGCACCATGTTGACCTTGATCTTGATTCCGGCGGCGCTGGCCTGGTCCATGCCGTCGAGCACGGTAGCCAGGTCGCCACCACGGGCGATGCTGCGGAAGGCATCGGCGTCCAGGGTGTCGAGGGACACGTTGATCCGGCGGATCCCGGCGTCCACCAGCAGCGGCAGTTTGCGCGCGAGCAGTTGGCCATTAGTGGTCAGGCTGATATCACTCAAGCCCATCTGCCCCACCGCGCCCATGAAAGCTTCCAGCTTGGGGCTGACCAGCGGCTCACCGCCGGTAATACGCAGGCGCTCGATGCCCGCCGCCTCGATCAGGTACTCGACGCCCCGCGCCATCGCCTCGGCCGACAGTTCATCCTGCGCAGCCACCAGCCGCTTGCCGTTGGGCACGCAGTAGGTACAAGCGTAATTGCAGGCTGAGGTCAGGCTGATCCGCAAATTGCGGAATCGCCTGCCTTGACGATCAACGATCATGGATCACTCCGGCAGAGGATAATGTGGGGGCGCGCTAAAACCTGACTGAAAAATCAAGTTTTAGCAAGAGTCCTTGCCTGAGTATATTCCTGGGTTACTGCGCTGGGCAGGAAATCATATCGCCATCACGCTGGCGAATGATTCAAGTGGCCGGCGTTTCGGCGTTCGGCAGATCGGTGCTGTGCTTGCGCTTGTTGCCCATGCGCACGCCGATATCCATCAGGAACTGGAAGAACCCTTCCTGGTCTTCCAGCACATTGCTCCAGAACGGCGAGTGGTACAGCGCCACGGCGCCGTGCACCAACGCCCAGGCGGCGCAGTAGTGGAAATACGGCGGCACGTCTTCCAGCTTGCCTTCGCTGATGCGGCCCTTGATCAGCAGGGTCAGGCGTTCGAAGTTCGAGGCACGGATCTTGTGCAACTCCTCGACCATTTCCGGTACCTGATGGCCCTTCACCACTTTTTCTTCCAGGCGGTCGAACAGGCGGTAGCGCTGCGGGTCACGCATGCGGAACTCGAAGTAGGCGCGGGACAGCGCTTCCTTGTCCTTGTCGACATCGGCCGAGTGCAGCAGCTCGTTCAGGTCGCGCTCGTAGTCGAGCATCAGGCGCAGGTAGATCTCGGCCTTGGACTTGAAGTGCTTGTAGATGGTGCCTTTGCCGATACCCACGGCATCCGCAATCATCTCGACGGTGACGCTGTCTTCACCCTGGTCGAGGAACAGCTTGAGTGCGGTGTCGAGAATTTCCTGCTCGCGGCGGCGAAACTCACGGACCTTGCGGGGTTCTTTGTGCATAAGAAAAAGGTCTGCAGAGGTGGATATTGGGAGGGTGGCGTGCCCCAAGCCATGCTTGTCGGAACGTTTTACCCGGTGCGCGGGATTATCCCGACTGAACGGTCGTTGGGCAACGCCTATATGAACAACCTTTGCACTTAACTTACAGCGCGCCAACGAATAAGCCGATTTGAGTCAGAAATAAAACAGGTGATGGCCGCCTGTGCATCGCAATCAATGAGAACTCAACCGAAGCGGGCGTATTCCAAATCTGTTTAAAAAACGATCAGATGTGGCTGGACTGAATCAGATACTGATCAATACTTGAAATGTCGACGTGGCATCTCCCCCAAGTGACGCGTCGACCTGGGTACCGACGGACTGTGTGCCCTTGTTTTACTCCTAATGGTCTTAACCCGGATTCACCCCCCAGAACCCGGGTTTTTTTTGCCTGAAATTCAGTGGCCGAGGTGGGCCAGCGGGAACAGGCGCTTGAAGTTTTCGGTGGTCTGTTCGGCAAATCGCTCGTAGGACTCGCCCCGCAGCATCGCCAGGTAATCCGCCACATCCCGTACGTATTCCGGCAGGTTGGGCTTGCCGCGATGGGGAATCGGCGCCAGGTACGGCGAATCGGTTTCCACCAGCAGGCGGTCGGCCGGCACTTGGCGCGCCACATCCCGCAGGGCTTCGGCGTTGCGGAAGGTCACGATGCCCGACAGGGAGATGTAGAAACCCAGGTCAAGGGCGGCCTTGGCCATGTCCCAGTCTTCGGTGAAGCAATGCAGCACACCGGCCTGGGGCAATGCGGCTTCGCGCAGCAGGGTCAGGGTGTCGGCGCGGGCGCCACGGGTGTGGACGATCACCGGCTTGCCGGTTTGCTGGGCGGCTTGCAGGTGCAGGCGGAAGGAGGCCTGCTGCAACTCGGCGGCTTCCGGTTCGTAGTGGTAATCCAGGCCGGTCTCGCCGATGGCCACCACGCGCGGGTGATTGAGTTCGCCGAGCAGCCAGTCGAGGGCCGGGGCTTCGCCGGGCTTGAGGTCCAGCGGGTGAATGCCCACCGAGCAGTCGACGTCGGCATAACGATCGGCCAGGGCTTTGACGTCGGCGGCGTTTTGCGCGCTGACGCCGATGCACAGGAAGTGCCCTACTCCGCGCTGGCGCGCTGCTTCAAGGGCGGCATCGAGGGAACCGCCGTGCTGGGCCAGGTCGAGGCGATCAAGGTGGCAATGGGAATCTACGAGCATGGGCATCTACAACTTGAGTCACGGGAAGTGTCTGGCCAACGATACACCCGTCGGCCACTGAAATTAACGCCGGCCGAGCAAGCCGACCCACTGCACCAGCAGGGCCTCAAGCAACAACACACGGTTGAGGTTGGCCTTGCCGAGTACCTTCTGGCGTTGGGCGAGGATCCAGTCCTGAATGTTCAGGACCTTGTCCTGGGCGCTCTTCTGCGCCAGGTATTGCACGACTTTGCGCATGTCCGGAAGGCCCAGGCCGTTTTCGTCCTGGGTCAACTGGTAGCGCAGGATCAGGCTCGACCAGTCGCAGAACCAGTCGAACAGCAGCAGCAAGGGAATGTCTTTCCAGGCGGTCTCGGCCAGTTGCGTGGCCGAGACTTCCTGCTTGAGCAGCTTCTTCACACCGTCCACCACCAGCGCACGTTGTTCACGCACGCCCTGGGCCTGGAGCTTGACCGCCGCCAGGGGCGAACCCGCCGCCAGGGTCAGCAACTCGACACGCTCGGCCTCGCCGCACTCCGGCAACGCCTGGGCCAGCCACTGCAGGCTCATGGCTTCGCTGGGCAACGGGCAAGCCTGCTGCACGCAGCGGCTGCGGATGGTCGGCAGCAGGCGGCTGGACTGGTGGCTGACCAGCAGCAACACAGTATCGCCGGACGGCTCTTCCAGGCTCTTGAGCAAGGCGTTGGCGGCGTTGATGTTCATCGACTCTACCGGCTCGATGAGCACTACTTTGCGCCCGCCCATCTGCGCGGTCTGCACCACGAAACCGACCAGGTCACGCACCTGGTCGACCTTGATCGCCTTGTCGGCTTCTTCCGGTTCCAGCAGGTAGTTGTCCGGGTGGCTGCCGGCCTTGAGCAACATGCAGGATTTACATTCACCGCAGGCTTCGAGGCCGTTGGGCCGCTGGCACAACAAGCTGGCCATCAGCCGCTCGGCCAGTGCGCGCTTGCCGATGCCCGCCGGGCCGTGGAGCAAGTAGGCATGGGCGTGCTGGGCACGGCCTGCCAGTTGCTGCCAGAGGCTGTCCTGCCACGGGTAGGCTTCAGCCACGGACACGCTCCACGAGTTTCGGCAACAGGGCGTCAATCGCCTGTTGTACTTGAGTCAGGGGCTGCGCGGCATCCAGCAGGTAATACCGGGCAGGGTCGGCTTCAGCACGCTTGAGAAACGCACTGCGCACGGCCTCAAAAAAAACCTGGGTTTCCAGTTCGAAACGGTCCAGGCGGCCACGGGCAGAGGCGCGGGCCATGCCGACGTCCACCGGCAGATCGAACACCAGGGTCAGGTCGGGACGCAGGTCGCCCTGGACGAAGGTCTCCAGGGTCGCAATGCGCTCCAGGGACAAACCCCGGCCGCCGCCCTGATAGGCGTAGGTCGAATCGGTAAACCGGTCGCAAATCACCACCGCGCCACGGGCCAGGGCCGGGCGGATGACTTCGGCCAGGTGCTGGGCGCGGGCGGCGAACACCAGCAGCAGCTCGGTGTCGGGGTTCATCTGTTCGTCGCCCGGGGTCAGCAGCACTTCACGGATGCGCTCGGCCAGCGGCGTGCCGCCGGGCTCGCGGGTCAGCAGCACTTCGATACCTTCGGCGCGCAGGCGCTCGGCCAGGTATTCGCGGTTAGTGCTTTTGCCGGCGCCTTCCGGGCCTTCCAGGGTAATAAACAAGCCAGTCACAGGCAGTCCTTAGTCAGAGTCATTGCGGGCTTTGCGGTGCGGCGTCGTCGGGTGCGGGAGACGGCTCGGCGGGCGTATCCACGGGCGCGTCCGCAGGTTTTGCCGCCGGCGCGGGCGCCGGGCTGGAACGGTAATCGGCGCGACGCTTCATCTGGAACTCACGCACCGCGGCGTTATGCGCATCCAGGTTGTCCGAGAAAATATGGCTGCCGTCGCCACGGGCGACAAAATACAGGCTGCTCCCGGCCACCGGGTTCAGCGCGGCATGGATCGCCTCGCGCCCGACCATGGCAATCGGCGTCGGCGGCAGGCCGGCGATCACGTAGGTGTTGTAGGGCGTGGCTTCCTTGAGATGGGCGCGGGTCAGCTTGCCGGTATAGCGCTCGCCGAGGCCGTAGATCACCGTCGGGTCGGTTTGCAGCAGCATGCCGATCTGCATGCGCCGCACGAACACCCCGGCAATCTGGCCGCGCTCTTCCGGCACGCCGGTCTCTTTCTCCACCAGCGAGGCCATGATCAGCGCTTGATAGGGTTCGGTGTACGGTGCATCGGCCGCGCGTTTGCTCCACTCCTGGGCGAGGACATCGTCCAGACGGTTGTAGGATTTTTTCAGCAACTCGACATCGCTCATGCCACGCACGAAGCGGTAGGTGTCCGGGAAGAAGCGGCCTTCCGGGAACACGCCTGGGTGGCCGAGTTTTTCCATGACTTCGCTGTCCGTCAGGCCGGACAGGGTTTGCTCGATCTTTTCATGCTTGGCCAGGGCGGCGCGCACCTGGCGGAAGTTCCAGCCTTCCACCAGCGTGATGCTGTACTGCACCACTTCGCCACGTTGCCACAGGCCGATCAGGCCTTCGGCGGTGAGGCCCGGGGTCATGCGGTATTCGCCGCTGTGCAGCGGCTGGCCGTCGAGGTTGAAGCGCCAGTAGAGACGCAACCAGAACGCATCCTTGAGCACGCCGTCATTTTCCAGGCGATTGAAGGTGCCGGTGGGCGTCGCACCGGCCGGTACGTCCAGCAATTGCTCCTGGGTCAGGTTCAGGGGCTGTTCAAGGGCCGAGTTCAGCTTCCAGGCCGAAGCGCCCAGCAGCAAACCCGCCAGGACCAGACCGATCTCCAGCAGCAATACAAATTTACGTCTCAAATCAAATATCCAATAGTGCGCGAACAATGCCCTGCAGTTTACGGGTGAGCGGCCCAACCGGCCAGCTCATCGCAGCACATCCACGCACCGGCCAAATGCCATATACGCTGTTGCACACAAAGACTTCGTCGGCCTGTTGCAGCTGCTCAAGGCTGATATCGGCCACGCTCGTCGGGATGCCCAACGCCTGCGCCTGGGCCAACACCTCGGCCCGCATGACGCCGGCGACACCGCAGCGATTCAGATCAGCGGTCAGCAACACGCCGTCACGCACCAGGAACAGGTTGCTGAACACGCCTTCGATGACCTGGCCGGACATATCCAGCATCAAACCTTCGGCGTGCTCGGCATCCTTCCACTCGGCGCGGGCGAACACCTGTTCCAGGCGATTGAGGTGCTTGAGGCCGGCGAGCAACGGCTGCTCGGACAAACGGGTGGTACACGCAAACAAGCGAATGCCTGAGGCTGCATGTTCCGGGGGATAAATGGCAGATGGACTGCCTTGCAGAATGCGCCGCGCGGGAGCGCCAGCGCTGATGCCATAACCGCGCTGGCTGTCGCCACGGGTCAGGATCAACTTGAGTACACCGTCACCGAGGGCGGCGGCATAGGCCAGCAATTCGCTGCGGATCAATGGCTGATCCGCAACAATCGCCAACCGCCTGCAACCCTCTTCAAGGCGCCGCAGGTGGCGGTCGAGCAGCACGGGCTGCCCGGCCTTGACGGCAATGGTCTCGAACAACCCATCACCGTACGCCAGGCCACGGTCTTTCAGGGGCACTGCGCCCGCCGGCTGACCGTCGACCCAGCTCTCCATCACTCGGCGAACCGGCGGAACACCAGGGAACCGTTGGTACCACCGAAACCGAACGAGTTGGACAGCACCACGTCGATCGGCATCTTCTGCGCTTCGTGCGGCACGAAGTTCAGGTCGCAGCCTGCATCCGGCTCATCGAGGTTGATGGTCGGCGGAGCGACCTGATCCTTGATGGCCAGCACGCTGAAGATCGCCTCGACCGCGCCCGCCGCGCCCAACAGGTGGCCGGTCATGGACTTGGTGGAGCTGACCGCCAGCTTGTAGGCGTGCTCGCCGAACACCGACTTGATGGCCTCGGCTTCCGCCAGGTCACCTGTCGGCGTAGAAGTGCCGTGGGCGTTGATGTACTGCACCTGGTCGATGTTGACCTTGGCATCACGCAACGCGTTGGTAATGCAACGTGCCGCACCGGCGCCGTCCGACGGCGGCGAGGTCATGTGGTAGGCATCACCGCTCATGCCGAAACCAATCAGCTCGGCGTAGATGGTGGCGCCACGGGCTTTCGCGTGTTCCAGCTCTTCGAGTACCAGCGCACCGGCACCGTCGGCCAGCACAAAGCCGTCACGGCCCTTGTCCCAGGGACGGCTGGCACGGGTCGGCTCGTCATTGCGGGTCGACAGTGCGCGGGACGCGCCGAAGCCGCCCATGCCCAGTCCACAGGCGGCCATCTCGGCGCCGCCGGCGATCATCACGTCGGCTTCGTCATAGGCGATGTTGCGCGCCGCCATGCCGATGCAGTGAGTACCCGTGGTGCACGCCGTGGAAATGGCGTAGTTAGGCCCCTGGGCACCCAAGTGGATGGACAGGAAACCGGAAATCATATTGATGATCGAACCAGGCACGAAGAATGGTGAAATTCGACGAGGGCCGGAATCGTGCAACGTGCGGCTGGTTTCTTCGATATTGGTCAGACCGCCAATACCCGAACCCATGGCCACGCCGATGCGCTCACGGTTGGCGTCGGTAACTTCCAGGCCGGCATTACGCACCGCCTGAAAACCGGCTGCCAGGCCGTATTGAATGAACAGGTCGAGTTTGCGGGACTCTTTGACCGAGAGATATTCCTCGACATTGAAGTCCTTTACCGAGCCGCCAAAACGGGTGGAATAGGCAGAAAGGTCCGTGTGTTCGATCAGACCAATACCACTGCGGCCAGCCAGAATGCCCTGCCAACTGCTCGGCACATCCGTACCCAGTGGCGACAACATACCCATACCGGTGACTACGACGCGTCTACGCGACACAGCACTCTCCTTTTTCTAATGACGACACTTTGCATCAGGCTTAAAGGAAAAAACCGCACGCCATAGGGCAGTGCGGTTTTTCCATCACAGCAAGCGACGATTACAAACTATTACGCCTGGTGGCTAGTAACGTAGTCGATAGCAGCTTGAACGGTAGTGATTTTTTCAGCTTCTTCGTCCGGGATTTCGGTCTCGAATTCCTCTTCCAGAGCCATCACCAGCTCAACGGTGTCAAGGGAGTCGGCACCCAGGTCTTCAACGAAGGAAGCAGTGTTTACCACTTCTTCTTCTTTAACGCCCAGTTGCTCAGCAACGATTTTCTTGACGCGCTCTTCGATGGTGCTCATACCTTGTTTTCACTCCTAATGGACAAATTCAGGCAGCTGGCCAGTGGGTAAGTGTATAGAAAGGCTTTTCAGCTTTTCAACTGAAAGCTTCACCCTCGTACCCTATCGGCCATCTGCCTATAAATAGATTGCAGCTTTATAACGGATTTTAGACAGCTCGTATGACATTTTTTTGAAGCGATCCGTCACAATTTAACTCATGTACATCCCGCCGTTCACCGGGATTGTAGCCCCAGTCACGTATGCCGCACCGTCGGATGCCAGGAAAGCGACCACATTCGCGATCTCTTGAGCCTGGCCCAGACGGCCCAGCGGAATCTGCGTCAGCAACGCTTCACGCTGCGCTTCAGGCAGTTCGCGGGTCATATCGGTGTCGATGAACCCTGGGGCCACCGAGTTGACCGTAATCGACCGCGAGCCCACTTCACGCGCCAGTGCACGGCTGAAACCTTCCAGACCGGCCTTGGCGGCTGCGTAGTTTACTTGGCCTGCGTTGCCCATGGCACCCACTACGGAGCCAATATTGATAATTCGACCCCAACGAGCCTTGGTCATGCCGCGCAAAACACCCTTGGACAGGCGAAACAGACTGTTCAGGTTGGTATCCACGACGTCATGCCACTCGTCGTCTTTCATGCGCATCATCAGGTTATCGCGGGTAATACCGGCGTTGTTCACCAGAATAGCCGGTGCACCGAATTGCGCTGTGATTTCAGCCAACACGGCGGCCACGGACTCATCGCTGGTCACGTTAAGCTCAAGACCGGTGCCCTGAACGCCGTTTTCCTTCAACGTCGCAGCAATGCGCTCAGCGCCGGCGGCGGAGGTGGCGGTACCGATGACCACAGCGCCCAGACGGCCCAGCTCCAGGGCGATCGCCTGGCCAATGCCACGGCTAGCGCCGGTAACCAGTGCAACTTTACCTTGCAGACTCATGCAGGCTTCTCCTAGGTTCGGAAATTATCAGGCCAGGGCTGCGCGAGCGGCAGCGAAGGCATCCGGGGTATTGAGGTTGGAAGTCGCCACGCCTTCGGCGCAACGCTTGTTCAGGCCGGCCAGGACTTTGCCCGGGCCGCACTCTACCAATTGAGTGGCGCCATTGGCGGCCAGGGTCTGCACCGACTCAACCCAGCGAACCGGCTTGTACAGCTGCTCCAGCAGGTCGCGCTTGAGGGTTTCCAGGTCGGGAGCCACGGCGGCGCTGACGTTCTGCACCAGCGGAATCTGCGGCGCCTGCCAGTTGATGGCGGCGACGGACTCGGCGAAACGCTCGGCAGCCGGGCGCATCAGTTCGCAGTGGGACGGCACGCTGACCGGCAGCGGCAATGCACGCTTGGCGCCACGGGCCTTGCAGCCTTCGATGGCGCGCTCTACAGCGGCCTTGGCACCGGCGATCACCACCTGACCAGGGGAGTTGAAGTTCACGGCGCTGACCACTTCACCCTGGGCCGCTTCGGCACAGGCAGCAATCACGTCAGCATCTTCCAGGCCAAGAATAGCAGCCATGCCGCCCTGCCCGGCCGGAACCGCTTCCTGCATCAACTGGCCACGACGCTCGACCAGCCTGACCGCTTCACCGAGGGTCAGGCTGCCAGCGGCCACCAGGGCGCTGTATTCGCCCAGGCTATGACCGGCGACGTAGGCCGGACGCGCACCGCCTTCAGCCAGCCACAGGCGCCACAGGGCGATGGAGGCGGTCAGGATGGCCGGTTGGGTCTTGTCGGTTTGGTTGAGCAGCTCTTCCGGCCCTTGCTGGGTCAGTGCCCACAGGTCGTAACCCAAGGCATCGGAAGCTTCCTTGAAAGTTTCCAGTACAAGCGGATGTTCCGCGCCCAGCTCGGCCAACATGCCGAGGGACTGCGAACCCTGCCCTGGAAAGACGAATGCGAGGGATGTAGACATGTAACAAGCCCCTAATGATCTGGTCGTCAAAAAATGGCGCCCCACAATTGGGAGCACAAGAAACTGACAGATTGGATGGTCAATTGAACTGGCCGGTCACATTTAAGCATTTCCGGCCCGATTCGCCTAAGGCAACAGATCCTCAAGGCGCCCGTGCAAGCGTTGCGGCAGGTTTTCCTGGATCTCGATCAAGGCGCGCTGGATGGCGCTTTGAAAACCCTGCACCCCTGCCGAGCCGTGACTTTTCACCACAATACCCTGCAACCCCAGGAAACTCGCGCCATTATGCCGCGCCGGTGCCAGGTCAGCCTGCAAGCGCCGCATCAAGGGCAACGCCAAAGCGCCCACCAGCCGCGAAGCCAGGTTGCGCTTGAACAAGGCCTCGATGCGCCCGGCAATCATGGTCGCCAGGCCTTCGCTGGATTTGAGCAGGATATTGCCCACAAACCCGTCGCACACCACGACGTCCGCTTCGCCGCGGTACAAACCGTCACCCTCGACAAAACCGATGTAGTTCAAGCCGCGCGCGCTTTGCAACAACGTCGCTGCCAGCTTGACCTGCTGGTTGCCCTTGATGTCTTCGGTGCCGATATTCAGCAAGGCCACCCGTGGCCGGGCCACACCGAGCGCTTCGGCTGCCACCGAGCCCATCAGGGCAAAGTGCAGCAGGTGCTCGGCACTGCAATCGACGTTCGCCCCCAGGTCCAGCAACTGGCAGTAGCCCTGCTGGGTCGGGATCGCCGCAACCATCGCCGGCCGATCAATTCCCGGCAGGGTTTTCAGCACATGCCGGGACAACGCCATCAACGCCCCGGTGTTGCCGGCACTGACACAGGCCTGGGCCTTGCCGTCGCGCACCAGCTCCAGGGCCACCCGCATCGAAGAATCGGGCTTGCCGCGCAAGGCCTGGGCAGGCTTTTCATCCATGGTGATGGCTTCGCTGGCCGGAGTAATCGTCAGGCGCGCGCGATCCACCGCCGGATGGCTGGCAATCAGTTCTTCAAGTAAGGAGGGTTGACCGACGAGGGTCAGGTGCAGCGAGGGCGTGGCAGACAGGCAAGCAATGCAGGCCTGAACAATGCTGCGGGGACCGAAGTCCCCGCCCATTGCGTCAATCGCGATGACTTGAGCAGACAAGTGATTACTCGTCAGCGCCCTTGTCGATCACTTTACGGCCACGGTATACGCCTTCTGGCGATACGTGGTGACGCAGGTGAACTTCACCGGTGGTTTTTTCTACAGACAGAGTGCTTGCCGTCAGGGCGTCGTGGGAACGACGCATGTCACGGGCAGAGCGGGATTTTTTGTTCTGCTGAACAGCCATAATTGATTAACTCCTAAACGTTTGGGTCACGCTTTAACTGCGCCAATACACTGAACGGGTTGGACCGCGTTACCTCGTCCTCGCTCGGTTCGGGCTCATCGAGACCCGCCGGCTGCTGGCATTCTTCCGGATGATGAGCAGGCACAATGGGCAAGGCGAGCAAAAGCTCCTCCTCGATCAGTGACTGCAGATCCAAAGGATCTTCGCCCAGTTCCAGCACGTCATAACCTTTCGGCAACGACTGGGTATTCGCACCCTCTTTCACCACAGCATAACTGCATTCGCTGTGGATCGGCAGGGTGACCAGCTCAAGACAACGCTGGCAAACCATTTTGACTTCGGTGTCGATAAAGCTGTGGATTACCACAGACTTACGTTCATCTCGTTCAAAAATGAATTTAGCCTGCACCGTACCGACAGTGTCGGAAAGCGGGTCGCAGAGTCTCTCCAAATCGGCCAGCAGCACTTCACCTTGAAGGGTAGTGCCACGATCAGCCAATTTGCGCGGGTCAACGTGAGGTGGAATCGGGTCATTCAACATAGGCGCAGCATTATAGGGATGCACCCGCCCATGTCAAAGGAAATTCAGCCCTGTCCGTCGCGGGGCCTCCCCGCTAGAATCCGCGACTGCCTTGAGGAGACGCCCATGCTGCCTTTATTACTCGCTTCCAGCTCGGTTTATCGCCGGGAATTGCTGAATCGTCTGCACCTGCCGTTTATCTGCAGCTCGCCGGATATCGACGAAAGCCGCCGCCCGGACGAGTCCGCCGTGGAACTGGTCAAGCGCCTCGCCGAAGAAAAAGCTCGCGCCCTGGCCGGCAGTCATCCGGGGCACCTGATTATCGGCTCGGACCAGGTCGCCGCGCTCGACGGCCAGATCATCGGCAAGCCCCACACCTTCGAGAAGGCCCGTGAGCAACTGCTGGCGGCGAGTGGCAAGCGCGTCAGCTTCCTCACCGGGCTGGCACTGCTGAACAGTGACACCGGGCACTGCCAGGTCGACTGCATCCCCTTCACCGTACACATGCGCACACTGGACGCAGCGCGCATCGAGCGCTACCTGCGCATCGAGCAGCCCTACGACTGCGCTGGCAGCTTCAAGGCCGAAGGCCTGGGGGTGAGCCTGTTTCAAAGCACCGAAGGCCCGGACGCTACCAGCCTGGTCGGCCTGCCATTGATTCGACTGGTGGACATGCTGCTGGCCGAAGGCGTGCAGATTCCCTGAGAACACCACAAAACAAATGTGGGAGCTGGCTTGCCTGAGATGCAGACACCTCGGTCCATCAGTCGCACCGAGGTGATGCTATCGCAGGCAAGCCAGCTCCCACATTTTGAACCGTGCTGCGTTGAGGTCTCAGCGCAGGGTCGGCCCCTGGAAGCCCATGTACAGCGCCAGCTTTTCAGCCACGCTGGCACCCAGCTTCTTGGAGAAACGGTCAAATGGCGATTCCTGAACCGTGAAGTCCACCAGTTCTTTCTCGCCAATCACATCCCGCGCCACCGAACTGGCACTGCCCAGGCCATCGATCAAGCCCAGCGGCAGCGCCTGCTCGCCAGACCAGACCAGACCGGAGAACAACTCCGGATGCTCTTTATCCTTGAGCCGGTCACCGCGCCCTTGCTTGACGCTGGCAATGAACTGCCGATGAGTGGTATCCAGCACGCCCTGCCAGAACTGGGTTTCATCCGCCTTTTGCGGCTGGAACGGATCCAGGAACGACTTGTGCTCGCCGGACGTATAGGTACGGCGTTCAACCCCCAACTTCTCCATGGTGCCGACAAAGCCGTAACCGGCCGCCGTCACACCAATGGAACCCACCAGGCTGGCCTTGTCGGCGTAGATCTGGTCGGCCGCGCTGGCGATGTAATAGGCACCCGAGGCACCCAGGTCGGAAATCACTGCATACAGCTTGATGTCCGGGTGCAAGGCGCGCAGGCGGCGAATCTCGTCATACACATAACCCGACTGCACCGGACTGCCACCCGGGCTGTTGATGCGCAGGATAACGGCCTTGACCTTGGAGTCTTCGAAAGCGGCCCGCAAACTGCTGACAATATTGTCGGCACTGGCGGACTCCTTGTCGGCAATCACCCCGCGCACTTCGATCAACGCCGTGTAGTTACCGCTACGGGTGGCGCTCTTTTCCATGTCCATCAGCGGACTGAACAACGCCAGCATGCCCAGCAGGTAAATAAAGGTCAGAAGCTTGAAAAAGATCCCCCAACGCCGGGAGCGACGCTGTTCCTGCACACTGGCCAGCAGGGTCTTCTCCAGCAACTTCCAGCTTCTGTCATCGCCATTGTTATCGGCATTGGCCTTCTCAGGCGCTTTCCACTCGTCGGTCATGCCATCTACCCCAGCAAAGACTTAATGGGCCCGGCTCAGCCAGGCCTGCAATTCAGAAAAACGGTCAATCGTCAGTCTCGGCTCGTACGCCTGCAATGCCTCGGCAGACTGGGCGCCGTAGCTGACCGCCACGGAGTCCATGCCAGCATTACGCGCCATCATCAGGTCGAACGACGCATCCCCCACCATCAGCGCCTGCCGAGGCGACACGCCACATTGAGCAAGGATCTGTTCGAGCATCAGAGGATGGGGTTTGCTGGCGGTTTCATCCGCTGCACGGGTCGCGTCGAAATAATCTTCCCAACCATGCGCCTTGAGCACCCGATCCAGGCCGCGACGGGCCTTGCCGGTGGCCACTGCCAGGTGATAGCCGTCGGCGCGAAACGCTTCCATGGCCTGGGCTACGCCTTCAAACAGCGGTGAAGGCTGGGCATCCAGAGCCATGTAGTGATCGGCATAGTGCTGACGAAAGGCTATCAGCTCGTCGTCGCCGATCTCCGGATACAGGGTGCGGATCGCTTCCGGCAGGCCCAGGCCGATAATGCCCTTGACCGCCAGGTCGTCGCACAACGCGTAACCGGAACGGGTCGACGCAGCGTGCATCGACTCGACAATCCGACCAATGGAATTACACAACGTGCCGTCCCAATCAAAGATCAGCAGCTTGTAGTCAAGGTGCGACACTCAGGCGCTCCACGGTCTTGGCCCACATCTCATCGACAGGCGCTTGCAGCTTCAATTCGCCGCCATCGGGCAGCGGCACGGTGAGCATGTAGGCGTGCAGGAACAGGCGCTTGCCACCCAGATCGCGAATTTCCTTGGAGAAATCCTCGTCGCCGTATTTGGTGTCGCCAGCAATGCAGTGGCCCGCGTGCAGGGTGTGCACCCGAATCTGGTGGGTACGGCCGGTGACCGGCTTGGCCTCGACCATGGTGGCGAAGTCACCAAAGCGGCGCAGTACCTTGAACAGGGTCAGCGCCTCCTTGCCCTCCTCGTCTACCTCGACCATGCGTTCGCCGGAACGCAGGTTGCTCTTCTGCAACGGCGCGCGGACGCTCTTGATCGAGGTTGCCCAGTTGCCGCGCACCAGCGCCATGTAGCGCTTGTCCACGCCATCGCCGCGCAGGGCGGCATGCAGGTGGCGCAACATGCTGCGCTTCTTGGCGATCATCAGCAGGCCGGAGGTGTCGCGGTCCAGACGGTGGACCAGCTCCAGCTCCTTGGCATCCGGGCGCAACTGACGAAAGGCTTCGATCACCCCGTAGTTGAGGCCACTGCCGCCGTGAACGGCGATGCCGCAAGGCTTGTTGATCACGATCAGCGCCTTGTCTTCAAAGACAATCGACGCTTCAAGGCGTTGCAACAGGCCCTGGGCCAGAGGGACCGGTTCATCCCGCTCAGGCACCCGCACCGGCGGCACACGGACGATGTCGCCCGCCTGCAGCTTGTACTCGGGCTTGATCCGGCCCTTGTTCACGCGCACTTCGCCTTTACGCAAAATGCGGTAAATCAAGGTCTTGGGCACGCCTTTGAGCCTGGCAAGAAGAAAGTTGTCGATGCGTTGGCCGGCATATTCCGGCGAGACCTCAAGCAGCTGGACGCTGGGGGTCTGGGGGGCGGTAGTCGTCATGGCGGCGATGATAACAATTTTTTATGGAATTGAAGCACTTAATCATTGCTGCTATAGTCGCGAACGCCGCCAAAAGCGGCCTGGACAGAGGACTAGCGGCAAACTGCCGGCCCTGACCATCGCAATTCATCAGGACGCGAGGCCGTCCTACGGGGCTTTCGCCACCCTGGAAGGCTCGAGATTGTAACAAGCGCAGGTGACATGAGGCCTGAAGCGAGTGCAAGAAGCAGAGTGATTACTCGCCTTTTGCGCCGATATTTACGGCCAGTTCACAAAGTGCAGTCAGTCTTGAGCCAGACCACGGCGAATGCTTCGGAAACAACGCCTGTTACGAGCTGAGTGAGAGCACAGTCGCCCACACCCGGTCTTGTTTAGCCATGAGCGTGTTCTCCCCATTGGAGAACACGGTAAATGCCAACCCGCTGCGGATTCTGCGCGCGGCAGCACCCGAATTATCAGGGATACGTGTAGGGTGGAGATGCACAACCGTCGGACCGTGTAGCACTAGGCTTATATTTAGACGCTTCATCTCGTCCACAGTCGCCGGTTGATTCCTCCTCCTGACTGAGTGCTTAAGTCACCACAGCAAGCAGGAAGCGTACGTCGCGATATCGCCCATTTTGGCGGGTATTGCTGGACACTGGAGTGGCCAACCACTCTTGACGCACCTGACACCGACCGTGAGAAGTCGTGTGTGCCGAACGCCGTTTCCGGCAGCCCGGAAACCGACGGTACGACATGAAAAGAATGCTGATTAACGCAACTCAACCCGAAGAGTTGCGTGTTGCACTGGTAGATGGCCAACGCCTCTACGACCTGGACATCGAGTCCGGTGCACGCGAGCAAAAGAAGGCCAACATCTATAAAGGCCGGATTACTCGCATCGAACCAAGCCTTGAGGCTGCCTTTGTCGATTTCGGCTCCGAGCGCCATGGCTTCCTGCCCCTCAAAGAAATCTCCCGCGAATACTTCAAGAAAGCTCCTGAAGGCCGCGTGAACATCAAGGACGTCCTGAGCGAAGGCCAGGAAGTCATCGTCCAGGTGGAAAAAGAAGAACGTGGCAACAAGGGCGCCGCCCTGACCACCTTCATCAGCCTGGCTGGCCGCTACCTGGTCCTGATGCCGAACAACCCGCGTGCCGGCGGCATCTCCCGTCGCATCGAAGGCGAAGAGCGCAACGAACTGCGTGAAGCGCTGAACGGTTTGATCGCTCCGGCCGACATGGGCCTGATCGTGCGCACTGCCGGCCTTGGCCGCAGCAGCGAAGAAATGCAGTGGGACCTCGACTACCTGCTGCAACTCTGGACCGCTATCAAAGAAGCTTCGCTGGATCGTTCCGCGCCGTTCCTGATCTACCAGGAAAGCAACGTGATCATCCGCGCCATCCGCGATTACCTGCGCCAGGACATCGGCGAAGTGCTGATCGACAGCGTTGAAGCCCAGGACGAAGCCCTGACCTTCATCCGCCAGGTGATGCCGCAGTACGCCAGCAAGATCAAGCTGTACGAAGACAGCGTTCCGCTGTTCAACCGTTTCCAGATCGAAAGCCAGATCGAGACCGCTTTCCAGCGCGTGGTCGAACTGCCTTCCGGCGGCTCCATCGTGATCGACCCGACCGAAGCCCTGGTGTCCATCGACATCAACTCGGCGCGTGCCACGAAGGGTAGCGACATCGAAGAAACCGCCCTGCAGACCAACCTGGAAGCGGCTGAAGAAATCGCCCGCCAGCTGCGCCTGCGTGACATCGGCGGCCTGATCGTGATCGACTTCATCGACATGACCCCGGCCAAGAACCAGCGCGCCGTGGAAGAGAAAGTCCGCGAATGCCTGGAAGCTGACCGTGCCCGCGTACAGGTCGGCCGTATCTCGCGCTTCGGCCTGCTGGAAATGTCCCGTCAGCGCCTGCGTCCATCCCTGGGCGAAAGCAGCGGCATCGTCTGCCCGCGTTGCAACGGCACCGGCATCATCCGTGACGTTGAATCGCTGTCCCTGGCGATCCTGCGCCTGATCGAAGAAGAAGCCCTGAAAGACCGCACTGCCGAAGTGCGCGCCCAGGTGCCGATCCCGGTCGCTGCGTTCCTGCTCAACGAAAAACGCAACTCGATCACCAAGATCGAACTGCGCACTCGTGCCCGCATCGTCATCCTGCCGAACGATCACCTCGAGACGCCGCACTTCGAAGTGCAGCGCCTGCGTGATGACAGCCCGGAAGCCCACGTCAACCAGTCCAGCTACGAAATCGCTGCTGCCGCTGCCGAAGTGGAAGAAGTCCAGCCAGCGGCTGCGACCCGCACCCTGGTTCGCCAGGAAGCTGCCGTCAAGACCGCACCAGCCCGTGCCAACGCACCGGTTCCGGTTGAAGCTGCCGCTCCGGTTGCCGCGCCAGTTACCCTGCCTGAACCAAGCCTGTTCAAAGGCCTGGTGAAGTCGCTGGTCAGCCTGTTCGCCACCAAGGAAGAGCCGGTTGCGCCGGTTGTGGTCGAGAAGCCTGTGACTGAACGCCCTGCGCGCAATGAAGAGCGTCGCAACGGTCGCCAGCAGAGCCGCAATCGCAACGGTCGCCGTGACGAAGAGCGCAAGCCTCGTGAAGAACGTGCACCTCGCGAAGATCGCGCCCCACGTGAAGAGCGCCAACCGCGCGAAGCCCGTGAAGAAACCCCAGCCGTAGCCCGTGAAGAGCGCGCACCGCGCGAAGAACGTGCACCGCGCACTCCACGCGCCCCTCGTGAAGACCGCAAGCCACGTGGCGAGCGCGAAGAACGCGTGCGTGAACTGCGTGAGCCGCTGGATGCCACTCCGGCCGTAGCCGCCGCTGCTGCAACCGTTGCCACCGCTGAAGAACGTCCAGCTCGCCAGCCCCGTGAAGAACGTGCGCCACGCCCTCCTCGTGAAGAGCGTCAACCACGTGCCGAGCAAGCGGCTCCAGCCGGTGAAGAAGAAGAGCTGCTGTCCAACGAAGACCAGCAACAGGAAGACGGCCAGGACAACGCCGAAGGCGATCGTCCACGCCGCCGCTCCCGTGGTCAGCGTCGTCGCAGCAACCGTCGTGAGCGTCAACGTGATGCCAACGGCAATGAAATCGAAGGCTCGGAAGAGACCGGCGAAGCTACCGCTACTGGCGAACCGACTGGCGCCGAACTGGCTGCCGGCCTGGCCGTTACCGCCGCTGTTGCCAGCTCGGTCATCAGCGCACCTGCTGAAGCCCAAGCCAACGAGCAAGCTGAAGCCGCCACCGCCGCCATCCAGGAAAACACCGTTGTAGAGACGCCAGTCGTCGAAGCACCGGTAGTTGAAGCAACGACTCCGGTCGAAGCGCCAGCTGTTCCGGAAGTGGAAGTGGAAGTAGCGCCGGTTCGTCACGTTCGTGAAGTTCGCGAGCCTCAGCCTGTAGCTGAAGTGGTTGCCGAGCCTGAGGCTGTTGTTGAACAACAGCCAGTGGTTGAAGCCGCTGTTGAAGCACCGGTTGCCGAGCCAACCCCTGAAGTGCGTGAAGTTCGCGAAGAACAGACCGCGTTCCAGTGGACCGCCGAGCCAGCCGCAGTGGTTGAAGCAGTCGAAGCACCAGCACCGGCTCCAGTCGTCGAAGAAGCTCCAGCGCCAGTCGCTGAAGTGGTTGTCGCCGCGGAACCTGTTGCCGTGGTTGCCGAGCCTGAGCCAGTGGTTGAAGTGCCAGTGGTTGCCGAAGTCGCCGCTCCGGTGGTTGAAGCCACTCCAGTCAGCGCCCTGACCGAAAACGGCCGTGCGCCGAATGACCCGCGTGAAGTGCGTCGTCGTCGCAAGGAAGCTGAAGCAGCCGCCGCTGCTGCCAAGGCCGCTGCCGAAGCAGCTCCAGCCGTTGCTGAAGTGGTCGAAGCAGCCCCTGCTCCGGTCACCGAAGCCGTGGTTGAGCACACTGCCCCTGTCATCGACGAGAACGTGCGTTCCGTTGAAGAAGTGGTAGAGCACCAGCCTAAAGCCCTGGAAGAAGAGCACGAGCCTAAACCCCTCGTCTGATTCCATCGGCTACTAAAAAGCCCCGCCTGAGTGATCAGGCGGGGCTTTTTTATGTCTGCCTATCAGCTAGCGGTAGTTCAGCAAAGCCGGCACGTCCACATCCCACAACACACCGGGATCATCGACTGCCACTTCCTGTAGCGAGGCATGGGCAAACAGTGGCTTTGCTCCGCGATCACCGGTCAGTGCCATTAATGCCGGGCCGAACGAACGGCCAAATCCTACAGGATGACCATACTGGCCTGCGTGCACCGGGACACTGATACCGTCCTCTCCAACGCCTGCCATCACCTGCCCGATACTCGCAGGCAGGATAAACGGCATATCCCCCAGCACCACCAGCCAACCGGCAGACGGCCCACTGGCAGCCACTGCGGCGGCGATGCTGTCGCCCATGCCCGGCGAGCGCAACAGCAGCACTTCGCAACCGTGCACCTTTGCCAACCGGATGACTTCCGCGCGATCCGGCGACGTCACCAACCAACGTTTTGCAACGGCAGATGGCAAACTCACCAGCACCTGTTCGATTACCGGCCGCGTGACGCCGTCCCGGCCCACACAGGGCGCCAGCAACTTGTCCTGATCGGCACCCGCCTCAACCCGAAAACGACTGCCCTGCCCCGCCGCCAGGATGATCGCGGTGATGCCCGTCAACTGACGGCTGCCTGCAACGGCTTTTTTTGCAACAGATCAATCCCGTTCTTGATGGCGACGATTTCCGCCATCAACGACAAGGCGATCTCCGCCGGTGTATGGCTGCCGATATGCAGGCCGATAGGCCCATGCAGCCGCGCAATGGCGTCCACACTCAACCCGAGCGCCGCGAGATTTTCCCGGCGCTTCTGGCTGTTGACCCGCGAACCCAGGGCACCAATGTAGAACGCCCTGGAATTGAGGGCCGTCAACAACGCCATGTCATCCAGGCGCGGGTCATGGGTGAGCGCGACAATGGCGGTGCGTTCATCGGTCTGGATATTCAGCACCGCTTCATCCGGCATGCCCGGCACAAAACGCCCGTGCTGTTCTTCCCAGCCATAGACAAACTCCTGGCGCGGGTCGCAGATCAGCACTTCGAAATCCAGCAACCGCGCCATTTCCGCCACATACCGCGACAGCTGGCCCGCACCGATCAACAGCAGGCGCCAGCGCGGGCCATAAATTGCCCGTAATCGCTCGCCGTCAAAGCTGACCACATCGGTCTTGCTCGCACCGCTCAGCACCACCTCACCGGTGGCCAAGTCCAACTCGCGGGCGACAATCTCGTGCGCCTCACAGCGCGCCAGCAGTTCAGCGACCCAACCCGGATCGCCCACCCGCTCTTCGGTCAGGCGCAGGGTGCCACCGCAAGGCAGGCCAAAACGCGCGGCCTCGTCGCGGGTGACGCCATAGGTCACCAACTGCACAGGCGGCCCGTCGTCAGGCAGCCGGCCATCCTGCAAACGGGCGATCAAGTCATCCTCGATGCACCCGCCTGACACCGAGCCAATCACCACCCCGTCACCGCGCAGGGCCAGCATGGCCCCCGGCGGACGTGGCGCGCTGCCCCAGGTCTGGACCACGCTGTACAGCACCACCCGCTGCCCGGCGCGGCGCCATTCCAGTACGCTGCGCAATACATTCAGATCGACGCTGTCCATCAGGCGTTCGCCTCCTGCCAATCTTCCGTGAGCGGATAAAAATATGAGTAGTCAGCTAAGTTAACTCAGCGCAAATAAAAAAGCCCTGCAATGCAGGGCTTGGTGCGTCAAAAAACAAGCTTAGTTCAATAGCGATTGGGCTCCATTTCCAGCACCACCTGGAAACGCTTTTCGATGTCCTGCTGGATACGCAGCGCCAGGCCGGCAATGTCCTGGCCGGTGGCCGCGCCGTAGTTCACCAGCACCAGTGCCTGCAAGCGATGCACGCCGGCATCACCGTCGCGAAAGCCCTTCCAGCCGGCCTTGTCGATCAGCCAGCCAGCGGCCAGTTTCATCTGCCCGTCGGCCTGGGGGTAAGCCACCATGTCCGGATATTGAAGCTGCAACTCGGCGGCCAGCGCCTGGGACACCAGCGGGTTCTTGAAGAAGCTGCCGGCATTGCCGAGCACCGCCGGGTCCGGCAGTTTCTCGCTGCGAATACTGCAAATGGCGCGGCTGACGTCGCTCGGGCTGGCCTGCGTAATGCCTTGTCCGGTCAGGCGCTGTTGCACCGGCCCGTACTCCAGCTTCAGGTGCGCGGCGCGACTCAAGGCAAAACGCACCCGCAGGATCAGCCAGCGGCCGGTTTCGTGCTTGAACAGGCTGTCGCGGTAGGCAAAGTTGCACTCGGCCAGGCTGAAATCCCGCAGCTCGCCGGTGTGGCGATCGAGGGCGGTCAGGCCGGCGAACACGTCCTTGATCTCCACACCATAGGCGCCGATGTTCTGCATGGGAGCGGCGCCAACGGTGCCGGGGATCAGGCTGAGATTTTCCAGGCCGGAAAAACCCTGGGCCAAGGTCCACAGCACAAACGGATGCCAGGCTTCGCCAGCTTCGGCCTCAACCACCACCTGGATGCCATCATCCTGCACGACCCGGATGCCCTGGCTGGCCATGCGCAGCACCAGCGCGTCGATATCCTGGGTCAGCAACAGATTGCTGCCGCCGCCAATCACCAGCAATGGCAGTTGATGCCCGGCGGCATAGGCCAAGGCTTCACGCACGTCGCTATCGTTATGGGCCTCGGCAAACAGCCGGGCGCGCACGTCGATGCCAAAGCTGTTGAACGGTTTGAGCGAAACCTGGGCTTGCACCTGCAACGTCATAACCGGCCCTTCAATTCAATCACCAACAAGTCACACGCGCGCTCGATCAGGTCGAGGACGGTTTCGAAGCCTTGGTCGCCTTCGTAGTAAGGGTCCGGTACTTCATCCACCACCGAGTCGTAACGGCGCAGGAACAGATCCAGGTCCGCCTTGCCTTGGGCCGGCTGCATCGCCTTGAGGTTACGCAGGTTGCTCTGGTCCATGGCCAGGATCAGGTCGTAGCGGGAAAAGTCGGCCCGGGAGACCTGCTGGGCCCGCTGGGCCGACAAGTCGTAGCCACGCTGCAGCGCTGCCCGCTGACTGCGCTTGTCCGGCGGATTGCCCACGTGCCATTCACCGGTGCCGGCGGAGGCCACTTCAACCTGATCAGCCAGGCCGGCTTCCCGCAGTTTGTGGCGCAACACGCCTTCTGCCGTCGGTGAACGGCAGATGTTGCCCAGGCAGACGAACAGAACCTGCATCAGGCCCCCAGCAGGCGACGAACGCGCTCGAGGTCTTCAGGGGTGTCGACACCGGCCGGTGGCGCTTCCAGGGCATCGCCCACGTGGATGCGCACGCCGTGCCACAGAGCCCGCAGTTGTTCCAGGGATTCGGTATTTTCCAGCCAGCACGGGCCCCAGCTGACGAAGTCATGCAGGAAACCGGCGCGGTAGGCGTAGATGCCGATGTGGCGGCGGTAAGGCACGCCCGCCGGCAGCACGTCAGGCTGCTTGGCAAACGCATCCCGCGCCCATGGCAAGGTGGAGCGGCTGAAGGTCAGCGCCAGGCCATTGATGTCACTGACCACTTTCACCACGTTGGGGTTGAACAGGGTCTCGATGTCTTCAATCGGCTCGGCCAGGGTCGCCATGCGGGCTTCGCCATGGGCTGCCAGGTTGGCGGCCACCTGGTCGATCACGCAGGGCGGAATCAACGGCTCGTCGCCTTGCACGTTGACCACGATGGCGTCCGCCGCCAGCCCCAGCTTGGTGGCCACTTCGGCCAAGCGGTCGGTGCCGGAATTGTGGTCTTCACGGGTCAGCACCGCTTCGGCACCAAAGCCTTTGCAGGCCTCGATGATGCGCGGATCGTCGGTCGCGACCACCACCCGTTCGGCGCTGCTTTTGCAGGCCTGTTCCCACACCAGCTGGATCATCGGCTTATCGCCGATCAGTTGCAGTGGTTTGCCGGGCAGGCGGGTGGAGGCGTAGCGGGACGGGATGACAACAGTGAAGGCGGTGGTCATTTATCCAGGCGCTCGTCGGTGGTCAGGGTACGGGCTTCGCTTTCGAGCATTACCGGAATCCCATCACGGATCGGGTACGCCAGGCCGGCGCCCTTGCTGATCAGCTCGGTTTTGTCGGCGCTGAGCTTGAGCGGGCCTTTGCAGATCGGGCAAGCGAGGATATCGAGCAGTTTGGTGTCCATGAGTGTGTCCTGGAAAGCAGCGTTTTAAGGCAAAAGGCGAGCGGGCAGCAAGCGCATCAACTGCGTGTCGAACCAGGCGACAAACGCCGGTGACGGTGCCGCGTCCACCGCAAGGTACCACCAGTCGGGCCTGGCAAAGGCGCGGCACTTCACCGCGTCCTTTTCCGTCATGACCAACGGCAGTGCCGGTGTGAAATTCAAGACCTCGGCGCTATACGGCGCGTGGTCGGCAAAAGCATGGGGTATTGGGCGCCAGTGTAGCGTTTCAAGGGTGTTGAAGAAACGTTGCGGGTTACCGATGCCGGCCACCGCGTGCACCTGCTGCCCCGCCGGGAAGTGATCGACGGGTTTGCGTTCGCCGGTGTGCAGGTTGACCAGCGTGGTGGGCAGCAGGCGAAAGGCAAAACCGTCGTCACGGTCAGAACCCGCGCCGTTGTAAAGCAGCGCATCGACGCTCTGCAAACGCTCGACCGGCTCGCGCAACGGGCCCGCCGGCAGGCAGCGACGGTTACCGAGCCCACGAGCGGCATCAATCAATACCAGTTCCAGGTCACGGGCCAGGCGGTAATGTTGCAGGCCGTCGTCGGAGAGAATCAGGTCGAGGGTTTCGCTGGCCAGCAGCGCCTTTACCGCGCGGCTGCGGTCGGGGTCGATCATCAGCGGCACGCCGCTGCGCTGCACGATCAGCAGCGGTTCATCCCCCGCCTGCGCGGCGGTGTGACTGGCTTCGACCCGCCATGGAAACGCTGGCGGCTTGGCGCCATAGCCGCGGCTCACCACACCGACGCGCAAGCCGCTGCGCTGGCAATGGTCGATCAGCCAGAGAATCAACGGGGTCTTGCCGGTGCCGCCGACGGTGATATTGCCCACCACCACGACCGGCACCGGCGACTGATAGATCTCGCCCTCGCCCGCCAGGAACCGTGCGCGTTTGCGCTGTACCACCCGGCGATAGAGGGATTCCAGCGGCTGCAACAACGCCAGCGCCGGATGGCCTTCGTACCAGGCCTTGAGCAAACGATCGGTGATGGCCATCAGGGTTGGCTCGCCGCCTCGACGGTGGTCATGCGCAAATGGCTGAAGCCGAGCTTGCCGGCAGCGTCCATTGCCGTGATTACGGCCTGATGCTTGGTATTGCCATCGGCGCTGATGGAAAGTGGCAGGTTGGTATCACCGCCCGACTCTTTTTGCAGCGCATCCATCAGGCTGGCCAGGTCATTTTTCTCCAGCAACTGGTTATTCACCGAGAACACGCCATCGGCGCTGATGGCGATGTCCAGTTGCTTGGCCTGCTGGTCTTCCGCCGGGGAGCCGCTGACGGCTTCCGGCAGGTCGACCCGCAGTTGGGTTTCCCGGGTAAAGGTGGTGGTGACGACAAAAAACAGCAGCAGGATAAACACCACGTCGATCAACGACGCCAGGTTGATATCGACGTTTTCCCGTTGCTTGCGGCGAAATTTCACGCGTTGCCCTCAACGAAGTCCACGTCACGGTCGCCCTGCACCACTTCCACCAGCTTGATGGCCTCCTGCTCCATGCCCACCACCAGCTCATCGATGCGCCGTTGCAGGAAACGGTGGAAGAACACCGAAGGAATACCGACCATCAGGCCCGCCGCCGTGGTGATCAAGGCCTTGGAAATACCACCGGCCAGCACTGCAGCGTTGGTGGTCATGCCCGAGCCCATGAAGGAGCTGAAAATATCGATCATGCCCAGCACGGTGCCGAGCAGCCCGAGCAATGGCGCCATGGCCGCAATGGTGCCCAGGGCATTGATATAGCGCTCCAGCTCATGGATGACCCGGGCGGCAGCCTCTTCAATGCACTCCTTCATGATCTCGCGACCATGCTTGGAGTTGGCAAGGCCGGCGGCGAGGATTTCACCCAGGGGCGAGTTGGCGCGCAGTTCCTTGAGCTTGGCCTTGTCGAGCTGCTTGTTCTTGATCCAGCCCCAGACCTGGCCCAGCAGGTGGTCAGGTGTTACACGGCTGGCACGCAGGGTCCACAGGCGTTCGGCGATGATGCCGAGTGCGGCGATGGAACTCAAAATGATCGGCAACATCATCCAGCCGCCGGATTTGACCAATTCCCACACAGTGAATGTCCCCTCGAAAAAGTGCGCCACTTTACCATAAGGGTCCGGTGGAAGGGCTGGCCTGCCCCAGAGCATCCTGTCGCAGGGGCCGGTCTTTGGTAACGCTGTTTTGCGGCGGGCGCTCGCGCCAGAAACGCCGCTGGCTGCGCGCGGCCACCGGCGGCTGGAAGCTGCCCAGTTGCAGGCGCAGCGCGCCCTGTTCGGCACTGTCATAAATCGCGCTGCCCACGGCCTGGTAACGCTCCAGCACTTGCGGATGCGGATGGCCAAACCCATTGCTGCGGCCACGGGAAATCAATACGGCCTTGGGCGCCAGGCGCAGCAGGAATGGCCATGAAGACGAGCTGCGACTGCCATGATGCGGCGCTTGCAGCCAATCGACCGGGGCGCCCAAGGGCGTGGCGAGCAACGCTCGCTCGGCCTCGCGGTCAATATCCCCGGTCAGCAACAACCGTTCGCCATTGGCCTGCACGAGCAATACGCAGGACATCTGGTTACCGTCCGTCGCATCAGGCCATTGCCATAGCTCGAACGTCACGCCGTCCCACGCCCACTGCTCGCCGCTGACACAGGGTTGAGTACCGAGCGAGACTGGCAGCCGCTCTGTTTCACCGCCTATCACTCGCTTGATCGGCATTCCTTGGGCGACAGCCAATGCACCACCGGCATGATCAGCGTCGGCATGGCTGAGCAGCATCACGTCCAGCTCCGCTACCCCCAGCTTGCGCAACGCGGGCAACACGACACGAGCGCCCAGGTCGAACTCGCCGGAACGCGGCCCGGCGTCATACAGCAGCACATGGTTGCGGGTACGCAGGATGATCGACAACCCTTGGCCAACATCCAGTTGCACCACCTCGACCCGCCCATGGGGCACCAACTCCCGAGGTGGAAACACCGCCAGCAGCAACATCGGCCAGCCCAGCAGCCGAAACGGGATGCCCTTGGGCATCAATAACAGCACCGCGCCCAACGCACTCACCAGCCAATAGCCTGCCGGTACTTGCGCCGGGACCCAGGCCGGCACGTACTGCGCCAGCAGCGCCAGGGCCTTGAACAGCCAGCCCAGCGTGCCACCCGCCAGCCACAACAACCCCTCACCTATATAAGGCAGCGGCAATAACGCCGTACCCAGCAACGCCAGGGGCAATACCACCAGGCTGATCCACGGCACCGCCACCAGGTTGGCCAGCGGCCCGCTCAGGCTGATGGGCAGGCCGAGCACCAGCAGCAACGGAAACAGGCCGATGGCAATCAACCATTGGGCCCGGGTCCAGGCCTGCCAGGCACTCCAGGGCCCCAGCCGACCACTGAACGCCAAAATCAGCACGGCCACCGCCGCAAACGACAGCCAGAATCCCGGTTGCAGGCTGGCCAGCGGTTCGAGGATCAGTACGGCATTCAGCGCCAGCAACAGCGGCCACCAGATGCCCAGGTGACGAAAGCGCAGGCGCCACAGCAGGACCAATCCCACCATTACGCAGGCCCGCTGCACCGGCACCTCGAAACCCGCCAGCAGGCCGTAGCCCAGCGCCGCAGCGAATGCCAAGCCACAGGCCCAGGGCAACCACGGCAAGGGTTTCGGCCAACATCCATAGCGCGCCAGACCGGCCACCAGGCCATAGATCAACCCTGCGAGCAGGCCAATGTGCTGGCCGGAAATCACCAATAAATGCACGGTGCCGGTCGCTTGCAGAACCTGCCAATCCTCAGCGGCCAACCCGGAGCCATCCCCGAGCACCAACGCCGCCAGGCCCGCCTCGCGCCCTTGGGCATCCACCGCCAACAACCGCTGGCGAATCCCGTCACGCCAGGCTTGCCGCGCAGGCGCCAGCCGCTGGCCATCCTTGACCGAGCCGGTGGCGCCGATCCGCTGGGCCAGCAACCAGGCCTCATAGTCAAAACCCTCGGCATTCAGCAAACCGGCGGGACGCTTGAGCGTAACCGCCAACCGCCAGCGCTCACCACTTTGAACCGGCGGGCCGCCACGCCAGGACACACGGATGTGCTTGGGCAGCAGCGCCTTGCGTGACCGGCTGTCGGTCAGTTCAAAGCGCACGCCGTCGCCCGTCTGCTGCGGTAACCCGGTAACACGCCCTTCCACCCAGCGGGTCTGGCCATCCAGACTCGGGGCTAAACGATCATCCAGTGCCCACTGTGCACTGAGGCACGCCCAGCTCAATCCGAGCAGGAAAAACGCCAGCGGATACGTACGAAAAGGCAACAACATCAGGGCCAGCACCGGCATCAACAGCAGCCAGCCGCTGGACGGCAACACGGGTAAAAAGCGCAAGGCGAGCAGCCCCAGCGCGAGTGCGAACATCCCTGTTCTCATGGATCTTTCCTTGAAAGTGACCCATTGAGTCTTAGCCGGCCTGTAAATGCGGCCTATTATTATTTGTCACAAAGTCTGAATTTCCCGTTCATGGAATGCGGGCATACTTGCCCCTCGAACTGACCTGGACCCCTTATGCCACGGCGCTTATTCAAACGGTACATGCCCGATCCGACCAGCATTCGGGAACACAAGTCCTTACGCTTTCTCGGCAAATTGCTGCATGACCCGAACCTCTGGCACCTCAATCGGCACTCGGTCGCCCGCGCCATGGCGGTGGGCCTGTTCGCGGCGTTTATCCCTATTCCCTTGCAGATGCTGCTGGCCGCGGTCCTCGCCATCAGCGTGCGCGGCAACATGCCGATTGCCGTCAGCCTGGTGTGGCTGACCAACCCGATCACCATGCCGCCGGTGTTCTTCTGCACCTACATGACGGGCGCCTGGCTGATGAACGTGCCGCCCCGCAGCATGCCCGACGAGTTGACCTGGGAGTGGATCAGCGGGCAGCTGTCGACGCTGTGGCAACCCTTCCTGCTGGGCTCGGTGGTATTGGGGCTGGTGATGGCGGCGCTGGGGTATTGCCTGACCATGGGTTACTGGCGCTGGTGGGTTGCCCGCCAGTGGAAAAAACGCAAACAGCGCAGGAGGTAAGGGTTAGCGAGCCAGCAAGCGCATATGCACGCGCAACCCCTGGCCGCTGTTTTCCGCCCACAGGCTGCCGTCCTGGCGCTGCACGGCGTTGCGCGCAATGCTCAACCCCAGGCCGAAGCCGCCGTCGCCAGGGCGTGAACCGTCCAGCCGGGTGAACGGCGCAAAGATCCGCTCCAGTTCCAATTCATCGATCCCGCCGCCCTGGTCTTCCAGCCACAAGTGCCAATGATCACCCTCGCGTTGCCCGCCCAATTGCACCGTCCCGTTTTGCGGAGAATGGCGGATGGCATTGCGCAGGATGTTTTCCAGCGCCTGGGCCAGCAGGTTCAGATTGCCGCGCACCCAGCAGTCCGCCTCAAGTTCGCACTGTAAACGTGACGGCGGCCAACCACTTTCAAAACAGGCGTTTTCCCGGAGCATGTCCCACAGCGCCTGCACCTGTATGTCCTCCTTGGGCAGCGGCGCACGTTCGGTGTCGAGCCAGGCCAGTTGCAAGGTGTCTTCCACCAGGCGTTGCATGCCGTCGACTTCCCTGCCCAGGCGTTCGCGCATCTGGGTCAGGTCCTGCTCGCTGTCGCAGGCGACGCGCAAGCGGCTCAGCGGCGTGCGCAACTCATGGGACAAATCCCGCAGCATTTGCTGTTGCAGGGCCACGGTGCCTTGCAAGCGTTCAGACATCTGGTCAAACGCGCGGCCCAATTCCCCCAGCTCATCCTGGCGGCTGGTGGTGTCGCGGGACAGCCGGGTGCTCAACTGGTCGGCACGCCAGGCATTGGCCTGCTCCCGCAGATGGTTCAGGGGCATGATCAGCAACCGGTAAAGGCCGATGCACAACAGCAGGGTGAACAGGCCGGGAATCACGCCATTGGTCACAATCCGCCAGAACAATTGGTTTTGCCCGGGCATAAAGCGCCGTGGCAATTCAATCACCAGGGATCCCGCACCCGGGTCACCCGAAAACGGGATTTTCAACCACGGCAGGCCTTTGGCATGCCGGCTGACGGGCCAGTCCAGGCCACGCAGGAAGGTCAGGCGCTGGCTCTCCTTGTCTGTCAGCGGGTAGCTGCTCAGGGATTGCAGATCGTTACCGATAACGCCCAGCCACGTGCGCTCGTGCTTGCCCATGGTGCTCAACCACGCATCTACACCGGCGTTGCCGCCTTTGTTCCAGGCCAGTTCCGCGCCGGCCGCATAACCGCTCAAAGTGGCGCGGGCCTCACTGGACAGAAAGGCATTCTGCTCTTCCATGTACCGGCCCCAGGACCAACTGAGCCAGATCATCAGCAGGCAGAAGGCTATCAGCAGGCAGGCCAGTTTCCAGAATAACGAATGCTTGCCCGGCAGCCGTTTGAGGGTGGCCTTAAAGCCCGTCATCGTGACCGCTCAACACATAGCCCTTGCCCCACACCGTGCGCACTTCCCGCTCGCTGTAGCCTATGGCCTTGAGCTTGCGACGAATCTGGCTGATGTGCATGTCCAGGCTGCGATCATGGGGCGCATAGCCGCGCTGAAAGACATGCTGGTAAAGGAAGGCTTTGCTTAGGACTTCCTCGCCGTTGCGGTGCAGGGTTTCCAGCAGGCGATATTCGCTGCGAGTCAGCCCGGCCCAGTGCTCCCGATGAAAGACGTCGCACAATTCATCATCGAACCGCAGGCCGAGGGCATCGTCGCGCACCGTCGCCAGGGCCGGCAACGGCCGCCGATCCAGGGCAACCCGGCGCAGTATGGCTTCGATGCGCACCCGCAGCTCGGCCATGCTGAATGGCTTGGGCAGGTAATCATCCGCTCCCAGGCGAAAGCCGCTGATGCGGTCGGCTTCGGCGCCCAGTGCCGACATCAGGATCACCGGGATCGAATGGCTCTGGCGCAAATGTGTGAGCACCGACAAGCCGTCCATGCCCGGCAACAGGATGTCCATCAACACCACGTCGAAGCTTTGATCGCGGGCCATTTGCAGACCCTGCTGGCCGTCCTGGCACCAGGTCACCTGGAAGCCACAGCGGCCCAACTGCTCATGGACATAGGCGCCAAGCACAGGATCATCTTCAATCGCCAGGATACTGGGTAAGCCAAGTGCTACGGGATTCATTAGCGTCTGCAAGTCATTCTCAATGACTGATTATTCAAGATTGCCCCCCCATGAGCAACCGCCGCCGGGCGTCCGATGGTCCAAGGTTTGCCTCAGGTCATTAATTTGCAAGATTCCAGACCGCGCAAATGGCTACACTGCGCAGGTGGCGCGGGCCGGATGCCTGCGTGGAATTTCGACAACAGTGTGGTAGCAGGAGAGTGGCGTGCTTAGAAGAATGGGGATAAAAGGCCGCGTACTGTTGCTGACCTTATTGCCTACCAGCCTGATGGCGTTGCTGCTGGGCGGCTATTTCACCTGGATGCAACTGTCGGAACTGCAGTCGCAGTTGCTGCAACGGGGCGAGATGATCGCCGAGCAACTGGCACCGCTGGTCGCACCAGCAATGGGCACCAAAAACACCGACCTGCTGGAACGCATCGCCACCCAGTCCCTGGAACAAACCGACGTGCGCGCCGTGTCGTTCCTCGGCCCCGACCGCACGCCCCTGGCCCACGCCGGCCCGACCATGCTCAACCAGCCGCCCATCGGCAACAGTTCGCACCTGTTGCAGCGCACCGGCAATGACGCAACCCGCTATCTGCTGCCGGTGTTCGGCCGCCATCGCAACCTCGCCGGTGAGCTGATCCCGGATGAGTCCGACCGCCTGCTGGGCTGGGTCGAGCTGGAGCTTTCCCACAATGGCATGTTGCTGCGCGGCTATCGCAGCCTGTTCGCCAGCCTGCTGCTGATTGCCATCGGCCTGATCTGCACCGCAGCCCTGGCGTTGCGCATCAGCCGTACGATCAACTCGCCGATTGGCCTGATCAAGCAGGCCGTGGCGCAGCTCAAGGACGGCAATCTGGAAACCCGCTTGCCGCCACTGGGCAGCCAGGAACTCGATCACCTCGCCTCGGGCATCAACCGCATGGCCGAGACCCTGCAAAATGCCCAGGAAGAATTGCAACACAGCATCGACCAGGCCACCGAAGACGTGCGGCAGAACCTGGAAACCATCGAGATCCAGAACATCGAGCTGGACCTGGCCCGCAAGGAAGCGCTGGAAGCCAGCCGCATCAAGTCGGAGTTTTTGGCCAACATGAGCCATGAAATCCGCACACCGCTGAACGGCATCCTCGGTTTCACCCACTTGTTGCAGAAAAGCGAGCTGTCGCCCCGCCAGCTGGATTACCTGGGCACCATCGAAAAGTCCGCCGACAACCTGTTGGGCATCATCAACGAAATCCTCGACTTCTCGAAAATCGAAGCCGGCAAGCTGGTGCTCGACAGCATCCCGTTCAACCTGCGGGACCTGTTGCAAGACACCCTGACCATCCTCGCCCCGGCCGCCCACGCCAAACAGCTGGAGCTGGTGAGCCTGGTCTACCGCGACACGCCGCTGTCGCTGGTGGGTGACCCGCTGCGGCTCAAGCAGATCCTCACGAACCTGGTGAGCAACGCGATCAAGTTCACCCGCGAAGGCACCATCGTTGCCCGCGCGATGCTTGAAGACGAACAGGAAGACAGCGTGCAACTGCGCATCAGCGTGCAGGACACCGGCATCGGCCTGTCGAACCAGGACGTGCGCGCGCTGTTCCAGGCATTCAGCCAGGCGGACAATTCGCTGTCACGCCAACCCGGCGGCACCGGCCTGGGCCTGGTGATTTCCAAGCGCCTGATCGAACAGATGGGCGGTGAGATTGGCGTCGACAGCACACCGGGGGAAGGCTCGGAATTCTGGATCAGCCTGAATCTGCCGAAAACCCGCGACGACGTCGAAGACCTGCCCTGCGCGCCACTGCTGGGCCGGCGCGTGGCGGTGCTGGAAAACCACGAGCTGGCGCGCCAGGCCCTGCAACATCAGTTGGAAGACTGCGGCCTGGAAGTCACCCCGTTCAACAGCCTGGAGAGCCTGACCAACGGCATCACCAGCGCCCACCAGACCGAACAGGCGATTGACCTGGCGGTACTGGGCATCACCGCCAACGACATTCCACCGGAGCGTTTGAACCAACACCTGTGGGACCTCGAGCACCTGGGCTGCAAGGTGCTGGTGCTGTGCCCCACCACCGAACAGCTGCTGTTCAACCCGTCGGTGCCCAACCCCAACAGTCAGTTGCAGGCCAAACCCGCCTGCACCCGCAAGCTGCGCCGCGCCCTGGCCGACCTGATCAGCCCGCGCCCGCTGCGCAGCGAACCCGGCGAGCCGCTGTCGAGTCGCGCACCACGGGTACTGTGTGTCGACGACAACCCGGCCAACCTGCTGCTGGTGCAAACCCTGCTGGAAGACATGGGCGCCAAGGTCCAGGCGGTGGAAAGCGGTTACTCGGCCATCGAAGCGGTGAAGCAGGAAGCCTTCGACCTGGTGCTGATGGACGTGCAAATGCCCGGCATGGACGGTCGCCAGAGCACCGAGGCGATCCGCACATGGGAAAGCGAACGCCATGGCACACCGCTGCCCATCGTCGCGCTGACTGCCCATGCGATGGCCAACGAAAAACGCGCCCTGCTGCAAAGCGGCATGGATGACTACCTGACCAAGCCCATCAGCGAACGGCAACTGGCCCAGGTGGTGTTGAAATGGACCGGGCTGGCCCTGCGCAACCAAGGCCCAGAGCGCGGCGCCGAAAGTTTCGGGCAGGCCACGCAACTGCCGGTACTGGACCATGAAGAAGGCTTGCGACTGGCTGCCGGCAAGGCGGATCTGGCAGCGGACATGCTGGCGATGCTCCTGGCTTCGCTGGAGGCTGACCGGGAAGCGATCCGCGTGGCCCGTGACGCCAACGACCGTAACGCCCTGATCGAGCGGGTTCATCGCCTGCACGGCGCCACCCGGTATTGCGGCGTGCCGCAACTGCGCGCGGCCTGCCAACGGGCCGAAACCCTGCTCAAACAGGACGATGCCAAGGCCATGCCGGCCCTGGATGAACTGGACATGGCGATAGCGCGGCTGGCCAGTGAGGCGCGGGTGAGCGCGTAAACTTTCGGGGCAATGTGGAGAGGGAGCTTGTCTTTGGCTAGGGAGCTTGCTGTGGCGAGGGAGCTTGCTGTGGCGAGGGAGCTTGCTCCCGCTGGGCTGCGCAGCGGCCCCAAAATCATGGGAGCGCTTCGCACTCCAGCGGGAGCAAGCTCCCTCGCCACAGCAAGCTCCCTCGCCACAGCAAGCTCCCTCGCCACAGCAAGCTCCCTCACCACAACAAGCTCACTCACCACAGACAAGCCCCCTCGCCACAAAAGCAGCTTTCAATCATCAAGAAGGAATATTTGATGCGCATCATCCTCTTCAGCAGCCAAACCTACGACCGCGACAGTTTTCTCGCCCAACCGTTGCCCGCAGGCATGCAACTGCAATTCCAACCGGCCCGGCTGAACCTCGACACCGTGGCCCTGGCCGAACACCACGAAGTGGTCTGCGCCTTTATCAATGACGACCTCAGCGCCCCGGTGCTGGAGCAACTGGCCAACGGTGGCACCCGCCTGATCGCCCTGCGCTCGGCCGGTTACAACCATGTCGACCTGGCCGCCGCCAAGCGCCTGGGCCTGACCATCGTGCGGGTGCCGGCCTACTCGCCCCATGCAGTGGCCGAACATGCAGTCGCGCTGATCCTGGCCCTCAACCGCCGCCTGCACCGCGCCTACAACCGCACCCGCGACGGCGACTTCAGCCTGCATGGCCTGACCGGTTTTGACCTGGTGGGCAAGACCGTCGGCGTGGTGGGTACCGGGCAGATTGGCGCCACATTCGCCAAGATCATGGCCGGGTTCGGCTGCCAGTTGCTGGCGTACGACCCCTACCCCAACCCGCAGGTCGAAGCCCTTGGCGCGCACTATGTGAGCCTGGCGCAGTTGCTCGGCGAGTCACAGATCATCAGCCTGCATTGCCCGCTGACGGCAGACAGCAAACATCTGATCAACGCCCAGAGCCTGGCCCATATGCAACCCGGCGCGATGCTGATCAATACCGGGCGCGGCGGCCTGGTGGACACCCCGGCGCTGATCGACGCACTCAAGGACGGCCAACTCGGCTACCTGGGGCTGGATGTGTATGAAGAAGAGGCCCAGCTATTTTTCGAAGACCGCTCGGACCTGCCCCTGCAAGACGACGTGCTGGCGCGCCTGCTGACCTTCCCCAACGTGATCATCACCGCGCACCAGGCCTTCCTGACGCGCGAGGCGCTGGGGGCGATTGCCGGCACCACCCTGGCCAACATCACGGCGTGGGCTGATGGGCGGGCGCAAAACCTCGTCGAAGGATGATCAGCGGTCACATAGCCGCGCCATGATGGGTGGCGGCCCGTGATAGGATGCCGCGCCTATTTGGAGGATCCATGGCCGAACACGATTTCCGCTTCAGCTTGCTGAGCCCGCAACACACCCTGATCGAATGCCGCGCCCTGGTGCCGGGCCGTTATCAAGTCACCGGCAACGGTGGCTCGATCAAGAACGGCGACGTTCTGATCGTCACCCTGCGCGGCAGTAAAACCCTGTCGATGCGCCTGACCGTCGAAGGCGATGCGCGCTACTCCATCCGCCCGGCAGGCCAGTGGGTCGCCATGGCCCAGGGGCCAAAGTTCGGCGAACTGGAGATTCACACCTGGAAGGTCAACTGCGACAGCTGCGACAACGTGCTGGAGTTTGAATTCGCGGTGGAAACCAAGCTGAGCAAAGAGCCGCTGCAACCGGCCGCCACGGCGCGGGTCAGCGAGCTGGGCTGGGCCACCCTGGGCGACAAGCACCGCTGCCCGAAATGCCAGAAGGCCGCGCAATGAAAGCCGTGCTGATGCTGGCCGTGCTGGGTGCAGGCCTTGCGGGCTGCGCCAGCGACGAGGTCAAGCTCAAGCAGGATCACAGCTACGTGGTGGAGTGGATCGGTGAACGGCCGCTGATGGATTACGCGCACCTGACCGTGACCCTCGGCGCCGATGGCCGGGCCTACGGCAATGGTGGCTGCAACCATTGGTTCGCGCCCTACACCCTGGACGGCGACAAGCTGACCTTCGGCAAGGTCGGCAGCACCCGCAAACTCTGCGCCGAAGCGCTGATGGAGCAGGAGCACCGTTTCTTCCAGGCCCTGCAAGGGGTGCAACGCTGGGACATCTCGCCGATCGAGCAGACGCGTTTCTGGCCGGCGGATGGCCTGCCATTGCGGTTGTGGCTGGAAGAAGGCTGATTCCGCTCTTCTGTGGGAGCTGGCTTGCCTGCGATGGCATCGCCTCGGTCTGGCTGACAGACCGAGTTGCCTGCATCGTTGGCAAGCCAGCTCCTACATTTAACCGCGCAACGCCTTGAGCTTGGCCAACACACCCTCGGCCGTCTGCTCACCCATCAGTTGCTCGCGCACCTTGCCCTTGTCATCGATGATGTAGGTCACCGGCAACGCTTCGCTGCGGGGAATATCGAAGATTTCATCCGGGTTCTGCGCCAATACGGTGAACTTGATGCCCAGCTTCTCGCTGGCGCTCTTGAGTTCTTCACCCTGGGCGTTGTCGAAGTTCACGCCAAATACGCCCACCGACTGGCCCTTGAGCTGTTCGGCCAAGGCATTCAGCTCCGGGATTTCGGTACGGCACGGGCCACACCACTCGGCCCAGTAGTTGACCACCAGCCATTGCTTGTCCAGGCGTTCGGCGGCCACTTTCTGACCGTATTGGTCAACGCCATAGTCATTGCCACAGCCGCTGAGCAGCAGTGTGCCGATGATTGCCAATGCGCCTAACAGTCGCCTCGTCATGGGGTAATCCTTCGTAAAAATGAACATTGGCTGCGGCCGATCGCCTCTCATGGTTTAAGGACGTGACGCAGCGCGGGTAGAATACCCGCCACCTTACGCAAGATGCGACCCGCACATGACCGATCTGACGCTTTATCACAACCCGCGCTGCTCGAAATCCCGCGGTGCGCTCGAACTGCTGGAGGCCCGTGGCCTGACACCAACCGTGGTGCGCTACCTGGAAACCCCGCTCGACGCCGCGCAATTGCAGGCCTTGCTGGGCAAGCTTGGGATCAGCGCGCGGCAACTGCTGCGTACCGGCGAAGACGAATACAAAACCCTCAACCTGGCCGACGCGAGCCTCAGCGAAGCGCAGTTGATTGCCGCCATCACCGCTCATCCGAAACTGATGGAACGCCCGATCCTCGAAACCGCCGACAAGGCCGTGATTGGCCGTCCTCCGGAAAATGTCCTGGAGCTGGTTTCGTGAGTGCGCCGTATGTGCTGGTGTTGTATTACAGCCGCAACGGCTCGGTCAGCGAAATGGCCCGGCAGATTGCCCGGGGCGTCGAGCAAGCCGGGCTGGAGGCGCGGTTGCGCACCGTGCCGGCCATCTCCAGCGAATGCGAAGCCGTAGCGCCGGACATTCCGGTGGACGGCCCGCTGTACTGCAGCCTCGACGACCTGAAGAACTGCGCCGGCCTGGCCCTGGGCAGCCCGACCCGTTTCGGCAACATGGCCGCGCCGCTCAAGTACTTCCTCGACGGCACCAGCAACCTGTGGCTGACCGGCGCCCTGGTGGGCAAGCCGGCGGGTGTGTTCACTTCCACCGCCAGCCTGCACGGCGGCCAGGAAACCACGCTGATGTCGATGCTGCTGCCGCTGCTGCACCACGGCATGCTGATCACCGGCCTGCCCTACAGCGAACAGGCGCTGCTCGACACCAAAGGCGGCGGTACGCCGTATGGCGCCAGCCACCATTCCGGTGCCGACGGCAAGCGCGCGCTGGATCAGCACGAGATCGCCCTGTGCCGCGCCCTCGGCCTGCGCCTGGCGAAGACCGCCGCGCTACTGGAGAACGGCCGTGGCCAGGAAGCCTAAGGTACTGCCGTCCCAGGCGTGGCTGGAGCCACGGGTCAAGGCGATGCGGGCGTTGAGCCTGCTGGCATTCCTGGGTCTGGTGGGGTTGTTGTGTGTTTACTATCTGGTGTTTGCCGACCTGCATGGCGCACGGCCGTGGGTGATTCTGCTGATCGAGCTGGTGCCGCTGCTATTGCTGGCACCGGGGATGATTTTGGGCAGCGCGCGTGGACATTCGTGGATGTGCTTTGTGGTGAATCTTTACTTCATCAAGGGCGCGCTGGCCGCGTATGACCCGAACCGGCAATGGTTTGGGATGCTGGAGATGCTGGCGAGCCTGGCGGTGTTCTGCACCGCGTTGATGTATGTGCGGTACCGGCATCAGTTGAATCGGCGGTTGGCGGGGGAAGGCCTGTAGCGTCTGACAGTCAGTCATCGCGGGCAAGCCCGGCTCCCACAGTGATCATTGTCATCCATGACAACTCGGTCAAATGTGGGAGCTGGCTTGCCTGCGATAGCGTCAACGCGATCTCAATGGTTGACGGTGTAGGCCAACATCATCGACAGCTGGCACATCGGCCGCCCGCTCTCGGCATGCCACTGGTTGAACGCACCCTGCACCGTGGCCAGGTCCCGAAGACTGGTGGGCACCTTGTCGACAATCTTCTGCGCGTTCAGCGCCGCCACTACGTCATAGCTCGGCACGAACGTGTCCTTGCCCACCATCCGCAAAAAACGCGGCGCCGACAGCCCGCCCAACTGGTGGCCGTGCTTGCTCAGGTACTTCCACAGGCCGACGATATCGGTCACCGGCCAGTCGGCGATCAACGCACCGAAACTGCCCTTTTCCTTCTCGATATCCAGAATCATCTGCGCATTGCGCGGCACGCTCTTGAGCTTGCCCAAATGGCGGATGATGCGCGTGTCCTGCATCAGCCGCTCCAGGTGCTCGGCGCCCATCAGCACGACTTTTTCCGGGTCAAACCCAAAGAATACCTGCTCGAACGCCGGCCACTTGGCGTCCACCACGCTGTGCTTGAGCCCGGCGCGAAACACCCGCAGCGAGAGGGTCGACAGGTAGCGGTCATCACTGATCTTGCGCAATTGCGCCGGGGTCAGGGGCACAGGCAGATGGGCTTCCAGCTCGGCCGCCGAACCAAAACGGTTCAGACAATATTCGTGCAGCCACTTGTAATCGCGCATGCCCTCTCCTAAGGATTGAAATGAAAACGGCGCCCAGGAGCGCCGTCTGTCAGAGCGGTGAAAACGCTCAGAGGTTCACTACGCTGACGAAGCGCGATGCGGCACTTTCGTCGATACGCAGGCTGGTGAAGTCGAACAGGTTACGGTCGGCCAACTGCGACGGCTGCACGTTCTGCAAGCTGCGGAAGATGCTGTCGACGCGGCCCGGGGTCTTGCGGTCCCACTCCTGGAGCATGTCCTTGACCACCTGGCGTTGCAGGTTTTCCTGGGAGCCGCAGAGGTTGCACGGGATGATCGGGAATTGCTTGAGGTCGGAGTACGCCTGGATGTCTTTCTCATGGCAGTACGCCAGAGGGCGAATCACCACGTTGCGCCCGTCGTCGGCCCGCAGCTTGGGCGGCATGGCCTTGAGGCTGCCGTTGAAGAACATATTGAGAAAGAAGGTTTCGACGATGTCATCGCGGTGATGACCCAGGGCCATCTTGGTCGCACCGATTTCGTCGGCAAAGGTGTAGAGCGTGCCACGGCGCAGGCGCGAGCACAGCGAGCAGGTGGTCTTGCCTTCCGGGACCAGTTCCTTGACCACCGAATAGGTGTCTTTCTCGACGATGTGGTACTCGATCCCCAATTCCTTGAGGTAGGCCGGCAGCACATGCTCGGGAAACCCCGGCTGCTTCTGGTCCATGTTCACGGCGACGATGTCGAACTTGATCGGCGCGACCTTTTGCAGGTGCATCAGCACGTCGAGCAGGGTGTAGCTGTCTTTGCCGCCGGACAGGCAGACCATGACCTTGTCGCCCTCTTCGATCATGTTGAAATCGGCGACTGCCTCACCAGCCTGGCGACGCAGGCGTTTTTGCAGTTTGTTCTGGTTGACCGTAAGAGTGCCCATGGCGCTTGGATCCGCGAAAGGTGTGTGACGAAAAGCCGGGTATTTTACGCAAAAAATCCACTATGAGCGACGCCGTTCCAGTGGGGAGCCGGACTGGGTGGGAGCCGGGCTTGCCCGCGATGGGATCAACTCGGTTTGTCTGAAGCACCGAGGTGCCTGCATCGCAGGCAAGCCAGCTCCCACAGTTGCCGGGGTTACCCCTGACAGACCTCCGCGCGATTAAGCCCAATGTTTACAGCGCAATTTGCTCTAAAGCCTTACAGTTTTTCCGGTCATCAGTTCCTATACTGCGACATAAGGTCGCACATATATCCAGACCTTTCAGGCCAATTGGCCCGTGGGCGCTCCACTGGGGGGCGATGGTAATAACGACAGGAGTGACTGGCATGATCCATCACGTCGTGGGACTTTTCACCCACCCCGATCAGGAATGGCGGGAAATTCGTGGCGATAAAGAAGAAAGCATCGGCCACATGTACCTCACCCACACGCTGATTCTGGCGGCGATCCCCGCGGTATCAGCGTTTATCGGTACCACTCAGGTGGGCTGGGTCATTGGCAGCCGTGCGCCGGTGATGCTGACGGTGGAAAGCGCGCTGTGGATGACCATCATGTCCTACGCAGCCATGCTCGGCGGCGTGGCGGTGATGGGCGCGTTTATCCACTGGATGGCGCGCACCTATGACGCCAACCCCAGCATGGCCCGTTGCGTGGCGTTTGCCACCTACACCGCGACGCCCCTGTTTATCGGCGGGCTGGCGGCGCTATACCCACATATGTGGCTGGGCATGGTGGTTGGCACTGCGGCCATTTGCTACACCGTGTACCTGCTGTACGTCGGGCTGCCGACCTTCATGAACATCCACCCGGACGAGGGCTTCCTGTTTTCGAGTTCGGTACTGGCGGTAGGCCTGGTGGTACTGGTGGCGATCATGGCCTTTACCGTGATCGTCTGGGGGCTGGGCGTAGGCCCGATCTACACCAACTGACGCGGTTCAACCCGCAGGAAAAGCCACCGCAAGGTGGCTTTGTGCGTTATGCATGACCATTCGGCGCCTGACAGATTCGGATACACCGTTGTTTGCGGCATACTGGACATCTCTGGAGATATGTACAGCATGCCCGAGCAACTCAATACCCGCGTCGAAGATTGTTTCCTGCAAGCCGAATCCTTTTTCAAACGAAGCTTCAAGCGCCCCCAGGTCAGCCTCAAGCTGCGGGGCCAGAAGGCCGGTGTCGCGCATTTGCACGAGAACCTGCTGCGCTTCAACCCGCAGCTGTACCGTGAAAACAGCCAGCACTTCCTTAAACAGACGGTCGCCCATGAAGTGGCGCACCTGATTGCCCACCAATTGTTCGGCGAGCGCATCCAGCCCCATGGCGAGGAATGGCAGTTGATCATGCGCGGGGTGTACGAACTGCCGCCGGATCGCTGCCACACCTATGAAATCCAGCGGCGGCGCGTGACGCGGTATATCTACCGCTGCCCGTGTGCCGACAGCGACTTTCCGTTTTCGCCCCAGCGTCACGGGTTGGTGAGCCAGGGGCGACGGTATTTGTGCCGCCGGTGTCGGCAGACTTTGGTGTTTACCGGGGAAACCCGGGTGGAGTGAGTTTTGTGGTGCCTGTAAGGGCCTCATCGCAGGCAAGCCAGCTCCCACATTAGACCGGGTTCCACCTTTGGAATGCAGTCAAATGTGGGAGCTGGCTTGCCTGCGATGGCGTCAGCCCAAGCACTACTGAATCACTTTGGCACGCCGCAGATCGTCTATCCGCTGAACACTGAATCCCAACTCAGCCAGCACTTCATCGCTGTGAGCGCCCACCGCCGCGCCAATGTGCCTGGCCGCCGGCAAACCCTCGGAAAACTTCAGCGGGCAGGCCATTTGCGCCTGGCTGGAACCATCGCCCCGCGGCACCTGGCTGACCAACTCCCGGGCTTTCAACTGTGGGTGCTCGACGGCCTCGCTCAAACTCAACACCGGCTCGACACACGCATCAATCCCGGCAAACAACGCACACAGCTCGTCAAAGCTGCGTTTCTCGAACTCGACCTGCAACGCCAGCTTGAGGGCTTTCTGCTGCTCAGGCTTGGGCGACAACCCCTGCGCCGCCAACTCTGGGCGCCCAAGCGCTGTACACAACTGCTGCATAAAGGCCGGTTCCAGGCTGCCCACCGACAACCAGCGCCCCTCACGCGAGCGGTAATAGTCATAGAAGCTGCCGCCATTGAGCACCTGGTTCTCCCACGCCGGTTCCACACCGCAGGCCAGGTAACCCGCACCCGCCATGGCATTCAGGCTGAAGGCGCAATCGGTCATGCTCACGTCCAGGTACTGCCCCACTCCACTCTGCTGCCGGGCGATCACCGCCGCCAGCAAGCCGATCACCGCGTGCAACGAGCCGCCGCCCACGTCTGCCAGCTGCACGCCAAGGGGCAACGGCCCGCTGTCCTGGCGCCCGGTGTAGCTGGCGATACCGGCCAGGGCCAGGTAGTTGATGTCATGGCCGGCGCGGTCCTTGTAGGGGCCGGTCTGGCCGTAGCCGGTGATGGAGACATAGATCAGCTTCGGGTTGATCGCCTTCAACGCTTCGTAGCCCAGGCCCAGGCGCTCCATGACCCCGGGGCGAAACTGCTCCAGGACGATGTCGTAGTCCGCCACCAGTTGTCGCACGATCGCCACGGCCTCGGCCTGCTTGAGGTCCAGGGCCAGGCTGCGCTTGTTGCGGTTCAGGTAGGCATGGCTGGCGGACACGCCCTGATCGTGTGGCGGCAATACCCGCAGCAGGTCCATGCGGGTGGGGGATTCGATGCGCAGCACCTCGGCGCCCATGTCGGCCAGCAGCAACGAGGCGAACGGCCCCGGCAGCAAGGTGGAGAAATCCAGTACTTTGAGGGACGCCAAGGGACCTGACATGAAGACTCCGATTCCGGTTCGATAGCTCACAGAGTAGGCAAACCTGAGCCCAAGCGGCAATCACATAAACCATCATCGGAAGTGACCGTTGTGGTTTTGCACAGGCATAAAAAAACCCATCCGAAGATGGGTTTTTCACAAACGGTGCAGCCTTACTTGACGGCGGTTGGGGTCGGGCCTTCGGCCACGCCCAGGTCGTCTTCTTCACGGGTCTCGGAGATACCGCGACCACCGGAAGCCAGTTCGACTTGCAGCTTGTCTTCGTCCAGTTCCTTCACCCACTTGGCCACAACCAGGGTCGCAACGGCGTTGCCGACCAGGTTGGTCAGTGCGCGGGCTTCGGACATGAAGCGGTCGATACCCAGGATCAGCGCCAGGCCGGCAACCGGCAGGTGGCCAACAGCCGACAGCGTCGCGGCCAGTACGATGAAGCCCGAACCGGTGACGCCAGCCGCGCCCTTGGAGGACAGCAGCAGAACCAGCAACAGGGTGATCTGGTGGGTGATGTCCATGTGGGTGTCAGTCGCCTGGGCGATGAACACGGCAGCCATGGTCAGGTAGATCGAAGTACCGTCCAGGTTGAAGGAGTAGCCAGTCGGGATAACCAGGCCCACTACCGACTTCTTGGCGCCCAGGCGTTCCATCTTGATCAGCATGCGTGGCAGTGCGGATTCGGACGAGGAAGTACCCAGTACGATCAACAGTTCTTCACGGATGTAGCGGATCAGTTTCAGGACGCTGAAGCCGTGAGCGCGGCAGATGCCACCCAGCACGATCAACACGAACAGGATGCAGGTGATGTAGAAGCAGATCATCAGCTGACCCAGCTGCACCAGCGAACCTACGCCGTAGGCACCGATGGTGAACGCCATGGCGCCCAGGGCACCCAGTGGCGCGAGCTTCATGATCATGTTGATGATGTTGAACATCACGTGGGCGAAGCGATCGATGAAGTCCAGCACCGGCTTGCCGTAGGCACCCAGGCGATGCAGGGCGAAACCGAAGATCACCGAGAACATCAGCACTTGCAGGATGTCACCGGTGGCGAATGCGCCGACGATGGTGTTCGGGATCACGTTCAGCAGGAAGCCAACGATGCTCTGGTCGGCACCGGCAGTCACGTAGGCAGCGACTTTAGAGGCGTCCAGGGTAGCCACGTCGATGTGCATGCCGGCGCCCGGTTGCACAACGTTGACCACGACCAGGCCGATCAGCAGGGCGATGGTGGAAACGATTTCGAAGTACAGCAGCGCGTAGCCGCCGGTTTTGCCGACCGATTTCATGCTTTGCATGCCAGCGATGCCGCTGACAACGGTGCAGAAGATGATCGGGGCGATGACCATTTTGATCAGCTTGATAAAGCCGTCACCCAGTGGCTTGAGGGCCACGCCGGTCTGCGGGTAGAAGTGACCGAGCAAAATACCGATAACGATTGCAACGATCACCTGGAAATACAGGGATTTGTACAGTGGCTGACGAGTCGTCATTGCAAAGTTCCTCAATCGTCCCGTGTGGCAAATATCCGCCATTGCCCACGACACTTGAATTGCGAACCCTCCTGCACTGGAGGGATTTGTTTTTTGCGAGCTGCGCACGGCAGATCTGCGTCTCCTATCGCAAGCGTCGTGCCACTTTCCTTGAAAACCGCTGAAGGCCTTTAGACATCAGCGCTCGGGGTATTTTCAGCTTCAGGCTCCACCTGCAGGCAGTGGCGGATTTCCGCCTGGCTGCCCAATCCCGTCCTACAATTTGGCGGATATCCGCCTTGTTGCACTCACCCGGTGTGGCTAACATCCGCCACTCAATGGACGAGGCCTCTATGCGTGAACGTACCATCGCCAGTCACTACGCCCGGGCCGCGCTCGGCGGTGCACGCCGGGCCGGCTATGACTATTCGGGCCTGCTGCAGCAAGTGGGCATTACCCCGGAACTGCTGAGCGAACCCCGCGCCCGCATCGCCCCGGAGCAATTCACGCGTTTGCTGCAGATGCTGTGGCTGGCGCTGGATGACGAATACCTGGGTTTCGCCGAAGGCCCGAGCAAGCGCGGCACCTTCGCCATGATGTGCCACGCGCTGATCCATTGCCGCACCCTGGAGAAGGCTCTGGAACGCGGCTTATTATTTTATAGCCTATTCCCGCAGGGTCCGCGCTGGCGCCTGACGCGTGAAGGGGAAATGGCCCGCTTGAGCCTGGATGATTCGCAGCTCTGGGACCCGGATCACTTCCTCAGCGAATGCCTGCTGGTGATCTGGCATCGCCTCGGCAGTTGGCTGATTGGCCAGCGCATCCGCCTGGACCAGGCCACGTTCAGCTACCCGATGCCGCCCCACGCCACCGAATACGACCTGCTGTTCCCCTGCCCGCAGATATTTGCAGCGCCCACCAGCAGCCTGGTGTTTCCCAGCCGCTACCTGAGCCTGCCGCTGTTGCAGGACGAGCGCACCCTCAAGCACTTCCTTGAGCGTTCACCGGCCGACCTGCTGTCGCGGCCGGATGAAGGCGACAGCTTGAGCAGCCAATTGCGGCGTCTATTGAGCCGCGACCGCACGCCCTGGCCCGACCTGGAAGCTGTCGCCCAGCACCTGCATATCAGCCCGCAGACCTTGCGTCGGCACTTGCGGGAGGAAGGCACCAGCTTTCAGGCACTCAAGGATGAGTTGCGCCGGGACATTGCGATTTATCATTTGGGACGGGCGGATTTGTCGTTGCAGGAAATCGCCGAGCAGTTGGGGTTTTCCGAACCGTCGGCGTTTCATCGGGCGTTCAAGAAGTGGACCGGGCTGACGCCGGGGGCCTATAGAGCACAGGAAAACTGAAGGCGAATGCAAAATGTGTGGCGAGGGAGCTTGCTCCCGTTGGTCTGCGCAGCAGACCCAAAGCAGCCAACGGTGTATTCCTGTGAGAACTGGGTGGTAGGTTTGAGGGCCGCTTCGCGCCCCAACGGGAGCAAGCTCCCTCGCCACAGGAAGCTCACTGAGCCTGGATGCATTCAAGCAGCCGGAAAGTGAATCTTGAACGCCGCGCCCCCCAAGGGAGAATCCCCAAGGGTCAGCCGTGCGCTGTAGCTTTCAATGATGTCCTTGACCACCGCCAGGCCAATCCCCTGCCCCGGATGCTGGCGGTCGAGCCGCTCGCCCCTTTGCAGGATTCGCGCACGCTGGTCCGGTGGCACGCCGGGGCCGTCGTCTTCGATGCACAGCTCGGTGCCTTCCAGGCTTTCCTGCAAGCTGATGCGCACTTCGCTCAGGCACAGGCGGTAGGCGTTTTCCAGCAGGTTGCCGAGCAGTTCCAGCAAGGCGCCCTTCTCGATCGGCACGTCGCATTCTTCCGGCAAATCAAAAGCCACCTTCACGCCTTTGTCGCGGTAGACCTTGTCCAGGGTGTCGCACAGGCTTTGCAGCACCGGCTCCAGCCGCACCTGGTGGCGCACCAGGCCGCTTTTACGCAGGCTGGCACGTTGCAACTGGTAGCTGATCTGCTGACTCATGCGCTCGATCTGCGATTGCAGCACCCAGGCCTGGTCCCGGTCTTCGGGGCGCTGAGCCATGTCTTCGCTCACGCCCTGCAGCACCGCCAACGGGGTTTTCAGGCTGTGGGCCAGGTCGTCCAGGGAGTCGCGGTAACGGGTGCGTTGCTCACGCTCGCTGTGGAGCAAGCGGTTGAGGGAACCGGTCAGGCGCAGCAGTTCGCGGGGGTGTTGCTCGCTGAGGCTTTCCCGGGTGCCGCCTTCGATCTCATCCAGTTCCTGGCTCAGCCGGCGCAGCGCTTGCAGGCCCCAGGTCAGGCCCAGCCACAACAGGGTGAGCAGCACCAGCAGGGCGGCGCCGAAACCCAGGTAGAGGTTTTCCCGCAGGCCTTCGAGGGTCAGTTGGTATTCGCGCACCGGTTGCAGGGCCACGATACTGAACGCCGCGCTCTTGCCGCCCAGCAGCTTGACCTCGACGTCATAGACAAAAAACTCCTGGCCGTTGGCCTCGCGAATCCGTGCGAACTCGTTGCCGCGCCCGTCATAGCGCGGTTTGTAGTTGATGTTTTCTTCCTGGGTGGCACGAGAACGCCAGACCAGATGGCCTTCGCGGTCATAGATGTAGCCCAGCAGGCGGCTGTCGGTGAGGTTGAAGCGCTCATCCGGCAGTTGTGCGGGCATCAGCAGGCGATTGTTTTCAACCCGGGCAGCCGAAATCAGCGTCGTGACATCCGACGCCAGGCGCTGCTCGATGGAGTCCTGCAGGGCCAGGCTGAAGGCGCCCTGCATGGCCGGCAACAAGGCCAGCATAAACAGCACGGCCAGGGTGGTGGCCGCGAGCATCAACCGTACACGTAACGAGCGAATCAACGGCAGCGCTCATTAAACAGGTAGCCCAGGCCACGCACGGTGTCGATCGGCTTGAACCCGGCCGGGCCTTCCAGCTTGCGGCGCAGGCGGCCCACCAGCACTTCGATGACGTTCGGATCACGCTCGTCGTCATCGGGGTAGAGCTGTTCCATCAGGCGGTCCTTGGCGACCACTTGCTGATGGTGACGCATCAGGTATTCGAGGATGCGGTATTCGTACGCCGTGAGCGCCAGAGGTTGTTCGTCGAGGGACGCCTGCTTGCGATTGAGGTCCAGCAGCAACGGCCCGGCGACGATGGTCGACTGGGTAAACCCGCTGGAGCGGCGCAGCAATGCGTTCATCCGTGCTTCCAGCTCTTCGAACTGGAACGGCTTGACCACGTAGTCGTCGGCACCGGCGGCCAGGCCTTCGACCTTGTCCTGCCAGTTGCCGCGGGCGGTCAGGATCAGGATCGGAAACGTTTTGGCCTGGGCGCGCAGTTGGCGGATCAGGTCCAGGCCGCCCATGCCGGGCAGGCCGAGGTCGATGATCGCCAGGTCGTGGTTGAATTGCCCGGTCTGGTACAGCGCCTCTTCGGCGTTGGCAACGGCCTCGACCACGTGACCGCTGTCGGTAAGGCGGGTCAACAGGTGATGACGCAGCAACGCCTCATCTTCGACAACCAGCAATTTCATAAAGCTCTCCAAGGCAAATCAACTTTCCGACTGGGGTATATCATAGCGGCCTTGCAGGTCTTGCTGGCGCAGTTTACTGCCGTTGAAGTGACCTGACAGGTTTTGATTGCCCACGCGATAGTCCGAATGCGGGGTGTACTGGCCCAGGGACTGGCCCCAAGGCGCAGCCTGTTCGCCGGCATCTTCGAAGCTCACCCGCTGAAGCAGGCTGTAGGGCTTTTTGCTCTTCTCTTTGGAGAAACCCGCGAAACTCGCGTCAGAGGCCTGCACGCCAGCAGTGGCACTGAGCATGGTTAACGCCAACATCAGCTTCTTGATCGCAGTCATGGTGCTACCTCACACGCTTTGGCTTTGGGTACAGGGCCAGACTACGCAGCCCCCCCTGAACTCCCCCTGAACACTCTCTGAACCTGGGCTGAACCGAGGCCGGCTACTGTGTAAAGAGTTATTTACGTATCCCCGGGCGCAGGCTATCCAGCGGGCCTCCAACTCGGCAAAATACCCGGCATGAATTCCCTACCCGCTTGCTGCACCCCACTTGATGCCCATTGGCCGCTGCCCATTGCCCTCCCTGGTACGGTATTGCTGAGCACCCGGTTTGACCCGGCCCTGCTGGCCATCGGCGACTTCCAGCGCAGCGCCGTGCCACCGCCCGCGAGCATCCAGCGTTCGGTGGCCAAGCGGCAGGCGGAGTTTCTTGCCGGTCGCGTGTGTGCCCGTGCCGCGCTGCAACAGCTCGATGGGCTGGATTGCGTGCCGGCGATTGGCGAGGACCGCGCGCCGGTCTGGCCGGCCCACATCAGTGGGTCGATCACCCACAGTACCGGCCATGCGGCGGCCATCGTCGCCCACAAGGCCCAATGGCGCGGGCTGGGCATGGACCTGGAAAACTTGCTGAGCCTGGAGCGGGCGGAACGCCTGGCCGGGGAAATCCTGACACCGGATGAATTGCAGCGCATGGCCGCCGGGCCGCGGGAGCAGATTGCGCAGGTGGTGACGTTGACGTTTTCAGCGAAAGAGAGCTTGTTCAAGGCGCTTTACCCGATCGTGCAGAAGCGCTTTTATTTTGAACATGCCGAGTTGCTGGAATGGTCGGATACCGGCCATGCGCGGCTGCGGTTGCTGACGGACTTGTCCGCCGAGTGGTGCCATGGCAAGGAGCTGGAGGCGCAGTTTGCGGTGGATGGGGGGCAGTTGTTGAGTTTGGTGGCCGTCAGCGCCTGATTTTGGGGCTGCTGCGCAGCCCAACGGGAGCAAGCTCCCTCGCCACAAAAAAGCATGTTTGACACAGGGCTTCAGGCTTTCTCTTGGTCTCGCGGCCAACTCAGGCTGAAACACGCGCCACCCAGGTTGTTGCTCTTGCTGATCAACGCCCGACCGCCGTGCCAATAGATGATCCGCCGCACAATCGACAATCCCAACCCGTGCCCGCCCGACGCACGGGTGCGGCTGTCGTCCAGGCGCAGGAACGGTGTGAAGATCCGCTCCCAGGCACTTTCCGGCACGCCCGGCCCGTCGTCTTCCACGTCGATGCGGCAACGCACCTGACCCACCTGGTAACTGATCAGCACCTGCCCCTGGGCATGGCGCATGGCGTTGCTCACCAGGTTTTGCAGCGCACGGTGCAGGTAGCGCGGCTCAGCGTCCACCCAGGCATCGTCCCAATGGGCCGATGACAGGCAGATGCCCCGCGCCACGTTGATCTCCGGGCGCAACGGCGACAGCTCGTCAATCACCTGATCGAGCAAAGCGCTAAGGTCGACCCGCTGAAAATTCAGCGCCGGCGAACCCTGCTCCAGCCGCGCGTAGGTGAGCATTTCGTCCACCAGGCCATCGAGGTCCTGGATGTCACTGTCCATGCCTTCCATGTACTTGCGCCGCGCTTCAGGGGTGGCCGCGTCACCGATCATCTCCAGGCCGAACCGCAGGCGCGCCACCGGCGTGCGCAGCTCGTGGGACACCGCACGCACCAGTTCGCGCTGGATTGCCAGCAGGCGTTGCAGGTGTTCGGCCATGCCATTAAACGCTGCGGCCAGGCGGCCGACCGAATCGGCGCCCCGGGCCGGCACGCGCACTTCCAGGCTGCCTTTGGCGATGCGTGTGGCGGCGGCTTCCAGGCCGCTCAAGCGCCGCTCCAATTGGCGCACCAATAAATAGACGATCAAGCCAATCAGGGTCAGGCTGATCAGCGCGATCAGGATCAGCCATTGCGCCGGGTACGGGTTCATCTGGTACAGCGGGCCGATTTCCAGGACCCACGGCGTACCGACCATCCCGGCAAACACCCGGATCGAATCACCGCCCTTGCCCAGGGCCATCACCGTATCGCCCTCCGACACGCGCCGGCGCTGGTCGTCATCCATGTCCGCCTGATCGAGCATCATCAGGTGCATCTCGAAACCAAAGCCCTTGGCCTCTTTCAAGTCCGCGAGTTTTTGCGGTTGCTCGGCCACCGGGAAGCGCACCAGTTCATCGGCCAGCAGGTAAATAGTCGCACGGGCCAGTTGTTCGCTGATTTGCTGCACTTCGCCGGTGAGCAACAGTTGCTCCTGGTCGCTGACCAGCCGCAGCACCCTGGCCGCGTGAGGCCCGGTTTGCTCCACCAATACTTGCCCGCGTTGCAGGCGGGTGCGCTGGCTCAGGTCCAGGTGCGCCTCGGCCACCGTCTGCAATTCCAGCGGGATGCCCAGCAAGCGCTCCCACACCGCCAGGGCGCGGCGGCGCTCGATGGCGCTCATGGGTTGCAGGTTGTCGCCCATCAGCGCGAAAGTGCCGTGGGCCAGGCGCTCGCGGTACTGGCCGCTGCGCACTTCATTGAGCAGGTGCAAGGCCAGCACGCCGAGCAACGCCACCAGAATCAGCGCCGCGCACATGCCGCCGTAGATGCGCAGGAAGATCGAGTTCACGGGCGCAGGTCAGCGGCAGCTTCGGGGACGAACAGGTAGCCTTTGCTGCGAATGGTCTTGATCAGGCGCGGGTGGATCGGGTCGTCGCCGATTTTCGGGCGGATCCGCGAGATGCGCACGTCGATGGAGCGGTCCTGGCCGTCATAGCCAATGCCACGCAAGGCGGTAAAGATTTCTTCCCGGGACAGGATCCGCCCGGCATTCGCCACCAGCAGCCACAGCAGGTCGAACTCGGCGCTGGTCAGTTCGATGCCGCCTTCGTGCAGCCAGGCTTCACGCAGGGCGTTGTCCACCACCAGCGGGCCGAATTGCAGGCGCCGCTGTTTTTCGGGGGTGGCTGGTTCGACGCTTTCACTGCGCCGCAGCAGGGCCTGGATCCGCGCCAGCAACAGGCGTGGGCGCACGGGTTTGCACACGTAGTCGTCGGCGCCCATGTCCAGGCCGAGCACCTGGTCCATGTCGTCGGTGCGCGCGGTCAGCATCAGGATCACGCCATCGTAGCGCTCGCGCACCTTGCGGCAGATGCTCAGGCCGTCTTCGCCGGGCAGCATCAGGTCGAGGATCACCAGGTCTGGTTGTTCGGCGATGATCCGCGCCGCCGCGAGGGCGCCGTTGCCTTCCACTGACACCCGCAGGCCGTTGCCCTCCAGGTAGTCACGGGTCAACTCAGCCAGTCGTTCGTCGTCCTCGACAATCAAGACCTGCCAGGCTTCTTGCTCCATGCTTTACCTCGGTTCTCATTATTGTTGGCGTCCTTCGCGCGCAAGATCGCTCCTACAGTTGTCATGTGGAGTGAACAAGATATCGCGTGAATAAGGGACGATTGTAGCCATGGGTCAGCCCTGTAGCACAAGCACGCAAATGGGTTCGGAGATGGTGTTTTTTTGTGATAGGGTTCGCGCCCGCAAAAATTCAACCGGATGTTTTTACCTCGGAATATCCGGTGACAAACGGTGCAATGCAGCAGTACTGCGGCCTACACGCCTGTTCCACGTTTCATACACATTTTACCCACAGCGTTATCCACAGGTAGTGCGTTGCCATACCCCCCAAAACGCATTATCTTGTAGGTCGTCGCCAAAAAAACCCTACATGTAGGGTTTTCAGCGAAAAGACCAAACACAAATCAGACAAGAAACTCAAGTCCTTTCTTGCTCCTGTTTGGTTGAACTTAAGCCTTTTTCGCAAGACCAAACCGCGCACGCGGATGGCAGCCGTTTTCAGCCCCGATCAGGCGAAAACGGTACGGGTGTTGCAGTACGAAACTGTCACCCACCAGGAATACGGTAAAGAGCCCCCAGGCTTGTAACCGAAGACTTCGGCATGGAAGCGGCGCGAACAGCTCCCTTCCTCCTGTCCCGAAGTTGTTATGCCAGGCCCAGGCCTGTTGTAAGTGCTTCAGGACGGAACGGTGGGCACCGTGATGGTGCCCAAATAAATATAGAATGTGGAGACAACCCCCCATGCAAACCGACACAACTCGCGAGAACCCGCAAGGCTCCGTGCCGCAGGCCGCTGATTCGAACCTGGATCTGTCCGCCACCGCGCCCGGCCAACTGCGTGTGATCAAGCGTAACGGCACTGTCGTTCCTTACACCGATGACAAAATCACCGTCGCCATCACCAAAGCGTTTCTTGCAGTTGAAGGCGGCACCGCTGCTGCCTCGTCGCGCATCCACGACACTGTTGCGCGCCTGACCGAACAGGTCACCGCCACCTTCAAGCGTCGCATGCCATCGGGCGGCACCATCCACATCGAAGAAATCCAGGACCAGGTCGAACTGGCCCTGATGCGTGCCGGCGAGCAGAAAGTTGCCCGCGACTACGTGATCTACCGTGACTCGCGCGCCAAGGAACGTGCCGTACGCTCCCCGGCCGAAGAAGCTGCCGTACAAGCGCACCCGTCGATCCGCATCACCCTGGCCGACGGTACCTTTGCACCGCTGGACCTGGGCCGCCTGAACACCATCATCACCGAGGCCTGCGAAGGCCTGGAAGAAGTCGATGGTGACCTGATCCAGCGCGAAACCCTGAAGAACCTGTACGACGGCGTGGCCCTGACCGACGTCAACACCGCCCTGGTGATGACCGCCCGTACCCTGGTTGAACGTGAGCCGAACTACTCGTTCGTGACCGCGCGCCTGCTGATGGACACCCTGCGTGCCGAAGGCCTGGGCTTCCTGAACGTCGCCGACAGCGCCACTCACCACGAGATGGCCGACCTGTACGCCAAGGCCCTGCCGGCCTACATCGCCAAGGGTATCGAATTCGAATTGCTGAACCCGGTCCTGGCCACCTTCGACCTGGAAAAACTCGGCAAGGCGATCAACCACGAGCGCGACCAGCAGTTCACCTACCTGGGCCTGCAAACCCTGTACGACCGTTACTTCATCCACAAGGACGGTATCCGCTTCGAACTGCCGCAGGTGTTCTTCATGCGCGTGGCCATGGGCCTGGCGATCGAAGAGAAGCAGAAAGAAGACCGTGCCATCGAGTTCTACAACCTGTTGTCGTCCTTCGACTACATGTCGTCGACCCCGACCCTGTTCAACGCCGGTACCCTGCGTCCACAGCTGTCCAGCTGCTACCTGACCACCGTACCGGATGACCTGTCGGGCATCTACCACGCGATCCACGACAACGCCATGTTGTCCAAATTCGCCGGCGGCCTGGGTAACGACTGGACGCCGGTGCGTGCACTGGGTTCGTACATCAAGGGCACCAACGGCAAGTCCCAGGGCGTTGTACCGTTCCTGAAAGTAGTGAACGACACCGCCGTTGCAGTTAACCAGGGTGGCAAGCGCAAAGGCGCTGTGTGTGCCTACCTGGAAACCTGGCACATGGACATTGAAGAGTTCATCGAGCTGCGCAAGAACACCGGTGATGACCGTCGTCGTACCCACGACATGAACACCGCCAACTGGATCCCTGACCTGTTCATGAAGCGTGTCTTCGATGACGGCCCGTGGACCCTGTTCTCGCCATCCGAAGTACCGGACCTGCACGACCTGACCGGCAAGGCCTTCGAAGAGCGTTACGAGTACTACGAAGCCCTGTCCCAGTACCCGGGCAAGATCAAGCTGTTCAAGACCATCCAGGCCAAAGACCTGTGGCGCAAAATGCTCTCCATGCTGTTTGAAACCGGCCACCCATGGCTGACCTTCAAAGACCCGTGCAACCTGCGCAGCCCGCAGCAGCACGTGGGCGTGGTCCACAGCTCGAACCTGTGCACCGAGATCACCTTGAACACCAACAAGGACGAGATCGCCGTTTGCAACCTGGGCTCGATCAACCTGCCGAACCACATCGTCAACGGCAAGCTGGACACCGTAAAGCTTGCACGCACCGTGAACACCGCCGTTCGCATGCTCGATAACGTTATCGACATCAACTACTACTCGGTGCCACAAGCGCAGAACTCCAACTTCAAGCACCGTCCGGTTGGCCTGGGCATCATGGGCTTCCAGGACGCTTTGTACCTGCAGCACATTCCTTACGGTTCGGACGCTGCGGTCGAGTTCGCCGACAAGTCCATGGAAGCGGTCAGCTACTACGCGATCCAGGCTTCCTGCGACCTGGCCGACGAGCGCGGTGCCTACGAGACGTTCCAGGGTTCGCTGTGGTCCAAAGGCATCCTGCCGCTGGATTCGCAACAGATCCTGATCGAGCAACGTGGCCAGAAGTACATCGACGTTGACCTGAACGAATCCCTGGACTGGGCGCCGGTACGTGCCCGTGTGCAGAAAGGCATTCGTAACTCCAACATCATGGCCATCGCACCGACCGCCACCATCGCCAACATCACCGGCGTGTCGCAGTCGATCGAACCGACCTACCAGAACCTGTATGTGAAATCGAACCTGTCGGGCGAATTCACCGTGATCAACCCGTACCTGGTTCGCGACCTGAAAGCCCGCGGCCTGTGGGACTCGGTCATGATCAACGACCTGAAGTACTACGACGGTTCGGTGCAGCAGATCGAGCGCATCCCGCAAGAACTCAAAGAGCTCTACGCGACTGCCTTCGAAGTGGACACCAAGTGGATCGTCGACGCCGCCAGCCGTCGCCAGAAGTGGATCGACCAGGCTCAGTCGCTGAACCTGTACATCGCCGGCGCATCGGGCAAGAAACTCGACGTGACCTACCGCATGGCTTGGTACCGTGGCCTGAAAACCACTTACTACCTCCGTGCCCTGGCCGCCACCAGCACCGAGAAATCGACTATCAACACCGGTAAGCTGAACGCTGTTTCCAGCGGCGGCAACCACGGTGATGATTCGGTTCTCGCCGCACCTGCCGGTCCAGCGCCAGTGCCTAAAGCCTGCGCGATCGACGAGCCGGATTGCGAAGCTTGCCAGTAAGCTGAGCCCACCCTGAGCTTAACCACCCAGGGTTGAAAAACCCCCGATAGGCCCATGGCGTATCGGGGGTTTTCTTTTGCCTAGAACAACACGGTCGCCGTACCCGACTGAGGTACACCGCCGCGCCTGCCCCACAACTCGATCTGGCCATTGATCACGGCCATCGAATGGCCGTTGTATTCCACAGTCCCCACCTTGCTGCTTCTCAAGTCGGCATCAGTCGCCGGCCTGTAGCGCCCCTTAAGGCCCAAGCGATCCAGGCCTTCCCGCGCAAACTCGCCATTGTTAAGGCTGTTCATTGCAGCCATGAAACTGCCTCCGGCCGTACCGTCGTTATTTTCAATCTGCGCCCGCTTTGCGCTTGCCGCATACATAAAGTTGGCATCGGTCATCATGGCCGGATCATCACCCTTGAAACGAGCCTGCTTAGCGGCCTGCTGCAATTCGTTCTGCGACACGAACAGCTTGAATCCATCGCGCATGGTGACGTCGAAACCATTGCCGTTCTCCTTCACCTCCTTGAACACGTCTGTAGGCTTCTGGCCGTACTGCATCATGGCGGCCTTTATCGCTGATACCGTGATGCAATTGCCGTCCGGCCCCTGACTGAATCCGCTCCAGATATTGCCCGGCTGGTTTTTCTCGGTACTGGGCTTTTTCCCGGGATTGCTGTTGTCGGGCTTGTAGTTGAAATGGTTAGCCCCTTCGGTGGTGGGTTTGTTGCTCATCGACTCGCCGGGAGGAAAATCATTCCTGTCCACCCTGCCGCTGCCGCGACCGCCTGGCGATGGTGAAGGTGGCTGAGCAGGGGACGGCGGCGTGTCATCTGCGTCCGGGAACAACATCTTCAGCAGTTGCTTGAGAAACTCAAGCCACTGTCCGGAAGCCTCTTCAATCAGCTTATTGAGGATTTCCTTGAATTTCTCATCACCCATCTCCTTTCGCACTTCATTGAGCTTGTCTCGCAGGTCTTGAGCGGTCTGGCTCTTGGAAGTTTTCTCGGCGTCGTCCAGCTCCCTGAGCAGTTTTTTGACTGACTCTTCGTTAGATACATCATTATTTTTCAAATCGCCCGGCCGCTCCGACCGCGCCCCCAGACCTGAGTGACTCACCCCACCAATAGCACCGCCTGAAACCAACACTCGCGCCATGCCCTGCCCCCCCCATTAACGTCGCCCTTCTTGGCTTCGTGGGTGGCAAAACAGGCGTAGGGCGTTCCACCAAAAACATGTGCTCCAGTGAAAGCCTGGCCAATCGACAGGCAAAAAAAAGCCCCTCGACGAGGGGCTTTTCCAGTGTTGCGGGTTAAAGCGACAGCATCAGGTCATCTGAATGATGGTCTGCATGATGGTGCTTTGGGTGGAGATGGTCTTGGCGTTCGCCTGGTAGTTGCTCTGGGCCTTGATCAGGTCCACCAGCTCGTTGGTCAGGTTGACGTTGGAGTTCTCCAGGGAGTTGGCCACGATCGAACCCAGGGTGCCGACTTGCGGGGTATCAAAACCCGGCTGGCCCGACGCGAAGGTTTCTTTCCAGGTAGTACCGCCGGCTGGCTGCAGGCCCTGCTCGTTGTTGAAGCTGGCCAGGGAGATCTGGCCGATGGCCTTGCTCTGCTGGTTGCTGAAGGTGGCGAAGAGTACACCGCTGCCGTCGATTTTCAGCCCGGTGATCTGGCCGGTGGCGTAGCCATCAGTGGTCGGCGGGTTGCGGTAGGTAGCCGAGTTGTACTGGGTAATGTTCGCCATGTTGACGGCAATGCCCGTCGGGTTGGCTGCCGCGCCATTGGCCTTCCATACGCCATCGGTCACGGTACCCGGCACCCAACCGGCAATGGTCAGGGTTGTGCCAGACACACCACCGGTAACAATGCTCGAGAGCTTGCCGGAGGAGTCAAAGGTCAGTGTCGACGCAACGGGTGGAGTGGAAGGCGTGCCGGTAGGCGAGGAGCCGTCCGGGTTGCGACCGTCGATCAGCGTGTAGGATTTCCAGGTATTGTCGTCGGTCTTGACCAGGTACTGCACCATCGGGTGCGCGTTACCCTGAGTGTCATACAACGTGGTGCTGTACTGGGTGGTGAACGTGCTGGTATCGGTCGGATCGAACGGCTTGGCGGTCTGATCGATCTTGGTTTCCGAAGAGTTCAAGTTACTGGTGGAGTCAACCTTGGTGGACGCCTTCGGCGGCAGGTACGACAGGTTGAGTTGCAGGTCGGTCAAGCCACCCTTCTGGATGTTGCCGTCTGCATCCGCCGCGTAGCCTTGCAGGCGCGAGGTACCGGTATTGTTGGTGATGTAGCCGTCCTTGTCGGCACGGAAGGCACCGTTACGGGTGTATTCCAGAGAACCGTCGCTGCCCTTCTGCACGAAGAAGCCGCCGCCCTGGATCGCCATGTCCAGCGTGCCGCCGCTGTTGTTGACGTCACCCTGGGTGAATTGCTGGGACACTGCCGCCAGGTTCACACCGTTACCGATGCTGTTCTGGCCGGTGCCCAGCTTGGACGCCGCGTAGATATCCGAGAATTCCGCGCGGGACGACTTGAAGCCAGTGGTCGCGACGTTGGCGATGTTGTTGCCGGTCACGTCCAGTTGTTTGTTGGCCGCATAGAGACCGCTAAGGCCGATATTAAAAGACATTGTTCTCTCCTTTTGCCGTAGTTAGCCGGCTCTATGTACCGATAGTCTGAATTTGCGACAGCTTGATACTGCCCATGCCGCCTGCCAGGTTGAGCACCATTTCGGCGCCGTTTGTGCCCAGGGTCACGCTGGTCACCGTTGCTGGCAGCGAGGTGGCCAGGGCAACCGAGTCACCCGTGTCGCTCTTGGTGGTGGCATTGAAGGTGTAAGTACCGGCCGGTGCCGTTTCGCCCGCATCGTTCTTGCCGTCCCAGACGAAGCTGGAATTGCCGGCGCTCTGGGCGCCCATGTCGATGGTGCGAACCACGTTGCCGTCCTTGTCGGTGATCTTGACGGAGACGTTGCCCGTCGCCGCCGTCACCGCCACGGAGCCGGTCATGCTCTTGCTGGTATCAACCATGGCCTTGTCGGTTTGAGTGATCACCGAGCGACCCACCAGCGACGAAGCCTGCAGCGCCTGAGAGGAGCTGAAGTTGCCGGAAATCGCGTTCACCGTGTCATTCAGGTTGTTGATGCCTTCCAGGCTGCTGAACTGCGCCAGCTGTGCCACGAACGCGCCATTGTCCTGGGGCGACAGCGGGTCCTGGTTTTTCAGCTGGGTCACCAGCAATTGCAGGAACGCATCCTTGCCCATCGCCTGGTTGCCCGTCGCCGAGCTGACGGCGCTGTCAACACTGGTGTTATCTGTCGCCGTCTTGACCTTGGAATTGAAAAGGTCCTGGACCGCCGTGTTGGTCGAACTGGTATCAACAATGGCCATTATTTGGCGCCCCTTATCACTGACCCAGGGTCAGGACTTTCTGCATCATGGTTTTGGCGGTGTTCATCATTTCCGCGTTGGTCTGGAACGAGCGGCTGGCGGAAATCATGTCAGCCATTTCCTCGACCACATTGACGTTGGGGTAGTACACGTACCCTTTGGCGTCGGCGGCGGGGTGATTCGGCTCGTAACGGGCTTCGAGGTTGCTCTGGTCTTCGACTACACCGAGCACCTGCACGCCCTGGCCTGCGGCATCCTGGTTCTGGAACAGCGAATCGCCGCTGCCGCTCTGGCCGCCTTGGCCGCCCTGAAACATGGTGGCGAACACCGGGTGCCGGGCGCGATAGGTCTGGTCAATGCTCGAGGACACGGTCTCGGCGTTGGCGATGTTACTGGCGACGGTGTTGAGGCGCGTGGTCTGGGCGCTCATGCCACTACCGGCAATATTGAAAACACTGGCGAGGGACATGGCTTACTCTCCACGCAGGGCTGACATCAGCCCTTTGAATTTGCTGTTGAGCAGGGTGAAGCTGGCCTGGAAGTTCACCGAGTTCTCGGCGTAGGCCGATTGCTCCAGCTGGGCGTCCACGGTGTTCTGGTCGATCGACGGTTGCATCGGCGTGCGATACAGCAGTGACTCGTCACCATTGCCCAGGCCCTGCGCTTCGATATGACGGCTGTTGGTCATGTTCAAGGCGAAGGTGCCGTTCTTGGTCTTGTCTTGCTGGGCGGCGAGCACAGCAGAGAAGTCCAGGTCCCGAGCCTTGTAGTTCGGGGTGTCGGCGTTGGCAATGTTGTTGGCCAGGACTTCGGCACGCTGGGCGCGGAAGCCCAGGGCTTGTTCGTGGATACCGAGCGCTTTATCGAAGCTGATGCTCATGGCGGAAACCTTTAGGGGCTGACCTGCTTTTCGTAACAGGGTTATAGCAATCGGCATGCCAATTCTCTCGAGGCCCGTATTACAAGGGTTTGCGAGGAAATTGCCGGCGGCAATGCCAGAAAAGCGGCAAAGGGTTTCCGCGAAACGCCAGTAAAGCGGCAATGAAGGCTTGCCGCTTTGCGGCCATAAAAAAAGGGAGGCCTGTGCAGGCCTCCCTTTTTGCTCAAGCATTCATCACTTGGCCTGGTAGATGATCCCAGGGCTGCACTGCACCATCTGGTAATGATCCGGCAAACCGTTCAGTGCCTCGGAAGCGCCAAGGAACAGGTAACCGCCGCGCTTGAGGGTGCCATGGATGCGCAACAGAATGTCTTTCTTCACCTCGGCCGAGAAGTAGATCAGCACGTTGCGGCAAAACACCATGTCGAACTTGCCCAGGCTGGCGTAACTGTCCAGCAGGTTGAACGAGCGAAACTCCACCCGGCTCTTGATCGGCGCCTTCACCGCCCAACGCCCCGCACCCTTGGGATCGAAGAAGCGCTGCAAGCGCTCCTGGGACAACCCGCGCCCCAGCGCCAGGCTGTCGTATTCGCCGGTCTTGCAGTTGGTGAGCATGGTGCCGGACAAGTCAGTGGCAACGATTTGCGCCCCGGCCTTCAACTGGCCCATGTTGGTCCGCTCGAACTCGTCGATGGACATCGAAATCGAATACGGTTCCTGCCCCGACGAACAGGCCGCCGACCAGATACGCAGGCGCTGGCCCGGAGCGGCCTTGATCGCCTCCGGCAGTACCTTGTTCTTGAGCACTTCAAACGGATAGGTGTCACGAAACCATAAGGTTTCGTTGGTGGTCATGGCATCGACCACCATCTCCTTGAGCCCGCTGCGTGGCTGGCCCTGGATCCGCTGCACCAGTTCCCCGAGGGACTTGATGCCTTGCTGCTCCATCAGTTTGTTGAGACGGCTGGATACCAGGTACTGCTTGTTTTCACCGAGCAATATGCCACAGGCTTTTTCCAGGAAGACCCGGAACTGTTCGAAATCCAAATTACCCGTAGACAATGATACCGCCTCTTAAATCGTGTGACCGCCAGGGAAAAAGCCCCTAGCCGTGATCTGCTGCCTTGATCCGGTCGACTACCCGGGATGCCAGGTCATCAGGACGGAATTTGGCCAGGAAGTCATCGGCACCGACCTTCTTGACCATCGCCTGATTGAATACACCGGACAACGAAGTATGCAGGATGATATGTAGTTTTTGCATGCGTGGGTCGTTGCGTATCTCGGCCGTGAGGGTGTAGCCGTCCATTTCCGGCATCTCGATGTCGGAGATCATCATCAGGAATTCTTCTTCCGGCTTCTTGCCCTCATCCACCAGCTTGCGCAGGTAATCCAGGGCCTGGCGACCGTCATTGAGCGCCACCACTTCAACGCCGACCGTCTGCAGGCAACGGGACACCTGCTTGCGCGCCACCGAGGAGTCATCCACCGTCAGCACCCGCAGCGAGATCGCCTTGTGCGCGGTCTCGGCGTCTACTACGCCGACCGAAATCGCCTCCGAGGTCGGGGCCACTTCGGCGAGGATTTTCTCCACGTCGATGATTTCCACCAACTGGTTGTCGACCCGCGTCACGGCCGTGAGGTAGTGATCGCGGCCGGTGCCCTTGGGCGGCGGATGAATCTCTTCCCAGTTCATGTTGACGATGCGCTCTACCGAGCGCACCAGGAACCCCTGGGTCTTGGTGTTGTACTCGGTGATGATCACGAATGGACTTTCGCGGTCCTGCAAACCCGCCGAACCGGTGGCCATGGCCAGGTCAAGAATCGGGATGGTCGCGCCACGGATGTTGGCCACACCACACACCACGGGACTGGACTTGGGCATTATTGTCAGCTTGGGACACTGCAGCACTTCCCGAACCTTGAAGACGTTAATCCCGTAAAGCTGCTTGCCGTCCAGACGGAACAGCAGCAACTCCAGGCGATTCTGCCCCACCAGCTGTGTGCGCTGGTTTACTGAATCCATTACACCGGCCATGCCCAGACTCCTACGCTAAAACTTTAGGGGTACGACGCGTACCCAACACTAAACGGCACGAGCTTTGCTTTTTTATTGGCCATGGACATCAAAACGACAGTTTCCCGACGCCTCCGATCCCCACAGTACCGCAGATTGCTCTGCGTCTCGATGGCGTTGCTTGCCTTGGCGGCGGGCCAACCGGCCCGTGCCGATAACGTCACCTTGCCTGATCTGCTTATCGGCGTCACTCAAGGCTTTCTTGAGTTCACTGTAGAAGATTATCTGGCCACCACACAGACGCCCGGGCGCTATGAAATCCAGGTCAACCAACTGGATCCGCGCCTGCGCATGCCCATGTGCGACAGGGAATTGACGGCCTCCCTGGAAAGTCCGGCCCAACCCATCGGGCGCGTGACCGTGAAGGTGCGCTGTGAAGGCGCCTCGCCCTGGACGGTGTATGTGCCGGCCCAGGTCAAACTGTTCCGCGACGTAGTCGTAGTTACCCGGCCACTGAAACGCACTGGAATCATTGGTTATGAGGACGTTGCGATGCGTGAACGGGACATCAGCCTGATCACCCAGAGCTACCTCACGTCCGTCGACCAGGCGATCGGGCAGAAACTTACCCGACCAATGGTCACCGATCAGGTGATTACCCTGGTCAATCTTGAGCAGGCCCAGGTGGTGCGCAAAGGTGACCAGGTGGTGATTTCCGCCAGCAGCGGCGGCCTGAACGTAAAAATGCCGGGGGAAGCCTTGTCCAATGGCGGCATGAGTGAACAGATTCGCGTCAAGAACCTCAATTCCAACCGCGTGATCAAGGCCCGGGTGACTGCACCGGGGCAGGTTGAGGTGGCTTTATAGATCGCTGGCATAGGACGCCAGCTTTTCCTACACTGTGCCCACAGCAGCATCGTGCCTAGGTTTATTGTCAATCGAGCCTAAAGTTTGTCCGGGTATGGCCGAAAACATGGCAAGCGTCCAAATACCCAGAGGTTTTTTTAACATGGTCATCGATTTCAGTCGTTTGAATAACGCCCTGCCAACGCCCGGCTCTTCGCGCACCAGCGGTGCCAAAGACGGCGTTGAAGCCAAGTCCCAGCCTCTGCCTGCCAAGACAGAACAGGCCGGTGCCAGCCAAAGCGGGGAATCGGTACACCTGAGCAATGAGGCTCAACAGTTGCAGAAGGTCACTGACTCGCTGAGCGATCAGCCGGTTGTCAATAAAGCCCGCGTGGCCGAATTGAAGCAGGCGATTGCCGATGGCAGCTATAAGGTCGACAGCAACCGTGTAGCCAGCAAGCTGCTTAACTTCGAAGCCGAGCGCTAGGCAAAGGCCTGCGCCAGGCTTTTGGACGCTTAAACCCCAAGGCCAGCCATGCACGACGAAAACTTGCTACAACTGATCATTGAAGATTTGGCTCCCGCACAGCAGTTGCTGGAGTTACTTCGGGAAGAATCCCTGGCCCTGTTCGGCCGCGACATGCGCATGCTGGAAGAAATTCTGGCGCGCAAGCAATCGCTGATCGTCCTGCTGGAACAACACGGCAAGAAACGCAGCCAGATTCTCGTCAGCCTGGGCCTGCCTGCCGACCACAAAGGCCTGGAGCAACTCGCCAGCCACTCCACGGTCGGCGACCAGTTGCTGGCCCAGAGCAAAGAACTCAACCAGTTGCTGACCCTGTGCCAGGAGACCAATACCGTCAACGGCCAGGCGATCCAGCTTCAACAAGCCACGACCGCCAATCAGTTGCGTATCCTCCACGGCGGCGAGCCTCCGGCCCTCTACAACGCTCAAGGCTCCACCTCACGCCTGGCCAAGCCAAGCACCCGCAGCCAAGCCTGAAACCAGTTTGAGCGCGCCCTATCCAAGGCGCGCCACATACTGGCAAAATGACAGCACTTGCGTGTAGTCGTATTTTGTCTGGAGATGGAAGAACCGTGTTCAACACCCTTAACGCGGAAGATGCTCCGCAGCCACCCAAGGTACTCACCACGCCGCTGGAAATCGCGGGCACCTTGCGGATGCTGCAAGAGAGCCACGACCCGCTGATCATCACCTTCCACGAACGCAACCAGCGCTTTCAAAGCTACCTGGTCGAGGTCGACCGGGACAGCAAGTCGCTGGCCCTGGACGAAATGATCCCGCGTGACGGCGAACGCTACCTTGAGAATGGCGAAGCTTTCCGTATCGAAGGTTTTCACGATGGCGTGCGGGTGGCCTGGGAAAGCAACGGCACCCTGACCCTCGACGAAGCCGGCGGCCACCGCATTTACCGCGGCAGCATGCCCGACGAAGTGATCTACCATCAGCGCCGCAATGCATTCCGCGCCGCCCTGAAGCTGGCTCAACTGGTAGGCGTCGAGCTGGGTGGCGATAAACTCAAGGCGCCCATCAGCGGCAAGCTGCTGGATATTTCCGCCACCGGCTGCAAATTGCGCTTCGAAGGGGATATTTCCGAGCGCCTGCAACTGGGCCAGGTCTACGACCGTTTCATCGCGGCGCTGCCGTTTGGCAGCATGACCACGTCGGTGGAACTGCGTTACCTGCACTTTGAAGAAAGGATCAACACCACGTTCGCCGGCGTGCGCTTTCACAACATGAGCGGCCTGGTGCAGCGTCAGGTCGAGCGGTTTGTTTACCAACTGCAGCGTGAAGCGCGCCGGTTTGACAAGGACGACGATCTTTAAGCAGTAAAGGTCGCGACAAAAAAACGGGCAGTTCCTCAAGGGAACTGCCCGTTTTTGCTTTCAGGGGCGCGCCCTGCTCAGGTCATGGGGGTGATCATCCGGGTCGGGATGCTCCGGGGGTTCGGTGACCGGTGCCGGCTCATCCTCCACCGGCTCGGGACCTGCCTCGGGCCCAGGGTCTGGAACGGCGGTCTGCATCTGCTCCTGCACCACCTGCTCGTCCACACGTGGGTCGAGGCACGCCACCAGCGGCGAGCTGGACATGCTGTCGGGCATCGCCACGTGGTGCAGCGGTGCGTCGTCCACCTGATGCAGGTTGGTGACCGCCTTGGGCCGGATGCGCCAGACCAGGATCAACGCACACAGGCTGAAAAACGCATACAGCATGTGACTGCCAAACAGCTTCATCACCACACCGGCCAACAGCGGGCCGATACTGGCGCCAACACCGTAAGTGACCAGCAGCATGGCCGTGAGCGACACCCGGCGATCACCCTCGACGTGGTCGTTGGAAAACGCCACGGCCAACGGATACAGGCAGAACTGCACCAGGGAACACAGAAAGCCGGCAACAAACAGCACTTCCAGCGGCACCTGGCTCATGATCGCTAACGGCAACGCGGCCACCGCCAGGCACAGGGCGAAGCAGCGAATCAACAGCGCGCGGTCATAGCGGTCAGACAACCAGCCCAGCGGCCACTGCACCAGCAGCCCGGCAAAAATGCAGCTACCCATGAACAGACCGACCTGCTCGGTGGTCAGCCCCTGCTGGGACGCGTAGAGCGGCGCCAGACCATAGAACGAACCCACGATCAGCCCGGCGCCCAACACGGTACTGAGGGACTGCGGCACCCGCTTGATAAAGAAGCGCGGCTCCATCGGCGCCGGATGCAAGGGCGCCGGGTGAATGCGACGAGTCATCGCCACCGGCACCAGGCACAGCGCAAAACACAGCGCGACCAGCATCAGCAATTCAAGCCCCAACTGCGGGTGCATCACAAGGATCAACTGGCCCAACACGAGGCCCAGGTAGGAGGCGATCATATAACCGCTGAACACCACGCCCCGCTGCTTGGCGTCTGCCTGCTCGTTAAGCCAGCTCTCGATCACCATGTACTGGCACATCATGCCGAGGCCGACGATCATCCGCAGCACGATCCAGGCCGGCAGCCAATTGATCAGGCCATGCCCGAGCACGGCCGCGCCGACGATCCCGGCGCAGGTGGCATAGGCGCGGATATGCCCGACCCGGGCAATCAGGCGGTGACCGATCTTGCCCCCCAATACCAGGCCAAAATAGTTGGCAGCCATCAACGCACCGACCCACAGGCTGTCGACGTGGTCTGCCGCCAGGCGCAAGGCCAGGTAAGTACTGAGCAGGCCGGAGCCAATCAGCATCATCAGGGAAGCAAAATAAAGGGCTCGAAAAGATTTCCAGATCTGGCGCATCGGCGTTCCGAGCGGCTCCTTGCAGTGGGGGTTCAGGGCTACCGGAATGATAGTCCCGCGTCGTCAGGTCCGGACAGCCAAAACATGCGCTTGCCGGGGATTATTTTGCTCATGCCAATTGGCTACGTGTCAGACGCTCCGCAATGACCTGCGAGGTACACGATGCAGACGAATACTTGCGCCGCCCCGCTCTTGCCTCCCGTGTGAACCTGAAACGCCGGCAAGGTTCGGTTGGTGTTTGAAAAGACGGGTGCGCGCTGGGGCTCGGCCACAAAAAAGCCCCGCCAGATAAATCTGATCGGGGCTTTCTGACGTTTCGGCCGCGAGGCAGCAACGGTTATTTGGTGTCCCAGGGCCGGTTCGAACGGCCAACCTTCCCCTTAGGAGGGGGATGCTCTATCCAATTGAGCTACTGGGACTAATGACAGCCAACCGGCCATGGGCGCGGCGACGGACGGCGTGCATGTTAACGGCGCAGGTGAATTTTGTCATGTCGTCCGTGGGCTTTTTGAGTGTAGGCCTAAGCCCGTGACACCAGGTCGCATCTCACTCAATGATTGCGGGCAGTTCGCGACCATCGTGCAAAATGCACTCCCCCAAAATGCCATCATTGCAAATTGCAACATCGATGCAACTTTGACAGTATTTAACTATTTGATTTTAAAGGATTTATTATCAAATAAAGACTGGCACGACGCCTGCAATCCTTTATCCTACAAATACAGTCCGGCCCAGCCACCTGCGGAGAACATGCCCATGAACAGCGCACTTCTACTAGCCCTCAATACCGTTGCATTGGCTGCGCTGGTGATGTTCCATTTTCAATCCAGCACCTCTGATGACGCGGCGCAGGTCAGCCAGGCGATTCCCCATCACCTGCAGCAACGCCCGCAGCTGGCAGTCATGAAGCCGAACATGCAATCACCGCTGCAACTGACCCAGGGCACCCAAGCCGCCCCTTCGACTGAACACTGGGTTTTCTGAACCGCTTACCGGAGTATTCCATGACCAAGTCTGCCTGGCTGTTTCTGACACTGGCCCTGGCCACCGCCGGCCTCGGCCTGAACGTAGTGTCGCAAGACGCACAGACCGTCGCCTTCGTCGTCGCCGGCGTGTTTGGCAGCCTGTGGGTACTGGCAATCATCATTGGGCGCCGTATCAAATTCGATCCCGTACTGCGCTGAACCCCTCCGTTCGTCCCCCTCCCCAATAGCTGCCACGGCCTGGTTCACTCGTCTGAACAGCAGACCATATGTCGCTCCGACCTCGTAAATTGGCAATTCGCCACTAATCTTAAAGTTGAGGGCAAAAGGCCATATTGCTATAGGATGTGCGCCCGAAAAGCCTTTTGCGCCTCGGGCCCGCGGCCTTGACCCCCGTTTGGGTGCAACCGTAGGAAAGTTTTCCAACCAGTCCGCAAATTTTGAAATGAGTACTGGCATAAAGCCGGTAGCCGGTTCAATATTTGTCACAGAATTGACGCCAAGGAACTGGCAAATCTGAGGCATGATGCGGCCTCTTTGCAATTCAGGTTGAACATTTGGCAGCAAGTCTTGTCCTAACATGCATCTTGCGGCCAATTCCAAAAACCGCTCCCCTGAACTAACCGGTTAAATATATGCGCCCATTGAAACAGGCAATTTATTCCAGCCGTACGGCTGACAAGTTCGTCGTACGTCTGCCAGACGGAATGCGGGAACGCATTGCCGAGGTGGCTCGCAATCATCACCGCAGCATGAACTCCGAAATCATCGCACGCCTGGAACAAAGCCTGATTCAGGAAGGTGCGCTGGGCGACGAGCTGAGCATGCGCCTCGACAGCCCCGAGCTGTCACTGCACGAACGCGAACTGCTGCAGCGTTTTCGTCAGCTCTCCCACCGTCAGCAAAATGCTCTCGTCTCGCTTATCGCCCACGACGTTGAGGCAGCCGCAGAAGCCAACTGATTGGCAACCGAAAGCTGAAAGCCAGCCACGAGCTGGCTTTTTTTTGCCTGGGATTTGGGAAAGGGACATGGATCAAGGGGCTGACGCCCCTCGATCAGAGGAAAGGATCAAAGCAGGAAGATGGTTGCCAAGCCCAGGAAGATGAAGAAACCACCGCTGTCGGTCATCGCAGTGATCATCACGCTGGCACCCATGGCCGGGTCTCGCCCAAGGCGCACCAAGGTCATTGGAATCAGAACACCCATCAGGGCCGCCAGCAGCAGGTTAAGCGTCATGGCCGCGGTCATGACCACCCCGAGGGACCAGCTGCCATACAGCAGGTACGCCACGATACCAATGACGCCACCCCACACCAGGCCGTTGATCAGCGCGACCGCCAGCTCCTTGCGCATCAAACGCTTGCCATGCCCGGTACCCACCTGATCCAGCGCCATGGCGCGTACGATCATGGTGATGGTCTGGTTACCCGAGTTACCGCCAATCCCCGCCACAATCGGCATCAGTGCAGCCAAGGCCACCAGCTTCTCGATGGAGCCTTCAAACAGCCCAATGACCCGTGATGCAATAAACGCGGTGATCAGATTGACCGCCAGCCAGGCCCAGCGGTTACGCAGGGACTTCCAGACCGACGCAAAGATATCCTCTTCTTCTCGCAGACCGGCCATGTTGAGGACTTCGCTTTCGCTCTCCTCACGAATCAGGTCGACCATTTCATCGATGGTCAGGCGACCGATCAGCTTGCCGTTCTTGTCGACCACCGGGGCCGAGATCAAGTCATAACGCTCGAACGCCTGGGCGGCGTCGTAGGCGTCTTCGTCGGGATGGAAACTCACCGGGTCACTGGCCATGACGTCCGCGACTTTCTTCTCCGGGTCATTGACCAGCAGGCGCTTGATCGGCAGCACGCCCTTGAGAATGCCTTCGTAATCCACCACGAACAGTTTGTCGGTATGGCCTGGCAGCTCCTTGAGGCGGCGTAGGTAACGCAAAACCACTTCCAGGCTGACGTCTTCGCGGATGGTGACCATCTCGAAGTCCATCAACGCACCGACCTGCTCCTCGTCGTAGGACAGCGCCGAGCGCACACGCTCACGCTGCTGGCCGTCGAGGGTTTCCATCAGCTCATGGACGACATCACGCGGCAGCTCGGAAGCCAGGTCAGCGAGTTCGTCGGCATCCATGTCCTTGGCGGCAGCCAGGAGTTCATGATCGTCCATGTCGGCGATCAGGGTTTCACGGACCGAGTCGGATACTTCGAGGAGGATGTCGCCGTCGCGATCGGCCTTGACCAACTGCCACAGGGTCAGGCGGTCATCAAGCGGCAACGCTTCGAGGATGTAGGCGACGTCGGCGGAGTGCAGGTCATCGAGCTTGCGTTGCAGCTCGACGAGATTTTGCCGGTGAACCAGGTTCTCGACCCGGTCACGATTAGGGCCGTCCTGGCGGTGCGTCAGGTCTTCGACCACACGCTGGCGCTGCAGCAACTCGACGACTTGGGCCAGGCGATCCTGCAGGCTTTCTTGTGTTTTCTTTACTTCAACTTCGGTCATAGGCGAACTCCACTCCCAGCAGCGGGGCACGCCGGAAGGATCAATCAGTCAATTCATGATTGGTAGAACGGGGTACTGAGTAACTACTGGGTAAGTCCATGGAGGTGTTCCACAAGCCCCGGCGGGGCTGACGGGCGCAATGATACACCGGGCGGCCGCTTTTAACGTCAAAAAACTGGAAAGAACAAGCGCTTGCGACACAAAGCTGAGCATTGGCCGCACCTATGAACTGCGACGACGCAGCGCGAAAGGAAAACACATGGGCGAGAGAAAAAGTCGCCGCGGGAAATAAAAACCCCAGACGGCAAAAAGCCCGCACTAGGCGGGCTTTTTGTTGTTTGGTGCACTCGACAGGATTCGAACCTGTGACCGCTCGGTTCGTAGCCGAGTACTCTATCCAGCTGAGCTACGAGTGCAGATTGTGTTTTTAGACCAGATCACAACTGGTTGAAGCCAAGCTACCTGCATTGCTGCAACTAACTCTTAAATGGTGCACTCGACAGGATTCGAACCTGTGACCGCTCGGTTCGTAGCCGAGTACTCTATCCAGCTGAGCTACGAGTGCATTTGTTGCCGCGCATTATAGGCCGTTCAATCTCTATGTAAAGCTATTTTTTCGTTTAGTTTCAACAACTTAGCGAAAAAACCAGATTGCAACGTACTAAGCAAATAATGGCGGAGAACGGGGGATTCGAACCCCCGACACCCTTTTGAGGTGTACTCCCTTAGCAGGGGAGCGCCTTCGGCCACTCGGCCAGCTCTCCGCAACACGGGGCGTATATTAACCAGCTTCATCCCCGTTTGCAAACATAAAAAACGATAAAAATTAATGGCTTGGTTCTTCGTCCTTCTCTTTCTTGATCCGCAGGTAGATTTCCTCGCGGTGGACAGCCACCTCTTTCGGAGCGTTAACCCCGATACGCACTTGATTGCCTTTGACGCCGAGCACGGTCACGGTGATTTCGCCATCACCAATAATCAGGCTTTCTGCGCATCGACGAGTCAGAATCAGCATACCTTTCTCCTCACGCATTTCATTTCGGGAACAACAGTCTGCAAAAAAAAGGCATTCGACCTACAACCAAACGGCCGTAGCCCTACCCGCCTAAGTATTGTCGAGCACAGGTAAAAGAACAGGTCTTCACCACGCGCCCGACAAAAAAATGAAAGGCGCGGATAACCGCGCCTTCCTGGCAACGCTTCACTCGCCCTGTCGGGCCGGAGCGTCCAGCTCAAAAGCGGTATGCAATGCGCGTACAGCCAGTTCCAGGTACTTCTCTTCGATCACCACCGACACCTTGATTTCCGAGGTGGAGATCATCTGGATGTTGATGCTTTCCTTGGCCAGGGCTTCGAACATGCGACTGGCAACGCCGGCATGGGAACGCATGCCCACGCCCACGATCGACACCTTGGCAATCTTGGTATCGCCTACCACTTCGCGAGCGCCAATCTCGCTCGCCGTGTTCAGGAGCACCTTCTGCGCCGCATCGTACTCGTTGCGGTGCACGGTGAAGGTGAAATCGGTGGTGTTATCGTGCGCAACGTTCTGCACGATCATGTCGACTTCAATGTTTTCGCCGCTGATTGGCCCGAGAATCTTGAAGGCCACGCCCGGGGTGTCTGGCACGCCACGGATGGTCAGCTTGGCTTCATCGCGGTTAAAAGCGATGCCGGAAATGATCGGCTGTTCCATGGATTCCTCTTCATCAATAGTAATGAGGGTGCCCGGACCCTCCTTGAAGCTGTGCAGTACGCGCAGCGGAACGTTGTACTTGCCGGCAAACTCAACGGCACGGATCTGCAACACCTTGGAACCGAGGCTGGCCATTTCCAGCATCTCTTCGAAGGTGATCTTGTCCAGGCGCTGGGCCACGGACACAACCCGCGGGTCGGTGGTATAGACGCCGTCCACATCGGTGTAGATCTGGCATTCATCAGCCTTCAGGGCTGCTGCCAGGGCCACGCCGGTGGTATCGGAACCGCCACGACCGAGGGTAGTAATGTTGCCGTGCTCGTCGACACCCTGGAAACCAGCGACAACCACCACACGACCAGCCTTCAGGTCTGCGCGAATCTTCTGATCATCAATCTGCAGGATGCGGGCTTTAGTGTGCGCGCTATCCGTCAGAATGCGGACCTGATTGCCAGTGTAGGACACCGCCGGCACACCACGCTTGTTCAGCGCCATGGCCAGCAATGCGATGGTCACCTGCTCACCGGTGGAAATGATCACGTCCAGCTCACGGGGAACCGGTTGTTGATCGCCACTGATTTGCTTGGCCAGATCGATCAGGCGATTGGTCTCGCCGCTCATGGCCGACAGCACCACCACCAGGTCATCGCCGGCATCGCGGAATTTCTTAACCTTGTCGGCGACCTGCTCGATTCTTTCGACAGAGCCGACCGAGGTGCCTCCAAATTTCTGTACGATCAAAGCCATTTCTAAGCCGCCTCAGCCCGTAAAGGGGCGCCTATTATTCAATCAACCAGCACTGACCGAGCCCGCGACTAGACCACGGGCTCATTAACAGCGTCTTAAATACCTGCCTCGACAAACGGCACGGTCAGGGCCAGGGCCGCGTCCAGGGCACCGGCGTCTACACCACCGCCTTGCGCCATGTCCGGACGACCACCGCCCTTCCCGCCCACTGCCGCGGCGGCTTGTTTCATCAAATCACCGGCCTTGAGTTGGCCAGTCAGGTCCTTGGTTACACCGGCAACCAGAACGACCTTATCCTCATGGACACTGCCGAGCAGGATCACTGCGCGGCCGAGCTTGTTCTTCAACTGATCGACCAAGGCCAACAGCGCCTTGCCATCCTGACCGTCCAGGCGCACGGCCAGGACCTTCACGCCCTTGACGTCCAACGCGGAAGCCGACAGATCGTCGCCCGCTGCGCTGGCCGCCTTGGCCTGCAACTGCTCCAGTTGTTTCTCCAACTGACGGTTGCGCTCCAGTACGCCGGAAAGCTTGTCGATCAGGTTGTCGCGGCTGCCCTTGACCAGGCTGGCCGCTTCCTTGAGTTGTTCTTCAGCTGCATTGAGGTAGGCCAGGGCCGCGGCACCGGTGACCGCCTCAATACGACGCACGCCGGAAGCCACACCGCCTTCGCTGATGATTTTCAGCAGGCCGATGTCGCCGGTACGGCTGGCGTGGATACCGCCACACAGCTCCACCGAGAAGCTGCCGCCCATGCTCAACACGCGAACTTCGTCACCGTACTTCTCGCCGAACAACGCCATGGCGCCTTTTTGCTTGGCGGTCTCGATGTCGGTTTCTTCGGTTTCCACCGGGGTGTTCTTGCGAATCTCGGCGTTGACGATGTCTTCCAGGGCCTTCAACTGCTCAGGCTTGATCGCCTCGAAATGACTGAAGTCAAAGCGCAGGCGCTGGCTGTCCACCAACGAACCCTTCTGCTGCACATGCTCACCCAATACCTGACGCAACGCAGCGTGCAGCAGGTGAGTGGCCGAATGATTCAAAGCAGTTGCATGCCGTACGTCGGCATCTACCTGAGTGTCCACCGGCGCGCCGACAGTCAGGTTGCCCAGCACCAGCACGCCGTGATGCAGGAAAGCACCACCGGTCTTGGTGGTGTCGCGCACCTCAAAGCGGCCGGACGTCGAGCTCAGGAAACCACAGTCACCGACCTGGCCACCGGATTCGGCGTAGAACGGGGTCTGGTCGAGGACTACAACCGCCTCGTCACCTTCGTTCAGCACGTCGACCGACTTGCCGTCTTTATAGATAGCCACGATCTTGGCCGAGCCAACGGTGGCCTCATAACCAATGAACGAAGTCGCTACATCAACCTTTACCAGGGTGTTGTAGTCCAGGCCAAAGGAGCTGGCGGAACGGGCACGGACGCGCTGGGCTTCCATCTCACGCTCAAAGCCTGCTTCGTCGATGGTCAGCTCGCGTTCGCGGGCGATGTCGGCAGTCAGGTCCATCGGGAATCCGTAGGTGTCGTACAGCTTGAACACCACGTCGCCCGGCACCACGGTGCCTTTAAGCTCTGCCAGGTCCTGTTCCAGGATCTTCAGGCCGTGCTCCAGAGTCTTGGAGAACTGCTCTTCTTCCGCCTTGAGCACGCGCTCGATGTTGGCTTGCTGCTGCTTGAGTTCCGGGAAGGCATCGCCCATCTCGGCCACCAGCGCGGCAACGATCTTGTAGAAGAAGCTGCCGGTAGCGCCCAGCTTGTTACCGTGACGGCAGGCGCGACGGATGATGCGGCGCAGCACATAGCCACGGCCTTCGTTCGACGGCAGCACGCCGTCGGCGATCAGGAAGCCGCAGGAACGGATGTGGTCCGACACGACCTTGAGCGACGACTGATTGTCGTTGGCGCAGCCAATGGCCGCAGCCGAAGCGCTCAGCAGGTTGGTGAACAGGTCGATTTCGTAGTTGGAATGAACGTGCTGCATCACCGCACTGATCCGCTCCAGGCCCATGCCGGTGTCTACCGACGGCGCTGGCAACGGATGCAACACGCCGTCGGCGGTGCGGTTGAACTGCATGAACACGTTGTTCCAGATTTCGATGTAGCGGTCGCCGTCTTCTTCCGGCGAGCCCGGTGGGCCGCCCCAGATGTCGGCGCCGTGATCGTAGAAAATCTCGGTGCATGGGCCGCACGGGCCGGTATCGCCCATGGTCCAGAAGTTGTCGGAGGCGTAAGGCGCGCCCTTGTTGTCGCCGATGCGAATCATGCGCTCGACCGGCACACCGATCTGCTGGGTCCAGATGTCGTAGGCTTCGTCATCGGTGGCGTAGACGGTGACCCAGAGTTTTTCCTTCGGCAGCTTCAGCACGCCGGTCAGGAAGGTCCAGGCGAAGGTGATCGCATCTTTCTTGAAATAGTCGCCGAAGCTGAAGTTGCCCAGCATTTCGAAGAACGTGTGGTGGCGGGCGGTGTAACCCACGTTTTCCAGGTCACTGTTCTTGCCGCCGGCGCGTACGCACTTCTGGCTGCTGGTGGCGCGGGTGTAGGCGCGCTTTTCCTGGCCCAGGAAGCAGTCCTTGAACTGGTTCATCCCCGCGTTAGTGAACAGCAGGGTTGGGTCATTGCCTGGGATCAAGGAGCTGGAGGCGACACGGGTGTGACCTTGCTCTTCGAAGAAGCGAAGGAAGGCTTCACGGATTTCTGCGCTTTTCATTAGGTTCTTCCACGGAGGCTGCGGCCAAAGGCCAGTGCTAAACGTCATCAGACGGAGCGACGGCAAAGGGCCGCATTATATCGGCCCTTTGCCCGTGGTACAGCGTGTTTATGTGATAGAAACAGTCAATTAGACGGTCTGCACTGTCATTTTCGGGAAAACTCGACAAATGTCGCGAGCACTTGCTCGATCTGCGCCCGGCTGACATCCAGGTGAGTGACCATGCGCAGGCGCGGCGCGGCGCTCAACTTGATCCCACGCTCGGCGGCAAACACCTTCAAGGCCTGGGCCCGGTCACCGATATCGACGTAGACCATGTTGGTCTGCACCGGCTCCACCGTGTAACCCGCCTTGCGCAGTTCGTCCCCCAGCCAATGGGCGTTGGCGTGGTCCTCGGCCAGGCGCTGCACCTGGTGATCCAGGGCATACAGCCCTGCCGCCGCCAGCGAACCGGCCTGGCGCATGCCGCCACCGACCATCTTGCGCAAACGTCGCGCCTTGGCGATCAATGCCGTGGAGCCGCACAGCACCGAGCCGATCGGCGCGCCCAGGCCCTTGGACAGGCACACCGACACCGAATCAAAATGCTGGGCAATTTCCCGGGCATCTACCCCCAGTTTGACCGCCGCGTTGTAGAGCCGCGCGCCGTCCAGGTGCAAGGCCAGGTCGTGCTCACGGGTAAATGCTCGCGCGGCGGCCAGGTATTCCAACGGCAACACTTTGCCTTGCATGGTGTTTTCCAGCGCCAGCAAGCGGGTACGGGCGAAGTGGAAGTCGTCCGGCTTGATCGCCGCCAATACGTGCTCCAGGTTCAACGAACCATCGGCCTGCACTTCCAGCGGCTGAGGCTGGATCGAGCCGAGTACTGCCGCGCCGCCGCCTTCGTATTTGTAGGTGTGGGCCTGCTGGCCGACGATGTATTCCTCGCCTCGCTCGCAGTGCGCCATCAACGCCAGCAGGTTGCTCATGGTGCCGGTGGGCACGAACAAAGCGGCGGCAAACCCCAGGCGCTTGGCCAGTTCGGCCTCCAGGCGATTGACGCTCGGGTCTTCACCGTAGACGTCGTCGCCGCTGGCGGCAGTCGCCATCGCGTCGAGCATGCCGGGGGTCGGTTGGGTCACTGTGTCGCTGCGCAGGTCAATCACGGTCATCAAACTAGCCTCTAGCGGATTGGAGCATTCCTTGTGTTAACGATTACTGCGGGCAAACCCGCGGAATATCAAGCCCCGTGCTTGCACAATCGAATACCAACCAAACAAACCGATATAGGTTATCGATAAACCAACCGTGCAGTTTCTGAAAAACCATGATAAAAACTCTCCGCCGCCAGGGTTCTGGCGGCAACGTTCTCAGGGCGGGGTGTAATTCCCCACCGGCGGTAATTGCACGCAACGTGCATAGCCCGCGAGCGCTTGGCGCCTCGAACTGCCTCGGCAGGACGGCGACAAGGTCAGCAGACCCGGTGTGATCCCGGGGCCGACGGTCATAGTCCGGATGAAGAGAGAACGGGATTAGCACCTAAGGGCCGAACGCTGACGTCATGTTTGCATGAGCAGGCTGTCCGTACCCTTAAATCCCATTCGATTCATAACGCCCTGTTTTTTTCTTAAACAGGAGTCAGAACATGCAACCCACCGCAATCGACAGCAAAAGCAAAAACCACCACGGCGAGCGCGTCGCGTTTATCCAGGCCTGCTGGCACAAGGATATTGTCGACCAATCCCGCAAAGGCTTCCTCGCCGAAATGATCGCCCAGGGCTACCAGGAATCGGACATCGATTTCTTTGAAGTCGGCGGCGCCTTTGAAATGCCCCTGCACGCCAAGCTGCTGGCCAAGTCCGGCCGTTATGCCGGCATCGTCGCGGCCGCACTGGTGGTGGACGGTGGCATCTACCGTCACGAGTTCGTTGCCCAGTCGGTGGTCAGCGGCCTGATGCAGGTTCAGTTGGAAACCGAAGTGCCGGTGTTCTCGGTATCCCTGACCCCGCACCACTTCCACGCCGGCAGCGAGCACCACACATTCTTTTATGAGCACTTCGTGCACAAGGGCCAGGAAGCGGCACGTACCTGCGCCGACACCCTGCACAAGGTTCGCGCACTGCGCCGCAACGAACCACGGGCGGTAGCGGTTTAAGCAGCACTGCAAACCACTGTAGGAGCTGGCTTGCCTGCGATGGCATCACCTCGGTCTGTCAGGTGCACCGAGGTGATGCCATCGCAGGTAAGCCAGCTCCTACATTTTGACCGAGTCAGTCTCGGGATTCAGGCCAGGCCCGCATCCGTGGTCGGCACAATCAATATCCCCGCTCGCAAGCCATTCTTGACCTTCGGGTTCGGGAAGATGATGCGTGCGCCCTCCTCCTCGATCACCCAGCGGGTCTTGGCAATGTCCTCGGCCAGCAGATAACCCAGCTCCAACTCCGAAAAGTTTTCCACGTCGGCCGGCAAATGCAGGACGAAGGTGTCGCTGTGCTTGATGACTTCCCGGGAGACGCTGAACAGCTTCAGGCCATCAAGGCTCTCGGTGGCCGGCTCGTTGCCTTCGATGATCTGCTTGAGGCGGGTTTCCAGGCGGGACACGTCCACGCCCTGGTTCTGCCCGAACGGCCGGGCCTTGCCCAATTCCAGGGTGAAGGACTCGGCCTCCAGTTGCTCATAGGTAAACGCGGTAAAGGTGATGGAGGTCTTGTTCTGCAACAGCACCGCTTCCATGCCGGCGGCTCGCAGGCGCGCCAGTTCACGGCGTGAATGCTGGCGACCGTCCTTCCACGGGTACAGCGCGAACTGCTCGATCTTCGAGCCACGGATGGCGGTGTGCAGGTCGTAATGCAGGCGGCTACGCCCAGGCACGCTGAAGAACGTGCGGGCCAACTGTTCAAGCTCGGCGGCACGCATGGCTTCGGGGCCGATGTTTTGTTCGTGACGGCCGTTGAACAGCCGGTTGACGTCCAGTTCGAGATAACGCTCGCCGCGGCGCATGGCCTCGGGGTTACCGAACAGGAACAGAATACGGGTACGGGGCTTGATCTCCCCGCGGGCAATGCCCTGCAGCAAGCGGTCGGCCAATTCGATCGGCGCGGTTTCGTTGCCGTGGATGCCGGACGACAGCAGCACGTCGCAGCCGTTGTCCCGCGCTTCAGGAGGCCGCACTTCCAGCGCGCCCTCACTGAGCCAGCGCAGTTGCACGCCGTCGACAGTCAGTTGAATTTTTTGCGCCGGTTCGCGACCGGCGAGGGTCAGTTCAAGCAGTTTGCCGAGGGCGAGCATACGCAGCTTCCTTAGTGGTTGCAGCCTGGGCCGTGGACGTGATCGTCGTCATCACCTTCAACGTCGGCCGGTTCCATTTCCAGTTGCAGGCTCATCAGGTTGGTGGCCAATGGGCGCATCAGCAGGTTGGCGTATTCCGCGTCGCCTTCTTCCACGTCCACGCCGATCAGCAGTTGGCCGCGGCCGTCGTGCTGGATCCAGATCTCCTTGCCCTGCCAGACCACGGCGACGCGGGTGCAGGAAGTTTCCAGCTGGGTGCCGTCGGTGTCTTCAAGGATCAGTTTCAGGGTGTCGGTGGTCATAAATAGTTCTCAGCCGTGCGGCGTTAATTGATCTGGAAAGGATAAACCGAGCCCAGTTTAAGGATTTGCGTCAGTTCATCCAGTGCCGTCCGGCACTCAAGCAGCAATTGCGGGTCAGCCAGGTCGGTTTCCCGCAGGCTGTCGCGGTAGTGCTTGTCGACCCATTGGGTGAGCGTGTCGTACAACGGCGCCGTCATGATAACCCCTGGGTTGACCGCCGCCAGTTCGGTTTCATTCAGCGCGACGCGCAAGCGCAGGCACGCCGGGCCACCGCCGTTCTGCATGCTTTGCTTGAGGTCGAAGACGTTGACTTCGCGGATCAGCCCACCCGAAGACGTCAGGCCTTGCAGGTACTGCCAGACGCGCTCGTTGGCGCGGCATTCTTCCGGCACGATCAGCAGCATCGAGCCGTCGGCGCGAGTCAGCAACTGGCTGTTGAACAGGTAGGAACGCACCGCGTCCTCAACGCTGACCTGGGCCCGGGGCACGCAGATCGACTGGAAATTGCCGCCGAGTTTGCCGAGCTTGCCCTGCAATTCGCCGAGCATCTGTTCGGTATTGAGAAACGCATCCTCGTGATAGAACAGCACTTCGCCGTTGCCCACCGCGATCACGTCGTTGTGGAACACACCAGCATCGATCACCGCCGGGTTCTGCTGGGCGAAGACCACGCCGTCATCCCGCAGGCCGTGCAAGCGAGCGACCGCCTGGGAGGCTTCGAGGGTCTGGCGCGCCGGGTACTTTTGCGGCGCCGGGTAGCGAGTGTCGAACGCGCTGCGGCCGAACACGAAAAACTCTACGCCCGCCTCGCCGTAGTCACGGCAGAAACGGGTGTGGTTGGCCGCGCCTTCGTCACCGAACTGCGCCACGGCCGGCAACGCGGCGTGGTGGGCGAAGTGTTTCCCATCGGCAAACATCGCCCCCAGCACGCGGCTGGTGGTCGGGTGTTCGATGCTGCGGTGGTATTTGCAGTTGAGGTTGGCGGCGGTGAAATGCACGCGGCCATCGGCGGTGTCGGCGCTCGGGCTGACGGTGGCCGCGTTGGCCACCCACATGCTCGACGCCGAGCAACTGGCTACCAACAATGGCATGGCTTGCTTGGCGGCTTGCTGAATGACTTGGGCGTCGGTGCCGGCAAAGCCGAGGCTGCGCAAGGCGGCCACATCAGGGCGTTCCTGGGGCGCCAGCACACCTTGCACGAAGCCCATTTCCATCAGGGCTTTCATCTTCGCCAGGCCTTGCAGCGCGGCTTCCTTCGGGTTGGAGGACTGCTGGCTGTTGCTCTGGGACGCGACGTTGCCGTAGGACAAACCGCCGTAGTTATGGGTCGGCCCCACGAGACCGTCAAAATTGACTTCACAGGATTTCATCGGCGAGGCTCCACGAACATCTGTATTTTTATAGGCATCAAGTGCAGATCTGTATCTGTTAACCCGATCAAGTGTAGGAGCTGGCTTGCCTGCGATGCGGGCAACTCGGTCATTCAGATACCCCGAGGTGATGCCATCGCAGGCAAGCCAGCTCCCACATTAGATCAGTGTCACTTTCACTTAAGCGTTACGCCTGGGGTCAGCGACGCTGGCAACACCAGGCTCGGGGTCTCAAGCGAGGCCACCGGGTACGCGCAATAATCCGCCGCGTAATAGGCGCTGGCGCGATGGTTGCCCGAAGCGCCCACGCCGCCAAACGGCGCGCTGCTCGCAGCGCCCGTCAGCTGTTTGTTCCAGTTGACGATCCCGGCACGGCTCTCCAGCCAGAACTGCTGGTAACGCGCTTCGGAATCCGACAGCAAACCGGCCGCCAGGCCGTATTGGGTGTTGTTGGCCTCGGCAATCGCCGCCGCGAAATCAGCGTAGCGGATCACTTGCAGCAGCGGGCCGAACAGCTCTTCATCCGCGCGATCCGTAACCTCGGTCACATCGATAATGCCCGGCGTCAGCAGCGCGGCCTGGGCCTGTGGCTGGGTCATTTCCAGCAGCGCCACGGCGCCATTGGCCAGCAGCAATTCCTGGGCATCCATCAACGCCTTGGCGGCGCCGAGGGAAATCACCGAGCCCATGAATGGCGCGGGCTGCTGGTCGAATGCGCCGACCTCGATTGTCGAGCTCACCGCCACCAGGCGAGCGAGCAACGCATCGCCCCAGGCGCCTTCCGGCACCAGCAAGCGACGGGCACAGGTGCAGCGCTGGCCGGCCGAGATAAACGCCGACTGGATGATGGTATAGACGGCAGCATCCACATCGGCCACTTCGTCCACCACCAGCGGGTTGTTGCCGCCCATTTCCAGGGCGAGGATCTTGTCCGGGCGCCCGGCGAATTGCTGGTGCAGATGGTTGCCGGTGCGGCTGGAACCGGTGAAGAACAAGCCGTCGATGCCCGGGTTGGCCGCCAGGGCGATCCCGGTTTCCCGCGCGCCTTGCAGCAGGTTCAATACGCCCGCCGGCAGGCCGGCGTCGATCCAGCATTGCACGGTCAGCTCGGCGACTTTCGGGGTCAGCTCGCTGGGCTTGAACAGTACGGTGTTACCCGCCAGCAAGGCCGGCACGATGTGGCCGTTAGGCAGGTGACCCGGGAAGTTGTAAGGGCCGAATACCGCCACCACGCCGTGAGGCTTGTGGCGCAATACGGCAGTGGCGTCGCCCAACGGGCCGCTCTTCTCGCCGGTACGCTCGCGGTAGCTTTGCACCGAGATCGCGACCTTGTTGACCATGCTGGTGACTTCAGTCGCCGATTCCCACAAAGGCTTGCCGGTTTCCTCACCAATACAGCGGGCGAGTTCGTCGGCACGGCTTTTCAGGTTGGCGGCGAAGGCTTCCAGCACGCTCAGGCGCTCTTCCAGGGAACGCTTGGCCCAGGCGGGAAACGCCTGGCGCGCAGCCTGAACGGCGGACTCGACCTGCTCGACGGTGGCGCTGTTACCCGACCACACCACCTGCTGGGTCACCGGGTTCAGCGACTCAACCACTTCACCCTGGCCAGCCAGCCAGCTACCAGCGATATACAACGAATTCATTATTTCGACTCCCGGGCAGCGGACAACGGTACGGCACGCACTTGATCACCGGCGATCAGTTGCAGGCGCTTGGCGGTCTGTTGATCGACCACCAGGGTGCCCGCAGCCAACCGCGCCGGCGCTGCGGTAATGCGGCAATCTTCGCGTTTGCGGTTATGGATCAGGAACGGCGTGGCGTCGTCGCCCGGCGTGCCAATCGCCAATACCAGCGCTTCGCTGTCGCGTACCGCGCGGATCTTGGTGGTTTCACACTCAACCGCCGGGCCCGCGTCGAAGATATCGACGTAACCCTGGTAGCTGAAGCCTTCGCTCTTGAGCATGCTCAGGGCCGGCTCGGTGTCGGTGTGGACCTTGCCGATCACGTTGCGCGCGTCTTCGGACAGGAAGCAGGTGTACAGCGGAAACTTCGGCATCAGTTCGGCGATAAACGCCTTGTTGCCCACACCAGTGAGGTAGTCCGCCTGGCTGAATTCCATCTTGAAGAAGTGCCTGCCCAGGCTTTCCCAGAACGGCGAGCGCCCGGCTTCGTCGGACATGCCGCGCATCTCGGCAATGATCTTGTTGCCGAACAGCTGCGGGAATTCCGCGATAAACAGCATGCGCGCCTTGGCCAGCATGCGGCCGTTGAGGCCGTTGCGGTAATCGGCGTGCAGGAACAGCGAGCACAGCTCGGAGTTGCCGGTCAGGTCGTTGGCCAGAAACAGCGTCGGGATTTCGCGGTAGATGTTCAGTTCCTGGGAAGCGCTGACCGTCAGGCCGACCCGGAAGTTGTACCAGGGCTCGCGCAGGCCGACGGCACCGGCGATGGCGGAAATCCCCACCACGCGGCCTTCATCGTTTTCCAGCACGAACAGGTAATCCGCATCACCGCGCCCGGCTTCGCCGCGAAAGGTCTTTTCAGCCCAGCCGACCCGGTGGGTCAGGCGCTCTTCGTTGGCCGGCAAGGTGGTGAGGCCGGTGCCGGTGCTGCGCGCCAGATCAATCAGGGCCGGTAAATCGCTGCTGCGTACGGGACGAACGATCATGCTATCTCCTCAAACGGGCCGCTGTTGTCAGCCACCCGCGAAACTCTGTTTATACCGCTACCAGGCGCACGCTCGCGCCTTCGCCTACGCCCAGGGCCTCGGCGGCTTCCAGGTCCAGGGTCACTGGCTTGCCCGGCGCGTAGTCCAGCTCCAGCATCACCGCGCGGTAATCCTGCAACTGGCCGTTGCTGACCAGGTACTGGCGGCCGACACCCTTGGCCATCTCGCCGATCTTCACCGGCACCACGCGGCTCTGGGCGATCGAACGAATACCCGACACCCGCGCGTGCAGCGTTGGGCCGCCGTCGAAGATGTCGATGTAATGGTCGGTCTCGAAGCCTTCGCGCATCAGGATGTCGAAGGTGATCTGCGCTCGCGGGTGCACCTGGCCCATGGCTTCCTGGGCGGCGTCCGGCAACAGCGGCACGTAGATCGGGTAATGCGGCATCAGTTCGGCGAGGAAGGTCCGGCTCTTCAACCCGCACAGGCGCTCGGCGGCGGCGTAGTTGAGGTCGAAGAAGTTGCGGCCAATCGCATCCCAGAACGGCGAATCACCGTTCTCGTCGCTGTAGCCCACAATCTCGGTCACCACCGAATCCGCAAAACGCTCCGGGTGACCGGCCACGAACAGCAGGCGGCCACGGGAGTTGAGTTCCGACCACGGCGAACCCACCAGCTCCGGCACCACGTAGAAACTGGTCAGCAAACTGTTGCCGGTCAGGTCATGGCACTGCGAGAGCACGTGGATCTTGTTGTGGATCTTCAGCTCGCGGGAGGCGTGCACAAAGGTTTCGTTACGGAAGCTGTAGAACGGTTCCGAGTAGCCGGCGGACGCGACGATGGCCGAACAGCCCACCAGCTTGCCGCCGTCGGTGTCTTCAAGGACGAAGAAATAGCTTTCTTCACCGTTGAAGCTGACCTCGGCGGCGAAGGACGCTTCGCTTGCGGCGATCTTGTCGCTCAGGCGTTCGACATCATCCGGCAAGGAGGTGACACCAATCGGGCTGTCCGCAGCCAGACGCTGTACCTCGCCCAGATCAGCCATTTGCGCGGGGCGCATCACCAGCATGGTGTCACTCCTTAACTCGAAAAACTCACAGAGGGAAAAATGCCGGGCACGGGACCTGAATTCAAACAGATCCAATGTGGGGAGTCTTTTGTGGGAGCTGGCTTGCCTGCGACAGCATCAACTCGGTGCAACAGATAAACCGGGTCGTCTGCATCGCAGGCAAGCCAGCTCCCACAAAAGCCAGCGCCCACATTGACCGAGCCCGGCATACAAAATTTGTGTTCGGCGCCCGATCACTCAAGCGCCGAACGGTCCATCAGGCTTGCGTCAGCGTTTTCACCGCACGTTCGAAGCGGTCCAGGCCTTCCTGGATATCGGCATCTTCCACCACCAGGCTCGGGGCGAAGCGCACCACATCCGGGCCGGCTTGCAGGATCATCAGGCCTTCGCGTTCGGCGGCGTTGAAGATGTCCTTGGCACGGCCTTTCCAGGCATCGCTCAGCACGCAACCGAGCAGCAGGCCCAGGCCGCGCACTTCGGTGAAGATGCCGTATTGCTGGCCGATCTTCTCCAGGCGGGAAACGAACAGGTCATGCTTGGCTTTAACGCCGGCCAGCACTTCTGGCGTGTTGATCACGTCGATCACCGCTTCCGCCACCGCGCACGCCAGCGGGTTGCCGCCGTAGGTGGTGCCGTGGGTACCGACCACCAGATGCTTGGCCAGGTCTTCGCGCGTCAGCATGGCTGCGATCGGGAAACCACCGCCCAGGCTCTTGGCGCTGGTGAGGATGTCAGGCACGACGCCGTAATGCTGGTAGGCGAACAGCTCGCCGCTGCGGCCCATGCCGGTTTGCACTTCGTCGAACACCAGCAGCGCGTTGTTCGCGTCGCACAGGTCGCGGGCGCCTTGCAGGTAAGCCAGCTCAGCCGGCAGCACGCCGCCTTCACCCTGGATCGGCTCCAGCACCACGGCGCAGGTCTTGTCCGAAACGGCGGCTTTCAGCGCCTCCAGATCGTTGTAAGGCACGTGGGTGATGCCGACGATTTTCGGACCGAAGCCGTCGGAATACTTCGACTGGCCACCCACGTTCACGGTGAACAGGGTGCGGCCGTGGAAGCTGTTCAGCGCGGCGATGATTTCGTATTTCTCGGTGCCGAAACGGTCGAACGCGACACGACGGGCCAGCTTGAAGGCGGCCTCGTTGGCTTCGGCGCCGGAGTTGCAGAAGAACACACGCTCGGCAAAGGTGGCGTCGATCAACTTGTGGGCCAGGCGCAGGGCCGGCTCGTTAGTGAAGACGTTGGACACGTGCCACAGCTTGTTGGCCTGTTCGGTCAGTGCCCCGACCAGCGCCGGGTGGGCGTGGCCCAATACGTTGACCGCGATGCCGCCGGCAAAGTCGATCAGCTCTCGGCCCGCCTGGTCCCACACGCGGGAACCTGCGCCACGCACGGGGATGAAAGCGGCAGGTGCGTAGTTGGGAACCATGACCTGGTCGAAATCGGCACGTTGCACCGGGGCTTGCTCAACGGACATCGGAGTCTCCTGAAGAGGAACGCCTGCCTGAAACTGGCGGGCGATGCAGGGATTGTAAGGACAGTTTTCAGTGCGGCCTTGCCGCCAAGCGACAACTTCTTATAGCGCCAACCCGTGATTTTCGCGGGTTTACGCCAATGCGACAAATAGCATCGCAATGGCGCAGTTTAAACGCTGGCGCGGGGTTTGCGGCATCGGCAAGACGATTTGTGTATAGCCGGGTAAAAACCATCTATGCACCGCCTGTGCCTTGACGCGCTTTGGTCCCATTGGCCTTCATCCCATTTGGAACCGCTGCCATGAGCGACCGCACTTCAAGCCCTCACTATCAACAACTGATCAAGGCAGTCCCCCCGTGGCTGGGCAACGCCAGCCCCGAAAGGCACCGTCAACTCAAAGGCACCGCGCCGACAATCCCGGCCTGGTACGGCCGCGCCTCAGACACCGATCACCGCACCCTCAAAGCCCTCATTGGCCACGCCTGGGACGCACAGAACCCGGTGGACCAGGCGCTGGCCAACGTGCTGAACATCAACGACTTCGCCCGCCCGATGCTGCAAAAGGCCCTCAAGGACCAGTTCGCCCTGGAGCCCGATGTGGAGAAGACTCTGATCCGCCTCTACATTCCCGCCAGTATCCCCTGGTTTCCCATCCGCTCCGGCGCCGCCCGCACCTGGACCGTGTCATTGCTGGAAGCCGCCCTGCACAATTTCGAACCCGACGAGACCCAGGCCAACGCCCATGAAAGCGCGTCGTCCTACGTGCAGGAAACGGCCACTGCGGGGCAACTCGAAATCCTCGACACCCTCGAACAGCGCATGAGCATCCAGGCCTTTATAAAGCTGTGCCGCACCCTGGATATCGGTGGCCACTATCAGACTTATCTGGCGCAGCAGCTGCTGGAACCCGTAACTTCAGCCGTGCTGCAACTGAAAGTCGACGCAGCCCGCAAAGCCATGCTCAAGGCCGCCCTGCACATGGCGGTGTTGAAGCAGGACCTGGGCAGCCCCTCGCAACGCCTGATTGAAGGCATCGTCGACGGCCTGCAAGGCATGCGCCTGGACGGCAAACTCTGGCAGGCCCACGACTTGACGATGATGTCAGCCAGATTGACCGGCATTGTGCTGTTTGCCCCGGACCTTGAGCGCTACCTGCAAGCGGTGCCCGTCGTCGCCTATATTCCGGATGATCCCGAGTCGCCGATCAAGCAATACGCCTCCTCCGCCGCGTTTATGCTGGACCTCACGCAAAAACTGCGCGGCCGGCCATACCAGGAGTTTTTCAGCCGCTTTGTGGCCCATGAGGATCGCGCCTATTTCTTCGCCGACCTGCACCAACGCCTGAGCCGCGTGACCTGGCACCAGCATGTGGCGACCGACCCAATGCCCACCTGGCGTGACACACCGGTCAGCAAACCCAACCTGCAATTTGCCGTGAAAAAAATCAGTGGCGACGTACTGACCCATCTGTACCAGCAGACACTCAACAAGATCATCAATGACGCCGCCGTCACTGCCGTCTCCACCGCCAGTGCCAACCGCAAGGCCCGCTGGCAGCGCTGGGACGCCCTGCAAAAAGTCGCCACCACGTTGCTGGAGATCGCCGCGTTTGTCGCCGCGCCGTTTTTTCCGCCACTGGGGGCGCTGATGATCGGCTACACCCTGTATCAGGTGCTGGATGAGACCTTCGAGTCGATCATCGACTGGGCCGAGGGCCTGACAAACGAGGCCCTGAGCCACTTCATGACGTTGCTGGAGACCCTCGTTCAATTGGGCATGTTCGCCGTAGGCGCACCGATTGCAGAACAGGTATTGCGCAAAGCACTGCCCCAGGAACTATGGGATTTCATCGACGGCCTCAAACCGGTGCAGCTTCCCGATGGCCAGCAGCGCCTCTGGCATCCCGACCTGAAACCTTACGCTCGCAAGACACCGCTGCCCGGCGCTTCAATTGCCGACGAACAAGGCGTCCATCAGCATCTCGACCAAGCCGCGGTACCCATCGACAACACGCCCTATTCACTCAATAGACTACCGGGCAAAGACGCCTTCAGCATCACCCACCCCAGCCGCCCCAATGCCTACCAACCCAAGGTCTGGCATAACGGCAACGGTGCCTGGTACAGCGAGCTGGACCAGCCTCTGTATTGGGACAACAGCACCCTGCTTCGCAGACTGGGCCACCCCGCCGAGCCCTTCAGCACCGCCGAGCTGGAGCACATCCAACACGTCAGTGGCATTAATGAAAGCACCCTGCGCGCAATGCACGTCCAGCATCAGCCGCCCCCACCGGCGCTGGCCGACACCTTGAAACGCTTCAAGATCGAGCGGGACATCAACACCTTCATCCGCCAAATGAGCAGCGATGATCCGGCGCAATACCGCCAGGCTTCAACCATGACCCAACTGCAATTGCTCTGCACCCCCGAGGCATGGCCACAGACCCGTACGCTGCGCGTGGTCGACAGCCAGGGGAAAACGTTATGGCACTACGCACCGACCCCGCGTGCACCACAGGTGGTCATCAACCAAGGCCAACTGAAAAACGGTGACCTGCTCAATACGATCCTGCTGGCACTGAACGAGAACGAGATCAAAACCCTGCTGGGTGAAGAGTTTGGCCAGCCACCCCGCGCACTGGAGGTGCGCGCTCGAACGTTAAGACAACAACTCGCAAAGGCCGCCCAAGCACAAAAGAACAGCGTGTTTGAATCCCATTACCGCGCCGTGAACCGCCCTGCAACAGCACAAGCGCAACACCTGATGGACAACGCTCCAGGCCTGCCGGCGACGATGGCTGACATCCTGGCATCCCAAGCCACCCCCGCAGAACGCCTTGAACTCAACACCGACCGGGTGCCAAAGCGCCTGCAAGACCTGGCACGCTGGGCCCGCCAGGAAACGCGCCTGAACCGCGCCTATGAAGGCCTGTACCTGCACACCCCCGACAATCCGGACAGCCACACATTGGCACTACACTCACTGCCCAGGCTGCCAGGCTGGTCCGGCAAGGTACGCCTGGAGGTCCGTGAACACACCTTTGAAGGCCCGCTGAGCGACCACATCAGCGGCGCCCCCGACACACCACGCAAGGTATTGGTACACGAAGAGGGTCATTACCAGGCGTATGACAGTGACGGCCAACACCTGCACGGCAGCACCGACTTCTACAACGCGGTACTCCAGGCCCTGCCGGATAGCGAACGCAACAGCCTGAACCTGCACATACGGCAAGGAACGCAACTGCGCGAAGGGATTGCCAAGGTGGTGCTGCCCAGAGATCGGCTGCGGCCACTCCTGGAAAAACGCCCGGTTCGTCCGCCTGCAGCAAAAACCATCCAGCGTTTGCTTGGAGGCAACAACGGCTACCCGGCCCCGGCGCACCCCACGCCGATACCGGGCACCCCACGCTCGCTGGAACAACGAGCTCAGGAGCTCTACCCCAGCCACAGCGCCGAACAAATCCGAGAGCGGATCCGCGAGCTCAACCGCCAGCCCGGCGGTGCACGGTCGGGGCTGCTCCAGTTAGGGGCCGAATACGGGCAATTGAGCCAGGACCTATCAACCTGGGTCGCTGAAACACCTCGCTCGCACCCGCAAACCCGGGCCCCGCTACCACTCGCCGTACAGGCATACGAACAGCAAAAGCGCGGCGCCTTCGCTGACGAAATCCAACGCTGCTGGCGCAGGGAGACCGCCCGCAGTGAGTTGGAGGAAGACGCCGGCAACGACTACAGCCTGATATATGAAGAGCCCATTTTGGGACAGTTGCCAACCTTGACCGCCCGGTTCGACCATGTCGCCTCACTCGGCCTGGCAGGCGACGAAGGCAGCATGGGCGTTCATGGGTTTATCCGTCACTTCCCTCAGGTACGCCAACTGGAACTGCGCAATTTCCCACTCGGCACCCTTCCCGACGGGCTGGCGGACCTACCTCGCCTGACTGACTTGATCCTCGACAGTTGCAGCATTCGCCTGACCCCACAGAACCACACATTGCTGGCGTCTATGTCACGCCTTGTCTCGCTGGATCTCTACAGCAACCCGTTGGGCATCACCCCCGACGTCACCGCTATGGCTCACCTCAAGCATCTGGACCTGTCGTCCACCGGTATCGACCAGTTGCCCGCAGGCCTACTGACCCGCCCCCAGCTGGAAAGCGCAATCCTCAGCAACAACCGAATCACCGAGCTTCCCGATGCGTTTTTTGACCTGCCGGAGGAGGTCAGTGCAGGGTTTGACCTGGGGGAAAACCCCTTCCCCGAAGCCACCATCGAGCGCGTAAAAATGCACTTCCAGCAAACAGGCGAACGCTGGGAAGTCAGCGCACCACCAGTCGATATCGAGCGACTCAAGCTGCTCTACCCCACCTTCAGCACCAACGATTGCAACCTCTACTACTTCGGCATGCCGGGCGACCTGAGACTGGCGCGGGTGGAGCTGACTCGCCTGGAGGCTGAATACGACAAACTCACGGCCGATCTTGAGGAATGGCGAATCGATGTACCCACACAGCACCCCACACTGGAATTTGAGTTGAGTGAAGACCGGCGCGCCCGTGAGCAGGTAAAACGCTACAGGCTCAAGGAGCGGCTCCAAGCGTGTTGGCGCCGGGAAACCACCATCGACACGTTGAACAATAGCCCACACATCACTCACGAATTGATGTTCGAAGACACCCTGTTGGGAGACTTGCCGACCCTGAGCGCAAATTTCGATCACGTCTCGTTACTGGCGCTGGTGGGTGAAGGCGCTACCTCGGACATCAGCCGGTTCCTTGACGCGTTCCCCAAGCTGCGAAGCCTGTCGATTCAAGGCTACCGACTGCAGCAGATCCCCCGCCAAGTGTTCCAGATGCCCGAGTTGCAGGAGCTGGTCCTGCCACAGTGCGACATTCAACTGACGCCCGTGGGCGCTGAAGAACTCGCCAGTTTGAACCTGCTTACCTACCTGGACTTGAGCGACAACCTGCTGGGCACCACCCCGAGGGTTGGCAATATGCAACACCTTACAGTCCTGGACTTGCAAAGCACCGGCATCCGGGAAATACCGCCCGGACTGCTGTCCTTGAGACGGCTTTCCGACGCGGACTTGCGCGACAACGCCATCCGTAATATCGGCTCCGAGTTGCTCGAAGTGCCATCGGAAATCTTTATCGCACTCCAATTGGACGGCAACCCTCTGTCCAACCATGCCAGGCGCGTAATCAGCCGTTATCGACAACGAGCCCGCATAACCGCCCGACCCGAAAGTTGACTTAACCGCGCTCGGAAGGCACCGACGACAATTCAAACGGGCTGCTGCTGCGGCGCTGGTTACGGTCTTCACGGGGGGTGGCGCCGAAGAAGTTGCGGTAGGCGCTGGAGAAGTGCGGCCCCGAGGAGAAGCCGCACGACAGGCCGATCTGGATGATCGACTTGCTGGTTTGCATGAGCATCTGGCGGGCCTTGTTCAGGCGCAGTTCCAGGTAGTACTGGCTGGGGACGCGATTGAGGTATTGCTTGAAGATGCGCTCGAGCTGTCGTCGGGACACGCACACGTGCTGGGCGATTTCGTCGGTGGTCAGCGGCTCTTCGATGTTGGCTTCCATCAGCAACACGGCCTGGGTCAGCTTTGGATGGCTGGAGCCCAAACGGTTTTGCAATGGAATGCGCTGGCGCTCGCCGCCTTCACGGATGCGCTCCACCACCAGCTCCTCGGAGACGGCGCCCGCCAGTTCGGCGCCGTGATCACGGGCCAATACTGCCAGCAGCAAATCGAGTACCGACATACCACCGCAGGCAGTCAGGCGATCACGGTCCCAGTCGAACAGATGGCTGGTGGCGATGACCTTGGGGAAGCGCTCGGCAAAATCGTCCTGCCAGCGCCAGTGCACGGCGGCGCGGTAACCGTCGAGCAAACCCAGCTGGGCCAACGGGTATACGCCGGCCGACAAACCGCCAATCACGCAGCCGGCACGCACCAGTTGCTTGAGGGCGGTGCTCAGTTGGGAAGCGATGACAGTCGGTGGCTCATCGGCCAGCAGGAACAGCTTTTGAAAGCCTTCCAGCTTGCCGGCCCAAGGTTCGCCCGGCAGTTGCCAGGCGCCATCCATCGGCGGCTCGGCCTGCAAGAACGAGAGTTCGTACACCACGTCCGGATGCACCCGCTGAGCAACGCGCAAGGCCTCCTCAGCCAGCGCAAGCGTCAGTGCTTTAGTGCTGGGCCAAATCAGGAAACCAATTCGATGGGCAGTCATGGAGTGCTATCCGAAGCGAAAAACAGTAATGAAGACAAAGGCCAATGCTAGCCCGTAAACCAACACAAATCTCAAAACATATAGAGATCTAATGTGGGAGCTGGCTTGCCTGCGATAGCGGTGGGCCAGCTTGCACCTCTGGCACAGACACATCGCCATCGCGGGCAAGCCAGCTCCTACAGGGGATCGGGGCCAGCCTTAAAGCTGTGAAGCTTGCACTAATTCAGTGCATAACAGCAGCCCTGTTTACTTCAAGCTACCGGAAAGAAACTGCTGCAAACGCTCGGACTGCGGGTTCACCAGCACTTCGCGCGGGTTGCCACGCTCCTCAACGATGCCTTTGTGCAGGAACACCAACTGGTTGGAGACTTCACGGGCAAAGCCCATTTCGTGAGTCACCACCACCATGGTCCGACCTTCCTGGGCCAGGTCCTGCATCACTTTGAGCACTTCACCCACCAGCTCCGGGTCGAGGGCCGAGGTAGGTTCGTCGAACAGCATCACCTCAGGTTCCATCGCCAACGCACGGGCAATCGCCACACGCTGCTGCTCGCCGCCGGACATGTGGCCGGGGAATGCATCCTTACGATGACCCACACCCACTTTAGCCAGGTAGTGCTCGGCCTTTTCCCGGGCGTCTTTTTTCGACATGCCCAGGACATGCACCGGCGCTTCCATGACGTTTTCCAGGGCGGTCATGTGGGACCACAGGTTGAAATGCTGGAACACCATCGACAGTCGCGAACGCATGCGCTGCAGCTGCTTCGGGTCCGCCGCCTTCATTGCGCCGTCCTTGTTGGCCACCAGTTTCAGCTCTTCGTTATTGAGCAGAATCTTGCCGGCGTGGGGTTGCTCCAGCAGGTTGATGCAGCGCAAAAAGGTACTTTTGCCCGAGCCACTGGACCCGATGATGCTGATCACATCACCGGCCGCGGCGGCCAGGGACACACCTTTGAGCACTTCATGACTGCCATAGCGTTTATGCAGGTCTTGGACTTCAAGTTTGTACATGCGGTCGGTTCTCACAAAAACAGTTGGTCAGTCGTTGAGCAAGCGCCCGTGCCGCAGCGCTTCGCGCCCCGCCACCTTGGCCAGCCAGAAACCCGCTTGGGCATAACGCAGCCGTTCAACGGCAAACAACACCCCAGGCGTACCCGCGCAAACAATGCTGACGCGGTCGGACAAGGGATCGATCACTTCAAATATCGGGTCGCCGGCTTCCACCACATCCCCGGCTTTACGCAGGTAACTGATCACGCCGGCGTGGGGCGCGAACAACAACTCGGTGCCTTCGAAGGGCAGGCCCTCGCAGGGTTTGTGGGCGGCTGTCGGCCACTCCCCGGTTATCAAACCTTGCTCGGCAAGGAACGCCAGGATGCCTTCGGCGTGGAAAATCGCTTCGTCACGGCCGGTATCGGCCTGGCCGCCCAACTCCAATGTCGTCGCCAGGCAGGCCAACGGAATCTGCGCCTCGGGGAACGCCCGGGCCAAACGCAGCCACGGCAGCGAACAGGCTTCGTCAAACGAGCTGCCGCCGGAATCTTCCGCCAGCAGGCCGACCTTCACATTCAAATGCGCCGACAGCGAACGCCACTGCGGCCAGTGCTGCGGCAGCGCGTACATGTGCAGCGCGGCTTCGGCATCGCAATGCAAGTCGAGCACCACATCGGCGGTGCAGGCATGACTCAGCAGGATGCGCTGCATGCCTTGCAGCTGGCTGCTCGGCTCGGGCAATGCATTGAGTGCATCACTCATGGCCTGGCGGATCATGCGCACGTTGGCGTGGGGATCATCACCCAATTTGCCTTCGAGCAACGCGGCAACCGGCGCGCTCAACTCAACAAAATCGCGGTTGAAATTCTTGCCGCTGCCGATCTCGAAACGCCCTTGGTGGCTGCCTTGCAGCAACTGCCCCAGGCCCATCGGATTGGCCACCGGCACCAGCTCGATCACGCCGTTGAGGGCGCCTTGCTGTTCCAGTTCGGCCAGGCGCTTTTTCAGCTCCCAGGCGGCCCGCATGCCGGGCAACTCATCGGCGTGCAGGCTGGCCTGGATATAGGCCTTGCGCTCGCCGCTGCCGAAACGGAACACCGTCAGCTGACGTTCGCAGCCCAGATGACCCCAGGGCAACAGGTGATCGATACGTTCCATATCAATGCTTCCGTGGAGCCAGGTAGCTGAGCCAGCGGCCTTCGGCCAACTTGAACAGGCGCACCAGGATGAAAGTCAGGCACAGGTAGAACGCGCCGGCGGTGATATAGGCTTCGAACGGCAAGTAGTACTGGGCGTTTACCGTGCGCGCGGCACCGGTGATGTCGATCAGGGTGACGATGGAGGCCAGGCTGGTGGTCTGGAGCATCATGATCACTTCGTTGCTGTATTGCGGCAGCGCCCGGCGCAGGGCCGATGGCAGCAGGATCCGGCGATACAGCTTGTAGCGCGACATGCCCATGGCCTTGGCCGCTTCGATCTCGCCATGGGGCGTGGCCTTGAGGCTGCCGGCGATGATTTCGGCGGTGTAGGCGCTGGTGTTCACCGCGAAGGCCAGGCATGCGCAGAAGGTCGCGCTGGACAGCAGTGGCCACAGGAAGCTTTCACGCACCGCTTCAAACTGGGCCAGGCCGTAGTAGATCAAGAACAGCTGCACCAGCATCGGCGTGCCGCGAATCACGTAGGTGTACAGCCAGGCCACGCCGTTGACGATCGGCTGCTTTGACACGCGCATCAGGCCCAGGGGCAAGGCTGCGAGCAAGCCGAAGAACAGCGAAATGGCCAGCAGTTTCAGGGTGGTCAGCAAGCCGCCGAGGTACAGCGGCATGGCCTCCCAGATGACGTTGTAGTCGAAGATCATAGATCAGCCGCCTTTACGCCTACCGAGTAGCGCTTCTCAAGATGACGCAGGGCCAGCAACGACACGCTGGTGATCACCAGGTACATCGCCGCCACTGCGAGGAAGAAGGTAAAAGGTTCGCGGGTAGCGTCTGCCGCCTGCTTGGCCTTGAACATCATGTCTTGCAGGCCCACCACCGAAATCAGTGCGGTGGCCTTGGTCAGTACCAGCCAGTTGTTGGTAAACCCGGGGATCGCCAGCCGAATCATCTGCGGCACCATCACCCGGAAAAACACCTGGAACGGGCTCATGCCATAAGCAAGGCCGGCTTCGGCCTGGCCCTTGGGAATGGCCATGAAGGCGCCACGGAAGGTTTCCGAGAGATAGGCGCCAAAGATGAAACCCAGGGTGCCGATGCCAGCGGCCAAGGGGTTCAAGTCAATGTAGTCGTTGTAGCCGAGCAGCGGCGCAACGCGGTTAAGCAGGTCCTGACCGCCGTAGAAAATCAGCAGGATCAGCACCAGGTCGGGGATCCCGCGGATCACCGTGGAGTACAGGTCGCCCAGCCAGGCCAACCAGCGCACCGGCGACAGGCGCAACGCGACCCCGATCAGACCCAGAACAATGGCCAAGGCCATGGACGACAAGGCGAGCTGAAGCGTCAACCATGCGCCATCGAGGATGACGGCCCCGTAGCCTTTCAACATGATTCAGGTCCTCGAAAAGGGGGATGAAAAAATGGCGCAAACTTCAGAGACCCTGTTGCTTGCGCCATTGCGGACAGACAGCTGCGACGGTTTACTTGGCTTCTGGGCCGTAAATGTCGAAGTTGAAGTACTTGTCCTGGATTGCCTTGTACTTGCCGTTGGCACGGATCGCGGCGATTGCAGCGTTGATGCGGTCCAGGTTTTCCTTGTCGCCTTTACGCACGGCGATGCCGATGCCGTCGCCGAAGTATTTGGCGTCGGTGAAGGCCGGGCCGGTGAACGCGTAGCCTTTACCGGCTGGCGTGTCGAGGAAGCCTTCCTGCAGCAGGGTGGCGTCGGCCACGGTGCCATCAAGGCGACCGGCTTCTACGTCCAGGTAGATTTCGTTCTGCGAGCTGTAAGGAACAATGGTGGCGCCTTTGGGAGCCAGCACTTCCTTGGCGAAACGGTCGTGGATCGAACCGCGTTGCACGCCGATCTTCTTGCCTTTCAGTTCATCCAGGCTGTCGCTGACCGCAGTGCCTTCCTTCAACACCAGGCGAGCCGGGGTCAGGTAGTAACGGTTGGTGAAGTCCACGGACTTCTTGCGGTCTTCAGTGATGGACATCGAGGACAGGATGGCGTCGATCTTGCGCACTTTCAGCGCCGGGATCAGGCCGTCGAATTCCTGCTCGACCCAGGTGCACTTGACCTGCATCTGCTCGCACAGGGCGTTGCCGATGTCGTAGTCAAAACCGACGATGCTGCCGTCCGGTGCCTTGGAGGCAAACGGAGGGTAAGCCGCTTCAATACCAATCTTCAGGGGCTTGCCTTCGGCGAAAGCCTGCATGGACAGCACGGACAGCGCCAGGGCGCCCAACAGCACGAGTTTCTTCATCTTGGGACTCCATCGGTATAGGGCAAAACAGCAGTATGAGCCAGAGCCCACGATGCGACTGAGTGAAACCGAATAGCGTTGCTGCGTCCTACGCCAGTTCAACATCGGCGACGACGAGCGAGTGATCGGCATTCTAACGACAGGCCGGAAGCCGATATTTCCTCAATGCGACAACAATTTACAGAAGCACCGAGAAAGCGGTTCCAGCACATTGACAGCCCCTGGATTTTATGCAGAGGCAAAAGATATTAAACCTGTTAACGCTGCAAATTGCGGGCCTATTATTCGCAAACCCTTCTAGCACGGCAAGTGTAGCGTTGGATCTAATTTTACAGGGCGTCTAAAACGCGGGTTTTCGGGGCACGGGCGTAGCACTTTGCCTCATGTTTGGGCGTGGGGTTACACATTTGCGGGGCTCGGTAACATTCAGAAACTTCCTACGATGAAAACCGATATTTATTGGTGTGCGAGTTGGAATGCGATTCACTGTGGGAGCTGGCTTGCCTGCGATAGCGGTGGGCCAGCCAACACAGTGGGGTCTGATACGCCGCCATCGCAGGCAAGCCAGCTCCCACATTAATCCGGTCTTGGCAGTGGCATTTGCCGCTCCTCACAAAAAAGCCCCACCCGGCCTACGCCGAATGGGGCTTTGCCCTACAACCCCGCCTTACGCGACGTTCATGGTCTTGTGCGTCTCGATCAACTGCGCCACCACCCCCGGGTCCGCCAGGGTGGAGATATCCCCCAACCCGTCGTACTCAGCCGTCGCAATCTTGCGCAGAATCCGGCGCATGATTTTCCCCGAACGGGTCTTCGGCAAGCCCGGCGCCCACTGGATCACATCCGGCGAAGCAATCGGCCCGATCTCTTTGCGCACCCAGTTTTTCAACTCCAGGCGCAGCGCTTCATTCGGCTCTTCGCCGTTTTTCAGCGTGACATATACATAGATGCCCTGGCCCTTGATGTCGTGAGGCACACCCACCACCGCCGCTTCCGCGACTTTCGGGTGGGCAACCATCGCGCTTTCAATTTCGGCAGTGCCCATGCGGTGGCCGGACACGTTGAGCACGTCGTCCACCCGACCGGTGATCCAGTAGTAGCCATCCTCATCACGACGCGCACCGTCACCGGTGAAATACATGCCGCGGAAGGTCTTGAAGTAGGTGTCCACAAACCGGTCATGGTCGCCATACAGCGTACGTGCCTGGCCCGGCCACGAATCGAGAATCACCAGGTTACCCTCGGCCACGCCTTCGATCAGGTTGCCCAGGTTATCCACCAGCGCCGGCACCACACCAAAGAACGGACGTGCCGCCGAACCCGGCTTGAGCGCATGGGCGCCCGGCAGAGGGCTCATCATGTTGCCGCCGGTTTCGGTCTGCCACCAGGTGTCCACGATCGGGCAACGGGATTGGCCGACGTTCTTGTAGTACCAGTCCCACGCTTCCGGGTTAATCGGCTCACCCACCGAACCCAGCAGGCGCAAGCTGCTGCCATCGGCGCCTTCGCAGGCGGCGGTGCCGGAAGCCATCATGGCGCGGATCGCGGTTGGTGCGGTGTAGAGGATGTTGACCTGGTGCTTGTCGACGATCTTCGCCACCCGGGTGATGTCCGGGTAGTTCGGCACGCCTTCGAACATCAGCGTGGTCGCGCCGTTGGCCAGCGGGCCATAGACGATATAGGTGTGGCCGGTGACCCAGCCGACGTCGGCGGTACACCAGTAGATTTCGCCCGGGCGGTAGTCGAACACGCGCTCGTGGGTCAGGGCTGCATACAACAGATAGCCGCCGGTGGTGTGCTGCACGCCCTTCGGCTTGCCGGTGGAACCCGAGGTGTAAAGGATGAACAGTGCTTCTTCGGCACCCATTTCTTTCGGCGCGCACACGGTGCCCGCCACTTTCATCAGGTCTTCGTACCAGATGTCGCGATGCTGGTTCCACTTGATGTTGCCGCCCGTGCGCTTGCACACGATGACTTTCTGGATGCTGCTGGTTTCCGGGTTGGTCAGGGCGTCGTCGACGTTGGCCTTCAGGGAAATTTTCTTGCCGGCACGAATGCCTTCGTCGGCGGTGATCACCACCTTGGATTTGCAGTCGATGATCCGACCGGCCAGGGCCTCTGGCGAGAACCCGCCAAACACCACCGAGTGAATCGCACCGATCCGGGCACAGGCCAGCATGGCGACCGCAGCTTCGGGAATCATCGGCATATAGATAGTCACCACGTCGCCGCGATGCACATCCTGGCCGCGCAGGGCGTTGGCGAACTTGCAGACTTCTTCATGCAGCTCGCGGTAGGTGATGGTGCGGCTTTCGGCCGGGTCATCGCCCTCCCAGATGATTGCCGCCTGATCGCCGCGCTCGGCGAGATGACGGTCCAGGCAGTTGTAGGAAACGTTGAGGGTGCCGTCGGCAAACCACTTGATGTCGACATGGTGATCGTCGAAGGAGGTCTGCTTCACCGTGGTGAAAGGCTTGATCCAGTCAAGGCGCTTGGCTTGCTCGCGCCAGAAACCGTCGGGGTTGACCACCGACTGCTGGTACATGGCCTTGTAGGTCGCCTCATCGGTCAGCGTGTTGGCTGCTACTTCGGGGCGAACGGGGTACAGAGAAGCCGCACTCATCTTTCTTACCTCGGTGACATAGTTGTTGTTGTATGGCCCTGTTGTAGCCGGGCCGAGCCTATAGAACCATTCGACGATGGTAGTAACAAGCCCCTACAAATTGCCCACCTATACCCTGGCGGCGCTCTGGCCCGCGGCCTGTGGCGCTTTGCAGGTTTCTGAAAAAACCTTCATTTCGCGATTGTTACAAAAACCGCCAATAGTGTTTATCAAAAGCACGGGTATATGAATATAAGCGAGGCGCCTAAAATCAACTCCGCCAACCAAGGCACCGTGATTAACCAAGTTACAGCCCCCACAAAGGCACGTTAATCCGAACTTACCAACTCTAGTTACACACGTGGCCTCACAAGGGCCCCGTGACCCCTTTCGACCGCCAAAAGGTAAATAGTCAAATGAAAGCGTTATTAGTTATGGCCCTTAGCAGCTTGTGCGCCACTGCCGCCCTGGCCGACGAAGCCCCGACTGACGTAGCCAGCCAGAGCACTCCGATTGTTGAAGACTACACCTACAGCACCCACCTGGACGTTGCCAAAGTATTGTCCATGAGTGAAGTTCCGAATGTATGCCAAGTTGTACCGGTAAAAATGGAGTATGAAGACTCACAAGGTCAGCGTCATATTCTTCAATACCAAGTGATGGGTAACGGTTGCTCTAACGGATAATAACTTCGTTAGTTTTAACTGAACCTGAACTTATTCGCCGCAAGAAATCGTTCTTGCGGCAAAGAGCCGGCCCCACCATCGCCCCGCTTCACCCCCTCGAAAAAAATCCTACCGCTCGTCCTTCCAGCCAACCCCAACAAACCCGCGCTCTGGCTCGAAAAGCAGGCTTTTTGTCTGCGATCCGTGGCCATCCGGCGCAACACAAAGCCGAATTTTTCCCTATAATGCGCGAGTAAATCGGGCCTGCAATATCCCTTTACACTGGGATGAAGAGCCAGACCTGAGGCCCCCGCTGGAGCTCGCAAGCACTGCTCCGCCCCTCAAGCCTCAAGCAGAACACCCGTAACCCTGATTCCGTTTAATGCGTGCGCTAGCTGCAACAAACGATTCCTTAAGATCCACCGCGGCCTTTGGGCCGTGTGAACACCCAACCATCCGGTTTCACACGGGCACCTTAGAGCCCTCACGCAGGAGACGACACGTCATGCTGAGCTGGGACGAGTTCGACAAAGAAGAAGACGGCGAAGTAGTTGCCAAAGGCGCCAACGCCGGCCACGCCACCGAAGCCAACATGGACCGCCTCGACGGTGCCGGCGCTGCTGCCGCCATCGAAGCCCGCGCCGTCACCGCCGCTGACTCCGCCGCCATCGTGCGCGCCAAGGCTGCACTCGACAAACTCGACGTCGCCGAAGGCCTCGCCGAGCTCGAAGGCTCCGCCGCCCGCGTCGCCGTTGACGAAAAGCGCATGATCAACTGCCGCGCCGACCTCAACCAACTCGTGCCTTTCAAGTACGACTGGGCCTGGCAGAAATACCTCGACGGCTGCGCCAACCACTGGATGCCGCAAGAGGTCAACATGACCGCCGACATCGCCCTGTGGAAAAACCCCGAAGGCCTGACCGACGACGAGCGCCGCATCGTGATGCGCAACCTCGGCTTCTTCTCCACCGCCGACTCGTTGGTCGCGAACAACCTGGTACTGGCTGTTTACCGCCTGATCACCAACCCGGAGTGCCGCCAGTACATCCTGCGCCAAGCCTTCGAAGAAGCGATCCACACCCACGCCTACCAGTACTGCATCGAATCCCTGGCCATGGATGAAGGCGAGATCTTCAACATGTACCACGAGATTCCATCGGTCGCCAAAAAGGCTGCCTGGGGCTTGAAGTACACCCGCTCGATCTCCGATCCGAAGTTCGAAACCGGTACCGTCGAGACTGACAAAGAGCTGCTGCGTAACCTGGTGGCGTACTACTGCGTACTGGAAGGCATCTTCTTCTATTGCGGCTTCACCCAGATCCTGTCCATGGGCCGTCGCAACAAAATGACCGGCGTGGCGGAACAGTTCCAGTACATCCTGCGGGATGAGTCGATGCACCTGAACTTCGGTATCGATGTGATCAACCAGATCAAAATCGAAAACCCGCATTTGTGGGATGCCGAGATGAAGGAAGAAGCGACCCAGATGATCCTGCAAGGGACTCAACTGGAGATTGAATACGCGCGGGATACCATGCCGCGTGGGGTGCTGGGGATGAATGCGGCGATGATGGAGGATTACCTCAAGTTCATCGCGAACCGTCGTCTGTCGCAGATTGGTTTGAAGGAAGAGTATCCAGGGACGACGAATCCGTTCCCGTGGATGAGCGAGATCATGGACTTGAAGAAAGAGAAGAATTTCTTTGAGACCCGTGTGATCGAGTACCAGACTGGTGGTGCGCTGAGCTGGGATTGATTCCTGAGCCAAGTGAGATTAAAAAGCCCTGACTTGTTCAGGGCTTTTTTGTGCTCGTTGATCTGAACAAGATTCTTCTTACGCGAAGATCATCCACAGAATGATTGATGCGAATTTCGATACTGATAGTCTCGTCCGCCGGTGCCTAAGAAACGCCCAACGTAGAAGCCAGCCTCACCCATACAGTCAAAAATCCGCCTGAACTCATGCGGAATTAATGCTGTATTGAGGCCACGCAAGTTGGAGTTTCTTAAATCCGCTCTCTACGTTGGGCTATCGCCCTCCCGAAAATCACGTAGAGGTCATAGCAAATGCCTAGCCAATATCTGCTCGACTTATCGGCGGCTAAGAAAGTAGCCACGCCCGAGCCTTCTATTGCCATCGTCTTCACTCGCCATAATCTTCACCTTCATGCCCTTCTTTTAGAAAACCAACCCTGGTTCTGTGCCCGCGATCTTGGGCGGCTGATGGGGCTATATCTGGATGAGCGAACCACCCGCAAGCTTGATCAGGATCAGCGGCAAAGTCTGCGATTGCTGTTCCACGGTCAACCGGAAGAAATGCTTATGATCAGCGAGTCCGGCGCGTATGCGTTGTTGGTCTATCACTACGCGCCGGAGAACAGACTGCTACGTAGCTGGCTCACTCATGAAGTTATCCCAACTTTGCGAGACGAGCGTCAGCCAAGAACAATGGAGCGGCCCTTGCTAAGCATGCTTGATTGGCCGGAGATGTCATTAAACCTGCTGCATTGGCAAGATGAAGGCTGGATACGGCTTAGGGATATGCCGTATCTGTTGGTAAACAGAACCTACCGAAGGAAGCCAGTAAGGGCGTCTTGGTGGCGGAAACTCACTCAGGCTTTCCGAATGAAGCAGCGAATGTCCTGATATAGACGATCGACAAATCCTACTTATCCGTAGGAAATTTCATAGACGTAATAATGGCCACTCAGTATCGTCCGAGGGTTTTCTACCCTCGGCAGCTGTATGGATATTACGAAAGACAAAACGGACTGGAACGACTCGGAATTGGCTGCGGCGGTCGAGGCCTATTTGAAGATGTTGGCGTGGGAAAAAAACGGCCAACCTTTCAACAAAGCACTCGAAAACCGTCTGCTACGTGAAGGCCCGGTGGTAGGCCGCGCGAAGGGCTCCATCGAGTTCCGCATGCAAAACATCTCCACTATTCTCGTGCGTATGGGCTGGGACCGTATCGAGGGCTATAAGCCTGCGAAGAACGTGGGCTCAGGCGTAGAGCAACGCATCCGCCAAGCGCTTGCGGCGCACGGTGTATTCGAATCCGAAGACGCTGCCCAAACGGCAGACGAGCAAACGCTTATCCGCCGCGCATCCAAACTGCAGCAGCAACCTTTCCATAAGTTACCGGATGGCATTGCCCAGCCGCAGAAAGTGTCGACCGTCAGCACCGCCTTCGTTCGCGACCCGAAGGTGCGCGCCTGGGTACTGAAAGAAGCCAATGGCATTTGCGAAGGCTGCGGCTCAAACGCGCCGTTCGAGGTCGATGGCCAGCCATTTCTTGAAGTACATCACGTCAAGCACCTCGCCCAGAAGGGTTCGGATCGCATCACCAATGCTGTAGCCTTGTGCCCCAATTGCCATCAGCGGTGTCACCGGTCGAGCGACCGGGATGTTTTCACCAAAGGGCTTTACTCCAAAATCAACAGATTGATACCGGAGTAAACTCTTGCTGTCAGAGCAGATGCACCTTCCAAAAAATAGTAGATAGGACCGAGACCCGCCCGTGAACCCAGACATGCTCGAATCCGGCCCCTTGGATGCCAAAGTACTTTCCGTCTTTGACTTCGACGGCACCCTGACCCACCACGACAGCTTCGTGCCGTTCCTGAAGTTCGCCTTTGGTAAAGGCGAATTCGTGCGCAGGATGGTGAAGCTGGCCGTGCCTGGCGCACAGTTTCTGTTGCGCGCCATCAGCCGTGATGAGCTCAAGGCGCAGTTGATCCGCACCTTTATGACCGGCGTGGACAAGGCGTGGGTTCAGCAGAAAGCTGAGGAATATTGCCAGGCGTATTGGAACAAGTTGATGCGCCCAACAGGGCTGCAATCGGTGGCCGATGAGCTGAAGTCCGGGGCGGTGGTGACGCTGTGTTCGGCGTCGCCGGCGTTGGTGCTGCAGCCGTTTGCGGATCGGCTTGGGATCAGGTTGATTGGCACTGAGCTGGAAGTGGTTGACGGTGTGTTGACTGGCAAGCTCACGGGGAATAATTGCCGGTGTGAGAATAAGGTGCTTCGGCTTGAGGCGGTTTATGGGGATCTGGGGGAGTATCGGCTCAGGGCCTGGGGTGATACGCGCGGGGATCGGGAGTTGTTGGCGGCGGCGCAGGATGCGCATTTTCGGCATTTTCATGCGAAGAAGAAACGAATCAAGCAACGCTGAATCGCCTGGACAACCTATCTGTGTGCCCTGGATTGACTGCCCTAGGCGGCGATCCAGTTTTCCACGATCAAGCCATTCACTCGCTTGAACTCACCTTCGTTGTTAGTCACCAGGACCAATCCTGAGCTTCTGGCGTGGCCCGCAATGTGCAGGTCATTTACGCCGATTGGAGTGCCCTTCTTTTCGAGATCGGAACGGATCGAGCCGTAGTGAAAAGCGGCCTTGTCATCGTAGTGAATGACGTCAAGCCGGGAGATGAAGTCTTCCACCGCTCGAGTATTTTTCTCAACAAAATGGCTCTTTTCGGCACCGTGCATCAATTCTGCGAGGGTGATCGAAGAGATCACCATACGACCTACATTCGCATTGAATTTTTCCAGTATTTCCATAGGCCGACGCTTGATGATGTAGATCACGATGTTCGTATCAAGCATGTACTTAATCATCAAAGGACTCTCGCTCTTGCTGGGTTTGGTCGGCGCGCTCCTCCATAAAGTCATCAGATACCGATTCGCTTGCAAGGAAAAAGCTGTCCCAAGTGTTTTCAACCGGCGAAATAATCAGTTCGCGCCCCACGGCACGCACCTCTACGGTTTTCACCCCAGCGGGAAAACGCATGTCAGCAGGGATACGGATATTTTGTGTACGGTTATTGGTGAAGATCGTTCCAGTAGACATAAGGAACACCTCTCAAGGCAGGGGAAGACAGGTAAGAATGATAGTTTGCAGGTGCTCTATTGCATAGCTCTATAGCAGCTACCCGACGAGCGTAGCCGAACAGGCAGCTGTTGGTGGCGGCGCAGGATGCGCATTTTCGGCATTTTCATTCGAAGAAGAAGTTGGGCAAGTTGCAGCGGTGATGCGGGTGGGTGGTGTCTGCAGGTAGACCGAGGTGATCCCATCGCAGCCTCGCTGGGGCTCGACAGCTCCCACAGGTGATCTTTGTACATCCTTAGGGTTGGTGGGAGTTCGTTAGATTGGCGCTTTGAGATCCACACCCAGTGCCGTTGCGAAGGCTTTTACCAGTGGGCTGCGCGGGGTGTTGTGCTTGAGGATGACGTTGAACGGCGTGCTCAGGTGGATCTGTTCCGGGCATAACACGCGCAGGCGCCCTTCCTTCACCAGCGGCGTGGCGTAGTGGTCGGGGAGGAAGCCCAGGAAGCGGCCGGTGAGGATGAGGATGGCCACGGCTTCAACTTGTGAGGCCGAGGCGGACTGGCTGTCGTAGCTGACGAAGTTGGCTTTGTCGCTGTGGATCGCGTACCGATGGTTGACCACTTCATGCTGGCGCAACACATCTGCATTGATGTCACTCGCTTCAAACAGCGGATGCCCGACGGCGCAGTACGCGTGGGACTTTTCTTCGTACAGCGGAAAATAATCGAATTCTTCCCGGCGCTGGTACACCGGCACGATGCCGACAATCAGCCGCCCCTCCACCACGCCCCGTTCAACTTCGTCCAGTTGCGAGGCATGTAGACGCAATCTTATCTTTGGCGATTCTGTATGTAATTTTCCCAGCGCTTTAATCAACGGCGAATTAACGTCCGATACGGTGTTATCAATAACGCCCACACTAAGGTCGCCGATCAGTTCATTCTGTGCCGAACTAAGCTTGTCTCTGAAACTGTCCACCGAGGCAAATAATTCGATGGACGCTTGATAGACTAATTTGCCCTCTTCGGTCAGGCCAAACCCTTCCCGGCCTCGCGTACACAGGCGCATGCCGATGCGAATTTCCAGGTCGGAAATCTGTTTGCTGATCGCCGCCAGGCCCACATTCAGCTCGTTCTGCGCCGCGCTGAAGCCGCCCGCTTCGACCACAGCCTTGAACACCCGCAACAATTTGAAGTCCAGGCCGCTGAGTTGCAGCGGAGGTCTTGTGCCGGGTTTTGGCGGTATGTTTCCAGAATTGGAAAGTGGGGTTTCCATAATACGTGTTGACCTCAAGTGCCATATTCAACAGGCTTTGACCTACTCCATGAACATCGCCGGGCGGCAATAATGAACATACTTAACCGCCCTTGGCAACCTTGAATATAGCGGGTTGAACAGCTTTTACCGGCTGATTTAACGCCCTGAGAACCTGACACTTCGATCAGGACTTTTTGTTTTGTTACTGCCCTCCGAATCCATAAGGCCAAGCTACATCCATCGGGCTTGTCACTTCTAAAAACAAGCGTGAGGAACACCATGTCTCAGCCCACCGATCGCCTCTGGGGTGCTCGTTTCAAGTCCGGCCCGTCTGCTGCTTTGGCGGCGCTGTCGCGTTGCCCTGAGCGCTATTTTCGTCTGACGCCCTACGACCTAGCCGGCTCTCGAGCCCATGCTCGTGAGTTGCAGCGTGCCGGGTTGCTGGATGAGTCGGAAACCTTGCGCACCCTGGAAGCGCTGGACCGAATTGGTGAGGACTTTGCCGCTGGCCGCCTGCACCCGACGCTGGATGACGAGGATGTGCACACCTTCATCGAGCGGGTGTTGACCGAGCGTTTGGGCGCCCTGGGCGGCAAGTTGCGCGCCGGGCGTTCGCGTAACGACCAGACGGCCAACGATCTGCGCCTGTTCCTGCGGGACCACGCGCGCACCATCACCACCGAGGTGCTGGGTTTGCAGCAGGCGCTGGTGGACCAGGCCGAGCAGCATATCGAGAGTATTTGCCCGGGCTTCACCCACTTGCAGCAAGCGCAACCGATCGTGTTCGCCCATCACTTGCTGGCCCATGCGCAATCGATGCTGCGGGATGTGCAGCGCCTGGTGGATTGGGATGCGCGTACGGCGTTGTCGCCGTTGGGTGCAGCAGCAATGGCAGGTTCGGCGATTGCTCGCCAGCCAGAGCATTCGGCCAAGGAGATGGGTTACACCGGGCCGTGCGAAAACTCTATCGACGCTGTAGCCAGTCGTGACCATGTGGCGGAGTTTCTGTTTGTGGCGGGCATGCTCGGGGTGAATATTTCGCGGCTGTCGGAGGAGTTTTGCCTGTGGTCGTCGCGCCAGTTTCGCTGGGTGCAGTTGGACGATGCCTACGCCACCGGTAGCTCGATCATGCCGCAGAAGAAGAACCCGGACATTGCCGAACTGGCGCGGGGTAAAGCGGGACGTTTGATTGGCAACCTGACCGGTTTGATGTCGACGCTCAAGTCCTTGCCGCTCTCGTACAACCGCGATTTGAGTGAAGACAAGCACAGCGTGTTGGACAGCGTGGATACGTTGCTGCTGGTGCTGCCTGCGATGGCCGGGATGGTCGCGACGATGAAGGTACAGGTGGAAGAGCTGCGGCGCCAGGCGCCGATGGGATTCACCCTGGCGACTGAGGTGGCGGATTGGCTGGCTACCCGTGGTGTGCCGTTCAAGGAGGCCCATGAGATTACCGGCGCCTTGGTGCAGGCCTGTGAGAAGCATGAGATTGAATTGTGGGAAGCCTCGCCGGCGCTGTTGGCGGAGGTGGATACCCGCCTGACACCTGAGGTGCGTGAGTGCCTGACCCTGGAAGCGGCGATTGCGGCGCGCAGTGGTTGGGGTGGGACGGCACCGGAGCGGGTGAGGGAGCAGATTGGGCGGTTGAAGGTGGCTCTGGCAGGCCAGCAGCAATGGGCAGAGAGTCACACCGGCTTTCGAATTTAGCGCCCACCTTGTAGGAGCCCGGCTTGCCGGCGATGGCGTTCTTGAGAGCGCAATCGCCGGCAAGCCGGGCTCCTACAAGGATGTTGGTATCCAGTTAGATCGTTGTTTTGGAGAGTCACCATGAAACAAACCCCGGCAGAGCGCTTGCAAGCCGAGCGCCAGCAGACCGAGAACCAGTTCGATATCACCCAGTACGAGCACGTGCCACGTCGATATTACGGGCGGATGTTTTTCGCCACGTTGATCGTGATCGCCCTGGCCGCCTTACTGCGTGCGTTCGCCAACGGTCAGATCGAATGGTCCTACATCGGTCAGTTCCTCACGTCCGAGGCGATCATCTGGGGCCTGGTGAACACCATCATCATGTCGATTTTGGCGATGGCGCTGGGCGTGGTGATCGGGGTGATTACCGCGATCATGCGCATGTCGGCCAACCCGATCCTGCGTTACGTGGCCATCACCTACACCTGGCTGTTTCGTGGCACGCCCCTGATCCTGCAACTGCTGTTGTGGTTCAACCTGGCGCTGATTTTCCCGGTGATCGCGATTCCCGGCCTGTTCAGTATCGACACCGTGGACCTGATGACGCCGTTCGTGGCCGCCCTCCTCGGCCTGAGTATCAACCAGGGCGCCTACACCGCCGAAGTGGTGCGCGCCGGCCTGTTGTCGGTGGACACCGGCCAGTACGAAGCCGCCAAGTCCATCGGCATGCCGAGCCTTCAGGCGCTGCGTAGGGTGATTCTGCCCCAGGCGATGCGGGTGATCATTCCGCCTGTAGGCAACGAGTTCATCAGCATGGTGAAAATGACCAGCCTGGCGAGTGTGATCCAGTACTCGGAGCTGCTGCACAACGCGCAAAACATCTACTACGCCAACGCCCGGGTCATGGAGTTGCTGATTGTTGCCGGCATCTGGTACCTGGCGGTGGTGACTGTTCTTTCATTCGGTCAGAGCCGCCTTGAGCGTCGTTTTGCCCGCGGCGCCGGCAAGCGTTCGTAAGCCCTGACTGAGGAGATTTGCCCATGAGAAGCATCGTCAAGGCCGTGAACCTGAACAAGTATTACGACCAGTATCACGCGCTGCAGGACATCAACCTGGAAGTCGAGCAAGGCGAAGTGCTGTGCATTATCGGCCCGTCCGGTTCCGGCAAAAGTACCCTGCTGCGCTGCGTCAATCAGCTGGAAAAAATCGACAAGGGCGGCCTGTGGGTCGACGGCGAACTGGTGGGTTACCGGGTCGTCGGCAACAAGCTGCATGAGTTGAATGAATCGCAGATCGCCCGTCAGCGTTTGGCCACCGGCATGGTGTTTCAGCGCTTCAATTTGTTCCCGCACATGACCGTGTTGCAGAACATCATCGAAGGCCCGTGCCAGGTGCTCAAGCGCTCGCCCAAGGAAGCCACCGAGGACGCACTGGAGTTGCTGGCCCGGGTTGGCCTGGCGGACAAGCGCAATGCCTACCCGGTGGAATTGTCTGGTGGGCAGCAACAGCGTGTGGCGATTGCCCGTGCGTTGGCGATGCGCCCCAAGCTGATGTTGTTTGACGAACCCACGTCAGCTCTCGACCCGGAGCTGGTAGGAGAAGTGCTGTCGGTGATGCGCGATTTGGCCACCACCGGCATGACCATGATTGTGGTCACCCATGAGCTGGGCTTCGCCCGCGAAGTGTCCAACCGCATGGTGTTTATGGATGCCGGCCAGATTGTGGAAGCCGGCAGCCCTGAAGAAATTCTAATAAGCCCACAAAACCCGCGTACCCAAAGCTTTATTTCTGCCGTTCGCACTTAACTAAAAAACTAACGAGAACGCCCCCATGAAAAATCTGTTTCTTCCAAGTTTGCTCGTAGGCCTGATGGCCTCCACTTCGGTTTTGGCGGCATTGCCGGCAGCGATCAAGGACAAGGGTGAGATCAGCGCGGCCATCGTGCCGAACTACCCGCCGATGGATTTCAAGGACACCGCCACCAACAAACTCACCGGCCTGGACTTTGACCTGGGCAACGCCCTGGCCGAGCGCCTGGGTGTGAAGATCAAGTGGCAGGAAACCGGCTTCGAACAAATGCTCAGCGGCCTGACCACCAAGCGCGTGGACATCGTGCTGTCGGGCATGAGCGACACCGCCGAGCGCCAGAAGGCGGTGACCTTTATCGATTATTTCACCAGTGGCCCGCAGTTCTACACCCTGGCCAAGCGTGAAGACCTCAAGGAATTGACTGACCTGTGCGGTAAGAAAGTCGGCACCAGCCGACGTACTACCTGGCCGTCGGAAATTGCCGCGTGGAGCAAGGAAAACTGCGAAAAGGCCGGTAAGCCAGCCATCGTGGTGATTGGCACTGAAGGTTCGGCGGATGCCCGGGCTCAGTTGCAACAGAACCGTCTGGATGCGGCGATGCAGGGCAGCGAAACCATTCCTTACCTGATGTCGCTGGACAAGGGTAAGTACAAGCCGGTGGGCCTGGCGATTTCCAAGCAGTTCACGGGGCTTGGGATTGAGAAGAGCAATACCGAGTTGGTCACGGCCATCAGCGAAGCGCTGCAGGGCATGATTGATGACGGGACGTACGGCAAGATTCTGAAGAAGTGGGATCTGGAGCAGGGTGCGGTTCAGAAGATCAGCATCAACGCCGGCCAGTAACAACACATAACCCTGTGGGAGTCGGGCTTGCCCGCGATTGCGGTGTGTCAGTCACCAGAAATATTGACTGACACACCGCAATCGCGGGCAAGCCCGACTCCCACAGGGAACAACTGTGTATGAAAGATAGTAACCAGCCCCAAGAATAAGGACATCCGCCCCACCGTGGCCACGTACTCCCTGGTAATCCGCCGCCTGATGATCTGCTCGGTGACCATCGTCGTCAGCCGCGCCATGACCAGTCCGCTACTCGCGCTGTTGCTCAGCACCCGCCTGGGCCTCAACCAGCAAGACATCGGCTTGCTGATGGGCATCGCGGTGTTCATCGCCACCCTGCTGGGCCTCTACGGCGGCTACATCATCGACCGCCTGGAAAAGCGCAAGCTGCTGATCCTGGCGATGCTCTCCAGCTCCATCGGTTTTCTGTTACTGACCTTTGCCAGCAACCTGTACCTGACCACCCTGACCCTGGTGATCACCGAAGCCGCGTCGGCGCTGTTCCTGATCGGCTCCAAGGCGATCATCAGCGAGAACCTGCCGGTGGGCCAGCGCGCCAAGGTGTTTTCCCTGCGCTACACCCTGACCAATGTCGGCTACGCCACCGGCCCGATGCTCGGTGTGGTGATTGCCGGCCAGATGCCCCTGGCGCCGTTCCTGATCGCCAGCGCGATTGCCTTTGGCAGCCTGTTCCTGATGATCGGCATCCCGCCAACCCAGCGCGACGACAGCAACAAACCCTTGAGTTTTCTCAGCACCCTGAGGACGCTGCGCAGCGATCGCACCTTGATCCTGTTCACCAGTGGCAGCCTGTTGAGCACCATTGTCCACGGGCGCTACACCCTGTATCTGTCGCAGTTTCTGCTGGTGGCCTACAAGCCGGAGAGCGCGCTGAAAATTCTCTCTGCCGTGCTGGCGTGCAACGCCATCACGGTGATCTTGATGCAGTACCAGATCGGCCGGTTCCTCAAGCGTGAACAGCTGCGCTACTGGATCGTGCTCGGCACCTCGCTGTTCATTGCCGGGTTGATCGGTTTCAGCATGGCGGACGGCCTGGTGTCGTGGTGTGTCGCGATGTTTGTGTTCACCCTCGGGGAGATGATCATCTACCCGTCCGAATTCCTGTTTATCGACACCATCGCCCCGGATGCCCTGCGCGGCAGTTATTACGGGGCGCAAAACCTGGCGGCATTTGGTGGCGCATTGAGCCCGGTGATCTGCGGCTACCTGCTGATCAATGCATCGCCCGCTTCGATGTTCTATGTACTGAGCGGGCTGACGGCGGTGGGCGGCACCTTGTGCTTCCTGAGTGGCCGACGTGTGGTGGTCCGTGCGTAATTTCTACTGATATTTGCGCGATATCCCGCTATTAATAGCGAAATATCTCACGGACCCGAGCCCCATGAAATTCGACACGGCCTACAGCCTGAGTCTCGACGACAAGCTGTCGATCTATGACGTGCGCGACCTGAATTTCGACGAAACCGCCGCCTTCGACTCCGACAAGGACAGCTTCCTGTGCCCCAACGATGAATGCCGGGCGGCGTTTGCGGCGGGGAATGTGCTGGGCACGTTCAACGCGAAAAACGTCAATTACCTGCGCACACCGCACTTCAAGAATATCCCCAGCACCCGGCATATCGACGGCTGCCGCTACGCCAGCCGCCACGCCGAAAAAGGTGAAGCGGAGGATGGGCCGGAAGAAAACTTCCCGTCGGAATTTGTCCTGACCCGACGCCAATACGAACGCAAGACACCGGTGATCGGTGCCGAGGGCCGCACCCCACAAGAGCCACCGAAAGCGCCGGCAACCCGCAGCCCTCCGTCTGACAGCTCAAGCGACACCACCCCGGACAAGACCAGCGTCTTCGCCCACCCGGTGGAATGCTACGTGTCCAATATCGGCGACAAGGACAAGCTTAAAAGCATGCCCTTGAAGGTCGGCGATCACACCGCGACCTACTGGACGTTTTTCAAGAAGATCGAATACCTGCAAGACAACAAAGGCCTGATCTACTGGGGCAAGATCAAGGAGATCAAGGACTACACCAGCAGCTTTCGCATCGACTTCGAAAAGAAGGCCTGGCTCGACAAGAAGCCCTACTCCATCAACGTTTACCTGAGCAAAAAACTGATCGAGAACTACCGCAAGCGCAAAGTGTTCCTGGAACAGATCAAGGCGGCGGTAGACAGTGAGCGGCCGTTGTATTGCTTCTTTTATGGGGTAACGCCGGAGCTCAAGCAGGTGCCGAGCAAGAAGAACCCCGAGCAAACGTTCGGGGTGTTCAGTGCGAATATCGAAAACCTGGACCACCTGATTATTCGCGAGGCGCCGGGGTTTGAAAGCTAGAGCAGCATGCTCACCATCACCGCGCCCAACAACCCGACATACACCCGCGCATGCAGCGCGTCCGGGATGCGGCCGATCCACGGGGTGGCCAGGCGAATGCCCAGCAGCGAGCCCAGCGTGAGGATGGCAAACGCCAGCAAGTCGACATAGCCGACAAACCACGCGCCCAATTCCACCTTGGCAAATCCCGCCATGACCATGTAGGTAAACGTACCGGCTAGCGCCACCGGTATGCTCAACGGGTTGGCCATGGACGTGGCCTGGGACATGCTCAAGCCGCAACGGCGCAACAGTGGCACCGTCATTACGCTGCCGCCCACCCCGAGAAATGTCGCGATCACTCCAATGGCGATGCCGCCGCCCATCACTTCAGTACCGCCCAGGCGCCGGGGCTGGAGTGTGTTGTCGTGGCTGAGAAAGCCTCGGCGCAACAGGCAATCGGCGATGGTGAGCGCCAGGTAAGCGATAAAGGCGTAGCGCATGAAATTGCCGCTGGCGAACATGGCGGCACCCGCCCCCAGCACCGCGCCGATCGCGATAAACCCGCCCAACGGCCACAGGTAATGACGAATCAGATTACCTTTGCGCCGATGTTTTCCCGTGGCGATCAGCGCATTGACGATCATTACGCAGGTGGAGGTAGCGACAGCGACATGCATCGCCGATTCACTCACGCCCGCGTCATGGCTGAGCTGGAGCATGCCGTACAGCAACGGCACCACCACGAACCCGCCACCGAACCCGAATAGCACCGCGGTCACGCCGGTCATGCAGCCGAACAGCGCCAGTAATAGATAGAACATCGAGTATCGCCTTCAGCATCGGGGTGAGCTGATGACGATAGAGACTCAAGACTTGGCCCGCTTGCGCAGGTCGGCCAATAATGTGTGAGATATTGCCACTCTCGGAGTCAGCCACATGCGCAACGTTTCCATCGCTCAACTGGACCTGACGCCCCGCACCGTAGTGGCGATCGGCACCGATTATCCCCACGGCTACCTGCTCAAGCGCCACAGCCATCGACGCGGACAGTTGCTGTATGGCGCCACCGGAGTGATGCAAGTCAGCACCCAGGAAGGCAATTGGGTGGTGCCGCCCCAGCGCGCCGTGTGGATTCCCGCCCAGGTGCCCCATGAAGTGCTGATGCTCGGGGTGTCGACGCGCAGCCTGTATATCGAACCGCACGCCGTCACCGACCTGGGGCCCCACTGCCACGTCATCAGCATTTCGCCATTGATGCGCCAGCTATTGATGGAAGCGGTGGAGATGCCCCTTGAGTACGACGAAACCGGGCGCGACGGTGCGCTGGTCAGCCTGCTATTGCATGAACTGGCCCGCGCCACGCACTTGCCGCTGCATATTCCGCTGCCCGAAGAGCCTCGCTTGCTTGCCTTGTGCCTGGCGTTTCTGCAGCGGCCGGACGTGCACCAGTCACCGGTTCAATGGGCCGAACACTCGCACCTTAGCCTGCGCACCTTCAGTCGGCATTTTCGCCAACAAACCGGCTTGAGCTTCGTGCAGTGGCGCCAGCGCGCCTGCGTGGTGCAGGCCCTGGCGCGACTGGCCAGCGGCGAGACTGTCACCCGGATCGCCCTGGACCTGGGCTATGAAAACCCGGCGGCGTTTTCCAGCATGTTCCGGCGGGTGCTCGGTCATGCACCGAGTAACTATCTGGAAGGAGCCAAATAGAGCGGCGGCAACCCTATCGAAAAAATCCAGTTGATGAGCGGTCAAAACAACTGTACAAAAACACAGTATAGTTTGCCCTCCCCCGTCGAACCTGGAGAAAGCCCATGTCCTCTCTGGCAATGAGCAGCACCGTAGAACAGCAGATCGTCCTTCACCAATTCACCCCACGCCACAGCGTGCAGGCCCGCCTGATGCTGGGCTGGAGCCGGGAAGACCTGGCCCGGGAGGCGGATGTGGACGTGGATGCCCTCCAGCGCTTTGAGAGCCATGGCGATGCGGAGGATGAAGTCCGCCTGAGCGTGGCGTTTCGCCTGGAGGCTGAAGGGTTGGTGTTTTTCCCGGGGTTTGCGCCGGGGTGGGGGATGAGTGTGCGGGGCTCTTTGCCCCTGTCCTCAGAACACTCGGCGTTTGAAACGGCTGAGTAAGATTTTTCTTTGCACTGACGTTTATCCCTATTTAGGTATATCCTCTCATGAGTTCATGGAAGCCACTCCTGTGGGTGGGCGGTAGTAAGAAAGATCTGCAGCAAATGCCCGGGGCTGTTCAGGATGTGTTTGGCTTTGCGCTTCACCTCGCTCAGGGAGGAAGCAAGCACTCACAGGCCAAGGCATTAAAAGGGTTTGGCGGTAACGCAGTGCTTGAGGTCGTCGAGGATTTCGACAGCAACACTTATCGTGGTGTGTATACCGTCCGTTTCGACTCAGCTGTTTATGTCCTTCATTGCTTCCAGAAGAAGTCGACAAAAGGCATCGCTACAGCACAGCACGACATACAACTGATCAAACAGCGACTCAAGGCGGCGCAGGATCATGCACAAGCATCACAACGCGATTGAGATCGAAGAAAGCAGCGGCAATGTCTATGAAGACATCGGGCAACCCGACGCCAGTGAAATGCAGGTCAAGGCTCAACTGGCGGCGAAGATCGGGGAGATTCTCAAGACACGAAACCTCACTCAGGCACAAGCTTCAGTCATCCTTGGGTTATCGCAACCCAAGGTGTCTGAAATGCTGCGTGGCAGGTTTCGGGGTATCAGTGAAGCCAAGATGCTTGAATGTTTGTCCCGTCTGGGGCGCGACGTGCAAATCGTCATCAAGGCTGCGCCCGCATCACGTACTCAAGGGCTTATTGAAGTCTTATTCACCTAAGACAAAGGGTTCTGGCCACCATGCACTCACGCCTGCAACTGCAACGCCCGGCGGATCATTTGTGGCGGCTGGCCAAACGCCCGTAAAAAAGCCCGACGCATGCGCTCCGGGTCACCGAAACCCGTCTCCCGGGCAACGACGTCGATGGAGTGGCTGCCGGATTCAAGCATCAACCGCGCCGCTTCAATACGCAGGTGTTCGACCGCCTTGGCCGGCGATTGGCCAGTTTCGGCGCGAAACAGTCGGCTGAACTGGCGCGGGCTGAGGTGTGCGGCTTCGGCCAGTTGCTCTACCGAGAGGTCCTCCTGCAGGTGCCCTTTGGCCCAGGCCAGGGCGGTTTGCACGCGGTCGGATTTGGGGTCCAGTTCCAGCAGCGCCGAAAACTGCGACTGGCCACCGGCACGGCGATGGTAGACCACCAGTTTCTTCGCCACATCGCGGGCCACTTCCACGCCCAGGTCATGCTCTACCAAGGCCAGGGCCAGGTCGATGCAGGCGGTCATGCCAGCGGATGTCCAGAGCGGGCCGTCGACGGTGAAGATCCGGTCTTCCTCCAGCTTCACGTTGGGGTAGCGCTGGCGAAACGTCATGGCGTGGTACCAATGGGTGGTTGCCTTGCGCCCTTCCAACAGCCCGGCCGCGGCCAGGTGGAACGAACCGGTACAGGCTGACGTGACCCGCCGCGACGCCGTCAATGACGCCTGCAAATAAGCCACCATGCCAAGTGTGGGCTCCAGTAATTCGTTGTCCCCCAACACAACGATCGTGTCATAGGCCTGCTGCCCAAACGCCAGGCTATCAATGGCAAAGCCCATGGAGCTTTTGATCGGCCCGCCGTGCTCCGAGAGCAAGTCCACGCGATAGAACGGTCGACCCACCACGAAGTTGGCAAATTCGAACACGCTGCTGGTGGACAGGCTGAGCACCTGAAAGCCGGGAAACAGCAAGATACCGACGGACACCATGGTCAAACCTCATGTCTCTAAAGGTGGGATATATGACATTGCAGCCACCACATTACACCCATAATCTTGATTCCAACAAGGCCGATCCTCTCCCCGGCCATTTGGAGCAACTGCCATGTCACACCATAAAGGTTATGCCCTGATCACCGGTGCTTCGTCCGGCATAGGCGCGGTGTATGCCGACCGCCTGGCCCACGCGGGCTACGATCTGATTCTGGTGGCCCGCAATCAGCAACGCCTGGAGCAACTGGCGACCCGCCTGAAGGCCAGCACTCAGCGTAACGTCGAGGTGATAGCCGCCGACCTGAATCTGCCAGCCGACCTCGCACGTATCGCCCAGGTCGTACACGAAGACAGCCGTATCAGCCTGCTGGTCAATAACGCCGGCGTGGGCGCCACGGCTTCGCTGCTGGACTCCGACGCCGACAAGATGGACGCGATGATCCTGCTTAACGTGCTGGCGCTGACCCGCCTGGCCAAGGCGGCCGCGACCAACTTTGTCGCCCAGGGTCGCGGCACGATCATCAACATTGGCTCGATTGTCGCCCTCGCCCCCAAGCTATTGAACGGCGTATACGGCGGCACCAAGGCCTTCGTGCAGGCCTTCAGCGAATCGTTGCAGCATGAGCTGGCCGACAAGGGCGTGGTGGTGCAAGTCGTGCTGCCGGGCGCAACCGCCACCGAGTTCTGGGACATTGCCGGCCTGCCGGTGAACAACCTGCCGGAAACCATGGTGATGACCACGGAAAACCTGGTGGACGCTGCCCTCGCCGGCCTGGCCCAAGGTGAAGCCGTAACGATCCCTTCACTCTCGGACAACGCCGATTGGGAGGCTTACGAAAGCGCACGGCTGGCACTGGGCCCGAACCTGTCGCACCGCAAACCCGCCGCACGCTATGGGTTGAACTAGCCCGGCCCGGGAATAAACGCAGGCTCCCTGATTGCCAGGGAGGCCTGCTCATAGCCGTAGGCAACCGAAAGCAATGTGGGTTCGCTCAAGCTCGCGCCGTAGAAGTGAAGCGCCGTCGGCATACCGTCATCGTCCATGCCCGAGGGCACGGATATTCCGGGGTAACCGGCCGCCGCTGCGTAGTAGTAACTGCCCGAAAGGAAGTTCGACACGATTGCATCGAGCTTGTGCTCGGTCAGTGGGGTCTTGAGGGCGCCCTCGAAAATCGGACCGATAGCGGCCCATAACCCTTCCCGCACTTCATCACTGATATCCAGGTCGTTGATCATGGTCAGCAGCCCCTGGTCGGGAACTCCCGGCCCATTGTTGCGCTCGTTGAATTCAATCAGCTCGGACAGGGATTTCACCGGCAAACCTTCGCGCCCGGCCAGGTAAGCCTCAAGTTTTTGCTTAACGTCGGCGTAGAGGGCGAGGCTGTAACTGGCATGGATATCGCCGGATAAGCCTGCGGCCAGCCGCCCCACTGGCACCAATATCGCACCCTTGGCCTGCAGCAATTTGAGAGCGTCGGCAAAATGCTGCCGGTCGGCTTTTATGTCTGGGTCTTCTGCGTCATCTGCCGATAGCTCAGGCAACGGTGTGTAACCAATGCGTTTGCCCTTCAAGGCATCATCACTGAGCCCGGCGGTGTAACGGTCCGTTTCGGTCATGGCATCCAGTGCCTGCGCAGCATCTCGTACATTGCGGGTGAAGGTCCCCACCGTGTCCTGGCGGGAGCTGGTCATTACCCCTTCAGTACTCACCAGCCCCACAGTGGGTTTGAAACCAATCACACCGTTATAGGCCGCCGGCGCGATGATCGAACCATTGGTCTCGACGCCCAGTGCCAAAGGCACCATCCCCTGGGCCACCGCCACGGCCGAGCCCGTGCTTGACCCCGCCGGCTGGCCATTCAATCGATGAGGATTGAGCGTTTGGCCACCCCTGGAACTCCAGCCACTGGTCGATATGTCAGAGCGAAAATTGGACAACTCGCTCATGTTGGTTTTGCCAATAATCACCACACCGGCCTTCAGCAGGTTGTCCACCACCCTCGCATTTTTTGAAGCGGGCTTGCCCACCAGCGCCATTGAGCCACCACTGGTCTGCATCTTGTCGCCTGTTTCGAAAACATCCTTGAGCGCTATCGGCACGCCATGCAATGGCCCGCGTACCTTGCCAACTGCACGCTCCTGATCAAGTGCACGGGCGTTCTCAAGGGCATCCGGATTGATTTCAATAAACGCGTTGCCGCCCTGCAAGCCCTTGTCCACGTTGGCGATTAACTTCAGCGAATCCCTCACCAGCGAAGCCGAACCGGGCCCGTCGGGCCTGGCCATGTCCGCCGCCAGTTCGTCGGCACTCCGATAGGCCTGCGGTGGGTTAACCACCGCCTCGAAAAGACCTGCTCCCCATACCGCGCCCAAACCTGGTCCGATCATAAACAGCTCCCCTGCCTGTCTGAATGTTGGGGATACCTGTAGATATCCCGCCCTCAGTCTAAGAAGTGAATCACTCAATGACTCGGGGGTAACTCTTACCGCCGCGTACGATCACTCGCGATACGGAGTAGGCATTTCAAGGTGCTCCAAAACCTGTCGGCAACCTCGTACCAACGCGGCCAGGCGATCACCCGCCCAGTGCGCGCCATAAAACCAGACAACCCTCGCAACCCCTTCGGCGTCCATCCCGGCGGGCACGCAAAAGCTTGGGTTGCCCGCGGCGGATGCCTGCTCAAAAGTGGCACTGTGCGCATCCGCCACCACCCCATCCAGACGATTTTCCGTGACCCGATCATTAATTTCGTTGCCCGGGTCCAGGGTGAAATGGCGCGTGTCGTCCGCCACCCGTGCAGTCACGGCCACCAACTGCGCACCGGCGGCGCGCAGTGCGTTCAGTACCAGGACAAAGTGCGCGCTGTGCCTGATCGTTTCCCGAACACCACCCGCAACATACTCGCTGGCAAAGCCAATACGGCTGCCTGCCAACGACGGTGTATGTCTCAGATGACCGGCGTCGGCGACCGGCGGGATCTCCACCATCACTGGCCCCTGGGGATCGACGCCGCTGAGGGCGATCAGTGATAACGAGGCATCGCGCACGGTGTGCATCATGGGACCGGGGATGTCGAACCTTGGGCCGTACCCACTGGAGATGCCAAACTCCAGGCCGCCCTGGGGAGGGGACGAGTCGGTAATCGCACCCGCCGCCTTACCGCCAAACACAACGCCCTTGCCAGCGGTTGGTGCGCAGGACGGGGGACCAGGACTCTCCCCCGAGACGGGCTGCTTGAACAGGCACGGCGCGCCCGATGCCGTGACCTTCCTACTCTTGTCGTCCATACACTCCCACGCCTCGAATTGGGTTTTCGAGGCGTGATTGCATCCCTTTAACGGGGTGGGTGTCTGTCGGAAATGGCTGGCACTGGCTCGTTTTAAAACCCTGGCATCAGGATCAAACGGCCATTACCCGCTGACGCGCTCTTCGCTGCCTTGATGCTCGACTTCCAACCACCACGCCTGCCCGCGTTCCGGTTGATTGAGCATGAACGCCTGGCCCATCGGCGGCGTGGTGATCGACACGTTACGCTCCCAGGCCAGTGCCATGATGCGGTCGAAGGGTTCATGCCATGCGTGAAACGCCAGGTCGAACGTACCGTTGTGGATCGGCAGCAGCCAGCGGCCTTTCAAGTCGATGTGCGCCTGCAGCGTTTCTTCCGGCTGCATGTGAACGTGGGGCCAGTCGACGTTGTAGGCACCGGTTTCCATCAGCGTCAGATCGAACGGGCCGTACTGCTCGCCAATGCGCTTGAAGCCGTCGAAATAACCAGTATCACCGCTGAAGAAAATCCGCCGTGGGCCATCGATCATCACCCACGAACACCACAGCGTCTGGTTACCATCGAACAGGCCGCGCCCGGAGAAGTGCTGGGCCGGTGTTGCGACAAAACGAATCCCGTCGACTTCGGTGCCCTGCCACCAGTCCAGTTGCCGCACCTTGCCGGCGTCCACACCCCACTTGACCAGCGTATCGCCCACACCCAGTGGCGCGAGGAAGTAGCGGGTCTTGTCCGCCAGTTGCACCACCGCCTTGTGGTCCAGGTGGTCGTAGTGATTGTGGGAAAGGATCACCGCCTCGATCGGCGGCAGCTCCTCCAGGCTGATCGGTGGCTGATGGAAACGCTTGGGGCCGGCCCAACTGAACGGCGATGCGCGCTCGGCGAACACCGGGTCGGTCAGCCAGAACTTGCCGCGCATTTTCAGCAGCACAGTGGAGTGCCCGAGGCGGAAAACGCTGTGGTCGGGGGCGGCAAACAGTTGCTCGCGGGTCAGCGGCTGCACCGGGATCTCACCCACCGGCCGCGTGCTGCGAGGCTTCTGGAAGAGCATCTTCCACATGATGCCCAAGGTCTTGCCCAAGCCGCCATGCTGGATGGGCTTCTGGTTGGTGAAGTGACCTTGATGCTGTTCGGAAGACTTGGGCGCTGTAGAAGAACTGTCGAGACGGGTTGAGATCGTGGCCATTACCGAGGAACTCCTGCAGACTGCTCTAAAAATTACACTGCACAGTGTAGTTTCTAGATTGCAACAAAACCGGGAGCAAGTAAACTACCGAGTGTAAGTTTCCCTTCAGAGCCGAATCCTCCCATGACTGTACCCCTGCGCCTCACCGACCGTAAACGCGAAGCCATCGTGGCAGCCGCCATCGCCGAGTTTCGCGACAACGGTTTCGAGGTCACCAGCATGGACAAGATCGCTGCCACCGCCGGAGTTTCCAAGCGCACGGTGTACAACCACTTCCCGAGCAAGGAAGAGCTGTTCGCCGAAATCCTGCATCAACTGTGGGCCAGCAGCGTTGCGCAACTGGACGTCAGCTACGCCAGTGACCGCCCGCTGCGTGAGCAACTGCGCGGGCTGCTGCAAGCCAAGATGACCATGATGTCGGACGCCAACTTCCTCGACCTGGCCCGGGTGGCGATTGCCGCCACCATCCACTCGCCGGAACGCGCCCAGGACATGGTCAACCGCCTGAGCATGCGTGAAGAAGGCTTCACCCAGTGGGTACGCGCCGCCCAGGAAGACGGCCGGCTCAGTTGCACCGACCCGTGCTTCGCCGCTCATCAGGTGCAAAGCCTGCTCAAGGCCTTCGCCTTCTGGCCACAGATCACCCTGGGCCAGCCCACCCTGGATGCCGATGCCCAGGCGAACGTTATTGAGTCGGCCATCGACCTGTTCCTGGCGGGCTATGAGGTCGTGCCGCAGCACTGACCTGTTGCAGGAACGACATCCCAGGTCGTTTTTTGACGGATTTGCCGTGTGTCCTTTGCAAATGGCCTCGAAGGACACTGATTATTCCTACGCGAATAACTGACAATATTCACACGTATTATCCGACCAGTGGTTTTCTCGATCACGTGTGCTGCCGTACCTGCAAAAGAAAAATCGACCCAGGAATTTATGGAAAACCAACCAGGCAAAGGGCTGTCATTTGCCAGACGTATCTACAGGCCAAGGATCATCGGCCTGGGCATCGGCTGCATCAGTGTCATCGCTGCGCTTTACCCACTGCACATGCCAGGCTGGGTGTGGGCGTTGCTGCTGTTCAATGGTTTTGGCTGGGCGCACCTGGCGTATCAACTCTCCTCTCGCTCCGACTTCCCCTACAAGGCTGAACGAAGAAACCTGCTGTACGACTCGCTGCTCGGCGGGTTCTGGGCGGCCACCACCCAGTTCACGCCCCTGACGGCCGTGACCATCCTGTCGATGATGACCATGAACAACGTCGCCGCCGGCGGCAAACGCCTGTTCCTCCATGGCGTCGTGGCGCAAGGGGTGGGCGTCGGCGTGTCCTGGCTGTTGTTCGGGATCACCTTCAACCCCGACGTCAGCCTGGTTCAGGTCTACGCCTGCCTGCCGATGCTGACCCTGTATCCCATGGCCCTGGGCATGGTCTGCTACCGCCTGGCGATCAAACTGTCGGAACACAAACGCGCCCTGAGTGCCCTGAGCCGCACCGACAGCCTCACCGGGCTGCTCAACCACGGTTCGTGGAAAGACCTGCTGCACCTGAAGTTTCACAAGTGCCAGCAACAGCAGGTCCACGCCACCATCGCGCTGATCGACATCGACCACTTCAAGCAGATCAACGACAGCTACGGGCACATCATCGGTGACCAGGTATTGCGCCAACTGAGCCTGGAGCTACGACGCAACCTGCGGGAAAACGACCTGGCAGGGCGTTATGGCGGCGATGAGTTCTGTGTGATTCTTCCGGACATGCCCCTGGAACAGGCTGCGCAGGTCATGGAGCGCATGCGCGAAGTGTTCAGCAACTACCGTAGTCCGGAAATCCCCGAGCTGCGGGTCAGCCTGAGCATTGGCCTGGCTTCGTTCCAGCCCGCCTTCAGCGACGCGGCCATGTGGCTCAACGCAGCGGATCGGGCCCTGTATGCCGCCAAAGACACCGGTCGTAACCGGGTCAATATCAGCGACTACGTGGTCGCCCACACCGCCTGAATCCCGCCCGCTACAACTCGTCTGAATTAAACGCAGCCGTCACCGACCGATAGCATAATGCCGCCATTGGTCGGCCGTCGTAGAACTTCTTGCCGGCCATACGACTCTGAATCCGCTGTTCCACCCTTCTGCCCGCACAAGGAAGCTGGCAATGAGCACGTTTGCCGTAGGCTTGAGCCCTACGGTGGCAGGCGCCCCCATGGAAATCCCTGACGCTTGCTTCCCCCGAGCACACGACCATGCTATTCAACGCCCATAAAAAAACCATCAGTACCTTGCAAGCCACGATCACCCAGCAAGCCGGCCTTCTCGACGCCATCGACCGCTCCATGGCCGTGATCGAATTCGACCTGCAAGGCACTGTCCTTCGGGCCAACGAAAATTTCCTCAAGGCCATGGGCTACACCGCCGACCAGGTCGTGGGCCAGTCCCATCGCCTGTTCTGCACCCCGGCCTTTGCCCGCAGCGCCGAGTACGGCCAGCTGTGGACGCACCTGCGCAATGGCCAGTTCCAGTCGGGCACCTTCGAACGAGTGACCGGCGCCGGCCAGCCGATCTGGCTGGAGGCCAGCTACAACCCGGTGCGCGACGCATCCGGCAACGTGGTGAAAGTGGTGAAGTACGCCATGGACGTCACCCCGAAAATGCAGGCCGAGAGCGAAGCCAACGCCAAGTTGCAGGCCATCGACCGCGCCATGGCGGTGATCGAGTTCAACCTCGACGGCACCATCATCAGCGCCAACCAGAACTTCCTGCATCGCATGGGCTACACCCTGGCGCAGGTCCAGGGCAAACATCACCGCATGTTCTGCAAACCCGAACTGGCCAACAGCAGTGCCTACAGCGATTTCTGGCAGCGGCTGAACCAGGGTGAGCTGTTCAACGGCCAGTTCGAACGTATCGACAAAAACGGCCAGGTCCTGTGGCTCGAAGCCAACTACAACCCGGTGTACGACGCCAGCGGGCGCCTGTGCAAGGTGGTGAAATACGCCTCCGACGTCACGGCCATGGTGGAGAAACACGCCGCTGATGCGCACAGCGCGACCCAGGCCTATCACATCTCGCTGCAAACCCGGGACATCGCCGAAAAAGGCGCCGAAGTGATCCAGCAGACCGCCACGGGCATGCGCGAGATTGCCGCCAATATCGACGGTTCTTCCGCGCTGATCGCCAAGCTGGGCGAGCGTTCACAACAGATCACCGCCATCGTCAACACCATTCGCGGGATTGCCGACCAGACCAACCTGCTGGCGTTGAACGCGGCCATCGAAGCCGCGCGGGCCGGTGAGCAAGGCCGCGGGTTTGCGGTGGTGGCCGACGAAGTGCGGCAACTGGCGGCGCGCACCAGCGGTTCAACGGCGGAGATTTCCTCGATGATCGAGATGATCCAGAGCGAAACCCGCCAGGCCATCGACAGCATGGACGGCACCCGGGACCGCGCCGCACAGGGCGTAGAGCTGGCCAACCAGGCCGGCACGGTGATCCTGCAGATTCGCGAAGGCACCAGCGAGGCCGTGCAGGCCGTCAGTGCGTTTGCCAATGAACGGGGCAACAGGTAAGCGACAGGCTTCTTCATGTGCCGGGTGGAGGGCTCGGTCTATAGTGGTGGCTTGTCTTACGCCACGGATTCGAGCCCGCCATGACCCAAGAGAAAACAGAAGCCAAGGTTGATCACCTGCGCTTTCACCGCAAACACGCCCACCTCGCGCCGACCTTTGGCAACGATACGTTTGCGCTGAAAGCCGAAGCCTTTGCGCGCTTCTTTGGCACCCCGACCTTCCTCGGGGCGCAAACGGCGATTGTGGTTCTGTGGGTGGTGCTCAACATAACCGGCGTCACGCATTTTGACGTGTACCCATTCATCCTCTTGAACCTGGCGTTCAGCCTGCAATCGGCCTACGCCGCGCCGTTGATCCTGCTGGCCCAGACCCGCCAGGCCGCAAGGGACAAGGCCCAGTCCGACGCCGACGCCCAGCACCGTGAAGCCCTGGCTGTGGCCAACACCGAACGCCAGGCCCAGGCGGCGCAGACCACCAAGCAACTGCTGGAACTGCTGGAGCAGAACACCAAGCTCACCGAGATGACCAAGCAACTGACCGAACGCATCGAAGGGCTGACCAGCGAAATGCATGACCACTTCGTCCGCAAGACCTGACCCTGCCACCTATCCACTGTAGGAGCTGGCTTGCCTGCGATAGCGGTGGGTCAGCCAGTACATGGGTGGCTGATACACCGCTATCGCAGGCAAGCCAGCTCCTACAGTGGGTGCGCCGGCAATCGCACATGCTGGCCCAACTGATCAAACAACGTCACCACCGAGCGCAACGCCCGGCAGTCGGGGCGTGTCAGCAACCACAGGGCCGTGTCGTGCCCCACCAATGGCGGGCTCAGCGGGTGCAGGCCCGCGCCCAGCAGGTAATCCGGCAACGCCGCTACGCCGAGCCCCGCGCGCACCAGTTCGGTCACCGACACCATGCTGTTGCAGCGATAGGCAGGCATCACCCCCGGCAAGTGCTGGCGCCGCCAGGTGACGGTGGGGTGATCCGGCAGGAAGTCATCCGGCGCAATCCAGCTCAGGGCATCCAGCTCCGCGCCTGCATGCTGGCGGGCATAATCGGCACTGGCACACACCCGATACGACACCGTGCCCAGGCAACGTCCTACCAGATGTTCGGGCGGTGCCTTGGTCAGGCGCAAAGCGATATCCGCATCGCGGCGGCTGAGGTTGGCAAAGTCATTGGAGGTGCTCAGCTCCAGGGTCAGCGCCGGGTAACCGGGCATGAACTGCGCCAGGGCCGGCAATAACAGTGACTGCAACACCGAATCCGTACACGTCAGGCGCACCGTGCCGCTGATCACTTCACCGCCCTGCTCCACGCCCACGCGCGCGGCCTCCAGCGCCTGTTCGGCACGTTCGGCCTGCCCGGCGAGGGTGGTGGCCAAGGTGGTGGGCAGGTAGCCAGCGCGGCTTTTTTCAAACAGTGTCTGGCCCAGCGCCTTCTCCAGCCGTCGCACCGCGCGAAACACCGTAGACACATCCACCCGCAACAACGCCGCCGCCCGGGCGAGCGTGCCGCCACGCACCAGCGCGAGGATCAGCGAAAGGTCGGGGTAATCAATTTGATAGTGCGTTGCTGCATTGAGCATGTGTATTAACGCCAATATTGATTGCGTGAGCGCCAATCTATAGTGCGCGCCAGGACTCAACAAGCCACGGATACCCGCAATGAATAAAACCACCCTGCACCTGGCCTTGATCGGCGACTACGATGCCCAAGTCACGGCCCATCAGGCCATTCCCCTGGCGTTGCAACAGGCCGGCGAGGCGCTGGGCCTGACGGTGCGGTTCGACTGGCTGGCCACCGACACGATCAAATCCACCGAACAATTGCAGCATTACGACGGCTTCTGGTGTGTCCCCGCCAGCCCCTACCGCGACCTCGACGGCGCCCTGCTGGCCATCCGTTATGCCCGCGAACAACGTCGTCCTTTCCTCGGCACCTGCGGCGGATTTCAACACGCGGTGCTGGAATATGCCCGCAACGTGCTGGGCTGGGCCGACGCCGAACATGGCGAACTGGCCCCCGACTCGCCACGCGCGGTGCTCACGCCCCTGACCTGTGCCCTGGTGGAAGCGACAAACAACATCCGATTGATGGCCTTTACCCGCATCGCCGAGGCCTACGGCACCCTCGATATCCATGAAGGCTACCGGTGCCGTTATGGCATCAACCCTGACTTCGAAAGCGCATTGCTGGAGGCGGACCTGATCGCCAGCGGCCATGACTCGGCGGGCGACCTGCGGGCAGTGGAATTGCTGGACCATCCGTTTTTTGTCGCCACCCTGTTCCAGCCGGAACGTGCGGCACTCAAGGGCGTTACTCCGCCACTGGCCATTGCGTTGCTGAGGGCGTGCGCATGATCGCCAAGACGCCTGCGCCACCGTATTACGCCGTGGTGTTCAGTTCGTTGCGCACTGAAGGCGACAACGGTTACGGGCAAGCGGCCGACCGCATGCTGGAGCTGGCCCGGCAACAGCCCGGATTTCTCGGCGTGGAATCGGCGCGCGGGGACGATGGGCTGGGCATCACCGTGTCCTACTGGAGCAACGAAGCCGCGATCCTGGCCTGGAAGCAACACGCCGAACACACCCAGGTGCGCGAACAGGGGCGCTCCACCTGGTACTCGGCGTGCCATACACGGGTGTGCAAGGTGGAGCGGTCCTACGCGTTCGAGCGCTGAAACATCCACCTGTGTAAAACACCCAATTTGGACAAGCGAGCTTCTGTGGGGAGAGAGCTTGCTGTAGTGAGGGAGCTTGCTGTGGCAGGGAGCTTCTGTGGCGAGGGAGCTTCTGTGGCGAGGGAGCTTGCTCCCGCTGGAGTGCGCAGCGCTCCCAAGATTTTGGGGCCGCTTCGCAGCCCAGCGGGAGCAAGCTCCCTCGCCACAGAAGCTCTCTCGCCACACTGCCACAGCAAGCTCCCTAGCCACAAAAAGCGCTCCAGCCGCTGGGCTATGCGCCACTCAACTGACCAGACTGCGCACCGCACTGATCTGTGGAATTTCCACCCGGCGCATGTACACCCGCAGCGGCTCCGTGATGTTGATGCGGTCGTCGATATTCTGGTCCAGCAACAATTGGACCCGCTCGCGGGACAAGGTCATGGCCTGCGCGTCAACCGGCTGCCAGACAAATTCGGCGGTGGGGATGATGCCGTCATCAGCCACGTCCATGCCGAAGGAGTCTTCGCTGAAACGTACGATGTACTGGCCGGTCTTGCGGTTCAGGCCGACAAAACCGTGGAGTTGGTCGGCGGCCTGGCAGATAAGCTCGGAGGTGATGCGCATGGTAAACCTCACTGAAAAGTCCTACTTGGACTGGAAAGATGGTTTACACGCGTGGCAGAAAAATCTGCCCTCTGATGGGGCAGCTGAGGGCAAGAGTACTGCATAGCACAGCACAAAAGCGCAGAAAAATGGCCCGTGAACACGTTAATGTCGGTTTGGTGATAGCGCCATTCGCATGCAATTGTTAAAAAGGAGCCCTTCTCAAAGTTACCTCCACGAAAGGACTTCGCATATGCCTGTCACGTTTACCAAGAGTGCCCTGCTGCTGGCCCTGATGCTGGGCCTTGGCCAGGCGCAGGCGGCAAGCCCGATCAGCCCTACCGAACTCGCGACCAACGAAGGCATCCCGCACCCTGCCGTGATTGCCCACCGTGGCGCGTCCTACGACGCTCCGGAATCCACCGCAGCCGCCTACAAAGTCGCGCGCGACCTGGGTGCCGACTACCTGGAAATGGACCTGCAACGCAGCAAGGACGGCGTGCTCTTCGCCCTGCATGACAACAACCTGCAGCGCACCACCGACGTCGCCACCAAGTTCCCCGAGCGCAAGGACAGCCCGGCCAACGAATTCACCTGGGCCGAGCTTAAAACCCTGGACGCCGGCAGCTGGTTCAACGCCGCCTACCCGGACCGCGCCCGCCCTGGCTTCGTCGGCTTGAAAATCCTGAGCCTGGACGAAATCATCAAGATCGCCGAAGGCAACCCGCAGCACAAACCCGGCCTGTACATCGAAACCAAAGAGCCGAAGCAGTTCCCGGGTATCGAAGCCGACCTCAAGAACAAGCTGCTGGATAAAGGCTGGCTGAGCTCCACCGGATCCAACCAGGCCCAGAAAAACATCGGCGTCGGCCAGGGCAAGGGCCGCGTGGTGCTGCAAACCTTTGAGAAGGACAGCCTGAAAGAACTGCAAAAAGAGATGCCCAACACCCCGAAAATCCTGCTGTTGTGGGTGGGTGAAGGCAGTATCGAGCCGAAATCCAAGGTGACCTTCGCCGAATCCGGCGAGCCGAGCAAAGCCGCCTACTACGCCAAGCAAGAACCGAAAGACGCCGCCGAGTTCGAAAAATGGATCGACGAGGCCAAGAGCCTGGGCGCCATCGGTACCGGCCCATCGGCACAGTTGACCAACCTGGGCGACCAGAGCTATTCCGACCTGGTCAAACCCGAGATGAACCAGTTGACCCACGACAAGGGCCTGCTGGTGCACGTGTACACCGTGGATGAGCCGGTGGACTTCGACAAGGTGATGAAGGCCGGCGTCGATGGCATCTTCACCAACCGCGCCGCCGAACTGCTGAAGTACTACAAGCGCTGGCCGTCCTCGAGTGTGGCCGACCTGCTGCAGGACAACGGTTACTGAGTGAAGCCCGAATGGTCAGGTCGCCTGTGGCTGGGGCCTGACTACGGGCTGATCCAGGGCATGGCGGGGCATACCGCGCCCCATGCACACTATGCCCATCAGCTGATGCTCTCCCCAGGCGGGCCGATCAAGGCCAGCCTCGATGGCCGTGTCACCACGGCCCATCGCCTGTTTATCCCCTCAAGAATGCCCCACGCCATCCTCCACACCGACGGTGAGGTGTTGATGGTGTATGCCGAGCCCGGCGCGTTTGATTTTGCCTCTTTGCAAACCGCCCTGGCCGACAGCGAACTGTCCCTTGAAGCACTCGACCGCACATTGCGGCAGTTGCCCAGACGCGCCCAGGAAGATGCCCGCGTGGAACGCGCATTGCTGGCGCTGGACCAGCAACTGAGCGGCAAGGTCTCGGCCCACGCCCTGGCCCAGGCCGCACACGTTTCGTTGAGCCAGCTGGAGCGTTTGTTCGCCAACCAGTTGGGCCTGCCGGTACGTCGCCTGGTGCTGTGGCGACGTTTGCGTGTGGCATTGGGGCTGGCACTCGGCGGCGGCACCTTGACCGAGGCCGCCCATGGCGCCGGGTTTGCCGATTCGGCGCATTTTTCCCGGACCATGAAGCAACTATTCGGCGTCACCGCCGGGGCATCGTTGCGCAACCTGCATGTGCGCATCCTGGACTAGCTCGACGGGAACCGGCGGCTCCTTGCTCAACCGCACCGTTTTGAATGGATCACACAACTGCGCCACATAATCCCGCGGAAAGTCCGGCCGGCTGCCAATCCCCAAATCGCCCTGGCCCATTCGATAGTCCTGGCGGTAAAACGCGGTGCCCAACAGCCAATCCCACAGGTTGAAAAACAAGCCGAAATTCACATCCCCTGCCCGGCCATACTTCATGTGATGAAAACGGTGCACCGGCGCCCAGGCAAACACCCAGCGCAGCGGCCCAAGGCGCATGTCGACATTGGAGTGCTGCAACAGCAGTTGAATGGCAATCGCCAGGGCCAACAGCAGCGCCACATCCGTGGGAATGCCCAGCAGGATCAACGGCGCCAACCCGGCCGTGGCTTCCAGCATCTGGTGCAACGGGTGCTTCATCAAACCATTGAAGCCGTACAGCCGTTGCACGCTGTGATGCACCGCATGCAGGCGCCACAAGGCGGCGACCCGGTGACTGGCGTAATGCATCAGGGTGATGCCCGCATCGGCAATAAAGATCGCCAGCAGCAACTGCTCCCAGAGTGGCAAGGCGCGCGGCCATACACCGTCGAAAGCCAGTAGCGCGGTCAACACGGGCAAGCTCAACAGGCCCACCGCATTGAGGCTTTCATTGACCAGTGCATGAATCATGTCCCGCCGACGATCCCCCTGGTTACGATTCCATTGAGGCTCATAAGGCATCCACCCTTCAGCGATAAACGACACCACCACCGCCGTGACGAACACCAGCCCCAGCCATTGCGGCGCGTCCACCTGCACCAGCCAAAGCGCCCAACCGATAAACCCCACCCAGAACACGGGCCCATAGACCCAGGTCATTAACCGTTTCATCTGTGTCTCCCATAATTGAGACGCCAGCATGAAACCCCGCCTTCGCGGTCGATTGAACAAACGGCGCAATTTAAGGGTGAATTAAGTTGCGCCGGTTAACCTGATCCCACTTAAACAGCTCACCCCAAAGGATCACACCATGAAAACCATCACTGCCCTGTTCGCCGCTGCCGCCCTGACCCTCACCGCTGGTTTGGCCCAGGCAGACGTTCGCCCGGACCAGATTCCAAGCCTGCTCAAATCCGGCGCCATCATGGATTTCGAAAAACTCAACGCCAAGGCCGTGGCCCAGCACCCGGGCGCCACCATTGTCGATACCGAACTGGAAGACAAAGCCGGCCGCCTGGTCTACGAGACCGAACTGCGTGACACCAGCAACGTGAAGTGGGACGTGAAGCTGGATGCCAAGACCGGCGAAGTGCTGGAAAACAAGCAAGACAAATAAGTTGAATCACCCAAAAGCCGCGCCGCCCCAAGGGCCGCGCGGCTTTTTCATGCGCGCTCGTCGCCCGGAAGAGCAAATAGTCTAATTACCGTGAACGAATTTGTACCTTGTGCCGCCAAGCTCGCTAGAATCCCAACCATCAGCCAAGGCACAACGCCAGCAGCATCAGGATCGAGACCGTTCGCCATGGGGCAAAAAGCCGCCGACATTGCCACCATTGGCCGAATCAGTGCTGTACCGGCAATTCTCCAGGTGGTCAGCGAAATGACCGGCCTGCGGTTTGCTGCCGTGGCACGCGTGACCGATGACACATGGACCGCCTGCGCCGTACTCGACCGCCTGGACTTCGGCTTGCCCGTGGGCGGCGAGCTGGACCTGACCACCACCCTGTGCCACGAAATTCGCGGCTCCCACGTCTCGATCGTGATCGACAAGGCCAGCGAAGACCCGCTGTACCGCGACCACCACACACCGCGCATCTACCACTTTGAAAGCTACATCTCGGTACCGGTGTTCCGCACCGACGGGCGTTTCTTCGGCACCATCTGCGCCCTGGACCCAAACCCGGCACAACTGCGCAGCAGCACCATCCAGTCCACCATGGAGTCGTTCGCCCGGGTGCTGTCGCTGCAAATCGAAGCCGAGGAAAGCCTGCAACAAACCGAGGCCGACTTGCAGCAGGAGCGCGAAACCGCCGAACTGCGGGAACAGTTCATCGCCGTGCTTGGCCACGACCTGCGCAACCCGCTGTTCGCGATCAACGTCGGTGCCGAGCGCCTGTTGCGCAAACACCCGGACCCGGCCACCGACGTCCTGGTACGGCACATGCTCGCCAGCGGCCGCCGGGCCTCGCAGTTGGTGGAAGATGTACTGGACTTTGCCCGTGGGCGCATGGGCAGCGGCATCCCGGTGAACATCGGTGAATGCTCCGGGCTGGAAGACACCTTGCAGCACGTGGTGGACGAGGTGCAGCACGTGCACCCGACACGGCTGATCCACGCCCGCATCGGCAACCTCGACGGTGTACGCGGCGACCGCGAACGGCTGGCGCAATTGCTCTCCAACCTGGTGGCCAATGCCATCAGCCACGGCAACCCCGAAGGGCCGGTGGAAGTCAGCGCCCAGGTCAACGCCGGCACCTTCGAACTGACGGTGAAAAACCGTGGGCTGATCAGTGACCAGGCCATGCCACTGCTGTTCCAACCCTACTCCCGACCGACCGGCGCCCTGCCCCAGGCCGGGTTGGGCCTGGGGTTGTACATCGTCAAACAGATTGCCGATGCCCATGGCGGGCGCCTGGAAGTGTCGTCCCACGAGCAGGACGGCACGGTATTCAGCTTCAGTTTGTCGACGGGCCACTGACGCCTGCCTCAAACTGTCACAAAACCGTCAAATCCAGTTGCCATGATGCACGCAAGTGAACCTGTGAAATTTCCTACAGGCACTTTCCCTGCGAGCCTCCATGAACCACAGCATCGACCACGGCCACCAGGACTCTGACCTGTTTGGCTTGCTTTACGGTTTTCGTTTTCGCCCCGGTGAAAAGGGCGAGCAGATTGACTCAGCCACCGCCCTGGCGGCCTTGCAGCAACCCGGTGACCCCGAAGAATTCCTCTGGCTGCATTTGAACCTGGCCCACGCCGCCTGCGAGCGCTGGATGCAGGCGCACCTGGAACTGCCGGCCGAGTTCTTCGAAGCCTTGCACGAAGGCTCGCGCTCCACCCGTATCGAACACGTGGACTCGGCCTTGCTGGCGGTGGTCAACGACGTGGTGTTCAACTTCAGCAGCATGGTGTCTTCCGACATCTCCACCTTGTGGGTCTGCGCCCGCAGCCGGCTGCTGGTCAGCGCCCGCCTGCAACCGCTGCACTCGGTGGACAAGCTGCGCTCGTCGGTCAAGGCCGGTGAGCAGTTTCGTTCGCCTCTGGAATTGCTGGTGCATTTGCTGCGGGACCAGGGCGAGGTGCTGACGCAGATCGTGCGCAAGACCAGCCTCAGCGTCGACCAGATCGAAGATCAGTTGCTGTCGTCGCGGCTGTCCACCAACCGTGCCGAACTGGGCGCCGCGCGCCGGGTGCTGGTGCGCCTGCAACGGCTGCTGGCACTGGAGCCCGGCTCGTTGCTGCGGCTGCTCAACCGCCCACCGCAATGGTTGCAGAAGGAAGACGTTAAGGAATTGCGCAAATCCACCGAGGAATTTGCGCTGATCATCAACGACCTGACGGCGCTTGGGGAGCGGATCAAACTGCTGCAGGAAGAGATCGCCGCCAACCTCAACGAGCAAAGCAACCGCACACTGTTTACCCTGACGGTGGTCACGGTGCTGGCGCTGCCGATCAATATCATCGCCGGTTTTTTTGGCATGAACGTGGGTGGCGTGCCGCTTTCTACGGACCCCGAGGGCTTCTGGATTCTGGTGGCGCTGGTGGCCACGTTCACGTTGATTGCCGGGCGCTGGGCGTTTCGCAAGCGCGGGGATTACTAGAGCTGAAATGCAATCAAATGTGGGAGCTGGCTTGCCTGCTCCCACATTTGATATGCGGTGTTTTGTGGACCGGCGGCCATCCCAATTCCTTAAACACTGATTTACCGCAGCATCTCTGTAACATTTTGCAATGATCATGACGGATATCCTTCCTCAACACTGGATGCTCCGGCATGGCCACCCCTTCCCTGACCGCCTCCACCTCCTCCGCCACCACCGACCCCAAACCGCGCCTGGACAAGAAACCCGGCCTTGTGACGGTGATCATTTTCTTCGCCGTACTCGCCATGGGCCTGCTGTTCACCGCCTACAGCCTGATGCACGACATGCACGAACTGGGCACCGTGGTCACCACCTGGACCCCGTTCCTGCTGCTGGGTGTGGCGCTGTTGATCGCCCTGGGTTTCGAGTTCGTCAACGGCTTCCACGACACCGCCAACGCCGTGGCCACGGTGATCTACACCAACTCGCTGCCGCCGCATTTCGCGGTGGTGTGGTCGGGCTTTTTCAACTTCCTCGGGGTGCTGCTGTCCAGCGGCGCGGTGGCGTTCGGCATCATCGCGCTGCTGCCGGTGGAGTTGATTTTGCAGGTCGGCTCCTCCGCCGGTTTTGCGATGATCTTCGCGCTGTTGATCGCCGCAATCCTGTGGAACCTCGGCACCTGGTGGCTGGGTTTGCCGGCGTCGTCGTCCCACACCCTGATCGGTTCGATCATCGGCGTCGGCGTGGCCAACGCACTGATGCACGGGCGTGACGGCACCAGCGGCGTCGACTGGGGCCAGGCGATCAAGATTGGTTATGCACTGCTGCTGTCGCCGCTGATCGGCTTCGCCTTCGCCGCCCTGCTGTTGCTGGCGTTGCGGGCCTTCGTGAAAAACCGTGCACTGTACAAGGCGCCAAAAGGCGACACCCCGCCGCCTTGGTGGATTCGTGGCATGTTGATCGCCACCTGCACCGGTGTGTCGTTCGCCCACGGTTCCAACGACGGGCAGAAAGGCATGGGCCTGATCATGTTGATCCTGGTGGGCACCCTGCCGATGGCCTACGCGCTGAACCGCACCATGCCGGCCGGTGAGTCCTTGCAGTTCGCCGCCGTGGCTGAAGTCACCCAGGCGGCCCTGGTGAAAAGCGCCCCGCAACTGGCACCGGCCGATTCCCGTGCCACCTTGTCGACCTATGTGCGCACCAAGGAAGCCACGCCGGAACTGGTGCCCGCCCTCGCCGCCATCACCGGGCATATCGGCGAAGAAGTGAAGAGCTACGGCTCCCTCGCTGCCGTACCGGTGGAGGCCGTTGGCAACGTGCGTAACGACATGTACCTGACCAGCGAAACCATTCGCCTGATGGACAAGGGCAAGGTCGGTAACTTTGACGCCGACACCCAGAACAAGCTGCAACTGTTCAAGCAACAGATTGACAGCGCCACGCGGTTTATCCCGTTGTGGGTCAAGATCGCCGTGGCCATCGCCCTCGGCCTTGGGACCATGGTCGGCTGGAAACGCATCGTGGTGACGGTGGGCGAGAAGATCGGCAAGACCCACCTGACCTACGCCCAGGGCGCATCGGCGGAGATGGTGGCGATGCTGACCATCGGCGCGGCGGACATGTATGGCTTGCCGGTGTCCACCACCCATGTGCTGTCGTCGGGCGTGGCCGGGACCATGGTGGCGAACGGGGCGGGTTTGCAGATGAAGACCATCCGCAATTTGCTGATGGCCTGGGTGCTGACGTTGCCGGCGGCGATTTTGCTGTCGGGTAGCTTGTACTGGTTGTTTACCAAGCTGTTCTGACACAACCCGATGAAAATGTGGGAGCTGGCTTGTGTGGGAGCCGGGCTTGCCCGCGATGCAGGCGCCGCGGTGTATCAGTTACACCAAGGTGATGCTATCGCAGGCAAGCCAGCTCCCACACAAGCCAGTTCTCACAGTGGGTTCGGCGGTGTTTTCAGCTATTGAACAACCCGCCCATCAGCTTCAGCCGCTTCTTGTACACCCGCCGCGCCTCCAGCGCTTGCTCCAGCGTCACCGCCACAAACCCCGCTCGCTGGTTCGGCTGCATCTGCCCGATCAGGTCCAGATCGGCACTGATCACCGTGCCAATCATCGCGTAGCCGCCACCCGACACCGCGTCCCGATGCAGCACGATCGGCTCCAGCCCGGCCGGCACCTGGATCGAGCCGATGGGGTAGCAACTGTCGACGATGTTCGACGGATCCGAGCCAGCCCCAAACGGCTGCTCCCGTGGCTGAAAACTCAAGGCACTGCCGCCCTTGAATCGATAGCCGATGCGGTCCGCTTCCGAACCGACTGTCCAGGGCTCGGCAAAGAAACTGGTTTTTGCTCCGGGCGTCAGTCGCTCGTAATACAACCCCGGCACCACCCGTAGCGTCACGTCGCCGCCCACCGATTGGCGCAACGCCATGGGCAAGCTATTGCCCGCCCGGCCTTTGCCGCTGGCCTCGCCCACAGGCAGCTCATCACCCTCCACCAACCGCCGGCCCTGAAAACCGCCCAAGGCGCCAAGGGTGTAAGTAGAGCGGCTGCCCAACACCAGCGGCACATCAATGCCACCGGCCACCGCCAGGTAAGTCCGCGCACCGGCCTTGGGAAATTCGAAGCGCAACACTTGCCCGGCACGCACTTGAAACGCGGTGTCCTGATGCACCACTACCCCGTCCAGGCGCGGCGACATCAAGGCGCCGCACAACGCCACCAGGGCGTCCTGCTGAAACTCCAGCTCAGGCCCGATCAACGTGCATTCCAGCCCGGCGGCGCCGGCCGGGTTGCCCACCAGGTGGTTGGCCGCGCTCAACGCGTATTGGTCCAGCGCGCCGGACGGCGGGATGCCCAGGTGGTAATAACCTTCACGGCCAAGGTCCTGCACCGAGGTGGCGAGGCCGGGTTTGAGTACCTTGATCATGCCAGCGCCTCCTGCAGGGTTTTCGGATAACCGATGGGGTCGGCGAGAAAAGCATCGAGGGAAAATTCCACCGGGCGGATGCGCAGGTCGAAACGCCCCGCGTCCACTTCTGCCACGGCCAGGTCATAGGCGTCGCGGTCCATGGGTTTGAATTGCACGATGTCGCCCGGGCGGAAGAACACCATGTGTTCCTTGAGGTACGCCAACTGCTGCTGAGGGTCGTAGATCGGTGCCGGGGTGACGCCGAACATCTGGTAACCGCCGGCGCCGCGTACCGAGTAGATACAGCCGAAGCAACCACCGTGGCCGAGGGTCAGTTTTGGCGTGTCGGTGCGCGGGCGCAGGTACTTGGGCACCTGCAACTGCCGCTCGCGCTCCACCATCTGGAACATGAACGGCAGGCCCGCCACAAACCCCACCATCGAGACAAACCACGGCGCGCCACTGTGGGCCGCAATAAACGCCTCCACATCCGCCAGGCCGTTGATCCGCGCTGCGTACTCCAGGTCGGTACCGGTGGGGTCTTGATGACGGTCGCGAAAGCGCATCAAGGTTTCATGGGTCCAGGGGTCGTTGTACAGCACCGGGATTTCGATGATGCGGGTGTGCAAGGTGCGTTCGGCCACGGCCAGAGCTTCGGCGCTTTGCACCGCGTCGAGCAGCACATGGGGCGCGATGCGGTCCGGGTCGAAGCGGATCTGGAACGAGGCATTCGCCAGGCACACGTCCAGCACACCGTCCAGGGCCAGGCGTTCCACCGCGCGGGTGACGGCCATGCCCTTGAAGAAAGCCTCCAGGGACATGCTCTCGCTGACCTCGGCAAACAGGTGTTCATCACCGCCAAAGCTGTAGCGGATCGGGGAAGATTCGGCCATGTCTGTTCCTCTTGGAATCATTGTAGAAAGGCAGGCAAAAAATCAGTCAGACCCGGTGTCTCGGCACCGGTGTCGGTCAGCGAGGTGTGTGCACTTCAATCCCCGCCTGGTCCAGCGCTTCACGGGTGGCTTCCACCAATTCAAGGGCGCCGGGGGTGTCGCTGTGCAGGCAGATGGAATCGAATTCGATAAACAGGTCCTCGCCTTCGACGGTACGCACCAGCCCGGTCTGACACGCCCGCAGCACCCGCGCCGCCACCGTCGCAGGGTCCAGCGCCCGCACATTGCGGGTAAACACGATGGAGCCCGACAGATCGTACTCACGGTCGGCGTAAAACTCCCGCACCACCGGCTGGCCCAGTTCCTTGGCGATCCGCCAGATCACCGAATTGGGCATGCAATACAGCAACAACGTGGGCTCCAGCCGTTGCAGGTTTTCCACCAGCAAGCGCGCCGCTTCTTCGTCCCGGGCCAAGTGCATGTAGAGCGCGCCGTGGGGCTTGATGTGTTGCAGCGTCAGGCCCTGGGCCCGGGCGATTTCCCGCAGGGCACCCAGCTGATAGAGCATGTCGTCCACCAGTTCCTGGGCCGGGGCATTGATGTGGCGACGGCCAAAACCCACCAGGTCACGAAAGCCCGGGTGTGCACCAATCGCCACGCCCAACTGCTTGGCGCGCTCGACGGTACGACGCATGGTGCCCGGGTCGCCGGCGTGGAAGCCGGTGGCGATATTGGCCGAGCTGATGTAGGCCATCAGTTCACTGTCGACGCCGTCGCCGATGGTCCAGGGGCCGAAGCCTTCGCCCATGTCTGAGTTGAAATCCACTGCCTGCATCGGGGTCGCTCCGTTGAAGTTCATGCCATGGAAATTAGGCTGCGGCTTGACCCCTTGGGAAGATCTATTATCAGATGGGTCATCTTCTGAAAATCAGATACCCGACATGTCCCTGACCCTGCGCCAAATCCGTTACTTCGTCGCCACCGCCGAAATCGGCCAGATCTCCCAGGCGGCGATTCACCTGAACATCTCCCAATCGGCGGTGACCACCGCGATCAAGGAGCTGGAAGCGATGCTCGGCGCGCAGTTGTTTGTGCGCTCGGCCCAAGGCATGAGCCTGACCGACGCCGGGCGACATTTTCTGAACCGCGCCTATGTGATTGTGCGCAGCGTCGACGATGCCCTGAACAGCCCGTTGCCCGACTACCGCGCCAGCGGCGTACTGCGGGTGGCGGCCAGCTACACCGTGCTCGGCTACTTCCTGCCGCACCACTTGCAGCGCATGGAACACTGGCACCCGGACGTGACCATCGAGGTGTTCGAACAGGAACGCCAGGCCATCGAACACGGCCTGCTCAACGGCCAGTTCGACATGGCCGTGGTGCTCACCGCCAACCTCACTCACCCGGATATCGTCTCGGAAATCCTCTTCAACTCCGAGCGCCGCCTGTGGCTGCCCAGCCATCACCCGTTGTGCGAACGCCCGGCCGTCAGCCTCGCGGACGTGGCCCGGGAGCCGTACATTTTCCTCACTGTCGATGAAGCCGAACAAAGCGCCATGCGCTATTGGGAACAGGCCGGGCAAACGCCCAGGGTGCGGCTGCGCACCAGTTCGGTGGAGGCGGTGCGCAGCATGGTCGCCAACGGCAGCGGCGTGGCGATTTTGTCGGACCTGGTGCATCGCCCCTGGTCACTGGAAGGCAAGCGCATCGAAACCGTGAGCGTGACGGACAAGGTCACGCCCATGAGCGTCGGCCTGGCCTGGCACCGCGAGCGTGACTTCACCCCGGCGATGCAGGCGTTTCGGGATTACTTCCACGATGCGTTCCTGGCGCCGCAGCAGTTGTCTGCCCGGCGTTAAGCGCGGCCTGCAAGGTGGCGGCCAGCCAGTCCATGAACACTCGCACCCGCAGCGGCAAATGCCGTTGGCCCGCGTACAGCAGGGACACGTCCAGTGCCGGCGCCGGATAGTCCGGCAGTACCGCCACCAACTCGCCGCTGGCCAGTTGATCGTGAATGCCCAGGGCCGGCACCTGGGTCAGGCCAAAGCCACCGATGCACGCCGCCCGGTAAGCGTCGGTGCTGTTGACCGTGACGCGCCCGGCCATGGGAAGCCGGTGCACCTTGTTGCCTTGCACGTATTCAAACCCTGGCGAACGTGAGCCCAGCGGCCGTACGTAATGCACCAGTTGATGGTGAGCCAAATCAGCGAGCGTCTTGGGTACCCCATGGCGCTTCAGGTACGCAGCACTGGCGCAGTTGATCATCGGCATGCTGCACAACAACCGGGCTACCACCGACTGGTCCGGCTGTGCACCCACGCGCAATACGCAGTCGAAGCCCTCCGCCAGCAGATCAACCTGGCGGTCGGTGCTGCTGATTTCCAGCTCGATCAGCGGGTGCAGGTCCATGAATTCCGGTAGGCGCGGCAGGATCAGTTCGCGGGCCATGACGTTGGGCATGTCCACCCGGATTCGCCCCGCCAACTGCGCCTCATCCTGGCGAAACAAGCCTTCCAGCTCTTCCATATGGGACAGCAAATCCTTGCTGCGCTCGTACAGCACGCGGCCATCCTGGGTCGCCTGGACCTTGCGCGTGGTGCGCTGCAACAGGCGCGCCCCCAGCAGTTCTTCCAGCGCCTGTACATGCTCCGACACCGTCGAGCGCGGCAGGCCCAGGCTCTCGCCCGCCTGGGTGAAGCTCGACAGTTCGGTGACGCGCACGAAGGTGCGCAGCAGCTCAAGTTTGTTCATGGGATTGTTCGCCTTATCCGGCCAGTGATTCCGGTATAGCGCTGTTTATCACGTTATGGGCGGACAAATACACTCAGTCCCACGAACACTCACACGCTCCGAGGACTCAACCATGACCCGTAAAATCGCACTCATTACCGGCGCCAGCCGCGGCCTGGGCAAAAGCGCTGCGCTGCACCTGGCGGCACAAGGCGTCGACATCATCGGCACCTACCACAGCGCGGCGGACGAAGCCCAGGCGGTGGTCGCCCAAGTCGAGGCACTGGGCGGCAAGGCCGCGATGCTGCAACTGGATGTCAGCCAGAGCTCGACCTTCGATGCCTTCACCACCCAGGTCGGTTCGGTGTTGCAGGAAGTGTTCGCCCAGGCGCACTTCAACTTCCTGATCAACAACGCCGGGATCGGCGCCCACGCCAGCTTCGCCGAAACCACCGAAGCGCAGTTCGACCAACTGGTAGCGATCCACTTCAAGGGCCCGTTTTTCCTGACCCAGAAACTGCTGCCGCTGATCAGCGACGGTGGCCGCATCATCAACATCTCCAGTGGCCTGGCGCGCTTCAGCCTGCCGGGATACTCGGCCTACGCTTCGATGAAAGGCGCGGTGGAAGTGCTGACCCGCTACCAGGCCAAGGAATTGGGCGCCCGTGGCATCACCGTCAACACCCTGGCTCCCGGCGCCATTGCCACCGACTTCAGCGGCGGCGCGGTGCGCGACAACCCGGACGTGAACGCCATGGTTGCCAACAACACTGCCCTGGGTCGCGCAGGCTTGCCGGATGACATTGGCGGGGCGATCTCCACCCTGCTGGCCGATGGCAGCAACTGGATCACCGGGCAGCGGGTCGAGGCGTCGGGCGGGATGTTTCTGTAACGGGCTCGGATTCTCCGCTAGCATCAATGCTTTCGGATACCTGACAGGCAATCACCCATGAGTTTTGATCCAGGACTGGCCGGTGGCATGGGCGTACTGGCCGCCGTGGTCGACAGCGGCAGCTTTGCCCGCGCCGCCGACAGCCTGGAGATGACGCCTTCGGGGGTCAGCCGGGCGATTTCGCGGTTGGAAAAACGCCTGGGGATTCGCCTGTTCGACCGTACCACCCGCTCGGTGCAATTGACCGACGAGGGCCGGCGTTTCTACCAGCAAATCGCCCCGCTGCTGGCCGGCCTGGAAGAGGCCGCCAGCTCCGCGGCCGACAGCGCCCTGACCGTGCGCGGACGGCTACGGGTCAATATCGACCCGTACTTTTCGCGGCTGGTGCTGGGGCCGGTGCTCGGTGAATTCATGAGTCAATACCCGCAGCTGCAGCTGGACCTGCACACCCGGGATCAACTCGGGGACCTGGTGGCGGATGGCTTTGACCTGGCGATTCGTTTTGGCATTCCGCAATCCTCCTCATTGATCGCCCGCCAGCTGATGGAAGTGCGGGTGCTGACCCTGGCCTCGCCGGCCTATCTCGAGCGCCATGGCCGCCCTTCACACCCGCTGGACCTGGAAGACGGCCAGCACGTATGCATCGACTTTCGCGACTCCCAGACCGGCCGACCGTTTGGCTGGGAATTCCACCGGCCCGGGGAACAGATCAACGTCGCCACCAACGGGCGGCTGGTGGTCAACGATGCCGGGACCTTGTACAGCGTGTGCGAACATGGGCATGCAGTGGCGCAGATGCTCGACCTCGGGCTTATGCCTGCGCTCGAATCCGGCGCGTTGGTGGAGCTGTTTCCCGACTGGCCCGACGAGCGCTTCCCGTTGTATGCCTTCTACCCGTCGCGGCATTTGCCGGCGGCCAAGGTGCGGGCGTTCCTCGATTTTGTCAGCGCGTTAAAACTCACCTGACTTCCCCCCCGTAGCAGCTGTCGAGCCTTCGCGAGGCTGCGTAGGCCGCACCGCCGATCCCGATGGCTGGCTCAGAACCGAGTCGCTCCCGACGCAGCCTCGCCCAGGCTCGACAGCTGCTACGCAAGTTGTTTACCCGGGTTTGTTTAGGCGAGTTGTTTCGTCTCGCGTTTCTGCATGATCCGCTCCCGCACCGCGTCATACGCCCAGTGATACACATAGGTGTACGGCAGGAAAAACAGCAGCACGCCAATGTCGAGGATAAACGCCTGCATCAGGCTGATGTTCAGCCACCAGGCAATCAAGGGTACGCAGATCGCCACCAGGCCGCCTTCAAACATCAACGCATGCAGCACGCGGGTCCATACCCCGCCGGACAGTTGCAGGCGCGCCTTGAGACGGTCGAACAGGCCGTTGAAAATCACGTTCCAGGCCAGCGCCATAAGGCTGATGGCCAAGGTCACCATGCCCATCTCCAGGGCCGGTTTATCCATAATCCACGCCAGCAGCGGCGTACAGATCAACAAGGCCAGGCCTTCAAAACCAATGGCCTGCCAAACGCGTTCAGTAATCGACTTGGTGGGTGTCATGCCCCGTTCTCCGTGAGTGACGATGGTTGCCATCATTACCCCTTGAGCCGATACTTCATAACCAATAACCATCGATCAAGGCGATAGTCATGGCCTCCCATGAAGTGCTTCAGGCGTTTGTCCAGGCGGCGACCCAGGGTTCGTTTTCAGCGGCGGCGCGCAAATTGGGCAAGAGCCAGTCCACCGTCAGCGCGGCGGTGGCCAGCCTGGAGATTGACCTGGACGTGGTGCTGTTTGATCGCAGCAGCCGCAAGCCGACACTGACCCCGGCCGGGCACGTGCTGCTGCAACGCGCCGAGCAGGTGCTGGAGGCCAGCAGCCGCCTGGAGTTGGCGGCCAGCCAGTTGTCCCAGGGGTTGGAGCCCAAGCTGAGTATCGCCATGTCCGATACCTATCAGTCGGACCGCTTCGAAACCGCCCTCAGCGCGTTCGAGCAGCGCTACCCGGACCTGGAACTGGAATGCCTGATCGCCGAATGCGAAGACTTGATCGCCCTGGTACAAAGCGGCCGGGCGCAGATTGCGTTTATCGAGATGCAGGAAGTCTACCCGCCGGATCTCACCAGCACCGCCGTGGAAGAGCGTACGGAAATTGCGCTGTTTGTCTCACCCAAACATCCACTGGCGAACCTTGCGGACATCGACCAGCAGACCCTGGAAAAACACCGCGAACTGCGCCTGGCGAGCATCATCAACCCGAATGAAACCCGTGGGCTGGGCCGTGTGTGGTCGGCGCCGAGTTACCTGATGCTGATGGAAATGGCGCAACTGGGCTTTGGCTGGGCACCGCTGCCACGCTGGTTGGTGGAGCGGTTTGGCGGCGGCCACCTGTGTGAAATCAAGGCCCGGGGCTGGCCAAGGTCGGTGGCGGTGGATGCGTTGTGGTCACGCCAGCACCCGCCGGGCCCGGCGGGCAGTTGGTTGCTGGGCAAGATGCTGGAATAACGCCGGACCACCCTGTTCGGAACAATGAAGATCCAATGTGGGAGCTGGCTTGCCTGCGATAGCGGTGTGTCAGTCACCACCGCTATCGCAGGCAAGCCAGCTCCCACATTGGATTTGCGGTGCATTCAAAGGCGTTGTCAGGCCGCTGCAATCTGCGGCGGGCGGTTGTTCTGGAAATATTCATGCAGCGCCCGCAACGCCGGCAACTCCAGAGCCTGGGCGGCAAAACACAACCCCACCCGGCGCGTCGGGGCCGGCAGGTGCCAGGGGCGAATCACTACCCCGGCCCGTTCCGCCGCCAGCGACTGCGGCAACATTGCCACGCCCACACCGGCCGCCACCATGTGCAGCGCCTGGGTCAACGAACCCGCATGCCCGGCCACCGCCTGGGGCGAGCGACCATACAACGCCATCAGGCGCTGGTGGGAATCATGCTGCGGGCAGGTGATCCAGTCTTCAATCGGCGCCCACGCCTGGTCTTTTCCACCCGCCGCCATCGGGTGCGCAACCGGCAGTGCCATGACGTAGGACTCTTCCCAAAGCGGCAGGAACAATTCGTCCTCGCAGCACATTTCCTCCACCGCCAGGCGCCCTTCGCCTTCGCAGCCTTCCTGCAAGGTCAACAGCAAACCGGGCAGGCCCTGGTGCGCCATGCGCAGGAAGGTTTCGATCTGGCTGTCGGCAATGTCGCCTTCCACCCCCAATTCCAGGGCGATGCGATTTTCGCGCCCGCGAAACAGCCGGCTCAATGCATCGGCCTCGGCCACCATGCGCCGCGCCTGCGGGTATAGCACCCGCGCTTCATCACTCACCTCAACCCCGCGGGGCTGGCGCAGAAACAGCGCCACGCCCAACTCTTCTTCCAGTTGCTTGATGGTCACCGACAACGTCGGCTGGCTGATGAACAGGCGCTGGGCGGCGGCGGTGATATTGCGCTCTTCGAACACCGCAAGAAACGCCTTGAGATGACGCACATCCATAGTTAATACCGATGACAGACAGAGGAATAAGGCATTTTTCAGCCAACCAAGGGCTAAATATACTGCGGCCCACGTTCAGTTATTTGTTTTTCTTATTTCAGGAGTTCCACCATGAGCAAGCCATTGATCATCATCACCGGCGCCAGTTCGGGCATTGGCGAAGCCACCGCGCGCTTGCTGTCGGCCGCCGGCCACCCGCTGTTGCTGCTGGCCCGTCGCATCGACCGGCTGAATGCCCTGGAGCTGCCGAACACCTTGAGTCGTGGCGTCGACATCACCGACCGCGCCGCGCTGGTGGCGGCGGTGAAAGAAGCTGAAGCCCAGTACGGCCCGGCCGATGCGCTGATCAACAATGCCGGCGTGATGCTGCTGGGCGCCGTCAGCGAACAGGACCCAGCACAGTGGGACCAGATGCTCGACGTCAACGTGAAAGGCCTGCTGAACGGCATTCATGCGGTGGCCGCCAGCATGGTCGAGCGCAAGGGCGGCACCATCATCAACGTCAGCTCGGTGGCCGGGCGCAAGACCTTCCCCAACCACGTTGCGTATGTGGGCACCAAGTTTGCGGTGCATGGGATTTCGGAAAACCTGCGGGAAGAATTGTCGCCGCACAATGTGCGCGTGATCACCATTGCCCCGGGCGCGGTGGAAACCGAACTGCTGAGCCACACCACTGATAAAGCGATCAAGACCGGCTACCAGGCTTGGAAACAGGACATGGGCGGCACCGTGCTGAGCGCGGATGATGTGGCCTCGGCGATTGCCTATGCCTACCAGCAACCGCAGCATGTGTGCATTCGCGAGATCGTGTTGGCGGCGACGCGTCAGCAGCCATAAGAAGCCAAGCCAGACGACACAAATCCACTGTAGGAGCTGGCCAAACGCCGCTCGATGAAGCGCTGTTCGGGCGCTTGCCGGGTCAATGCCAGCGCCCGCTCAAAGGCCAGTCGCGCCTCGTCCACCCGCCCCAACCGCCGACAGAATTCACCCCGCGCCGAGTACGCCAGGTGATAGTCCACCAACTCCCCCCGCGCCAGAATCCCGTCCACCAACTGCAATCCCGCCTGCACCCCATCGCGCATCGCGACGGCCACCGCGCGATTCAGCTCGATCACCGGCGACGGCACCGCCCGTAACAACACGTCGTAAAGCCCGACAATCTGCGGCCAATCGGTCTCAGCAGCGCTCACGGCTTCAGCATGCACCGCCGCAATCGCCGCCTGCAGGCTGTAGGGCCCGAAACGCCGAGAGGTCAGGGATTTTTCCACCAGGGAACATCCTTCAGCGATCAACGAAGCGTCCCACAGCGAACGGTCCTGCTCATCCAACAGCACCAGCTCACCGCCGGCCGAGGTGCGCGCCGGGCGCCGGGATTCGTGGAGCAGCATCAACGCCAGCAAGCCCATCACTTCCGGCTCCGGCAATAACTCCATCAGCAAGCGGCCCAGGCGAATCGCTTCGCGGGTCAGGTCTTCACGGGTCAAATCAGCGCCCATGGACGCCGAATACCCTTCGTTGAACACCAGGTAAATCACCCGCAGCACGCTGTCCAGGCGCTCGGGCAACTCCGCCAGGGCGGGCACTTGATAGGGGATTTTCGCTTCACGGATCTTGCCCTTGGCCCGCACGATGCGCTGGGCGATGGTGGCCGGCGTGGCGAGAAACGCCCGGGCGATTTCTTCGGTGGTGAGGTCGCAGATCTCACGTAAGGTCAGCGCAGCCTGGGCGTCCGCCGCCAGTGCCGGGTGGCAACAGGTGAAGATCAGGCGCAGGCGGTCGTCTTCCACGTCTTCAACGCTCCAGTCGGCGGCTTCCAGCGCATCGGCCTGCGCCTGCAACAACGGGGTAAAACGCGCCTGGCGACGTAAACGGTCAATCGCCTTGAAGCGCCCGGTGGAGACCAGCCAGGCCCGGGGATTGTCGGGCACGCCGTCCTGCTCCCAGCGTTCGACCGCGACGAAGAACGCCTCGTGCAAGGCTTCTTCGGCGAGGTCGAAATCGCCAAGCAGGCGAATCAGGGTCGCCAGGATGCGCCGCGATTCGCTGCGATAAACCGCTTCTACCCGGGCTTGAACCGTCAATCGCGCAGGCCTTCGGTCACCAGCGTCACCAGGCGGTCCAGGCTCTGGCCCCAGCCTTCGTGAAAGCCCATGGCTTCGTGGGCCTGCTTGGTTTCGGCGCTCCAGTGCATGGCGCGGGCGGTGTAGAGGGTCTTGCCGTCGACGTCTTCAAAGGTCACTTCGGCGGTCATGAACGGCTGGCCCGAAGGGATCCAGCCAGGCGTGAAGGCGTCGGTAAACACCAGCCGACTGGGTGCGGTAATTTCGAGAAACACACCTTGCGTCGGGTACTCGCTGCCGTCGGGCGCGCGCATCAGCGTACGAAACTGCCCACCCACCCATAAGTCCATTTCGCACTCGGGCGTGGTCATGCCGTGCGGGCCCCACCATTGCTGCAACAACGCAGGCTCGGTCCAGGCGCGGAACACACGGCTGCGAGGGGCATCGATCAAGCGGCTGATAGACAGTTCAAATTCGGCGGGTCTGGGTTGATTGCTCATGGGAAACCTCCTGAGTTTTATTGTTGTGATCAGAGATTCAATTCGCGCACGGGGCGTACTTCCACACTGCCGACCCGGGCAGCCGGTATGCCGCCGGCCACCTGGATCGCTTCATTCAAGTCACGGGCTTCGATCAGGTAAAACCCGGCGAGCTGCTCCTTGGTTTCGGCAAACGGCCCGTCGGTGATCGACAGCTTGCCGTTGCGCATGCGCACGGTGGTGGCGGTCGTCACCGACTCCAGCGGCTCGGCGGCGAGCATGCGCCCGCTGGCCATCACGGACTCGGCATAGGCAAAACATTCCGGGTCCTTGGGGCTGTCTGGCGAATCGTGCAGCACCTGTTCGTTGCTATAGATCAGGCAGAGGTATTTCATGGGATTCTCCGTTTTCGGACACTCAACTATAGTCCCCGGCGTTCAGGGTTCCAGCTCGAACAAGGTGGTGCCGGTGTGCATATCGAACGGCGCCGACCAGTGTTCATGCACCACCTGCCATTGGCCGTTGATGCGCTGGTAGCCGGCGGTCACCCGCATCCAGCACGCTTTCACCACCCCGTCCGGCCCGGCGCCGCCGCAACGGGCCAGCCAGAAGGCAAACGCACTCTCGGCGGCCGGCACGATATGCAGTTCATGAAACTCGAAAATACCGGGGCCGGGGCACACCTTCATGCACGCCTCCCAATGGGCCCGGTAGGCGGCCTTGCCTTTGAATTGCAGGGCGCCAACGGCGTCGAACGAGACGACATCATCGGCGTAAAAGCTGACAATACGCTCGATATCCTTGGCCATCACGGCTTGCTGCCATTGTTCGATCAAACGGCTGATATCGGTTTTAACCTGGGCGTTCATGGCGATACTCCTTGCGGGAAAAATCACTGAAGACACCCTTGGTCGAATGCGATACCGGCCAATCGACAGTCCCGCAAAAAATAATTGCGACTACCGCAAACCCGCTAGAATCCGCGCTTCTTTGTAGGATTTCGGATGCTACGCCGATGGAAACCCGCCTCGTCGCCTATGAGACGTTGACTGCTCTGCAACAACAGCAACTCAACGCCCTGGAAGTGCATCCCGAACAACTGGCGTTTTCCGGCGATATCTACTGTGCGCTGAACACCCTGCTGGTCAATCCGAGCCCCGGTGTGGCGGGCTTTGCGCTCCTCGCCGACGAGACTCCCGTGGCCTTCCTGCTGCTCAAACGCCCGCCGTGCCTGCCCCACTGGGCCGATGAACACAGCGCCACCCTTCACGCCCTGCAAGTCGACCGCCATCAACAAGGCCTGGGATTCGGCAAAGCCTGCCTGCAAGCCCTGCCCGCCGCCGCGCGCCTGGTCTGGCCGCAGATCAAGGCGCTGGAGCTGTCGGTGGACACGGACAATGTGGCGGCGATGGGGTTGTATCTGCAGCAGGGCTGGGTGGACAGCGGGGAGGCGTATAAGGGGCGCATTGGGTATGAGCGCCGGTTGGCGTGGGTGTTTGGACTCAAGAATCTTGACAACGTCAAAATGTAACGTATACATAACTTATCAATGCATATGTAATGGTTACGAGACATGGACCCTTCTGTCATCATCAAAAGAATCGGCAGCCAATTGCGCACGATGCGGCTCAATCGAGGCTATAAACAAGCGGAATTGGCCCGTTTAGCGGGCGTCACTCGGCAAAAACTGATTGAAATCGAGCAGGGCAGCCCGACGGTCTCCATGCACGCCTACGCTCGCGTGATTGCCGCCTTGGGCAGTGAAGTAAAGCTGGTACCTGCCGCCATGCCGACACTGGAAGAAGTGGAGGACTTGTTTAATGAATAGCCCGAAGCTTCAAGTTCATACCCCTCAGGGTGCCAGCGGCAGCGTATTCACCAGTGCTGGCGACTATCTTTTCCGCTACGGCGATAACGCGCCGCCTCATAGCGCACTCAGCCTGGTAATGCCCGTTCGCGCGGATGAATACCGCCGACGAGAGTTGCACCCGATCTTCCAGATGAACCTGCCAGAAGGCTTCGTGCTGGAACAGCTTCGCAATCGCCTCGCCAAGACAGTCAGGGTAGACCCTATGCTACTGCTGGCATTGTCCGGTAGCAGTGCGCCTATCGGCCGGGTCTTCGTTTCCTCGGACCAAGTCAATGAGTTGATTCAGCGCAACGGCGCTCCGTCGACGGGAGAAAACCTCGACGAAATTCTCGCCTGGGACGGGGCGGAAGATCTTTTTGCCGACTTGGTGGACCGATACATCCTGCGAGCAGGGATTTCTGGCGTGCAGCCCAAGGTACTGGTGCCCGAAAAGCCACAAACATCGGAGCAGAAATTCACCTCGAAAACTAATGATCTGATTATCAAAAGCGGACGCGACGAGTTTCCGGGATTGGCCATTAACGAATACTTGTGCATGTCCATTGCCAGAGACGCAGGCATACCCGTGCCGCCGTTCTACCTGTCGCAGAATCATAAGCTCTTCATCATGCGGCGCTTTGATCGGGATGAGCACCTCAACCCTCTGGGCTTTGAAGACATGACCACCCTGATGGGCCTGTCTGCCGAGCAGAAATACAGCAAGAGTTACAACATGATTGCCAAGGCCGTGCGTCTTTACTGTGCGATAGAGCATGAACGCAGCTCTCTCGACCAGCTGTTCGACAGCGTGGCCTTGAGCTGCATCGTGGGCAACGGCGACGCCCACCTGAAGAATTTCGGCCTGCTGTATAGCAACCCAATCAACAGCGATGCCAGGCTTGCACCGGCTTACGACATCGCAAATACCACCGCCTACATCCCCGAGGATGCGCTCGCCTTGGACCTTGCCGGCAACAAGTCATTTTTTGCCTCACGCCTGGGCATCCTTGAGTTCGCCAGAACCTGTGAGGTGGAAAAACCCGAGGAGCGAATTCGGGCACTGCTCCAAACTCTTGAAGTTGTTCTCAAGCGCGAAGACGATTATTGCCGCCAGGCCCCTAACGTTGTGCAGGCCATACGACAATCAGCGCAAGGCTATCACCGCAGCTTCGGTGGCTGAACACATCCCCTGACCGATCGATAAGGAGTCCCAATGCTGACCACGCTGGAACAACTCGAATCCCTCTACGGCCTCCCCCACGAGCGGGCCGTGCGCAAGGAAATCCCGTTTCTCAACGAGGATTACCAGGCCATGGTCCGCGCCTCTCCCCTGATGGTGGTCAGTTCGTCCGGCCCGGACGGCATTGATGGCTCGCCCCGTGGCGATGTGCCTGGGTTTGTACGAATCATCGATGAGCGCACGTTGGCCATTCCGGATCGGCCGGGGAATAACCGCCTCGACACCTTGCGTAACCTGGTGGTGGACCCGCGTATTGCGTTGCTGTTCATCATCCCGGGAATTGGCGAGACCTTGCGGGTCAACGGTCGCGCGCAGATTTCCATCGAGCCCGAGTTACTGGAGAGCTTTGCGGTGAATGGCAAAGCGGCCCGCTCGGTGATTCTGGTGCAGGTGGAGGCGGCGTATTTCCATTGCTCCAAAGCGTTTGTGCGCTCCGATTGCTGGAACCCGGAAAAGCATCTGGATCGCTCGGCGCTGCCCAGCGCCGGGGCGTTTCACAAGCGCTTGAATGACGGGGCATTTGACGCCGAAGCCTATGACCGGGAAATGCCGGAGCGGGTCAAGGCCACGCTGTATTGAGGAGCTGTTGCAGGAGCGAACGTGCTCGCTCCTGCCAGCAGTGGGATCAGGCGGACTCGGCTTCGATCGGAATCCAGATTTCCACCGACCCCGTGCCCTTATCCACATCGAAGTCGGCGCTGTAACGCTCAAAATCAGCCCCGACCACCTTGTACCCTGAACCCGGCAGCCACTCGAACATGATGCGTTCGTAGGTCTGCGCCAGCGCCTGCACCGGGCCGTAGTGCGGGAACACGGCATAGCGATGGGCGGGTATTTCAATCGACTGGAAGTTGCTCGGCACATCGCCCTTGGTCGGGACTTCAACGCCGGCCAGGTAGTCGAATTCATCGTGCCTGGCGTTGTAGCACACGCCGTAAGTCACGCCGCCCACGCGCTTCTTGATCTCTCTGAAGCAGCTGTCAAACAACTCCCATAACTTGGGAATATCGCCAATCGTGGCTTTCGAGTAACGCCCTTGCACACCCGCGATCACCAGGGCCTTGCCCTCTTCCATGCGCGGCTGTAACGGCAGTTTTGTCTGTTGATCCATCTGAACAGTCTCCTTCTTATGAGGGAACAAACCCGCGTCGAGTATAGGGGCATATCCCGGCCGTACTCCAAGCAGAAATTTTTACAGCAGCATCTGGACAATTGGCCATCATCGACCGTATTGTCTGCCCCGCAGGCCACCGCAGTGGCCGACGTCGCTCGGACGGTTCCGGGCGCTTACGTATTTCGAGGCAACAATGGCCGAACCAAGTTCGCCGCGCCGCTTTGCGCGCATAGATCGACTCCCCCCTTACGTTTTCAATATCACTGCCGAGCTGAAGATGGCTGCGCGTCGGCGCGGCGAAGACATCATCGACTTGAGCATGGGTAACCCGGACGGCGCCACTCCACCGCACATCGTGGAAAAAATGGTCACCGTCGCCCAGCGTGAAGACACCCACGGTTACTCCACTTCCAAAGGCATCCCGCGGCTGCGCCGGGCGATTTCCCGCTGGTACAAAGACCGCTACGAAGTGGACATCGACCCGGAAACCGAAGCCATCGTGACCATCGGTTCCAAGGAAGGCCTGGCGCACTTGATGCTAGCCACCCTGGACCAGGGCGACACGGTGCTGGTGCCCAACCCCAGCTACCCGATTCACATCTACGGTGCCGTGATTGCCGGTGCCCAGGTGCGTTCGGTGCCGCTGATTCCCGGCGTGGATTTCTTCGCTGAACTGGAACGCGCTATCCGTGGCTCGATTCCCAAGCCGAAGATGATGATCCTCGGTTTCCCGTCCAACCCCACCGCGCAGTGCGTGGAGCTGGACTTCTTCGAACGGGTGATCGCCCTGGCCAAGCAGTACGACGTGCTGGTGGTGCATGACCTGGCCTACGCCGACATCGTCTACGACGGCTGGAAAGCCCCCTCGATCATGCAAGTGCCGGGCGCCAAGGACATTGCGGTGGAGTTTTTCACCCTGTCCAAGAGCTACAACATGGCCGGCTGGCGCATTGGTTTCATGGTGGGCAACCCGGAACTGGTCAACGCCCTCGCGCGGATCAAGAGTTACCACGACTACGGCACCTTCACCCCGCTGCAAGTGGCGGCGATTGCCGCGCTGGAAGGCGATCAGCAGTGCGTGAAAGACATTGCCGAGCAGTACCGCCAGCGGCGTAACGTACTGGTCAAAGGCCTGCATGAGCTGGGCTGGATGGTCGAGAACCCGAAGGCGTCGATGTACGTCTGGGCGAAGATTCCCGAGGCGTATGCCGCGATGGGGTCGCTGGAGTTTGCCAAGAAGTTGCTGCTTGAGGCGAAGGTGTGTGTGTCGCCGGGGATTGGCTTTGGTGAATATGGCGACGACCATGTGCGATTTGCGCTGATCGAAAACCAGGACCGGATTCGCCAGGCAGTGCGGGGCATCCGGGCGATGTTCCGGGCGGATGGGCTGGTTAAAAAGCTGACGCCTGACCCAATCTAACGGTAGAAACCCAATCTATGTAGGAGCTGGCTTGCCTGCGATAGCGGTGTTGAATTCACCATCGCCATCGCAGGCAAGCCAGCTCCCACATTTGTTTTGCGGTGTGCCTGTTAGACCACCAACGACAGCAACATGATAAAGCCCAACGCCACCACCGACAGGATGGTCTCCATCGCCGTCCAGGTCTTGAACGTCTCGGCCACGGTCATGTTGAAGTACTGCTTCACCAGCCAGAACCCCGCATCGTTGACGTGAGACAGCACCAACGAGCCCGCCCCCGTCGCCAATACGAGCAACTCGCGGTTCACGCCAGGAATCATCCCCACCACCGGCACCACAATGCCGGCGCCGGTAATGGTCGCCACGGTCGCGGAGCCAGTGGCCACACGAATCACCGCCGCCACCAGCCAGGCCAGCAGGATCGGGTTGATCTGCGCGGTCACCGCCATATGGCCGATCACATCACCCACGCCGCTGGTCACCAGCATCTGCTTGAAACCACCACCGGCACCGATGATCAGGATGATCGCCGCAGTCGGCGCCAGGCTGGCGTCGAGCAGCTTGAGGATTTGCTTGGAACCGATGCCCTGGCGATGGCCAAAGGTGTACAGCGACAGCAGCAAGGCCAGCAGCAAGGCGGTGATCGGGTGACCGATCATGTCCATCCAGTTGCGGATCACGTGGCCGTCCGGCAGGGCGACGTCGGCAAAGGTTTTCAGCAGCATCAGGAACACCGGCAGCAGCACGGTGATCAGGGTGATGCTGAAGCTCGGCAGGGTCTTGGACTCCGGCTGCTCACTGGCCAGTTGGTCCACCAGCTCCTGGGACGGGTTGCCCGGGATGTACTTGGCGATAAACGAACCGTAGAGCGGGCCAGCGATGATGGCTGTAGGCAGCGCGACAATCAGGCCGTAGAGAATGGTCTTGCCGATGTCGGCACCGAACACGCCGATCGCCAGCAACGGGCCCGGGTGCGGTGGCACCAGGCCGTGCACCGCCGACAGGCCGGCCAGCAGCGGGATGCCGATCTTGATCAGCGACACGCCGGTGCGGCGCGCCACGATAAACACCAGCGGGATCAGCAGTACGAAACCAATCTCGAAGAACAGCGGAATGCCCACCAGGAACGCGGCGAACATCATGGCCCACTGCACCTTCTCCTTGCCGAAGGCCCGCACCAGGGTTTGGGCGATCTGATCGGCACCGCCGGAATCGGCCATCATCTTGCCGAGCATCGTACCCAGCGCGAGGATAATCCCGACAAAGCCGAGCACCCCGCCAAAGCCGTCCTGGAAGGCCTTGATGATCTTGTCCACGGGCATGCCCGAGGTCAGGCCGAGGAAGCCAGCGGCGATGATCAGCGCCAGGAACGGGTGGACTTTGAACCGGGTGATCAACACGATCAGGCCGATAATGGTGACCACTGCATCGAGTAGCAGGTAGGTATCGTGGGACAAGCCAAACATGGGGGTCTCTCCTGTTTGTTGTTGTTATTAAAGCGGGTAAACAATTCAGTGCAGGCGGACAGCGCTATCTTGTCCGGCAAAAAATTATTGGGTTGGTTCAAAGCCGTGTTCGAGCCACCAGGCATTGGTTTGCTCGGCCAACTCTTCGACGCTGTCTACGCTGGCGTTGAGGGCCAGGGTCAATGGCTCGCCCACCGGCGATTCAAGGGTGGCGAACTGGCTGTCGATCAGGCTTGCCGGCATGAAATGGCCGGGGCGATGGGACACACGGTCGGCGGCGACTTCGCGGGTCAGCTCCAGAAACACAAACCCCAGGCCCGGCGCGGCTTCGCGCAGGTGGTCGCGGTATTTCTTCTTCAGGGCCGAACAGGTGAGCACCGGATGCTCGCCGGCTTTGAGCGAGCGGCGCAGTTCATCGCACAGGATGTCGAGCCAGCCGGCGCGGTCGTCGTCGTTAAGGGGATGGCCGGCACTCATCTTCTCGATGTTCGCGGCGGGGTGAAAGCTGTCGCCTTCGATGGCAGTGGCGCCGTTCAGCAGGCACAACGCCTCGCTGACGCTGGACTTGCCACAGCCGGAAACACCCATGATCACGAGGGCAGTAACAGGTTGACTCATGAAACACCTCAAGACGCAGATAGCGCTACCTTTGCACGCTGTAAGGCTAGTGCAAAAACAGGCTTTTCCCGCGCCGTCTTGTCATTTTTATGGAGTGACGCGTGCATCTGCTCCAAAGGTTTGAACGGGAACAGGCATCCCGACGTTCAAGAATTTGCAGGGTCTTGGAGACAGCGCTACCTTAGTGCCTCGATTTTTGTTTGGCAAGCCGCCTGATGACTCCCAAGAACGATAAAAATACCCGCACCACGGGCCGCCCTACCCTCAATGAAGTCGCGCGCCTGGCCGGCGTAAGCCCGATTACCGCCTCCCGGGCCTTGCGCGGCATCAGCACCGTGGCCACCGAACTGGTGGAAAAAGTGCAAAAAGCTGCCGCCGAACTGAGCTACGTGGTCAACCCGGCCGCCCGCGCCCTGGCGTCGGCCCAGAGCCAGTCGGTGGTGGTGCTCGTGCCGTCGCTGTCCAACCTGCTGTTTATCGAAACCCTGGAAGCCATCCACCAGGTGCTGCGGCCCAAGGGCTTCGAAGTGCTGATCGGCAACACCCATTATTCCCGCGATGAAGAAGAAGACCTGCTGCGCAACTACATGGCCTATCAGCCACGGGGTTTGCTGCTGACCGGGTTTGACCGTACGGAAAGTGCCCGGCGCATGGTGGAATCGAGCAATGTGCCGTGTGTGTACATGATGGATCTGGACCCGAATGCCGGCCTGAACTGCGTAGGCTTTTCGCAGTTGAACGCCGGGGAAACGGCGGCGGCGCATCTTATCTCACGGGGTCGCAAGCGCCTGGCCTACATCGGTGCGCAACTGGACCAGCGCACGTTGTTACGCGGTGAAGGCTTTCGTCGGGCGTTGCAACAGGCGGGGTTATACGACCCGGCACTGGAAGTACTGACGCCACGGCCGTCGTCGCTGGGCCTGGGCGGCGAGTTGTTCCTGCAACTGCTGGCCAGCCATCCGGACGTGGACGCGATCTTCTTTGGTAACGACGACCTGGCTCAGGGCGCGTTGCTGGAAGCGCTGCGTCATGGCATCAAGATACCGGAGCAGATCTCGGTGCTGGGCTTCAACGACCTGCCCTCTTCCTCGTTCATGGTGCCGCGTTTAAGCAGCATCAGTACGCCGCGTGAAGCTATTGGCCGGCGTGCGGCGGAGCATTTGTTGACGGTGATGGCGGGCAACAAGATCGCCCGGCCGGTGGTGGACATGGGGTTTGAGCTGAAGGTGCGCGAGAGCACCTAGGCGGTAGCTGTAGGAAGTGACTGATGTTGATGGCAGCGCCTTGTTCCATTGCCTACAGGTACGTCAGAATCCGCCGGCTTGTGCGCCTGTGTGGGGCTCTCTAAGGTTGCTCGGTCGCTGAATTTCTCAGTGATCGGGTTTAGTAGCCTGAGTACCCCCTCACAAATGTGCATGAGCTTCATCTGTCGGACTTACCTGTCTGTGCTTGATGGTGGCTGTGCGCAGGGCGCCCTCGTGGCGCGCCGGGTTTTGTGAGGGTCTACCGGTCTACTAACCTGCGTGCAGCCGCCACCCTTTCGTTTAGTAGCGATCAGGTGGTAGCCCAGTTGGAGAACTCACCTATGTACAAAGCAACTCCAAATCCCCCCGCCTTATTTACTGTCCGCACCGACGTCAGCAGCGAAAGCCTGATCGTCAACAGCTACGAGACGTTTTCCTCGGTCAGCACGTTATTGCTCGACCTGTCTGATGAACTCACCGGCAAAGACCGCGACGCGGCATTGGCCATTCACCAGTTGAGTGAGTTGGGTGTATTGCTGATGGGCAAGCTGATGGACCAGGAATCACCGCGCTGCTAAGGGCCCGGACGCGGTCAATGTGGGAGCTGGCTTGCCTGCGATGCAGGCACCTCGGTGTATCAGCCATACCGAGGTGATGCTATCGCAGGCAAGCCAGCTCCCACATTTTTAATCGTCGTCGCTCCATACCCCTGCTAAATTGCCCCCTGCCTTCTCACCCTCGTCAGGAAAGCACCATGGGCCATTCGCTGAAAATCCTGGGTCGCACTTCTTCCATCAACGTGCGAAAAGTCCTGTGGACCTGCCAGGAACTGGGCATCTCCTACGACCGCGAAGACTGGGGCATCGGCTTCACCCCCACCCAATCCCCCGAATTCCTGGCCCTGAACCCCAACGCCCAAGTCCCGGTGCTCATCGACGCCAACGGCGTACTGTGGGAATCCAACACCCTCTGCCGCTACCTCGCAGGCCTGCACCAACGCCACGACCTGCTGCCCGCCGAACCCGCCGCCCGGGCCAGGGTCGAGCAGTGGATGGACTGGCAAGCCACCGAACTCAACCCGTCCTGGGGCTACGCCTTCCACGCCTTGGTGCGCAAAAACCCTGACTACCAGGACCCGCAGCGCATCAAAGCCGGCGTAAAAGGCTGGAACGACAAGATGGGCCTGCTGGAACAGCAACTGATCAAGACCGGCGCCTACGTGGCCGGTAAAGATTTCACCCTGGCCGATATCCTGATTGGCCTGTCGGTACACCGCTGGCGGATGACACCCATGGAGCATTCGTCCTACCCTGCTGTCAGCACTTACTACGAACTCCTCAGCCAACGCCCTGGCTTCCAGGCCTTCGCCCTTGATGGTCACAACTAAGGATAAAAAATGAAAGGACTCAACGTACTGCTCACCGGCGCCTGCGGTCGCATCGGCAAGACGTTTTTCGAAGCCTCGAAAGACCGCTACCGCTTCACCCTCACCGACCGCATCGAGCCGGACTTCGCCCTCGGCGAACACCGTTTCATCCACGCCGACCTGAGCGACAAAACCGCCCTCGCCGCGCTGCTCGACGGCATTGACGTGATCGTGCACCTGTCCGGCATCCCCCACGCCAGCGCCACTTTCGACGAGTTGCTGCCCAACAACATCCTGGCCACCACCTACCTGTTCGAAGCCGCCGTGGCCGCCGGGGTAAAACGCCTCGTGTTCGCCAGCAGCGCGCAAACCATCGAAGGCTACCCGGTAGACCGGCAAATCACCCCCGGCATGCCCGTACTGCCCGCCAACCTGTACGGCGTGAGCAAATGCTACGGCGAAGCCCTGTGCGGTTATTACGCCGCCAAGACCCCGCTCTCCACCATCGCCCTGCGCATTGGCGCATTTGAATTCCCCGAAACCCACGACCTTAACAACGCTCGCGACCTCAGCGCCTGGCTCAGCCCGCGGGACGCCGTGCAGTTGCTGCAACGCTCGGTGGAAACCGTCGGGGTGAAACACCTGATCGCCCACGGCATTTCCAATAACCGCTTCAAACGCCTGGACCTCAGCGAAACCACCCGTGTGCTGGGTTACCAACCGGTGGATGATGCGTTCCAGGAATTCGAGATCCCGATCACTTACTGAGTTTTCTGCCCATGTCTTCCCCTTCTACCGCAGACGGCATCGACCCGATCCGCGCCGCCCACATCAGCGCGCGCATCGACCGGCTGCCCGCCGTCGCCACTGTGTGGCGCCTGGTGGCATTGCTGTCGATTGGCGGTTTTTTCGAGCTGTACGACCTGTTCCAGACCGCCTACATCAGCCCGGGCTTGATCAGTGACGGGATTTTCCACACCGGCAGCCAAGGCGTATTCGGCTTCTCCGACCAGGCGGCCTTTGCCTCGGCGACCTTCCTCGGCCTGTTCCTCGGCGCCAGCCTGCTCAGCCCGATTGCCGACCGCTACGGGCGCCGGGCGATCTTCACCTTTGCGTTGATCTGGTACACCGTCGCCACCGTGTTGATGGGCATCCAGACCTCAGCCTTGGGGATCATCTGCATGCGCTTCCTGGTAGGCATCGGCCTGGGCATCGAGTTGGTGACCATCGACGCCTACCTCTCGGAACTGGTGCCCAAGCGCATGCGCAGTTCGGCGTTTGCCTTTGCGTTTTTCATCCAGTTCCTGTCGGTGCCGGCGGTGGCGCTGATGTCGTGGTGGCTGGTGCCCCAGGCGCCGTTCGGGGTTTCCGGCTGGCGCTGGGTGGTGCTGAGCAGTGCGGTGTTTGCGCTGTTTATCTGGCAACTGCGCAAGCGCCTGCCGGAATCACCGCGCTGGCTCGCGCAAAAAGGTCGTTTCGACGAAGCCGGGCAGATCATGGACAACCTGGAGGCACGCTGCCAGAAGGACCACGGCAAGCCACTGGACGAGCCGGAACCGGAGGCCGTCAGCGTGCAGGGCAACGGGCGCTTCGCCGATATCTGGCAACCGCCGTACCGGCGTCGGGCGTTGATGCTGATTGTGTTCCATGTGTTCCAGGCCATCGGCTTTTTCGGCTTCGGCAATTGGTTGCCGGCGCTGCTGTCGGGCCAGGGTGTGAGCGTGACTCACAGTCTGGGCTACGCCTTCATCATCACCCTCGCCTACCCGCTGGGGCCGCTGCTGTTTGTGAAGGTGGCGAACCGGTTTGAGAACAAATGGCAGATCGTCGGCTCGGCACTAGGCGCGGTGATCTTCGGCAGTTTGTTTGCCCTGCAAACCACCGCCGTGGGGCTGGTGTTCTGCGGGGTGATGATCACCTTCTGCAACGCCTGGCTGAGCTTCAGTTATCACTCCTACCAGAGCGAACTGTTCCCCACCAATATCCGCGCCCGAGCCGTGGGGTTCTGCTATTCCTTCAGCCGGTTGTCGACGGTGTTCAGCAGCCTGTTGATCGGGGTGATCCTCGAGCACCTCGGCACGCCGGGCGTATTGGCGTTTATCGCCAGCAGCATGTTGATCGTGATGATCACCATCAGTTGGTTCGGCCCGCGCACCCGCAACCTGGCGCTGGAGAACATTGCCCACTAGCGGCAAACAATGGCCGTCGGCACGCCAAGCCTTGCCGACGGTAGCGGCCAAAAGCCCCGTAAACACGGGGCCATATCATTGGGCACGCTAATTGCTGCACCTGTGGCACCGCTCACATCCACAGGTGTCCTGATCATGCTGATCAACAACAATCCCCAGGCTCAGTCGACGATCCAACGCATCAAACGCGCCGACATGGACCCGGCCAACGCCGCGGCCAGCGCGCTGTACAGCGGCGCCGCGCAAAACGTCCAGGGTGCCACCGGCGTGTCCACCACCCAGGCCGCCGCCGACGCCACTGCAGACAACATCAATGCGGCCTTCGCCAAGACCCGCGTGCAGTTGCAGGCCACCACTGCCACCACGTCGACCACCGATGTGCCCAAGACCGACTCCACCTCGTCGGCCCGCAGTGACTTCACCGACTACATGAAGAAAAGCCCGGCCGAGCGCATCCGCGAGCAACTGCTCAAGGAACAGGGTTTGACCGAAGATGATGTTAAGAACATGCCGCAGGACAAGCAGGACGCGATTTCCAAGGAAGTGGCAGAGCGCGTGAAAGAGCAGCAGGCGCAGCAGGTAGCGGCGAAGACGGCTGACCCGCAGGCGCAGAACGTGAAAGCGACCCTGGCTGCGATCTAAGCCCTGACCATATAAGCCCTGTGGCTGGGGAGCTGCTGTGGCTAGGGAGCTTGCTGTGGCGAGGGAGCTTGCTCCCGCTGGAGTGCGCAGCGCTCCCAAGATTTTGGGGCCGCTTCGCAGCCCAGCGGGAGCAAGCTCCCTCGCCACAGGTTATCCCTCGGCCATAACGGTGTGTTACTGCAGTTGAAGTGTCGAATTGAACTGACTGATCGCATCCACCACATGCCGTGACCCTTCCTGAATCTCCAGGATCACCTGCCCCGCCTCATTCGCCAGTTCCACCCCAAGCCCCGTGCGGCTCAAGCTCGACTGCATGCTCGATACCGCGCTGATCGACAGGTCGTGGTTCTTGCGCACCACATCCACAATCTCGATCGTCGCCTGGCTGGTGCGCGCCGCCAGACTGCGCACCTCGTCCGCCACCACCGCAAACCCTCGCCCATGCTCACCCGCCCGGGCCGCTTCGATTGCGGCGTTCAGCGCCAGCAGGTTGGTCTGGTCGGCAATGCCACGGATCGTCTGGACGATGCTGCCGATGATGTCCGACTGTTTGCTCACCGCATCGATACTCACGGCGGCTTCGTTCAGGTCGCGGGAAATTTCTTCGATGATCTGTACGGTCTGCTGCACCACTTCCGAACCCTTGCGGGCACAGGCGTCGTTCTGCACCGAGGTGGCGTGGGCCGAGTCGGCAGCGGTGCGCAAGGTGGTGACCTGGTCGGTGATGTCACTGGCGAACTTCACCACTTTGTACAGGCGCCCGTTGGTATCGAAGATCGGATTGTAGGAAGCTTCCAAAAACAGCGTCTGACCGTATTTGTTTTTGCGCTCGAAACGATGAGAGTGGTACTCGCCGCGATTGAGGGAAGCCCAAAACGCCTTGTAGGTCGGCGACTCGGTTTCCTGGCGATGGCAGAACATGCTGTGGTGCTGGCCGACGATCTCGCCGAGGGAATAGCCCACGGTCTTCAGGAAGTTGTCGTTGGCATTCAGGATCTGGCCCTGTGGCGTGAATTCGATCACCGCCATTGAGCGGCCGATGGCGTCGATCAGGCTCTGGTTTTCATGCTCGCGGTGAATCCGTGCGGAGATGTCCGAGGCGACCTTGATCACGCTCTGCACCTGGTTGTCGGCACCGAGCACCGGCATGTAGCTGGCTTCCAGCCACACTTCCTGGCCATGCTTGTTCAAGCGCATGAAGGTGCCGCTGAGGGGCTCGCCCCGCGCCAGGTCGCGCCAGAGCTTGGAGTAGGCGTCGGTGTGGGTGTAGGCCTCTTCGCAGAAAATCCGGTGATGCTTGCCGCGAATTTCCTCGGCGCTGTAGCCCATGGTCTTGCAGAAGTTTTCATTGGCATCCAGCACGATGCCGTCGCGATCAAACTCGATCATTGCCATGGAACGGCTGATGGCGGCCAATTTGGCTTTGGCTTCGGTAAGGGCACAGGAGAAGCGTTCGATTTCCAGCAGGTCGGATTTGTGTTGGCGGTTGAACATGTCAGATCACCCTTTATTATCCCGACGCCCACGCGGGCGCATTCCATTCACGGTTTGAATCTTGATCGCAGACCTTTATGGGGAAACCTATCCGAAACGCTTTATATGCCGAGCGTCATCAACGGTTCTGGGTGAGCATAGACAGGCGTTGGCGCTATGCAAGGCCACTAGTCAGCCAGCATTTGCAACAAAGCATTTACCACTGCGGAAGGCGGCTGGTGGCGTGATGTCACCAACGCAAACTCGCGGTGCACCGGCTCCGCCAGCGGCATGATGCGCAAGCCGTGACGCTGGGCAGGCAGGGTCATCTCGGGCACCAGGGTTACGCCCACGCCTTCGCGCACCAGGCTGAAGGCGCTGTTCCATTCCCGCACCTCCACCCGCACCTCGCGCAACACCAGGCCGGCTTCCTGGGCCAGGCTGCGGGCGTTGACGGTGCAGCCGCCGGTGGCCAGCACGAACGGTTGCTCCACCAGCTCTTCCAGGGTGACCGTGGCCTGGGCCGGGCGCCGGGAAAACACATGGGCCATCGGCAGCACGGCCACCCAGTTATCGCGCCCCAGCACCGCCGCACTGCGCTCCGACGGTGGGTTGAGCACCACGCCCAAGTCGATCAGGTTCGCGTCGAGCAAGGTGTTCACTTCATCGTCCGTGACTTCCAGGGCCGTGACCTCGATGCCCGGGTAAAGCTGGTTGAACCGGCGCAGCAGCGGCGGCAGAAACACCGCCAGCACCATGGGGAAACTCGCGATGCGAATCGTCCCACGCAGCATCGGCCGCGCTTCATCCACCGTGGTGCGAATCGCCTGCAAGGCCCCCAGCATTACCCGCGCCTGCTCAATCACCTGCAAGCCCAGAGCGGTGGGCACGGTCTGGCGCGCCTCGCGGGTGAACAACTGCGCCCCGAGATTGGCTTCGATAGCGGCCATCGCCTGGCTGGCAGCGGACTGGGTCATGCCCACCCGTTCAGAGGCGGCGGTGATACTGCCGTTGTCCGCCACCGCCACCAGCAGGCGCCAGTGCATCAGGTTCATCATGACAGTAGCTGTCCTTATGGCAGGATTCTGAAAGATTAATTTTACGCAAGGTGCCACGCCCGTGAGACTGAAGGCAACTGTCCTGCGGAGTTACCTTGATGAAGCTGTATTTTTCCCCGAATGCCTGTTCCCTCGCCTCCCACATCGTGTTGCGGGAACTGGCCCTGCCGTTTGAATTGATTCGCGTCGACAACCAGAAAAAGCTCACGGCTGACGGTGATGATTTCTTGCAGATCAACCCCAAGGGTTATGTCGCCGCGCTGCAACTGGACAATGGCGAGGTGCTGACCGAAGGCGCCGCCATCCTGCAATACCTGGCCGACCAGGTGCCGGCGGCGGGCCTGGCGCCGGTCAATGGCAGTTGGGAGCGGGTGCGTTTGCAGGAGTGGCTGAACTTTGTCTCCAGCGAGATTCATGGCGGGCTGGGGGTGTTGTTCAAGGACGCGATTCCAGATGACGTGAAGGCCCTGTTCAAGGCCACGCTGTTCAAGCGGTTTGCGATTCTGGTGCAGACACTGGAGCGCCAGGATTACCTGCTGGGCGCGCAGTACTCGGTGGCGGATGCGTACCTGTTTGTGGTGCTGCGTTGGGCGGGGTTCTTTGATATCGACTTGCAGCAGTGGCCGGCGTTGGCGAAGTTTCAACAGCGGATCGGTGAACGCCCGGCAGTGATTGCCGCCCTGGCCGCTGAAAACCCATGACCTGAAATGCAGTCAAAAATGTGGGAGCTGGCTTGCCTGCGATAGCGATGGTGAATCCAACACCGCTATCGCAGGCAAGCCAGCTCCCACAGTTGAGCTTCTTTGATTTAGAGAATGGGGTTCAAGCCTGCGTTCTCGATGAAGGCGGCCAGGGCCAACACATCCACTGACCCGGAGCGATCCTGATCCAGGTATGCCACCTGGCTGCGCACCGCCTGATGAATACGCCGGGTGCCCTCGCCCAGTTCAACGTTGCCGCGCAGGTCCACCGCCTGCGCCGCCACGATCAATTCGATACTGCCCAGCCACACCACACGCTGCACCAGTTGCCGGGTTTTCTCGATCACCGCCAGCGCCTGCCCCGCATAATCTTCCACGCGATCCGCCACCGGCACACTCACCGCCGGGATCGGATTGGCCAAGTGCCCGATCTCCGCCACCAACGCCGAACTGGTGCGCTGCAACGCGGCCATGCCCACGTGCCCGGGCTGGTTGATCAGAAAGCGCGGCAGTTCACTGGACGCCGGTGACAACAGCTTGGCAATCCGTTCGGCGCTGCACACCGCCACGCGACTCAAGGCCAGGCCCAAGCCTTCGGCCGCCAGCGCCAAATGTGTGCTGTCGAAATTCGCCGTGGCGAGCACCAGCGCCTCTTCGCTGATCAACGCCGGATTGTCCGCACCGCTGGCCAGTTCCAGTTCGATCAACTCGCGCAACGCCTGCACTGCCTGTTGCGCCACGCCCTGAACCACCGTGGCACAACGAAAGCTCAACGGGTCCTGGAGCCGGCGTGGGTTATCGGCCAATTCGCCGCCCGCCAGCAATGCCAACAAGGCCGCTGATTGCCCACTTTGCCCCGGCGCCGGACGCAACCGCGAAGCCCATGGCTGGAACGGACTGAGGTTGGCCCGATAGCCTTCACACGACAACGCCAGCCCCGCCAACACGGCCTGCAATGCCTGTTCGGCCTCGGCCACCAGCAACGCGCCGAGGCCGATACTCGCGGCGTTGGCCGACACCAGCGCCAGGCCATCCTTGCCCGTCAGAGGCACATTCAGCGCCAGGCTCAAATGCGCCAACGGCGCCAGGTCGCTCTCGCCCAACGAACCGAGCAACGGCACCTCGGGCTCGACGCCGGAGTTGAGTAACGCCAACAGCGCCTGCGCTGCACCCGGTGAAATACCCGAACGCCCTTGGGCCAATCCGGCCAGGCGAGCTGCGGTGATTGCCCGTAGTTCCTGTCGATTGGCCAGGCGCCCCACTCCCACCGCACGCCCCAGTGGAATGCTGGCCTGCACCGGCGCGACCTGCGTATCCACTGCCGCACCAAGGCCAGTGGTGACGCCGTAAATCGGCGTGCCTGCCGCCACCAGACGCAGCAACAGTTGATGGCCTTCGTCGATGCGCTGGCGGGCCGCTTCGCTGAAGTCAGCCGGCGCGTCTTGCCGGGCAATTGACAGCAAATCCTCAATCGCCAAACCCGCGGGATCGAAGTGAATCATGCCCAGCGCAGCCGCTGGCCGATCCCCAGGCGTTTGGATTTTTCCAGCAACGCATGGCCCAACGCGATATCGCTTAGGCTCAACCCACGGTGCCAGAACAGGATGGTTTCCTCGGGGGATTCCCGACCGGTTTTCAAGCCGGCCACGATCTGCCCCAACTCGGCATGCAAGGTCTCGGCGCTGAGTTTTCCCGCGTCGACATGCGCGCGCAAGGCGCCAAACATCCCGCCTTTGCACTGGCCCCAATCGTCCACCACCAGCTTGTGCATGATGTCGGTCAACGACAGTTCCACCGCGCTCATGGTGCCGTAGGGCACCACGAACGCACCGGGTTTGATCCATTCGGTGTGCAGCAAGGGTTGCGGCTGGTCCAGGCGTGAGGCCTCCACCACGATGTCGGCGCCGCGCACCGTGGACTCCCAATCGTCGGTGACAATCACCGGCTTGCCGAGGTCGCGGCGCAGGCGTTCGGCGAAGGCTTCGCGGCTTTCGCTGCGGCGCGAGTGCACGCGGATTTCGTCGAAGTCGAACAGGTGGTCCAGCAGCCGCACGTTCCAGTAGGCGGTGCCACGGGCGCCGATGTGCGCGAGGATTTTACTGTCGGGCCGGGCCAGGTATTTGGCGCCGATGGCGGTAACTGCGCCGGTGCGCATGTCGGTGATTGCCGAGGCGTCGAGGATGGCCTTGGGGATGCCGGTGGCTGGGTCCAGCAGGTTGAGAATCGCCAGTTCCGAGGGCAGGCCCTTGCGGTAGTTGTCGACAAAATCCCCCACCACCTTGACCCCGGCGTAGCCGATCGCGCCGCCCAATACGCCGCGCAGCACGTTGAAGTGGCCGTTGATTGCGCCGCCGGGAATCAGGTGCATGCGCGGCTCGATCACCGCCTCGCTGCGACCCTGGATGGCCAGGCTGGATTCGATGGCGTTGAGGATTTCGTCGTTGGTCAGGGCCAGTTCGTCGATGTCCAGGCCGTTGAGAAAGTCGATGTAGATCGGTTGCATGGTCTGCTCACTGATGGGTTACGAAGGGACCTTGAGAAACTTTTTTTGTGGCCGGAAGGCTCTTTGTGGCGAGGGAGCTTGCTGTGGGGAGGGAGCTTGCTGTGGCGAGGGAGCTTGCTCCCGCTGGAGTGCGAAGCGCTCCCAGGATTTTGGGGCCGCTGCGCAGCCCAGCGGGAGCAAGCTCCCTCGCCACAGGGATAACGTTACGGAGCCTTGAACACCACTTGCTGCACATCGACCTTTTTCGGGATCAGGCCGTTGGCAAAAAAAGCATCCGCCGTGCCTTGCTGGGTGGCGATGTCCGTCGCGTTCAGTGGCCGGCTTGGCGTCGGCGAGCGATGCTGGAAGTAACTCTCCACCACCGCCGGCTGCAGGCCCAGGGTCTTGGCCATCAGCGCGACGCTTTGGTCATGCTGGTCCAGGGACAACCGCTGCGCCTGGGCAAACACCTTGAGGATCGCCGCAATCGCCTGTGGGTGCTGCCTGGCAAACGGGCCGCTGGCGATGAAAAAACTGCCCGCCGGGTTCAGCCCCTGGCCATCCCCCAGCACCTTCGCCGAACCGTCTACCACGGCCGCCGAGTAGTACGGGTCCCACACCACCCAGGCGTCGACCTTGCCTTGTTCAAACGCCGCGCGACCGTCGGACGGTGACAGGTACACCACGTTCACGTCCTTCCATTGCAAGCCGGCACGCAGCAGGCTTTTGAGGAACAGGTTGTGGGCGCTGGAGCCCTTGAGCAGCGCCACGCGCTTGCCCTTGAGTTCGGCCACGCTTTTTACCGTGCTGTCCTTGGGCAGCAGGATGGCTTCGGTGCGACCGTCATTGGGCTCGACGCCGATGTACTGCATGTCGATCCCGGCCGCCTGGGCGAAGATCGGCGGGATGTCGCCGATGTTGCCGATGTCGATGCTGCCGCCGTTCAAGGCTTCGATCAGCGGCGGGCCGCCGAGGAATTCGATCCACTCGACCTTGGTGCCCGGCAGCCCCTGTTCGAACAGGTGATGCTCACGGGCGAGCACCATGCTCACCGAGCTTTTCTGGTAGCCGACACGCAGGGTGGCCGGCTCTGCCGCCAGCAGAGGCCCGGCGCACAACGCCAACAGTGTGGCTGCGATGAGTTTGCGCATCAGAGACTCTCCTTGACCTTGGCCGCGACGTCCGCCGGCACCCATTGCTGCCAGACCTGTGGTTGTTCTTTGAGGAACGCTTCGGCCACCAGGCGTGGCGCGGTGCGTTTCTCGGCCATGTGCGCGAGGATGCCGTTGAGCAGGTCGATCGGCAGGTCGACCTTTTCAAAGAACTTCACCAGTTGCGGGTACTGCGCCTTGAACGGCGCCGACACGCCAATCGCCAGGTGCGCCGGCATCGAGCGGGTGCCGATGGGGTGCGGGTTGTTGGCGTCGGCCAGGGTCTTCCAGGCTTCGGCGTTGAACGGTGGCTCTTCCAGTTTGATCAGCTTGAAACGGCCCAACAGCGGCGTGGGCGACCAGTAGTAGAACAGCACCGGCTTGCCGCGGCGGATCGACGAAGCCACCTCGGCATCCAGCGCCGCGCCGGAGCCGGTGCGGAAGTTGACGAAGCTGTCGGTCAGGCCATAGGCCTTGATTTTCTGGCTGTTGACGATCTCCGAGGTCCAGCCGGTGGGGCTGTTGAGAAAGCGCCCACGGGTCGGGTCTTCTGGGTCGCGGAACACGTCTTTGTAGCGGGCCAGGTCGGCCACGGATTTAAGCTCCGGAGCCAGGGGCTTGATGCCGCGTTCGGCGTCGCCCTTGATCACGTACTCCGGCACCCACCAGCCTTCGGTGGCGCCTTTGACCGTGTCGCCCAGGCCGAAGACCTTGCCTTCGCTTTCGGCCTTGACCCACGCCGGACTGCGCCCGGCCCATTCTTCGCCGATCACCTGGATATCGTCCTTGGCCAGGGCGGCCTCCAGGCTCACGGTGCTGCCGGGCAAGGTATCGGTGGGCAGGCCGTAGCCTTTCTCGACGATCAGGCGCAGCACTTCGGTGATCAGGCTGCCGCTTTCCCAGGTGATGTCACCGAAGTGGATCGGTTTGACGGGTTCGGCGGCCGTGGCGGACTGGGCCAGGACGGTGAGTGCCAATAGCGAGCCACCGAGCAGGTTTTTTAGTGTTCTCATGAGTAGCCTCTTGGAGATTCAAAACAGGTCCAAAGTGGGCAGCTCCCACATTTGACCTCCACACCCTTCAAGATCAGGGTTTAAAAGTCATAACTGAGCCGCGTGTAGTAAAACGCCCCTTCCGGCGCCGTCGGCGACAGGTAGCTGTATTGCTGGCCCGGGGTCTGGCGCAAACGGGTGTTGTAGTCGTCAGGCTTGCTGTCGAACAGGTTGTTGACGCCCACCGACACCCGCAGTTGTTTGGTGAAGGCGTAGTTCACGTCCAGGTCGGTGGTCCATTGCGCGCCGAAGGTCTGGTCGTACTGGGCGTTGGCTTCGCTGGACGCATATTTGCGGTACTTGCCGTAACGGGTTTCGTTGAGGGCGATGGTCCATTGGTTGAGCTTGTGCACCGCGCCAAACACCAGTTTGTCTTCCGGGTAGCCGTGCTCCAGGAAGCCTCGGGATTCGCGGGTCAGCACTTCAAAGCCGTTGGGGTTTTCGTGAACCTTCTCGATGGTGGTACGGGCCTTGGTGTAGCCCGCCGACAGGTTCAGGTTGCCGAACTGTTCAAGGTCCAGGTTGTACTTGCCCACGATGTCGACGCCGCGGGTGCGGGTGTCGGCGGCGTTGGTCATGAACTGCGCCCAGGAGTACTGGCCGTAGCCGGCATCCTTGAGGATCTGCTCGGCCAGCGGCCCGGAAATGCCGCCGCTGAACAGCAGGCGGTCACGAATCGAAATCTGATAGGCGTCGATGGTCAGCGACGCCTGGTCGGTCGGGCGCAGCACCAGGCCCAGGGAGAGGTTGGTGGATTTCTCGGGCTTCAGCGGCTGGGCGCCCAGGGCGCGGGCGGCCGGGTTGTCGGCCGGCAGCATGCGGGTCAGCACCGGGTTGCCGTTGGCGTCGAGGTTGGTGGTGGTGGTCCAGGAGGTGCCGATCTGGCCCAGGCTGGGCGCGTGGTAGGCGTTGTTGACCGTGGCCCGCAGGCCGACTTTCGGGGTGAAGTCATAGCGCGCCGAGAGCTTGCCGGTGGTGGCCGAACCGAAGTCCGAGTAGTGCTCGGTACGCCCGGCGATGCCCACCTGAAGCTTGTCGGTGACCTGGTTTTCCAGGCCGAAGTACACGCCGCCCACATCACGCTTGAAGGTGCCGGCGTCGTCCGGGGTCAGGCCCGAAGCCTGCACGGCACCCACCTGCACGCCGTCGATGCCGCCATAGGAGTAGGAATCGTAGTCGCCCGCCTCCAGCCGATATTGTTCATGCCGGTAGGCCACGCCCGCCGACACGGTGAGCGGATGGCTCGACCAGTCGACGTCCAGGTCCTTGGCGTAATCCAGGGTGATGTTGGTCTGGTCGTTGACCAGCGTGGCGACGTTGAACTTGGTCGGGCTGTTCAGGCCATAGCTCGGGTTGACCGTATTGAAGGCCAGTTCATCGTGCTCGTCGCGGCCATAGGTGGCGCTCAAATCGAAGCGGCCGATGCTCTCGTCTTCGTAGCGGGTGCCGACGGTGATTGCGCCGTCCTCATAGCGGTAGCGGTATTTCGGGATGGTGCCGTTGGGGTAGATCCCGGCGACGTTGTTCGGGCTGCTGGCCAGCAGCGGTGGCGTGTTGTTCACCGAGGTGTCCTGGCCGAACGTGGCGAAACTGTAGAGGCGCCACTGGTCGTTCAGGCCGATTTCGGCGTTGGCCGCCAGGTTGTATTTGTCGCGCCCGGCACCGCCCCAGCGCGGGTCTTGTACCTGGCCGTCGGCGACGTATTTGTCGCCGATGTCATCGGGTTTGTTGTTCAGGGTGTTGAAGCTCAGGGTCAGGAAACCGTCCCCCGGCAAGCCGATGCCGTACCAGCCGTCGGTGGTTTTGCTGAAGCCGTCGCCCTGGGCGTACTTGCCCAGCTGGGTGTTGATGCCGCCACCGCTGTCGCGCTCCTTGAGCACGATGTTGACCACCCCGGCTACCGCGTCAGACCCGTATTGCGCCGAGGCACCATCGCGCAGCACTTCGACGTGGTCGATGGCGCTGATGGGGATCATGTCCAGGTCCACCGGCTGCGCGCCAATGAACGGCACGCCGCCGGAAATGTTCACCACCGCCGAGGTGTGCCGGCGCTTGCCGTTGATCAGCACCAGGGTCTGGTCGGGCGACAGGCCGCGCAGGGACGCGCCTTTGGGGTCTTGCCCGCGGGTGGCGCTGTTGTTCTGTGGAAAGTTGAACGAGGGCAGCAACTGGAACAGCGCCTGGTTAAGGCTGGTGGCGCCGGTTTGCTTGAGTTCTTCGGCGTTGATCACATCCACCGGGGCGCTGCTGGTGAGGGCCGTGGCGTCGCTGCGCCGGGTGCCGATGGCAACCACGCGATCGAGGGTCGGCGCCTGGGCTTCGGCGGTTTGCGCCTTGATGTTGTTGCTGGCAGGCAGCGCTTTGGCGCCTTCCTTGATGATGAACGCCCCGTCCGGGCTGACCTGCACTTGCAGGCCGGTGCCCTTGAGCGCGGCGTCTACCGCCTGTTGCGCCGACAGCGAACCGTCGACACGGGCGGAGGAATAGTTGCCCAACTGCGGCGTGAAGGAAATCACCTGGCCGCTCTGACGGCTGATGTTCAGCAGCACTTCATCCAGCGGGCCGGGTGCAATGTGGTAGACCTGCCGCGCGTCTTCGGCGCTGGCAGCGAACGACAGGAACAGGCTGGCCAACGGCACCAGGGCAAAGGCTCGAAGCGGTGTACGGTTGAATGGGTTCATGTTGGCTCCCCCCAATGAAACTCCTGGGCGCTGCTCCCCGCAGCGCCTACGGGAGTGATGTGGGATGGCCGGGGCAAAACTTGCAGATCGTTTGGTTATGTCGTTAGAACCGACCTTTGGACGCGACTCGATCAAATGTGGGAGCTGTCGAGCTTTAGCGAGGCTGCGATGGGATCGACTCGGTGCAACTGCGGCACCGAGGTGTCTGCATCGCAGGCAAGCCAGCTCCCACATTGACCGAGGCGAACCGTTTTTATGTGGCACTGACAGTCACCCACAAGCCGGTCCGGCGGGTGATATGGATCGGCAGGGTGCGAGCCAGGGTGTCGAGGATCTGGTCGGGGTTGTCGAGGCGATACAGGCCGCTGACCCGCAAACCCGCCACCGCCGGATCGAGGCGCAGCACACCATTGTGGTAAGGGCGCAACGCATCGATCACCTCCACCAGCGGGCGATCGCGCACTTGCAGGAAACCGTCGATCCACGCCGTCGCACCCGAGGAACTGGCGAGCACCGGGCCGAAGCCGAAGCGGTCGTAAGTCACCTCGTGCCCGGCCTCCAGTTGCAGGCGCTCGCCGTTCTGGCCGTCGATCTCCAGGGCGCCGTTGAGCGCAACAATGTGGCCCTGCCCTTCGCGCTCGCGCAGCAACAGGCGATTGCCCAAGGCATGCAGCCGGGCTTGATCGGTCTGGATGAAAAACGGTCGGTTGCTGTCCCTGGCAATCTTCACCAGCAACTCGCCGTCACGCAGGCGGACGACGCGGCGTTGCGGGTCGAATTGAATGTCGGCGGCGCTGCGGGCGTTGAGCAGCAACTCACTGCCATCGGCCAATTCCACGGTGCGCCGCTCGCCGGTGCCGGTGCGGATATCGGCGGTCAGATCCTCCACCATCGGCCGGGCCAGCCAGCCGGCGCCGAGCATCAGACCGGCGCCCACCAGGGCACCGCGCAACACGGTGCGACGGCTGGAAGGCGCGTCGAGTGCCTGCTGCAACACCTTGCCGCTGACACCTTGGGCCTGGGGAATCTGAAACACGCCGAGGCGGGTTTCCAGTTGTTGGCACAAGGCTTCGTGGCGCGGGTCTGCGGCGCGCCATTGGTGGTAGCGCTGCCAGTCGGCCGCACTCGCCTCGCCGGAGCGCAGCAACACCACCCAGCGGGTGGCGCTGTCGATAAGTTCGTCGCTCATTCCAGGCACAGCCGCAGGCAGCGATTGACGGCGCGGGTCATGTAGTCGCTGACCGAGCGTTGGGAGATGCCCAGCTCGGCCGCGATTTGCGGGTAGGTCAGGCCATTGAGTTGCGACAGCAGGAAGGTCGCCTTGACCTTGGCCGGCAAGCCGTCGAGCAACTGGTCGATGGCCTGCAGGGCTTCGAGCATTTGCGCCAGATCCTCAGGGGATGGCGCGGGCGAGGTTTCGTCCTGGTCGAGGGCGTCGAGGTAGGCACGCTCCAGGTCACGCCGGCGCCACAGTTGGTACATCAGGCGCTGGGCGATGGTGGTGAGCAAGGCGCGAGGCTGGCGAATCGGCGCCACACCCGGGGAACTCAGGAGTTGGACGAAGGTGTCGGCGGCGATGTCTTCGGCGTGGGCACGGGAATCGAGATGGCGGTGCAAACGGCTGCACAGCCAGTCGTAATGACTGCGGAATAATCCGCCCACGTAGTCGCTGTGAGAAGTGTCGGCGCCGGACATAGTGGCTCCATCTGAGTAGGTTGCGCGTTATGTCCGGTGTTCCGGTGGAGCGATCCTAGCAAGGCTGCTTATTCTTTAATAATATTTAAAAGGTATTTTTATATAACCTTATTCAAGCTTCGGATAACCCAGGACTTCGGCCTGCTGCCGGTAATCCAGCAGCACCTGGTAATCGGCTTCGGTGGCGGGCAGCACTTCGTGTACGCCGAGGGTTTGCACCACGTCGGGCAAGTCCTGCAAGGCCAGGTTCATGGCTTCGCGCAGGGCTTCACTTGAGCCGAGCACGCTGATGTAAGGCAACGTTGGACTGGGCGCACTGCGGCTGACGATCCGCAGCCCGGCCACTTCCTCTGGCGCAAAGCGGGCGAGGTAGTCGAAGGTCACGCTGTCGATGGCGGCCAGGTCCGCACGGTCTTCCCGCAGCCAGCGCAGGCTTTCGCGATGGGCGCCGCTGATGCCCACCTCGGCAAAGAACCGGCCGCCCTGCTGCAACGGCGCCAGGCGTTCGCGCAGCAGGTTCATGCCGCTGTTGGAGTCGTGGCCGTTGATCACGCCGCGACTGTCGTAGAAGTCGGCCAAGGCGGTGCGCGGGTTGTCGTCGCGGGTCAGCAGCAGGCTGCAATGCTCGCCGGCGCTGCTGTGGGCCAGCTCGTAGCGCGGGCGGCCGATCACCTGGACTTGCCCGCGCAGCTCGGTCATCAGCGGGTAGCCGCAGGTTTGCGTCAGCAGCAATTCGGGGGCGCGCCACAGGCTGCGCAGGTCGAGGTGATCGGCATGGCGGCGGGTCGCGCCCAGGCGTTCAAGAATGCGCGAAAGCCAACGTTCGTTGGCCTGTCGCACCTGCTGCGGCGCCACGTACATCAGCAGTTCGGCGTAGCGGTCACTCATGGTCGTCTCTCAAGCAAAGGGGTGCCGTGGGCTGTCGATGGCCTTGAGCCCGTGGCGGCCGATCAACTGGCCGTAACCTTGCACCAGGAACCCGCCGCTGCGCGCCACCCATTGTTCGCGGCGCGCGCGGTAGACGGTGGGCAGCAAATACCACGGCAGCTTGGGCAAGTCGTGATGCACCAGGTGCAGGTTGTTATTGAGGAACAGCCAGGTCCACGGCCAGGCGGCTTCGTTAAGCACCGTGCGCTGTTCCGGTTGTGGGTGCGGACGGTGTTCATAGTAGGAACGGATCGCCGCCACCGACAAGGCCGGCACGCTGACCAGCGCCACGTAGTGCCACACCGGCAGCACGCTGTACTGGGCGATGAAGGCCAGCATCAACGCGGTCACCGCGCCATGGCTCAACCACATCAACCACGCCTGGCGCTGGCCCTGGCGCAGGCGCCTGAACTCGTTGCGCGCCAGCTTCCACAGCGCCAGCGGCGAACCCAGCAGGAAGCGCCCGACCACGGTCTTGGTCAGCCAGTGCAAGGTGCGCTCGAACAGCGAACTGGCGTCCCACTGCTGCTGTTTCAGGTAGCGGCTTTCCGGATCGACGCCGGGCACCGTCAGGTCTTCGTCGTTGTGGTGCACCAGGTGGCAGTTGCGGTACAGGGTGTAGGGGTACCAGACGGCAAACGGCGCGTAGCCGAGGACTTTGTTCAGGGCGTTGAAGCGGGTGGGATGGCCGTGCAGGAGTTCGTGTTGCAGAGACATCCACAGCGCCACCAGCGGGATCAACAAGGCGGTGCTCAACCAAAGGCCAAGCCAGTGGCTGCCGAGGATCACGGCAAACCAGCCGGCATACACGCCGATCAACAGCAGCCAGGTCGGCCACTCGGTGCGGGCAGTCAAGGTACGGCCCAGGGCTTCGATTTCGAGGCTGTGGGTTTCATCAAGGTAGTTGGACATCGGCAGCTCAGGGCAGGCGTGGCCGACGAAAAAGTCGGCTTCATCCTGCTCTGTGCAATGGGGCGGGAAAATCTTGCAGATCGTTTGGTGCTGAGCTTAGAACTTAATGACCGAACAGATTGCTGTCGGTTTTCTTGGCCTTTTTGTCGGCGCGTTTTTCATCGGCGGTCTTTGCCGGTTTCTTCTTGTCAGCTTTCTTGGAATTCAGACCTTTGGCCATGATGCGTGCTCCACTTACAGGGGATGTAACACTGGGTATAACACCTATTGACCAGCAGAAGGCGCTTTGCCCGACTTATAATCCGCAGCCCCGGAACCTGTGTGTTTGAAAACCATGCCCGAGTTGCACATCGATCGACTGGCAGAGCCATTGTGGCCGCTGCTGAACAAGTTTTACCGCAGCCACAACTCACCGATGAAAGCCCTCAAGGGCGGCCAGTTGTGGGTGGCCAAGGGCAGCGAGATCGTCGCGGGCCTGTGCCTCACGCCAGTGGTGGGCGGGCAATGGTTGACCGGCTTGTTTGTCGACCCGGCGTTGCGTGGCCAGGGGCTGGCAACGCGGCTGATACAGGGCGCCGCTGCCGGCGTCGAGGGCACGCTGTGGCTGCTGTGCCATCCGGAGCTGGAAGGCTTTTACCAGCGCCTCGGTTTTACCCAGGACACCGTGCTCCCGCAGTCCTTGTCGGAGCGCCTGGTACGTTACAAACGCAACAAGCCCATGATCGCCATGGGCTTAGAACCGTTGGTGAGGTCGACCTTCAATAAAGTGTGATCAGCGGTCGCGGGCCCCATGCTAGCCTCGGCGGCACCAGCGGCCCATTACAGGATGATCATGAAAGCGACCCTTGCAGCCTTATCCCTTGCAGCCCTCCTCGCCCCGGCCTTGAGCCAGGCAGCCCAAACCCCGGTTTCCGCCGAGCAATATGCAACCGTGCTCGCCGGCAGCTGGCGTGTACCGGCCAACAGCGCGCGGGATGTTTATCGTCATCCCCAGCAGACGTTGGAATTCTTTGGCCTGCGGGCTAACCAGACGCTGATCGAAATCACCCCGGGTGGCGGCTGGTACAGCGAAGTGCTGGCGCCGCTGCTCAAGGACAACGGCCATTACATCGCCGCCGTTCAGGCGCCGAGCAGCAGTGCTTATGCGCGTACGTCAGAGGAAAACCTGAAGAAGAAATTCGCCGCAGACCCGGTGCATTATTCCAAGGCCGGCTTTGCCGAGTTCGACCCCAAGGCGCCGGTGCTGGGCAAGCCAGGCTCGGCGGACACCGTGCTGACCTTTCGCAACGTGCATAACTGGGTGATGGCGGATACGGCGCCGGCGATGTTCCAGGCATTCTTCAAGGTGTTGAAACCGGGCGGCGTGCTGGGGGTGGTGGATCACCGGGCCAAGGACGGGGCGTCACTGGAAGACATCAAGCACAGCGGGTACCTGACCACCGCGTATGTGGTGAAACTGGCGACTGATGCGGGGTTCAAGCTTGAGGGGCAGAGCGAGGTGAATGCCAACCCGAAAGACACCAAGGATTACCCGGATGGCGTCTGGACCTTGCCGCCGGCGTTGACGTTGGGGGAGAAGGACAAAGCGAAGTATGTGGCGATTGGTGAGTCGGACCGGATGACGTTGCGGTTTGTGAAGCCCGCAAAATAAACCACACCGTCTGTGATGAGAGAGCTTGCTGTGGCAAGGGAGCTTGCTGTGTGGAGGGAGCTGCTGTGGCGAGGGAGCTTGCTCCCGCTGGAGTGCGAAGCGCTCCCAAAAATCTTGGGGCCGCTACGCAGCCCAGCGGGAGCAAGCTCCCTCGCCACAGCAAGCTCCCTCGCCACAGCAGTTCCCTCGCCACACCAAGCTCCCTCACCACAGCAACTCCCTCCACACAGCAAGCTCCCTTGCCACAGGGATCGCCGGTTATTCGTCTGCCGTCGGATCCATGTCCGGGAACATCACTTCGATAAACCCGAACTTGCTGAAATCAGTAATCCGCGACGGGTACAGCCGGCCGATCAGGTGATCGCATTCGTGCTGTACCACACGCGCATGGAAGCCCTCGGCAATCCGCACAATCGGCTCGCCCTTGGGGTCAAACCCTTCGTAGCGAATCTGCTGGTAACGGTCCACCGCACCACGCAAGCCAGGCACCGACAGGCAACCTTCATAGCCCTCTTCCAACACCGGGCTGAGGGGCGTGATCAGCGGGTTGATCAGGATGGTCTGGGGCACGGCGGGCGCGTCCGGGTAGCGCTCGCTGCTCTCGAATCCGAAGATCACCAGTTGCAGGTCCACACCGATCTGCGGCGCGGCCAGGCCGACGCCACCGACGTGTTCCATGGTCTGGAACATGTCGTCAATCAGTTGCCACAGCTCGGGGCTGTCGAACATTTCCGGCGGAACCGGCGGGGCAATACGCAGCAGGCGCTCATCGCCCATTTTCAGGATTTCACGGATCATCGATCAGACTTCGTCGGTAGTGGGCTTGAGTGAGTGGTCCCGGCCAAGGCCTGAGACATGTTGTTTGTCGTCGTGCTCGCCAAAGTCCTTTTCACCAGGGTCCTTGCCTTCAGCCGACATGTGTTCGATCACCGCGTTCATCTCCGCCCCCAGCAACAGCACGGCGGCGGAAATGTAGAAGTACAGGAGCAACACAATGATCGCGCCGATACTGCCATACATGGCGTTGTAGTCGGCAAAGGTTTTGACGTAGTAGCCAAACCCCAGGGAAGCGATGATCCAGACCACCACCGCCAGCACCGAACCCGGGGTGATGAAGCGGAATTTCTGCTTCACGTCAGGCATCACGTAGTACATCAAGGCCACGGCGAACATCAGCAGGATCACGATCAGCGGCCAACGCAGGATGGTCCACAACGTGACCACGAATTCCTGCATGCCGATCTGCCCCGCCAGCCATTCCATCACCTGCGGCCCGAGCACCATCAAGGCGGCGGCGGCCAACAGCATGCCGGCGATGCCGATGGTGTAGAACACCGACAGCGGGAAACGCTTCCAGATCGGCCGGCCTTCCACCACGTCGTAGGCGGCATTCATCGCGCTCATCATCAGGCGCACACCCGCCGAAGCGGTGTACAGCGCAATCACGATACCCACCGACAACAGGCCGCCCTTGGATTGTTGCAACTGGTCGATCACCGGGTTGACCTGCTCCAGGGCCTGGGGCGGCAACACCAGTTCCGACTGCATGCGCAGCCAGGTGAAGAAGTCCGGCAGGTGCAGGAAACCGATCAGGGCAATCAGGAACAGCAGGAAGGGAAACAGCGAGAACAGCATCTGGTAGGCCAGTGCCGAGGCGTACGTCGGCATTTCGTCATCGACGAATTCTTTGACGGTGCGCACCAGCACTTTGTGCAGGGGCAAGCCTTGTAATACCGGAAAAATCATAGCGTCTCCTTTCGCCGCAAAAAAGATGAGTTAGTGGGCGACTCAGGGGCCGTTTACTACATCAAGGTAGCCCATTTGGCGACCTCGAAACAATTTCCAAACTTTAATTACCGCAGGTGACACAAAAACGGCCATCCGTGGATGGCCGTCGGGCTGCTGGAGTGCAGTCAGCCGGGTCGGGACTATTTGACCGCTTTCTTTACCGCGTCCTTGGTGTCGCCGACGGCTTTTTGCACTTCGCCTTTCTTTTCCTGAACCACGCCTTCAGCCCGCAATTTGTCATTGCCGGTGACTTTGCCAACACCTTGCTTGATGTTGCCAACGGCCTCGTTCGCCAAACCTTTTGCCTTATCCGATGTGCTACTCATGGTATTTCTCCTGGGAACAATCAAGGATTTTGGTCACTACGTAGAGGTTGACCCTGGGCCTTTCCCGAGAGTTTCAATTATTTTTTGAGCGGCATTTCATCGCGGCGTACAGGTTTGGCTTTATGTTTTGCAGCCAACCCACGAGAATGCCGGGCACATCCAGGCGCAAGCGCTGGATAACAGATCCCGTAGGAAGGTTATGAAACTCAATAAAGCACAGGCCATTGCCCGCAGAAACCAGGAACTGGGCGGTGCCGTACTCGGCGTCAACAACTGCCACTTCACCGACCTGGACCGCAAACGCAACATCTGGTGGTTCGACCTGCCGGTGGGCCGGATTGCCGTGGGCCAGTACGAGTGGATTCACTTGTTGATGCACAACGCCGAAAGCGACCAGTTGTTGCACTTGAAGGTGCCAACGGTGTTTTTGCGCGAGAAACTGGAAGGTCTGGTGGTGCGCAATGCCGGCAAGCGCAAGCCGGAAATCACCCTGGAGCTGAGTGCCGACAAGGATTCGTTCCTCAAGGATGTACGCCCGGCCGGTGCTGGCGTGAGCTTTGCGCAGTTCATGCTGTAGAAACATGGTTTAGAACTGTGGGAGCTGGCTTGCCTGCGATAGCGGTGGGTCAGCTCACACTGCTGTGACTGGCCCACCGCTATCGCAGGCAAGCCAGCTCCCACATTTGGATTGCATTTCAAATGGCGGGATCAGCGTTCAATAAAAAGCCCCGCATCTGCGGGGCTTTTTGTTGTGGGGCGAATTACTTCTTCAGACCCAGCTTCTTCAGCTCTTCATCCCGCAGTTCACGGCGCAAAATCTTGCCAACGTTGGTAGTCGGCAGTGCATCGCGGAACTCCACGGCCTTGGGCACCTTGTAGCCGGTGACGTTGGCGCGCATATGCTCCATCACCTGGTCTTTGGTCAGGGTGGCGCCCGGCTTGACCACGATGAAGATCTTGATGTGTTCCCCGGACTTCTCGTCCGGCACACCAATGGCCGCACATTGCAGCACGCCCGGCAGGCCCGCCAGCACGTCTTCCAGCTCGTTGGGGTAAACGTTGAAACCGGAGACCAGGATCATGTCCTTCTTGCGGTCGACAATGCGCATGTAGCCATCCGGCTGGATGATCGCGATGTCACCGGTCTTCAGCCAGCCTTCGCTGTCGAGGATCTCGGAGGTGGCTTCGTAGCGCTGCCAGTAGCCTTTCATCACTTGCGGGCCCTTGACGCACAGCTCGCCCACTTCCCCCAACGCCAGCTCCACGCCGTCATCGGTAATGACCTTGCACAGGGTCGACGGCACCGGAATGCCGATGGTGCCGATCTGGATGTTCTGGATCGGGTTCACGGTGGCCACCGGGCTGGTTTCGGTCATGCCGTAACCTTCGCAGATGGAGCAGCCGGTGACCGCTTTCCAACGCTCGGCCGCCGCCAATTGCAGGGCCATGCCGCCGGACAGGGTGACTTTCAGCGCCGAGAAATCCAGCTTGCGGAAGGCGTCGTTGTTGCACAGGGCAACAAACAGGGTGTTCAGGCCGACAAAGCCGCTGAACTTCCACTTCGACAGTTCCTTGACCATCGCCGACAGGTCGCGCGGGTTGCTGATCAGGATGTTGTGGTTGCCGATCAGCATCATCGCCATGCAATGAAAGGTGAAGGCATAGATGTGGTACAGCGGCAGCGGGGTGATCAGGATCTCGCAACCTTCATTGAGGTTGGAGCCCATCAGCGCCTTGCACTGCAACATGTTGGCCACGAGATTGCGGTGGGTCAGCATCGCGCCCTTGGCCACGCCGGTGGTGCCGCCGGTGTATTGCAGCACGGCGACTTCGTCGCTGGCGGGGCTGACTTCGTTGATCGGCTGGCCGTGGCCCTTGGCCAATACGTCGTTGAACTTGATCGCCTTGGGCAAGTGATACGCCGGGACCATCTTCTTCACGTACTTGATGACGCTGTTGATCAGCAGGCGCTTGAGCGGCGGCAACAGGTCGGCGACTTCGGTGACGATCACGTGCTTGACGGAGGTCTTGGGCACGACTTTTTCAGCCAGGTGCGCCATGTTGGCCAGGCAAACCAGCGCCTTGGCACCGGAGTCGTTGAATTGGTGTTCCATTTCCCGCGCGGTGTACAGCGGGTTGGTGTTGACCACGATCAAGCCGGCGCGGATGGCACCGAACACAGCGACCGGGTACTGCAGGACGTTGGGCAGCTGCACGGCGATTCGATCACCGGGCTGCAAGTCGGTATGCTGTTGCAGGTAGGCGGCAAAGGCGCCGGACAGTTCGTACAGCTCACCGTAGGTGAGTGTCTTGCCCAGGTTGCTGAAAGCCGGTTTGTTGGCGAAGCGCTGGCAGGACTGTTTCAGTACCGCCTGAATATTCTGATACTCGTCTGGATTGATTTCTGCAGCAATCCCGGCGGGGTACTTATCCTTCCAAAAGTCTTCGATCATGGAAGCCCACTCCTCAGCGACGCGAATTCATTCATCGCATTTGATGCGATTATTATTTGTTTGTTTTTGGGTGAGTCTGGCGGTTAAAAGCAGGCCAAGAGGTCACAAAGCGCGCCGAGAGTAGCAGCTTTGCCAAGGGCCGCCTAGAGCCAAAAGAGGCCCCTACGGTCATAAACATGACTCAAGAATATCTAATGGTCACTTTTAGAGCAAAGATTCTATAGCGCAAAAAAAGGCTCTGGAATGGGCTCTACAGGGCGAAAAAAACAATGTGGGAGCTGGCTTGCCTGCGATGGCATCACGGCGGTGTACCTGATACACCGAGGTGCCTGCATCGCGGGCAAGCCCGGCTCCCACACAAGCCAGCTCCCACCTTTTTGACGCTGTTTCAGATCAGGCTATGTCGCGCAATTCCCTGCGCAAGATCTTGCCCACCGGCGTCATCGGCAACGAGTCACGCAACACAATGTGCTTGGGCACCTTGTAGCCGGTGAAGTTGGCCTTGCAGTAGGTCTTCAGTTCTTCAAGGCTCACGCCCTGGGCACGCGCCACCACAAACAGCTTCACCGCCTCGCCGGTACGCTCGTCCGGCACGCCGATCACCGCGCAACTGGCCACCGCCGGATGCGCCATCACCACGTCTTCGATCTCGTTGGGGTACACGTTGAAACCCGAGACGATGATCAGGTCCTTCTTGCGATCAACGATGCGCACAAAGCCATCCGGGTCGATCACCGCAATGTCGCCGGTCTTGAGCCAGCCTTCGGCGTCCAGCGTCTCGGCGGTCGCCACCGGTTGCTGCCAGTAGCCCTTCATCACCTGCGGGCCCTTGATGCACAGCTCGCCCCGCTCGCCCAGCGGCAACTCCGCGCCATTGTCATCAATGATTTTCATCGCCGTGCCCGGCACCGGAATACCCACGGTGCCCAGCTTGGATTTGCCGCCATACGGGTTGGTGCTGGCCACCGGTGAGGTTTCGGTCAGGCCGTAGCCTTCACCAATCGCGCAGCCGGTGAGTTGCTGCCAGCGCTCAGCCGTGGCCTTGACCAGCGCGGTGCCGCCGGAATTGGTGAGCTTGAGGTGGGAGAAATCCAGGGTCTTGAAATCCGGGTGGTCCATCAATGCCACAAACAGCGTGTTGAGCCCCAGCAGCCCGGTGAAGCGCCACTTTTTCAGCTCCTTGATAAAGCCGCCGATGTCCCGGGGATTGGTGATGAGTACGTTGTGGTTGCCCGACACCATCATGCACATGCAATTCGCGGTGAAGGCATAGATGTGGTACAGCGGCAGCGGCGCCACCATCACCTCCTGCCCTTCCTTGATCAGTGGATGGCCGTCGTCGCCCAGCTGCGACATGCACGCCCGCACCTGCTGCATATTGGCTACCAGGTTGCCGTGGGTGAGCATGGCGCCCTTGGCCAGGCCGGTGGTGCCGCCGGTGTATTGCAGCACCGCGATGTCGTCGAGGGTCACCGGGTGGCGGTTGAGGGCCTGGCCGGCGCCCATGCTCAGGGCGCGCTTGAAGGAAATGGCCTGCGGCAGGTTGTACGCCGGGACCATCTTCTTGACCTTGTCGACCACGGTGTTGATCAGCCAGCCCTTGGCGGCGGGCATGAAGTCGCCCATCTTCGCCTCGATCAGGTACTCGATCTCGGTGTCCTTGCTGACTTCTTCAACCCGCGAGCCAAACAGGTTCAAGTACACCAGCGCTCGAATGCCGGCGTCCTTGAACTGGTGGCGCATTTCCCGCGGGGTGTACAACGGGTTGGTGTTGACCACGATCAGCCCGGCGCGCAAGGCACCGAACACGGCAATCGGATAATGCAGGACGTTGGGCATCTGCACCGCAATGCGATCACCTGGCTTGAGGTCGGTGTGCCATTGCAGGTAACCGGCGAACGCTGCGCTGCGGCGGTCCAGCTCGGCGTAGGTCAGGGTGATCCCCATGTTGCTGAACGCCGGACGATCGGCAAAGGTCTTGCAGGACCGCTCGAAGACTTCGATCACCGACTTGTAGGCGGTGAGGTCGATCTCGTTGGGCACCCCGGCCGCGCGTTTGTCATTCCAGAAATCAGGTTGCATTATTCTTGTCCTCTTACCTGAGTGGTCCGGCCGCTTTGAATGCTGCGATGAAAGCGGAGCTTTGGGGACGTTAGCAGCTATGGTCAATCAGGCAAATACAACAAGATGCGTCATTGATTGTGTGAATCTCCCCGCCAAGGCTTGCGCTGATCCAGCAGCCGCCGGCAGATGAGCGATACACTGCAACGACCCTGAGCAAAGGAAGCGCCATGAACCACACCACTTTCTGGCTGACCGCGAATGACCGCAGTCGGGTGTATGTCAACCAATGGCTGCCGGACGGACCGCCCAAGGCGCTGATCATGCTGGCCCACGGCATGGCCGAGCACAGTGGGCGCTATGCCCGCCTGGCCCAGGCGCTGTGTGACGCCGGTTACGGCCTGTACGCACCCGACCAGCGCGGCCACGGGCGTACTGCCGACGAGGGCACCCTGGGGCTGTTTGCCGAGAAAGATGGCTGGAACAAAGTGGTGGGCGACCTGGCGAGCCTCAACCAGCACATCGGCCAGCAGGCGCCGGGGGTGCCGATCATTCTGCTGGGCCACAGCATGGGCAGCTACATTGCCCAGGCGTACCTGCTGCACCACAGCGCGAGCCTCAACGGCGCGATTCTCAGTGGTTCTAACTTCCAAACGGTGGCGCTGTACGGTGCGGCCAAGGTGATTGCCCACGTTGAACGCTTGCGCCAGGGTTTGCGGGGGCGCAGTGCACTGATCGATTTCCTGTCATTTGGATCGTTCAACAAGGCGTTTAAACCCAATCGCACTGCTTTTGACTGGCTGAGCCGCGACCCGGCCGAGGTCGACAAGTACGTCAACGACCCGCTCTGCGGCTTTCGCTGCACCAACCAGCTGTGGATCGACCTGCTGGGTGGCTTGCAGCAAATCAGCAAAGCGTCCAATCTCGCTCAGATCGACCCGGGCCTGCCGATCCTGATAATGGGCGGCGAATGTGATCCGGTCAGTGAAGGCAAGCGTCTCAAAAGCCTGGCCAACGCATTGCGTGAAGCCGGCTGCCAGAACCTGGAGCTGAGCATTTACCCGCAGGCGCGCCACGAATTATTCAACGAAACCAACCGTGATGCGGTCACAGCCGATGTGCTGGCGTGGCTGGCCCAGGCAGCAGTGCTGCGCCGCCCTACTCGCTGCGAATGATTTTTCGTTTAAAATCAACATTTTAAGTTTATTGATTAGCCACAGGATGCAGCATCTGATGACCCAGGTTACCAACACGCCTTACGAAGCCCTCGAAGTCGGCCAGACCGCCAGCTACAGCAAGACTGTCGAAGAGCGCGATATCCAGTTGTTCGCGGCAATGTCCGGCGACCACAACCCGGTGCACCTGGACGCCGAATTCGCCAAGGCGACCATGTTCAAGGAGCGCATTGCCCACGGCATGTTCAGCGGCGCCCTGATCAGCGCCGCGGTCGCTTGTGAGCTGCCTGGGCCCGGCACCATCTACATCGGCCAGCAAATGAGCTTCCAGAAGCCGGTAAAGATCGGCGACACCCTGACCGTGCGTCTGGAAATCCTCGAGAAGCTGCCGAAGTTTCGCGTGCGTATCGCCACCCGCGTGTTCAACCAGCGCGATGAGCTGGTGGTGGACGGCGAAGCCGAGATCCTGGCGCCGCGCAAGCAGCAGACCGTGACCTTGACCGAACTGCCGGCCATCAGCATCGGCTGACCCATCGCCCATGAAAAAGCCCCGCATCTGCGGGGCTTTTTTTATTCAGGCCGGGCTCAAGACTGAGCGCGTGCCTGGTTACGCAGGGCTTTCACCTGGTCGTGGTTGCGTTGCGCACCGTGGAACTGGCGCTCCACCAGGTCACGAATACCCAGCAGGTTATGCTTGTTGATCTTCTCGATCGCTTCTTTGTAAGCCTTCAGGGCATGGTCTTCACCGCGCTCGGCTTCGTTCAGCACAGCCTCTTCGTCTTTACCGGTGACCAGCGACTTCACGTCGACCCAGCCACGGTGCAAGGCACCGGCGACGCTACCGGATTTTTCCGGGTCGCCACCCAGGGCTTTAACGGCGGTCTGCAGTTCGGCAGCGGCGGTGGCGCAATCAGCGGAACGTTTGGCAAACAGGGCTTTGAGCTCTGGGTGCTTGATGTCTTCTGCGCAGGTCTTGAAGCCTTCCTGGCCGTCTTTGCTGGTCTCGATCAGGTCATTGAGTACGGAGATCGATTCTTTGTTGATATCAGTCATTTTTCAATTCCTTCGCGGGTTAAGAAACGTGTCTTAGTAATTGCAGCGCCCGTGCCAGCTTTTGAAAAACGAATTAATTCATATATTTCAACAAGTTATAGATTACCCGAAAATCTGTATCCGCTTTATTTGCATGATCTGTCATTTGGCCTCCATGCAGAATGCCTGTATTTTCCAAGGCATCGACTCAAACACCTGAAGCCCCAATGAACCCTGAAAAACTTGAACTGCTGATCACCCGCGAAATGCCCTTCGGCAAGTACAAGGGCCGGATCATTGCCGACTTGCCTGGCCCTTACCTGAACTGGTTTGCCCGTGAGGGTTTCCCCCACGGTGAGCTGGGCGGGTTGCTGGCACTGATGCAGGAAATCGACCACAACGGTTTATCCGAACTGCTGGAACCGCTACGCGCCAAACACGGCAAGCCAGCCCCTCGTCATTAATAGAGCACGCACATGGACAGTACCCGCGACGAACAACACTGGCACGCAATCGCCCAGCGCTACGACCTGGAGCCCGGCCCGATCAACCTCGAAAACGGTTACTTCGGGCGCATGAGCCGTGCGGTACTTGAGCAGTATCAGGACAACGTAGCCTTCATCAACCGCAGCAACTCGATCCATGTGCGCCAGCGTTTCGAGCAGGGCGAGAACGTCGAGATCCGTGACCAGTTGGCGCAATTGATGGACGCCGACCCTGAAGCGATCGCCCTCACCCGCTGCGCTTCGGATGCGTTGCAGTCGCTGATCCGCAATTACAACCGCTTGCAGCCGGGCGACCAGGTGCTGATCAGCGACCTGGAATACGACACCGTGAAGGGTGCCATGCGCTGGCTGGCGAAGCATCGCGGGGTGGAGGTGGTCGAGATTGCCCACGAACATCCGGCAAGTTTCGACAGCCTGGTGCAGACGTATCGTGATGCGTTCGTGCGCTACCCGCGTCTGAAATTGCTGGCGCTGACCTACGTGACCCACCGCACCGGGCTGGTGATGCCGGTGGAGGCGATTGCCACGGCGGCCCGGGAACACGGGGTGGATGTGATTCTGGACGGCGCCCATGCGTTGGGGCAGATCGAGTTCAACCTGGCGCAGTTGGGTATCGCGTTTGCCGGCTTCAACCTGCACAAGTGGATCGGTGCGCCGTTGACCCTGGGCTTTATCTACATCGACCCGCAACGGTTGGCGGACATTGATCCGGACATGGGTGAGTTTCACTACCCGGTCACCGATGTACGGGCGCGTACGCCGTACAGCACGCCGAATTTCCCGGCGCTGATGACCTTGCCGCTGGTGTTCGAAGAGCATCGTTTGCTGGGTGGGTCGAAGGCCAAGGGCGCGCGGCTCAATTACCTGCGGGATTTGTGGGTGAGTGAGGTGCGGCAGTTGCCGGGGATTGAAGTGCTGACGCCGGATGATCCACGGCTGTATTGCGCGATTACCTCGTTCAAGTTCACTGATCAGCCGGATCAGCAGGTGATGGCGGATCGGTTGCTCAAGGAATATGACCTGTTTACCACGACCCGCAGCGGGGCTTCGTTTGGCAGTTGTATTCGGGTGACGCCGGGGTTCTTGACGTCCGCGGCAGATATCCATGTGCTGATCAAAGCTATCACCGAGCTGAGTGCGAAATAGGCATTGTGAGAGTGTGTATATCCGTTATTTAGGTAACGGCTTCTATTGGTTCCGCTCTTACAGCGGCTCACTTTTGAAAAGCGCAAAAGTAAGCAAAACGCTCTTGCCCCACCACTCGGCACCTCGCCTAGGCTCGGTGTGCCCTCAGCTCCGGCATTACTCCGCGGGCCGCCGCGACGGGGCGTCCCTGCCCCGTCGCGGCTAAACCGGCGTCCTGCCGGTTTACCCGCTCCGTAATACCTGCGTTCGGCCAGCGTGGTTTAACGGGGCGCCTAAGATCAAGATCAAGATCAAGATCAAAAGCCAGAGCACAGCGGCCTACAGGCCGGCTTGAGTGTGGTGAAGCAAAGGCAAGATCAACATCTGAAGCCAGAGCGGGCACGGTCAACTGTGGGAGCTGGCTTGCCTGCGATGGCATCGCCTCGGTGTATCTGATGTACCGAGTTGTCTGCATCGCAGGCAAGCCAGCTCCCACAGAAAAGCAGTTCTGCTTTCGCTCTGGATCTTGCTTTTAACACTAAGGTCGGCTTTCAGGCCGCCGTGCTGTTGATCTTGATCTTGCTTTTGATCTGACTGCCCCATTCAGCCCGAGGCCGAACGCAGGGATTGAGGAGCGGGTAAACCGGCAGGACGCCGGTTTAGCCGCGACGGGGCAGGGACGCCCCGTCGCGGCGGCCCGCGGAGCAATCCCGGAGTGAGGGAACACCGAGCCTAGGCGAGGTGCCGACAGGCGGGGCAGAGCCCTTTGCTTACTTTGGGGCTTTTCCAAAGTGAGTCGCTGTAAGAGCGAAACCATAAGCCGCCGTTACCTAAATAACGGATATGTACTCAGTCAGCCCTGAAGGTTTCCAGCAGGCAAAAAAAAGCGGCACACCGACCAAGTGCACCGCAAAAATGCCGTAGAACACAGCAACAACGATTCGGTAAATCCAATCAGTCCAGCAGGGCCAGCGCCTCAGCGGTGGTTTCCTGGATACGTGCCCAGTCGCCGTTCTTGACCCATTCCGGATCCAGCATCCAGCTACCGCCCACGCACATCACATTCTTCAGCGCCATGTAGCTCTTGATATTGGCCGGACCAACACCCCCAGTCGGGCAGAATTTCACTTCGCCAAACGGACCGCCCAACGCCTTGATCGCCGCCACACCACCGCTGACCTCAGCCGGGAACAGCTTGAAGCGGCGATACCCCAGGCCATAACCCTCCATGATCCCGGAAGCATTGCTGATCCCCGGCAACAACGGAATCGAGCTGTGCACCGAAGCTTCCAGCAGGTCACGGGTAATCCCCGGGGTGACAATAAATTGCGAACCAGCCACTTCGGCCGCTTCCAGCATATGACGATCCAGCACGGTACCGGCACCGGTGCACAGCTCCGGACGCTGCTCACGCAGCACCTGGATGGCCTTGAGGCCGAACTGCGAACGCAGGGTCACTTCCAGTGCGGTCAAACCACCGGCAGCCAGGGCATCGGCCAGGGGCAGAATGTCCTGTTCACGGGCAATGGTGATCACCGGCAGGATCCGCGCCTTGGCGCAGAGGCTGTCGATCAAGGCAACTTTGTCCGCCATGGAAACGGTAGGTTGAGGGCTGTTCATCGCGGCTGATCCTTGGCTCATGGGCACCAGTAAATCTCTAAAGTAGGTTGCAAAAACGCGCGTATCGGCATGGCAGCAACGTCGTCACTGGCCAGCGCGGCGCTCAAGGTGGTCAATTTCGAACTGCCGGAAATCGACAGCACGGTGTAGTGGGCGGTGGCCAGCAACGCGCGACTCATGGTCAGGCGCTGGTGCGGCACGGTCGGCGCCAGCATCGGCCAGCAACGGCGGCTACCGTCCGGCTTCAATGCTTCAGCCAGGTTCGGGCTGTTGGGGAACAGCGACGCAGTGTGGCCGTCGTCGCCCATGCCCAGTACCAGCACGTCAATTGCCGGCAACTCGGCCAGCAGGCGATCGGCCTGCTCGGCAGCTTCGTCAAGGGTGGCAGCAACGCTGTACAGGCTCAAAAACTTCGCCTTGGCCGCCGGGCCTTGCAGCAAATACTTTTTCAACAGGCCAGCATTGCTGTCGGCATGTTCCACCGGTACCCAGCGCTCGTCGGCCAGGGTGATGGTCACCTTGGACCAGTCCAGGCCTTGCTTGGCGAGGTTCTGGAAGAACGCCACCGGGCTGCGGCCGCCGGACACCACCAGGGTCGCTTCGCCACGGGCACTGATGGCCGTGCGCAGCTGTTCGGCCACGTCGTTGGCCAGGCCGTCGGCCAGCAGCACCGGGTTGCGGTACTCATGGGCAGTCACGCCCTGAGGCAGTTTCAGTTCAGATATCGCCATACCAAGACCTCCCGTCCCGCGTGATCAGTGCAATCGAGCTCATCGGCCCCCAGGACCCCGCCGCATACGGCTTGGGCGCATCACCGGATTTTTTCCACCCGGCGATCAACTGGTCACACCATTTCCACGCGGCTTCGATTTCATCTTTGCGCACAAACAGGTTCTGGTTGCCGCGCATGACTTCAAGTAACAACCGCTCGTAGGCATCGGGAATCCGCGCGCTGCGATAGGTGTCGGAAAAATTCAGTTGCAGCGGCCCGCTGCGCAGTTGCATGCCCTTGTCCAGGCCCTGCTCCTTGGTCATCACCCGCAAGGAAATACCTTCGTCCGGTTGCAGGCGGATGATCAGTTTGTTGCTGATCTGCAAGCGCTGCTCGGGGGCGAAGATGTAGTGGGACGGTTCCTTGAAATGGATGACGATCTGCGACAGCTTTTGCGGCATGCGCTTGCCGGTGCGCAGGTAGAACGGCACCCCGGCCCAACGCCAGTTACGAATATCGGCCCGCAGGGCGACGAAGGTTTCGGTGTCGCTCTGGGTATTGGAATTCTCTTCTTCCAGGTAACCCGGCACCGGCTTGCCGGCGCTGTAGCCGGCGATGTACTGGCCGCGCACCACCTGGGTGGTCAGGCCGTCCGGGCTGATGGGCGCCAGGGCCTTGAGCACCTTGACCTTCTCGTCACGAATACTGTCGGCAGACAGGTCGGCCGGCGGGTCCATGGCGATCAGGCACAGCAGCTGCAGCAGGTGATTCTGGATCATGTCCCGCAGTTGCCCGGCCTTGTCGAAATAACCCCAGCGACCTTCGATGCCGACCTGCTCGGCCACGGTGATTTCCACGTGGGAGATGTAGTTCTGGTTCCACTGGGTTTCAAACAGGCTGTTGGCAAACCGCAGGGCGATCAGGTTCTGGACCGTTTCTTTGCCCAGGTAGTGGTCGATGCGGTAGGTGCGGTTTTCCGGGAAAAACTGCGCCACGGCGTCGTTGACCTTGCGCGAGGAATCCAGGTCCGAACCGATGGGTTTTTCCAGGACCACCCGGGTGTTTTCCGCCAGGCCGACCTTGGAGAGGTTTTCGCAGATCGCGCCGTACACCGCCGCCGGGGTGGCGAAGTAGGCAATCAGGCGTTGTTCGGTGCCGGCGTTTTCTGCCAGGGCGACATAGTCGTCGGCCTTCAGGAAGTCGACGTGCAGGTACGTCAGGCGGGCCAGGAAACGCTGGGCGACGGTTTCGTCCAGTTCCTTGCCAACGTAGCTGCGCAGTTCTTTTTCGATGTGGGCCAGGTGCTGTTGCTCGGAACCGGCCTCACGGGCCAGGGCCAGGATGCGTGTGTCTTCGTGCAGGAGGCCCGCACCATCGAGTTGATACAGGGCAGGAAATAACTTGCGCAGCGCCAGATCACCCAAGGCGCCAAACAGGGCAAAGGTGCAGGGTTCTACGGTTATCGAAGGCATGATGTTTGTTCTTTTATCAAGTTAAGCTACAAATACCTTTTTTTAAGGCATCACTCAAGGAAAAATGTAGTAATAACCACAACATTTTCCCGAAAAACGTATTCCGAGTGGTGGTGTTCAACTACCCTCAGTAGGATAGGCCACCGCAAAGGGCCGCTCGTCGATTGGTTGACGACCCTTATTTGCATCGTCGCCCTAAGGAAACATGAATGGACCGCGTGCGAAATCTACTGGAACAGATCCAGAAACGCCTCGATGAACTGAACAAGGCTGAACGTAAAGTCGCCGAGGTCATCCTGCTCAACCCGCAGCAGGCGACCCGCTTCTCTATCGCCGCCCTCGCCCAGGCCGCTTCGGTCAGCGAACCTACGGTGAACCGCTTCTGCCGCTCGTTCGGCGTGAGTGGTTACCCTGAACTTAAATTGCAGCTGGCGCAAAGTCTGGCCAGTGGCGCGGCGTACGTCAGCCGCGCAGTGGAAGCCGATGATAACCCTGAGGCCTACACCCAGAAGATCTTTGGCAGCGCCATCGCGTCCCTCGACAGCGCCTGCCAGGCCCTGGACCCGGCCCTGATCAGCAAGGCCGTGGACCTGCTGATCCAGGCCCGGCAGATCCACTTCTTTGGCCTGGGGGCTTCGGCGCCGGTGGCCATGGACGCGCTGCACAAGTTCTTCCGTTTCAACCTGTCGGTCACGGCCCATGCCGATGTGCTGATGCAACGGATGATCGCCTCGGTGGCCCACACCGGGGAGTTGTTCGTGATCATTTCCTACACCGGGCGTACCCGTGAGTTGGTGGAAGTGGCGCGTATCGCGCGGGAGAACGGTGCCTCGGTATTGGGTGTGACCGCCGAGAACTCGCCGCTGGCCAAGGTCAGTACCGTGAGCCTGAACATTCCGCTGCCGGAAGACACCGACATCTACATGCCGATGACGTCGCGGATCATTCAGTTGACGGTGCTGGATGTGCTGGCCACCGGCATGACCTTGCGTCGCGGGGTGGATTTCCAGCCGCATTTGCGCAAGATCAAAGAGAGTTTGAACGACAGTCGGTATCCGGTTGGGGATGAATTCAACTAGGCTGTGGAACGCTTTCTGTGGCGAGGGAGCTTGCTCCCGCTGGGCTGCGAAGCGGCCCCAATAGCTCCATCGCAGTCTTTCAAAAAGAACTCAATTGCCTGATTCAGGGGGCGCTTCGCGCCCCAGCGGGAGCAAGCTCCCTCGCCACAAAAGAGCCATTTGTCACACCGCTAAACCCCGGCCCTGGCCTGCAAACTCAAATGCGCCCTCTCCCCCGGCGCCAGACTCGCCCCGGCCATCGCCGACTCCACGCACACAAACCCCGAAGCCTCGTTGAAACTCACCCCCAGCAACGGCCGGCTCCCTGGATGCCACACCACCGTGTCGGCACTCTCGCCGGTATCGATGCACAATTCGCGCTGCCAGGCATGGTCCTTGAGGTGCAACTCACCCTCGTGCTGGAACACCCGCTGACAGCCGCCATCGACCCGTAACTCACCTTCCTGCTGGCAAGCCTGGCGGTTGAGCTGATCGTAACCTTGCGCCCCATCGAGCCCAGACAGCGCTATCTCACCGACGTTGCCAATCCGCCAATAGGCGTGCAAAGCATGGCTCAACTGGCACGGCAGTTCGTCCTGGTGCTCGGTGGCCAGGCGCAGTTCCAGGGTTTCCCCCAGGTGTGCATGCAGGTCCACCTGCCAATCGCATAGCTGCAATTGCCAGTGCAAACGTACACCGTCGTCGTCAGTGCTGCTGTCCAGCAGTTTCCAGTCGATCAGCCGTGCCCAGCCATGGGACGGCCAGGCGTTTTCGCTGGGATGACGGCCATACCACGGCCAGCACACCGGCACGCCGCCACGAATGGCGCCGACCTGCGGCCACTTGGCCGCGCACCACAGCCAGGGTTTCTGGCCCTTGGGCTGAAAGTGCAGCAATTGCGCGCCCTGGCGACTGAACACCGCCTGGCAGAGCGGGTGATCGATCACCAACACGTCGCGCATCTGAAAGCGCTCCCAGGCGAATACCGGTCGCTCCCGCAGGGATTTGAAAAAGCGTTGCAGCGGATGCTCATGCATGTGCCACGGTCCTGAATAGCGTTGTAGGAGCTGGCTTGCCTGCGATGCGGGCCCCACGGTGTATCAGAGGCACCGAGGCGATGCCATCGCAGGCAAGCCAGCTCCCACACAAAAAAAAGCGGATAGCCATGGCTACCCGCAAAATGCGCACAGAGAGAAGGAGCTTATCGCAACAACGTTAGAACGTAGACTGAATTTTCAGGCCCGCGACTACTGCGTTGTCGACCTGCTTCACGCCGCCTGGGTTGGCGATGTATTGCAGGTTAGGACGCACGGTCAGCCAGTTGGTGACGTGGAAGCCGTAGTTCAGTTCGACGTTGTATTCAGTGTTACGCAGTGGCGCGTAACCCGATTGGTCGTAGTCGGTGAAACCGCCAGCGGCATTGAGCAACTCGGCGTTTTTCTTCACGTCACTGTTGGCGTGGATGCGGGAGACACCGATACCCACGTCATCTTTGGTACGTGCGTCGAATGGGCCCTTATACACAAGCATCAGCGACTGGTAGTTGTCGACCAGGTTGGTGTCTTTGTCGTGGAAGGTGACGTTGGCCGCGATGTTCAAGCCGCGGGAAGCATCGCCATTGTGGGTGGTGAGCTGCTGTTGCAGAACGCCCCAGTAACCGCTTTTGCTGCTGCGAACACGGAAGGCCGCGCCGGTGGTGCCAGCATCGTTACCGTTGACGTCTTCACGTACGTCGGTAGCGTCGGCGGTGCTCTTGTAGTAACCCACACGGTATTCGCCCGGCAGGCCATTGACCTTAGGCGACCAGACCAATTCCACCGGCAATACGGTGCCCTTGGTGCCGCTGCCGCTGAGTTTGAAGCCGTTGCCGTGCTCCAGCTGCGACGGGTTCTGGTTGTACGCACCGATTTGCGCATACAGCTCAGGCGTGATGTTGTACTTCACGCGGATAGCCGCCTGGCTGACTGGCCAGTTGTACCAGGTGTTTACATAGTTACCGACCTGGGAGCCGCAGAACGACAGGTTCTGGAAGTCGCACGGGAAGGTGTTGAAGTCTTCGCCTTCACCGAAGTAACCGAGTTTCACGTCCAGCTTGTTGTCGAACATCTGGTGCTGAATCCAGAACTGCGTCAGACGCACCATGTGGCCACGGCCATCGACTTCTTGAGACGAACTCAAGGTGCCGGCACGCGGGTCACCGATACGGTCGTTGGAGATGTTCGCGCCATTACGATTGGTCAACTGGATCTTGGCCTGGGTGTTGCTCCAGCCCCACAGCTTGTCCAGGTCCAGTGCTACGCCCAGACCGAACTGGTCAGCGTAACGGGCAGTTTTGTCGTTGTTGTAGCCACCGCTGAGGTTGCCACCGACTTCACCAACGTAATCCGCCTTGATGTCGATACCTTGCTCGATCAGCTTGGTACGCTCACCGCCCCAATCGCCGGTCATCCACTTGGAATCGGAGCTGAATGCATCGGCCGCCATCGCATTGGCGGACAATACCAGGGCTGCTGCTGCTGACAGTTGGCAGATCAGCCGGGTGTTGTTGTGTTGCTTTTTCATCCCTACATCCTCGTCTTTATTGTTATTAACTGTTTTTATCTAACGCGGTTTACTTCTTTGTCCTTAGGTCCCCGACAGGAGCGTGCCCGCTCCTGCCATTCAACGTCCCTTGAATTGAGCGACGTTGTCGGCACGGTCCTGTGCGGGCAACGAAGCGGCAGTGCCCAAACGCTCACCGGTCTTGGCGTCGAACAGCAACACCTTGGCCGGATCGAACTGCAAGGTCAGGGTCTCGCCCACCTGTGGCGCCACATCAGGCGCAAGGCGGCAGCAGACCTTGGTGTCATTGATTTGCACGAACACCAGAGTGTCCGGCCCCGTCGGCTCGGTGACTTGCACCTCGGCCCGAATGGTCGGTGCGCCGGTAGCTTCGGCGGCGGCCAGCACGATCTGCTCCGGGCGCAGGCCCAGGATCACTTCGCGGTCTTCAAGGCCTGCATCGCTCATGTTCAACGGCAATTCACAACGGGCCTGGCCGCTGTCCAGCAACGCCACCAGGCGGCCGTCCTTGCGTTGCAGGCGCAGTGGAATGAAGTTCATCGGCGGCGAACCGATAAAGCTGGCCACAAATAGGTTGGCCGGGTCGTTGTAGATTTCTTTCGGCGTACCGAACTGTTGGATGATGCCGTCCTTCATCACCGCCACTTTGTCGCCCAGGGTCATCGCTTCGATCTGATCGTGGGTGACGTAGACAGTGGTGGTTTTCAGACGCTGGTGCATCAACTTCATTTCGGTACGCATCTCGACCCGCAGCTTGGCGTCGAGGTTGGACAGTGGTTCGTCGAACAGGTAGATCTTCGGGCGACGCGCCAGTGCACGGCCCATGGCCACACGCTGTTGCTGGCCGCCGGAAAGCTGGCCCGGCTTGCGATTGAGCAGGTGCTCGATCTGCAGCAGCTTGGCCACCCGCGCCACTTCTTCGTCGATGGCCGCCTGGGGCATTTTGCGAATCTTCAGGCCGAACTCGATATTCTCGCGCACGCTCATGGTCGGGTACAGCGCGTAGGACTGGAACACCATCGCGATGTCACGATCCTTGGGGCTCATGCCGCTGACGTCCTGGTCGCCGATCATGATCGCGCCGCCAGTGATGTTTTCCAGGCCGGCGATGCAGTTCATCAGGGTCGATTTGCCGCAACCCGAAGGCCCGACCAGGATCAGGAACTCACCTTCCTTGATCGACAGTTCGATGTTCTTCAGGGTGTCCGGCAGGCCGGCACCGTAGGTCTTGTTTACGTTACGAAGTTCAAGCGTTGCCATGATTACCCCTTGACCGCGCCGGCCGTCAGGCCGCGCACGAAATACTTGCCTGCGACCACATAGACCAGCAGGGTCGGCAGCCCGGCGATCATCGCCGCCGCCATATCAACGTTATATTCCTTGACCCCGGTGCTGGTGTTGACCAGGTTGTTCAGCGCCACCGTGATGGGCTGCGAGTCACCGCTGGAGAACACCACGCCGAACAGGAAGTCGTTCCAGATCTGCGTGAACTGCCAGATCAGGCACACCATGATGATCGGTGTCGACATCGGCAGGATGATCAGGCGGAAGATCGTGAAGAACCCCGCGCCATCCAGGCGTGCCGCTTTCACCAGTGCATCGGGAATGCTGACGTAGTAGTTACGGAAGAACAGTGTAGTAAACGCCAGTCCATAGACGATGTGCACGAACACCAGGCCCGTGGTGGTGCTGGCCAGGCCCATCTTGCCGAGGGTGAACGAGGCAGGCAGCAGCACGGTCTGGAACGGCAGGAAGCAGCCGAACAGCAACAGGCCGAAGAACAACTGCGAACCGCGAAAGCGCCACATCGACAGCACGTAGCCGTTCAACGCACCGATGGCGGTGGAGATCAGTACGGCCGGAACGGTGATCTTGATCGAGTTCCAGAAGTAACCGTCAACCGTGGCCCAGGCTTTCACCCAGCCGATGCCGGTGACCACGGTGGGCCAGCTCAGCAGGTTGCCGGTGCTGATGTCTTCCGGGGTCTTGAAGCTGGTGAGCAACATGACCACCAACGGCACCAGGTACAGCAGTACAGCGAGGATCAGCACCGCGTAGATCGCGATGCGGCTCAGGCTGATGGCAGGTTTGCCGACAAGACTAGTCATTACGCTTGGTCCTTAGCTCGGAGTACAGGTAAGGCACGATGATTGCGAGAATCGCACCGAGCATCAGAATCGCACTGGCCGAGCCCATGCCCATCTGGCCGCGGCTGAAGGTGAACGAGTACATGAACATCGCTGGCAGGTCGGAAGAGTAACCCGGACCGCCTGCGGTCATCGCCGCCACCAGGTCGAAGCTCTTGATCGCGATGTGCGCCAGGATCATCACCGCACTGAAGAACACCGGACGCAGGCTTGGCAGCACCACTTTCCAGTAGATGCGCGGCATGCTTGCACCGTCGATCTGCGCGGCACGGATGATCGACTGATCAACACCGCGCAGGCCGGCGAGGAACATCGCCATGATGAAGCCCGAGGCTTGCCATACAGCAGCGATCACCAGGCAATACACCACACGGTCCGGGTCGATCAGCCAGTCGAGGCGAAAGCCTTCCCAGCCCCAGTCACGCAGCAATTTGTCCAGGCCCATGCCCGGGTTGAGCAGCCATTTCCAGGCGGTACCGGTGACGATCATCGAGAGCGCCATCGGGTACAGGTAAATGGTGCGGATAAAGCCTTCGCGGCGGATTTTCTGGTCGAGGAAAATCGCCAGGGTCACGCCGATCACCAGGGTGATACCGATGAACATGCCACCGAACACCGCCAGGTTCTTGCTCGCGACCCACCAGCGGTCGTTGTCGAACAAGCGCGCATATTGAGCCAGGCCCACGAACTTGTAGGTCGGCAGGAAAGTCGAGTTAGTGAACGACAGCACGAACGTCCACAGGATGTAGCCATAGAAGCCCACCAGAACGATGAACATGCTCGGCGCCAGCACCAGTTTGGGTAGCCAGCGCTGCAGTGCATCGAACGGCGAGGCTTTGCTGAACACAGCAACAGAACTCATGGGAAAATCCAGTACAGGGAAAAAGGACTACAGGAACATGCCTTGCGGGGGTTAGGGGTCCCCCCGCAAGGCCATTCAGTACTAACCGTTACTTGGCAGACTTGATCGCGTTGTACAGTTTCTTCGCGGTATCAGCAGGGTCTGCTTTCGGGTCGTTGATGTAGTTGGTCACAACATCAAAGAACGCGCCTTGTACCGCCAGCGTGGTTGCCATGTTGTGGGCCATGCTTGGCTGCAGGCCGCCAGTCTTGGCATCCGCCAGGAAGTCCTTGGCGGCGGTCTGGGCGCAGGAGTCGAAGCCGTATTTGCCCATGTCTTGCAACATGTCGATACGAACCGGGATCGAGCCCTTGTTGATGCTGAAGACTTTCTGGAAGTTTTCGCTCAGTACGACCTTGGCGATGTCCTGCTGGCCGGCAGCAGTGCCTTTGTCTTTCTGCTTGAACACGGCGAGGGAGTCGATGTTGTAGGTGAACGCCTTGTCGGTGCCCGGGAAGGCTACGCACTCGTAGTCTTTGCCGGCGACTTTCTTGGCGGCGGTCCATTCACTCTTGGCCCAGTCACCCATGATCTGCATGCCGGCCTTGCCGTTGATGACTTTGGCGGCTTCCAGGTTCCAGTCCTGGCCTTTGCCGTCGGCGTCCATGTAGGTCGCGACTTTTTTCAGCTCGGTCAGGGACTTGATCATTTCAGGGCCGGTCAGGGCTTTTTCGTCCAGGTCCACCAGGGCTTTCTTGTAACCATCAGCCCCCATGACCGAGAGCACGACCGCTTCGAAAACGGTGCTGTCCTGCCAAGGCTGGCCACCGTGGGCGAGCGCAATGAAGCCGGCTTTTTTCAGCTTGTCGCCAGCGGCGTAGAACTCTTCGAGGGTGGTCGGGTTTTTGGTGATACCGGCTTTTTTGAAGACTTCCGGGTTGATCCACAGCCAGTTGACGCGGTGGATGTTCACCGGCACGGCCACGTAATCACCGTCGTACTTCACGGTGTCGGAGACTTTCTTGTCCAGCAGGGAGTCCCACTTTTCTTCTTTGGCGGGAGCCTTCAGGACGTCGGTGTCGAGCAGCCCGGTGGACGCCCATTCCTGGATGTCGGGGCCTTTGATCTGGGCCATGCCTGGCGGGTTGCCAGCAACGGCGCGGCTTTTCAGCACGGTCATGGCAGTGGAACCGCCACCGCCGGCGACGGCACCGTCTTTCCAGGTGAAACCGTCTTTTTCAACTTGGGCCTTCAGGACATCTACTGCCGCTTTCTCGCCACCCGAGGTCCACCAATGCACAACTTCAACCGTCCCTTTCGAGTCGGCGGCAAATGCACTGAGGGGAAACAACGAGGCAACGGAAATAGCTACGGCGAGGCGACTGATCGCTTTCATCTGAGTACCTTTTTTCTTGTTGTTATGCATGCAAGTCGGTGCTTGCGCTGCAAACGAGTTTAAACAGGGATTTTTCAGGTGCAGGTAACAAAGGGACGCCAAAATGTCACCACTTGGTGACATAACGCCCGGCGGCCACGGCACTGGCCATGCTGGGTGACAAGGGTAGACCCGGCAGCAATACAGACTGCCAGGCATGATAGAGGTCCGGCTTGCCACCCCAGATCTTGCTGCTGGGCTGGTTTTTCGGGCTCAGTTCGTGGTGCCAGCTGCCGTGGGTTCGGTCGATGAAATGGCTTTCACAGAACTCCCAGAAGCGCCGGTACCAGGTTTCGTAATGCAGTTCTCCCGTGCGTTTGAGCAGCGCCTGGGCAGCGGCGCTGGCTTCGCAATGGGTCCAGTGCAGGCGCTCGCGCACCACTGGGCGCTGGCTCCAGTCGAGGGTGTAGACAATGCCGGGCGCGCCGTCGACGGCCCAGGCATATTCGCAGGCGCTGGCGAACAGGCCCTTGGCGTCGGTCAACAACCAGTCAGGGGTGACGAGGCCGGCGTCCAGGCGCGCGGCCTCAAGGTGCAATACCAGCCGCGCCCATTCGAAGCCGTGGCCGGGGGTGATCCCGTAAGGGCGAAAGCCATCGGCCGGGTTGTCTTCGTTGTAACCGCGCAGGGGTTGCCAGTGGCTGTCGAAATGCTCGATCACCATGTCCCGGTTTTCCGCCGCATGGGTGTGAATAATTCGCTCGACGATGCGCAGTGCCCGGTCCAGCCAGCGGGTTTCGCCGGTGACATCGGCCAGGGCCAGGAACGCCTCGGTGGCGTGCATATTGCTGTTGGCACCGCGATAGGCTTCCAGGCCGCTCCAGTCCTGGGCAAAGGATTCGAGCATCGCGCCCTCCTCTTCGCTCCAGAAGTACTGGTCGATGATGTGAGTGGCGTCGTTGAGTAAGGTTTGCGCGCCGGGAGCGCCGGCCACTACCGCCGAGCTGGCCGCCAGGGCCACAAAGGCGTGCAGGTAGGCGGCCTTGCCGGTGTTGCCATCGCAGGCATTCGGCTTGGCGAACCAGCCGCCGTGCCGGGCATCGCGCAACGGGCCGCTGAGCGCGGCAACCCCGTGCTCCACCAGCTCGGCGTAACCGGGCAAACCGAGGCCGTGGGCCATGGCGAAGCTGTGGGTCATGCGGGCAGTGTTCATGGTTTCGGCGACGGCATCGGGCGGCAAGACGCCGCGGTCGTCGAGGTTGCCGAAGCCTTCAGGCAGCCTGGAAGCCTTGGCGAATGACAGCAGGCGCTGGCCTTCAGTGGCAAGCCAGGCGTGATGGGCAGGTGCGTTAAGCCAACTACTGGCAGGCAGTGGTTGCGTGGTCATGATCAGCCCTTTTTATTATGTGCGGGATGCCCGGAGTCTAAACAAGGGCGGGGCGAGGGCAAGTAACGAAGGAGGTGGGAAATGTCACCGGATGGTGACATTGATTGTGCCTCTTCCTGTGTGGAGCCGAGCTTGCTCGCGTAGCACGCCAAAACAACCCGTTTATTCAGAATAAACACGTCATCGTTAACGACCTTCGCGAGCAAGCTTGCTCCTACAGGACGGGCTTACGGCTTCGGCTGGTTGATCTGCTGCTGCAGGTTCTGCACCTGGCTCTGCAAGGTGGTGACGTTGCGCGTGGTCTGGATGCGGAACACGTCGAACTCCTTGGTGGACGGGCCGTCGGAGGCGGCCGGACGGCTGTCCTGTTCGCTCTTGAGCACCACGAGGTCCTGCTCCAGGCGGGCAATCGCGGCCGCAGGGTTGCCCTGCTTTTTCAGCGCGGCGACGTCGGCGGAAAGCTCCTTGAACTCAGTGTCCCGGGACTTGAGGGTTGCCACGGCGTCCGTCAACGCCTGGACCTGGCCTTGCAATTGCGCATTGGCGCCGGCCAGTTGGGTGGTGCTGGCGGTCATCTGCTCAAGGCGTTTATCGAGGTCAGTCGCCTGGCCGGCCACACCCAGCTGCTGCTTGCCCTGCTCCAGCAACTGGGTTTCCAGCTGCTTGATCTGCAGTTTCAGGGCCTCACTGCCGTTGTTCACACTGGCCTCGCTGGCCACCACCTTGCCGGAAATGTCCTGCAGGCGCCCCGCTGCTTCCTCACTGATGCGTGCGAAGCTTTCCTGGGTCGCCACCAGTTGCTGGCCCATCAGGGAAATCTGCTGGAAGCTCCACCAGGCAAGGCCTGCGAAGGCGAACAGCAGCGCGCCGACCAATGCCCACAATGGCCCGGTACTGGCGCTCTTGACCTTGACTACCGGCGCTGGCCGGGAGCGCACGGACGTGGCCGGTGAAGGCTCGAAATCATCGTCGTCCGAGGTATCAGCCCGCAGGCTGGGAACATTGTCAAAGTCGTCGTTAGCATCGTTACGCATGAATCAACCTTCAAACCTTTGAGGTGGCATATGGATAGCCAAGCGCCGGAGTATAAACCCCGGCCTGCCGCACTGATCGACCCTGGGTCGCAAATTCGGTTCCCGGTGTGTTGCCGGTTATTTAAGCCCCACGTCCTGGGCTTTCCACCAACTGCAAAACTCGTCGAGGGCCGCCCACAGGCTGACCTTGGGCTGGTAGTCGAGATAATGCCGTGCGCGGGTGATGTCGAGGGTGAAATCTTTGTTCATTACCTGCATGCCCAGCCGTGACAAGGCGGGTTCCGGACGCCCTGGCCACAGGGCACAGAAGGCTTCGTTCAGCGCCGCAACACTGTAGGACAGGCCGTAGGACCGGTAACGCGTGACCTGGGGCATGTCCATCTGGCGCATCACGTAGTTCACCACATCCCACACCGGCACCGGGGTGCCGTTGCTGATGTTATAGGCCTTGCCCAGCGCCGAGCCCGTCGCCAGCAAACCGCTGAGCAGGGCTTCATTGAGGTTGTGCACGCTGGTGAAATCGACCTTGTTCAGGCCATCGCCGACGATCGCCAGGCGGTTCTTGCGCTGCATTTTCAACAGGCGCGGGAAGATGCTCATGTCACCGGCGCCCGTGACAAAGCGCGGGCGCAGGGCCAGCACTTCGAGGCCGAATTCCTGGGCACCGAACACCTTTTGTTCCGCCAGGTATTTGGTGGCCGCGTACGGATGCTTGAAGCGCTTGGGCACTTGCTCTTCAGTCAGCCCCAGGTGGTCGCGGCCATCGAAATAGATCGAGGGTGACGACAGGTGCACCAGGCGCCCGACCCGCTGCTTCAGGCAGGCTTCCACCACGTTCTCGGTGACCAGCACATTGCCCTGATGGAAATCCTGGTAACGCCCCCACAGCCCCACGGCCCCGGCGCAATGCACCACGGCCTCGACGTCGCGGCACAACTCGCGCACCAGGTCCGGATCATTCAAATCACCCTGGATAAACTCGGCGCCGCGCCGCACCAGGTGCTCCACACCTTCGGCCCGCCGCCCGTTGACCCGCACGTCCAGGCCCTGCTCCAGGGCGAAACGCGCAAAACGCCCGCCAATGAAGCCGCTTGCGCCGGTGACCAGAATTTTCATGACTTACTCCGCATTCTTTCGTTTTTCATCGCTGTTGCCTTGACGCTGGCCATCACTCCAACGGCACCAACCATTGCCCCGTTGTTTGCGCCAGATGGTCCGTCAACAAGCCCAGCAATTGTCCACCACTGCGCCAATGATGCCAGTACAGCGGCACATCGATCGGCTTATCTGGCAATAACTCAACCAGCACGCCCCTTTCCAATTGATCGCGCACCTGTAATTCAGGCACCAGGCCCCAGCCCAATCCGGCTTCCGTCAGGCGGATAAAGCCTTCGGACGATGGGCATAAATGGTGTTCGAAACCACCGTCCACGCCCAGGGACGCCAGGTAGCGATGCTGCAGGAAATCATCCGGGCCGAACACCAGCGCCGGCGTACGGGCCAGTTGATCGGCGCGTACGCCCTCGGGAAAGTGCCGTGCAACAAAAGCCGGGCTGGCCAGCGCCCGGTAACGCATGGCACCGAGCAACAGGCTGCGGGCGCCGGCCACCGGGCGTTCGCTGGCGCAGATGCAGGCCGCCACCTCGCCGGCGCGCATGCGTTTGAGGCCCACGGTCTGGTCTTCTACCACTAGGTCCAGCAGCAGGTGCTGCTCGGCGCAGAAGTCGCTCACCGCCTCGGCCCACCAGGTGGCCAGGCTGTCGGCATTCAAGGCGATACGCAGGCGCTCGGGCATGCCCTCTTCATCCAGCGCGGGCACCTGGCTTTGCAGGTCGCGCTCCAGCAGCCGCACTTGTTGCACGTGGTTGAGCAGGCGGCGGCCGATTTCGGTGGGCGTCGGCGGCGTGGCACGGACCAGCACTGGTTGGCCGACGCGTGCTTCCAGCAGCTTGATGCGCTGGGAAATGGCCGATTGGGAGATTCCCAGCACTTGGGCGCCCCGCTCAAAGCCGGCCTGTTCCACCACCGCCGCCAGGGCGGAAAGCAATTTATAGTCGAACATCAGTTTTCCTAATGAGCGATCAGCAATATTGGTTTTTCTTATACAGCCTTGCACCGGAGAATAGCCAGCATCGCTTCTTCTTATTCAAGGATCTCCCACATGGCTGGCGAAACCGCCCTGGCAACCCTGCTGCGCAGCATGAGCCCACAGCTCAACGACGGCGACTACGTGTTCTGCACCCTGGCCGACAGCCGCATCCCCGAAGGATGCGAGGTGATCGGCAGCTTCCGCGAGCAGGAAGGCCTGACGCTGATCGTCGAACGCCAGCAGGCCGAACAGGCCGGGCTGGCGTTCGAGTACGTGGCGGCGTGGATCACCCTCAACGTGCATTCGGCCCTGGAGGCCGTGGGCCTGACTGCCGCGTTCGCCACGGCCCTGGGCAAGGCCGGCATCAGTTGCAACGTGATTGCCGGCTACTACCACGATCACCTGTTTGTCGGCCGCGCCGATGCCGAGCGCGCCATGACGGTGTTGCGGCAATTGGCGGCGGGCGCGGAGTAAATCCTATGTGGCAAAGCTATATGAATGGCCTGCTGGTGGCCTTTGGTTTGATCATGGCCATCGGCACCCAGAACGCCTTTGTTTTGGCACAAAGCCTGCGCCGTGAACATCACCTGCCCGTGGCGGCATTGTGCGTAGTGTGCGACGCGATCCTGGTGGCCGCTGGTGTGTTCGGCCTGGCGACCGTGCTGGCGCATAACCCGATACTGCTGGCGGTTGCCCGTTGGGGCGGTGCAGCGTTCCTGTTGTGGTACGGCACCCTCGCCCTGCGCCGGGCCTGCTCGAGACAGAGCCTGGGCCAGGGCGAGAACCTCAAGGTGCGCTCGCTGAAGGCCGTGATGCTCAGCGCCCTGGCGGTGACCCTGCTCAACCCCCACGTGTATCTGGACACGGTCCTGCTGATCGGCTCCCTCGGTGCCCAGCAGACCGAACCGGGCGCTTACGTAGCCGGTGCCGCCAGCGCGTCACTGCTGTGGTTCATGACCCTGGCCCTCGGCGCCGCATGGCTGGCACCGTGGCTTGCGCGCCCCGCCACCTGGCGGATTCTGGACCTGCTGGTAGCCGCCATGATGTTCAGCGTGGCCTATCAATTAATCAGTGCAGCGTAGATATTCCAAAACGCTCTGGAACCTCTATCCCACACAGTTGTTGCGTGGTTTTGCCGCACCCCCGGTGCTATGATCCAGCCCCTGCGCCGCAAAGAGTACAAACTCCCCGGCGCTTGTTTGGCCGCCCGTGATCGGCCTTGCGCTCACCGCAACTGACCTGATTAGGAGAATCATCATGGCTTTCGAATTGCCGCCGCTGCCCTACGCACACGATGCCCTGCAGCCGCACATTTCCAAGGAAACCTTGGAGTATCACCACGACAAGCACCACAACACCTATGTCGTGAACCTGAACAACCTGGTGCCTGGCACCGAGTTCGAAGGCAAGACCCTGGAAGAAATCGTCAAGTCTTCTTCGGGCGGCATCTTCAACAACGCCGCTCAGGTCTGGAACCACACCTTCTACTGGAACTGCCTGGCGCCAAACGCTGGCGGCCAACCTACCGGCGCACTGGCTGAGGCAATCAACGCAGCCTTCGGTTCGTTCGACAAGTTCAAGGAAGAGTTCACCAAGACGTCCGTCGGCACCTTCGGTTCCGGTTGGGGCTGGCTGGTGAAAAAGGCTGACGGTTCCCTGGCACTGGCCAGCACCATCGGCGCCGGCAACCCGCTGACCAGCGGCGACACCCCGCTGCTGACCTGCGACGTCTGGGAACACGCTTACTACATCGACTACCGCAACGTGCGTCCAAAGTATGTGGAAGCGTTCTGGAACCTGGTCAACTGGAAGTTCGTGGCTGAGCAGTTCGAAGGCAAAACCTTCACCGCTTAAGTACCGCTTGCAGTAGAAAGAGCCCGGCGATTGCCGGGCTTTTTTGTGGGCGCGACATAACAGCAACAACCGGCGAAGACCAATGGAACTCGATGACAAGAAATAACCACGCAGGTGGCAGGAGGAATTTCCCTCTTATTGATGTCGGAGAGTTTACCTATGGCAATCGCAGGAGCAGGTGCAGCAGCATTAGCGGCACCGATAATCGCAGCCGCCGCCCCGGTGGTAATAGACGCCGTGAAGACAGGCGTAGGAATGGCTGTGGACGCGGGAATGTCCCTTGCACAATCCATGGCAAACAGCTCGAAAGACAACTCGAACCCGGTAACAACCTCGTAAGAACCGCAGCATTCGCTTCCCTGGCATCCAGGGAAGCGAAAAAAACCAGCGTATTTACCTCCATCGCCCGCTGGATTGAGCCGCCTCGCTATTCCCCCGCCCGACCCAAACCACCACAAGCCGTAATGTCCCTTTGACTGCCATCACGGGATTGCCAATACTCATGGCATATTGAGGCTACCCGCATGGAACAAGGAATAACCCTTTGAAGCTGGAACTCAAAAACAGCTTGTCGGTGAAGTTGCTACGGGTGGTACTGCTTTCGGCATTGGCCGTGGGCGTGGTACTGAGCGCGGCGCAGATCGTCTTTGATGCCTACAAGACGCGCCAGGCCGTGGCCGGCGATGCCCAGCGCATCCTCGACATGTTTCGCGACCCGTCCACCCAGGCCGTCTACAGCCTGGACCGGGAAATGGGCATGCAGGTCATCGAAGGCCTGTTCCAGGACGATGCGGTGCGCATGGCTTCCATCGGCCACCCCAACGAAACCATGCTCGCGGAAAAAACCCGCGACCTGCAACAATCCCCCACCCGCTGGCTCACCGACCTGATTCTGGGCCAGGAGCGCACTTTCACCACGCCGCTGGTGGGGCGCGGGCCTTACAGCGAGTACTACGGCGACCTGAGCATCACCCTCGACACCGCCACCTATGGCAAAGGGTTTCTCGTCAGCTCAGTGATCATTTTTATCTCCGGTGTGCTCCGGGCGCTGGCCATGGGCCTGGTGTTGTACCTGGTCTATCACTGGCTGCTGACCAAGCCGCTGTCGCGGATCATCGAGCACCTGAGTTCGATCAACCCCGACCGGCCCAGCGAGCACAAGATCCCGCAACTCAAGGGCCACGAGAAAAACGAACTGGGGATCTGGATCAACACCGCCAACCAGTTGCTCGAATCCATCGAGCGCAACACGCATTTGCGCCATGAGGCGGAAAACAGCCTGCTGCGCATGGCCCAATACGACTTTCTCACCGGCCTGCCGAACCGCCAGAAGCTGCAGGAGCAACTGGACAAGATTCTGATCGATGCCGGCCGCCGGCAGCGCAGGGTCGCGGTGTTGTGTGTGGGGCTGGATGACTTCAAAAGCGTCAACGAGCAGTTCACCTACCAGGCTGGCGACCAGTTGCTGTTGGCCCTGGCCGACCGCCTGCGCGCCCACAGCGGGCGCCTGGGTGCCCTCGCCCGCCTGGGTGGCGACCAGTTCGCCCTGGTGCAGGCCGATATCGAGCAGCCTTATGAAGCTGCCGAGCTGGCACAAAGCATCCTCGATGACCTGGAAGCGGAGTTTGCCCTCGATCACGAACAGATCCGCCTGCGCGCCACCATCGGCATTACCCTGTTCCCGGAAGACGGTGACAGCACCGAGAAGCTGCTGCAAAAAGCCGAACAGACCATGACCCTGGCCAAGAGCCGCTCGCGCAACCGCTACCAGTTCTATATCGCCAGCGTCGACAGCGAAATGCGCCGCCGCCGCGAGCTGGAAAAAGATTTGCGCGATGCCTTGAGCCGCGAACAGTTCTACCTGGTGTACCAGCCGCAGATCAGCTATCTCGACCACCGCGTGGTGGGTGTGGAAGCCTTGATTCGCTGGCAGCACCCGGAACACGGCCTGGTGCCGCCCGACCTGTTTATCCCCCTGGCGGAACAGAACGGCACCATCATTGCCATCGGCGAATGGGTACTGGACCAGGCCTGCCGACAACTACGGGAATGGCACGACCTGGGATTCACCGAGCTGCGCATGGCGGTCAACCTGTCGACGGTGCAGTTGCACCACGCCGAACTGCCGCGGGTGGTCAATAACCTGCTGCAAATCTACCGCCTGCCGCCCCGCAGCCTGGAGCTGGAAGTCACCGAAACCGGCCTGATGGAAGACATCAGCACCGCCGCCCAGCACCTGCTGAGCCTGCGCCGCTCCGGGGCGTTGATCGCCATTGATGACTTCGGCACCGGCTATTCGTCCCTGAGCTACCTGAAAAGCCTGCCGCTGGACAAGATCAAGATCGACAAGAGCTTCGTCCAGGACCTGTTGGATGACGACGACGATGCCACCATCGTGCGGGCGATCATCCAGCTCGGCAAAAGCCTCGGCATGCAGGTGATCGCCGAAGGCGTGGAGACCGCCGAACAGGAGGCCTACATCATCTCCGAGGGCTGCCACGAAGGTCAGGGTTACCACTACAGCAAACCCCTGCCGGCACGGGAGTTGGTGGCCTACCTGAAACAGGCCAGGCGCAATAGCGCCGCCATTCTCTGAAGCCATGCTGGCCAGCGGTAGCCCGCGCACCGCCGGCCAGCAAATCGATACTAAATATTTCCTACTTATAACCCTTTACACAAAATGCAAATCTTTCGCATTATGTCGCAGTTTTGCGCGCCCCCCGCGTGCCCCATCAACAACCGAAGCAGGATGTTCGCCATGATTCGTATGCCCCTGGCCACCGCCAGCCTTCTCGCCATTGCCATTTCCCTCGCCGGTTGCGGTGAAGGCAAAGACAAGGCCTCCGCACCTCAAGCCCCGGCCGCCGCCAGCACTACCGCCCCCGCGGCTGCCCCGGCGGGCCAGGTTGACGAGGCCGCCGCCAAGGCTGTGGTCGCGCATTACGCTGACATGGTGTTCGCGGTGTACAGCGATGCCGAGTCCACCGCGAAAACCCTGCAAACCGCGATCGACACCTTCCTCGCCAACCCGAACGACGACACCCTGAAAGCGGCCCGTACCGCCTGGATCGCGTCCCGTGTGCCGTACCTGCAGAGTGAAGTGTTCCGTTTCGGCAACACGATCATTGACGACTGGGAAGGCCAGGTGAACGCCTGGCCCCTGGACGAAGGCCTGATCGACTACGTCGACAAGACCTACGAGCACGCTCTGGGCAACCCGGGCGCGACCGCCAACATCATCGCCAACACCGAGATTCAAGTAGGCGAAGACAAGGTCGATGTGAAAGAAATCACCCCGGAAAAACTCGCCAGCCTGAATGAGCTGGGCGGTTCCGAGGCCAACGTTGCCACCGGCTACCACGCGATCGAATTCCTGCTCTGGGGCCAGGACCTGAACGGCACCGGCCCGGGCGCCGGCAACCGCCCGGCGTCGGACTACATGACCGGTGATGGCGCGACTGGCGGTAACAACGAGCGTCGCCGTACCTACCTGCGCGCCGTGACCCAACTGTTGGTCAGCGACCTGGAAGAAATGGTCGGCAACTGGAAGCCCAACGTCGAAGACAATTACCGCGCCACGCTGGAAGCCGAGGCGCCGACCGATGGCCTGCGCAAAATGCTGTTCGGCATGGGCAGCCTGTCCCTGGGCGAACTGGCCGGTGAGCGTATGAAGGTTTCCCTGGAAGCCAACTCGCCGGAAGACGAACAGGATTGCTTCAGCGACAACACCCACAACTCGCACTTCTATGACGCCAAGGGTATTCGTAACGTTTACCTGGGCGAGTACACCCGCGTCGACGGCACCAAAATGACCGGCGCCAGCCTGTCGTCCCTGGTGGCCAAGGTGGACCCGACCGCCGATGCGACACTGAAGGCCGACCTGGCGTCGACCGAAGCGAAGATCCAGGTCATGGTGGATCACGCCAACAACGGTGAGCACTACGACCAGTTGATCGCAGCCGGCAACGATAAAGGCAACCAGATCGTGCGTGATGCAATCGCCGCGCTGGTGAAGCAGACCGGTTCGATCGAACAGGCCGCTGGCAAGCTGGGCATCAGCGACTTGAACCCGGATAACGCTGATCACGAGTTCTGATCACTGCCGAGTTGAAAGAGGCGACCTTCGGGTCGCCTTTTTTGTGCCTCCCAAACCGCTTTAAGCCGAACACATTACCTGTGGCGAGGGAGCTTGCTCCCGTTGGGCCGCGCAGCGGCCCCAGTGAAGCCACCGCACGTTTCCAGAAAAACGCCTCGGCAGGTTTGGGGACTGCTTCGCAGTCCAACGGGAGCAAGCTCCCTCGCCACAGGATCATCGCCCCCCGGTTTACTTGCCCTGCACCGCAGGTAGAATGGCGCCTTTCCCTGTCACACCGAGCGGACCTCATGGCGTTGCCGACCTTACGGATAATCGGTTTCATTATCGGCATCTTCCTGATCACCCTCGCGATCGCCATGGTGGTGCCAATGGCCACCTTGGTGATTTTCGAACGCACCCAAGACCTGCCCTCATTTCTCTGGGCCAGCCTGATCACCTTTCTGGCAGGCTTGGCCCTGGTCATCCCCGGCCGCCCGGAACACGTGCACCTGCGCCCGCGGGACATGTACTTGCTGACGGTCTCCAGCTGGGTCGTGGTGTGCATCTTTGCCGCACTGCCCTTCCTGCTGACCCAGCACATCAGCTACACCGATTCGTTCTTTGAAAGCATGTCCGGCATCACCGCCACTGGCTCCACGGTGCTCAGCGGCCTGGACAGCATGTCGCCCGGCATCCTGATGTGGCGCTCGCTGCTGCACTGGCTGGGTGGCATCGGCTTTATCGGCATGGCGGTGGCGATCCTGCCGCTGCTGCGCATCGGCGGCATGCGCCTGTTCCAGACCGAATCCTCCGACCGCTCGGAAAAGGTCATGCCCCGCTCGCACATGGTGGCGCGCCTGATCGTGGCGGCGTACGTGGGCATCACCATCCTCGGCAGCCTGGCGTTCTGGTGGGCCGGGATGGGCCTGTTTGATGCGATCAACCATGCGATGTCGGCGATTTCCACCGGCGGGTTTTCTACCTCCGATGAGTCCCTGGCCCACTGGAAACAGCCGGCGGTGCACTGGGTGGCGGTGGTGGTGATGATCATGGGCAGCCTGCCGTTCACCCTGTATGTGGCCACGATGCGTGGCAACCGCCGGGCGCTGATCAAGGACCAGCAGGTGCAAGGCTTGCTCGGCTTGCTGCTGGTGACCTGGCTGGTGCTCGGCACCTGGTATTGGTGGACCACTGACCTGCCTTGGCTGGACGCGCTGCGCCACGTGGCAGTGAACGTCACCTCGGTGGTGACCACCACCGGCTTTGCGCTGGGGGACTACAGCATCTGGGGCAATTTCTCGCTGATGCTGTTCTTTTATCTGGGCTTTGTCGGCGGTTGCTCCGGCTCCACCGCCGGCGGCATCAAGATCTTCCGGTTCCAGGTGGCTTACATCCTGCTCAAGGCAAACCTGAACCAGCTGATTCACCCACGGGCGGTGATCAAGCAGAAGTACAACGGTCATCGCCTCGATGAAGAAATCGTGCGGTCGATCCTGACCTTCTCGTTTTTCTTCGCCATCACCATCTGCGCCATCGCCCTGGCCCTGTCGTTGCTGGGCCTGGACTGGATGACCGCGCTGACCGGCGCCGCCAGTACCGTGTCCGGCGTCGGCCCGGGCCTGGGGGAAACCATCGGCCCGGCCGGTAACTTCTCCACCCTGCCGGACGCCGCCAAGTGGATCCTGTCCCTGGGCATGCTGCTGGGCCGGCTGGAAATCATTACGGTGTTTGTGCTGTGTATTCCGGCGTTTTGGCGTCACTGACCGGCAGCGCCTGCAACCGCGCCCGGTACTCGCCGGGCGTGGCATCGAACCAGCGGCGGAACGCCCGGAAGAAGTTGCTCGGGTCGGCAAACCCCAACAGGTAGGCAATTTCCAGCAGGGTCATGCTCGGCTGCGCCAGGTATTGCTCGGCCAGTTCGCGGCGGGTGTCGTCCAAAAGTGTCTGGAAACTGGTGCCCTCCTCCTGCAAACGACGCTGCAAGGTGCGCTGGGACAGGTGCAGCGTCTGCGCAACCACCTCGCGCTTGGGCTCGCCCTGGGGCAGCAACCGGCACAACACCTGGCGCGCCTTGTGGGTCACCCGGCTTTCGGAAAACCGCGCCAGGTACTCCCCGGCAAAACGATCATGCAGCAACGCCATCGCCTCGTTCGCCGTGGGCAACGGCGCTTCCATGTCCGCCCGCTCGAAGATCAGCGCGTCATAGGGTGCGTTGAACACCAGCGGTGCATGAAAGGCTTGTTTATAGGGTGCCAGGTCCGCCGGTTGATCGCCCTGCACCAGCACCTTGCGCGGCTGCAACGTACGCCCGGTCAGCCAGCCGCATAACGCCAGGGCGCTGGCCAGAGACGCTTCGGCACTTTGCCGGGTGGGCGGCAGGTGATCGCCGTGCACCGTCAGAATCAGTGCATAACCTTCGGGTAACAGTCGGAAACTCAGGTCGGCACTTTCAGCAATGATCCGCTGATAACGCACCAGCCGCATAAAGCCTTCGGCCAGGGTGTTACTGGACATCAAGGCGTAGCCGGCCACATGAAACGACGCCGGGCGTACCACTTTGCCCATGTTCAGGCCAATCGCCGGGTTGCCCGACAGCTCTACCGCGCGCTGCCAGAGCCGGGTCATGGAGTCCTGGGGGAAACGCGCATCGGGGTCGTTCAGCGCGGCGTAATCCAGGCCGAGCTGCTTGAACAAGGCACGGCAATCCAGGCCGTCCATCTCCAGCGCCTTGACTATCCCCATCGCCCAGCTTGCAGAAGTCGTTCGTTCGCTCATGGCGTTTTCTTAACAAGGAAGGCTGAAACGACAGCCAGGAATCCGAAGGATACTAAAGTGGCATCTATTGTCACTGGCTGTTACCACTGATGACTCTAGACTCAAATAAGCTCCCCGCCGAACATCTGTCGGGCAGAACAATAACCAGAGGGCCGATCACCGTGGAAAATGTCAGGCAATTCAATAGCTTCGCTGATTTCTACCCGTATTACCTGAGTGAGCACGGCAACAGCACCTGCCGTCGTCTGCACTTTATCGGCACCAGCCTTGTGATCTTCATCCTCGCCCTCGCGATTGGCAAAGGCGCCTGGTGGCTGCTGCTGGCACTGCCGGTGGCGGGCTACAGCTTTGCCTGGATTGGCCATTTCTTCTTTGAAAAGAATCGCCCGGCGACTTTCCAGCATCCGCTCTACAGCCTGTTGGGGGATTTTGTGATGTACCGCGACATGATCCTGGGCAAAGTGCCGTTCTAGCCCGGCGCTTCAAGAACAATAAGAGAGGCTTTGATGAACCAGCAGGCCCGTTTCACCCATATGCAGGATGGCACCCAGGAAGACTGGGCGATCATCGCCAAGGATTTCAGCGCCTACGCCCGGCAATTGCCCGGCCGGATCCTCGCGCATCTGCGGTTGCTGGAGGGCGACTTCGGTGGTTTCCCGGTAGACCGCCTGACCCATTCGCTGCAAACCGCCAGCCGTGCCTGGCACGACGGGCGCGATGAAGAATATGTGGTGTGCGCCCTGCTCCATGACATCGGCGACACCCTGGGCTCGTACAACCACCCGGACATCGCCGCCGCGATCCTCAAGCCGTTTGTGAGCCCCGAGAACCTGTGGATGGTGGAAAAGCACGGGATCTTCCAGGGCTACTACTTCTTCCATCACCTGGGGATGGACCGCCACCTGCGCGAGCAATTTGGCGACCATCCGCAGTACCGGCAAACCATCGAGTTCTGCGCGAAGTACGATGCGGCAGCGTTCGATCCGGCCTACGACACCCTGCCGCTGAGCTTCTTCGAACCAATGCTGGCGCGGGTGTTTGCCCAGCCGAAGAATTCGCTCTACAAGGCGGCGATGGAACGCCAGGGTTAAACCGGCAGCAGCTTGCCGCCATGACCGGCTTGGACCGTCGGCTCCGGGCCTTTAACAATCTCCCGGGCAACGGTCAGGATGACGATGGCGGCGATGATGTCGAAGATCGCCAGCACCACAAACAGCGGGCTGTAGCCAACCTTGGTCACCAGCACCCCGAACACCGCGGTAAACGCCGCGGCCCCGATAAACCCGCACATCTGCCCGCCACCGGTGGCGGTGGCCACGTCGTTCTTGCCAAATGAGTCCGAGGCAATGGAAAACAGCGCCCCCGACAAGGTCTGGTGGGCGAACCCGCCGACGCACAGCAAGGCAATCGCGGTGTAGGCACTGTCCACCAGGCCGATACACGCCGGGCCGATCATGCACAGGCAACCGAACAGCATCACCAGCTTGCGCGAGTTGAACAGCGAGACCTTGAAGTAGCGATGGAACAGCGGGCTCAGGTAACCACCCAGCACGCAGCCGATGTCGGCGGCAAGGAACGGCAGCCAGGCGAACAGCGCCATTTCCTTGATGTTCATGTGCCGCTCGGTCATCAGGTACAGCGGAATCCAGGCGTTGAAGGTCTGCCAGGCCGGTTCCGAGAGCATGCGCGCCGAGGCGATGGCGAAAAAGTTGCGGCTCTTGAGAATGCGCTTCCAGCTGGCTTTCTTCTGCACGCCGTCCTTCAGGTGAGTCTCCTGGCCGGCTTCGATGTACTCACGCTCGGCCTGGGCCAGCAGGCGCTGGTCACGCGGGTGTTTGTACAACAGCAGCCACAACCCGCTCCACACCAGGCCGATGCCACCGACAATCAGGAACGCCAACTGCCAGCCGCTGTGCAAAATCGCCCAGACCACCAGCGGCGGCGCCAGCAAGGCCCCAAACGACGAACCAAAGTTGAACCAGCCGATGGCGACGGAGCGCTCCTTGGCCGGGAACCACTCGGTAATCGCCTTGACGCCGCCGGGGAAGCCCGCCGACTCCGTCAGCCCCAGCGCGCCACGGGCCACCGCCAGGCTCTGCCAACCGGTGGCAAACGCGGCCAGCGCGCACACCACCGACCAGGAAATGGCAAAGATCGCAAAGCCCATCTTGGTGCCGATGGCGTCGATCACATAACCGGCGATCGGCTGCATCAAGGCGTAGCACACCTGCCAGGCAACCACGATGTGGGAATACTGCTCAGTGGAGATGCTCAGGTCGGTCATCAGCGTGGGGGCTGCGACGGAGAGCGTGTTGCGGGCCAGGTAGTTAATAATCAGGCCGACCGTCATCAGCCCGACCATCCACCAACGGATGCCTTTGATTTTCATCGCTTCACCTTAATTATTTTTAGATTTGAGGCGTACGTTCTGCGACCGAGCGCATCCGTATTACGGGCGCTATAAAACTGTAACGTCATATGTCGTCATACAACTATTAGCGTTATATTCAGTCCATGCCACGATGTCAATCCGTTAGAGGCGATGTTGTACGACGACAATGGAACCTGTGTGGCGCCATGTCACTTGCGCGGGGGGAATGAAGAGGTGTTCATTTTTGGAGATAAAATCTTTCTGTCATTTACAGTGCTGTATCCTGCACAAGCTTTTTGAAAGCGCGGAATCACCTGCGATTGATAAAACAGATCTTGCGAGGAGCGACGACGATGCACGAAATCCCTAATCTCCCCTTCCCAAGCCTGCGCGAAACTGAGCAGCCAACCCCGCAACAGGCCGGTGCCAGCAAGCCCGAGCCAAAAGAGGCAAAACCGGTCGACCGCAAAAGCGCAGACTGAGTGCCGTACCCAGACCGTGTGGAAAGCGTGACATTGCGCGCTTTCCACACCGCCTGAACACCGTGAGCCCTGCCATGACCGACACCACCCCCGATACCGCCGTGCTCGACACTGCCCTGCAGATGGTCGAGGTGTGGAACCGCCTCACCCCGGAAAAACAGGCACTCCTGCTCAAGCGCTTCGGCACCCAGGAAAACGCCCTCGCCGCGCTGGTCACCACGCAACTGCTCAACCCCGCCGATCGCTAAAAATTTGGTTTGCTGCCCCCGCGCGCGCCCAGCATCGGTATCATAAGCAGCCTATCTTTTCCTGCTGCGACAGTGGACCTCTCCCATGCCAGATACCCAGCGCCCCATGGCGGTCACGCTGCAAGTCGTTTCCATCGTTCTATTCACCTTCATCGGCTACCTGAATATCGGCATTCCCCTGGCCGTATTGCCGGGCTATGTGCACAGCGACCTGGGCTTTGGCGCCGTGATCGCGGGCCTGGTGATCAGCGTGCAATACCTGGCCACCCTGCTGAGCCGGCCCTATGCCGGGCGCATCATCGATAACCGCGGCAGCAAGCGCGCCGTCATGTACGGCCTGGCGGGTTGCGGGTTGAGCGGCGTGTTCATGTTGCTCTCGGCGTGGTTATCGCACCTGCCGGCGTTGAGCCTCACCAGCCTGCTGATCGGCCGCCTGGTGCTGGGCAGCGCCGAAAGCCTGGTGGGCTCCGGCTCCATCGGCTGGGGCATTGGCCGGGTGGGCGCGGCGAACACCGCCAAGGTCATCTCCTGGAACGGCATCGCCAGCTATGGCGCCCTGGCCATCGGCGCGCCGCTGGGGGTGTTGCTGGTGAGTCATTTCGGGCTGTGGAGCATGGGCGTCAGCATCATCCTGCTGGCAGTGCTGGGCCTGGTGCTGGCCTGGCCGAAAGTCGCCGCGCCGATCGTGGTGGGCGAGCGCCTGCCGTTCATGCATGTGCTGGGGCGCGTGCTGCCCCACGGTTGCGGGCTGGCGCTGGGCTCGATCGGGTTTGGCACCATCGCCACCTTCATCACCTTGTATTACGCGACCCAGCACTGGGATAACGCCGTACTGTGCCTGAGCCTGTTCGGTGCCAGCTTTATCGGGGCGCGGTTGTTGTTCGGGAATTTGATCAACCGGATTGGCGGGTTTCGCGTGGCGATTGCCTGTTTGTCGGTAGAGACCCTGGGCCTGCTGCTGCTGTGGCTGGCGCCGGATCCTCATTTGGCATTGGCGGGTGCGGCGTTGAGCGGGTTTGGGTTTTCCCTGGTGTTTCCAGCGTTGGGGGTGGAGGCCGTCAACCTGGTACCCGCTTCGAGCCGGGGTGCGGCGGTGGGGGCGTACTCGCTGTTTATCGACTTGTCGCTGGGGATCACCGGGCCGTTGGCTGGGGCGATTGCGGCGGGGTTCGGGTTTGCCTCGATCTTCCTGTTTGCGGCGATCGCGGCGTTTGGCGGGTTGCTGTTGAGCCTGTACCTGTACCGGCAGGCGCCGAAGTATCGCGAAGAGCGGCAGGCGAGCTAGAAGTCGACCTTGCCGCGGCCGGCCTTGATGCTGCCGCGTTTGGTCTTGGATTCGAGGCGGCGCTTTTTTGAGCCCAGGGTGGGTTTGGTCGGGCGGCGTTTCTTTTCGACCTTGGTGGCGCTCTGGATCAGCTCGACCAAACGCTCGAGGGCGTCGGCGCGGTTCTGTTCCTGGGTTCGGTATTGCTGGGCCTTGAGGATCAGCACGCCTTCGCTGGTGATGCGGCTGTCGCGCAGGGCCAGCAGGCGTTCCTTGTAGAAATCAGGCAGGGACGAGGCCGGGATGTCGAAACGCAGGTGCACGGCGCTGGAGACTTTGTTGACGTTTTGACCGCCGGCGCCTTGGGCGCGGATGGCCGTCAACTCGATCTCGGCGTCGGGGAGGTGCACGTTGTTGGAAATCTCCAGCATTTTTTTGGTTGGGCCTTGGGGGTGGTGGGTAAGGATACGCCAATGTGGTGGGCTTCTGGGCTTCTGGACACCGAGGGCATATCCGTTATTTAGGTAACGGCTGATATTGGTTCCGCTCTTACAGCGGCTCACTTTTGAAAAGCGCAAAAGTAAGCAAAACGCTCTTGCCCCACCACTCGGCACCTCGCCTAGGCTCGGTGTGCCCTCTCTCCGGTATTACTCCGCGGGCCGCCGCGACGGGGCGTCCCTGCCC
>NZ_JAOTOA010000005.1:0-401534 GCF_036346535.1 Pseudomonas sp. Z18(2022)
CCAAGCGAGGTGCCGAGTGGTGGGGCAAGAGCGTTTTGCTTACTTTTGCGCTGTTCAAAAGTGAGCCGCTGTAAGAGCGGAACCAATAGACGCCGTTACCTAAATAACGGATATGCCCCCCCAACACAAAAACACTGATCTATCGTGCGTGTCAGCTTTTACGCGTCGCATCATCCAACGCCAAAATCGTATGAGCATTGGTCACCGTAGTCGCCAAGGTATTGATCACCCCCGACCGCAACGCCCCCAGCGTCGCCGCCGCCTTGGTATTCTCACTGGCAATCGCCACCACATCCGGAATCCGGAACAACTCCTGAACCGTCAACCCGATCACCCGCCCCTGGATGGCGTTGACCGCAGGCTGCCCGTGAATGTCGATAAAGTCATACCCCATCATGTCCCCCACCGTGCCGGACAACCGCGCCTGGGCGATTTCCTGCGGTGAAAACCAGCCCATGCGCACCATGTTGCTGTTTTCACTCATGTCGCCAATACCAATCAACGCCATGTCGGCACGGCGAGCACGGTCAAGGGTCGAGCGCACGGTATCGTTGCTGATCAACACACCGCGCAACTCCGGATTAGCCACCAGCGCCGGCGCATACAGGCTTTCACTCTCGCCACCAAACCGCAGGGCCAGGCGCCGGCAGATATGGTCGGGATTCATATATTCGCCAGCCTTGAGCGAACCACCAATGGCACACACAAACGTGCAGTTGCGAGTCACCGGCAGGAACACGTTATCCGCCACCGCGCCGACGTTACGGCCCATGCCAACCGCAACAATCATCCCATCGCTGAGGGTTTTGTTCAGGTAGTTGGCCACCAGGCTCGCAACCGCCGAACGCTGGGTGTCGGGGTCGCTGTGGTCGACCGCGATCAAGGCGCGGTCCAGCTGGAAGCGATCCACCAGCGCCTGTTCCAGCTCGTTGTTCATCGCCGGGTGCTGCAACACCCGCACTTCGACAATCCCTTCATCCCGTGCGCGTTTGAGCAGGCGGCTGACTTTTGCACGGGACAGGTCGAAGCGCTTGGCGATGGCTTCCTGAGTGACGTTCTCAAGGTAATAGAGCATCGCCACTTCGGTCATCAGGTCGATGTCGCTGGCGATGCGCTGGGTACTGTCACTCATGGGCACGGGCTTCCGTTTCGGTGTCAAAGGCACATTCTCCCGACTCTTGCCCCGTTCCGTCCACTACTGATGCCCGTCACGCTCGATCGCGTTGATGCGGTCGACCTTGGCCCCGGAACGCGCCGCTTCGAACTCCGACTCCAGGAACGACTTGACGATGCTCTTGGCCAGTTCCGCGCCGATCACCCGTGCACCAATGGACAGGATCTGCGCATCGTTGCTCTTGCGCGCCCGCTCCGCGGAATAGGTGTCGTGAGCCTGGGCCGCACGAATCCCCAGGACTTTGTTGGCCGAGATGGCCATGCCGATGCCGGTGCCGCACACCAACACGCCCAGCCGCTGTTCGCCGGCATTGATCGCCGTGGCCACCGCCAGGGCGATGTCCGGGTACAGCACCGGCGCCGTGGAGTGGGTGCCGAAGTCGGTCACCGGGTAACCCAGTGCCTCGATATGGCGCTTCAACAGTTCTTTGAGCTCATAACCCGCTTCATCGCATCCGATAGCCACCGGGAAAGGTGTGTTCATGGCGTTTGGCTCCGCTGCCGTTTTGGGTGCTGGGGAATGATCATATGATCACTCAATGAAATTTCGCTCAGTCATTTCTCGGATATTCCAGGCGCCCTGTCAAGCAGGATTTAGCTGACCTCACAGTCAAAGCCCTCTAAACCGGCACACTTTGCGCAAATCCGTCCATTTACAACTTTTCAGTGAAAGAGATTGACTGATCAGAATTTCATTTGATACACATATGCTCACAGCGAAACATGACTGTGCGACCTAATAAGAATTCACAGCACGAGGACACGCCGATGGCCACGCCATTACTGCTCCAGGCTGAACACGTCGCCAAGGCTTACGCCGGGATCCCTGCCCTGCGTGAGGGGCGCCTCTCTCTGCGGGCCGGCAGCGTCCACGCCCTGTGCGGCGGCAATGGCGCAGGCAAATCGACTTTCCTGAGCATCCTGATGGGCATCACCCAGCGTGATGCCGGGACCATCCTGCTCAACGGCACACCGGTTCAGTTCAACCGCCCCAGCGAAGCACTGGCGGCGGGGATCGCGATGATCACCCAGGAACTTGAACCGATTCCCTACATGACCGTCGCCGAAAACATCTGGCTGGGCCGCGAACCGCGCCGCGCCGGCTGCATCGTCGACAGCAAGGAATTGAACCGGCGCACTCGCCAATTGCTGGAAAGCCTGGAATTCGACGTCGACGCCACCAGCCCCATGCATCGCCTGAGCGTGGCGCAGATCCAGTTGGTGGAGATCGCCAAGGCGTTCAGCCACGACTGCCAGGTAATGATCATGGACGAGCCCACCTCGGCCATCGGCGAACGCGAGGCCGAAACCCTGTTCAAGGCGATCCGCCGCCTCACCGCACGTGGCGCCGGCATCGTCTACGTGTCGCACCGCCTCAGTGAGCTGGCACAGATTGCCGACGACTACAGCATCTTCCGCGATGGCGCCTTTGTGGAGACCGGGCGCATGGCCGATATCGACCGCGCCCACCTGGTGCGCGGCATCGTCGGCCAGGAACTGACCCGCATCGATCACAAGGTGGGCCGTGAATGCGCCGCCGAATGCTGCCTGGATGTCGACAGCCTGAGCCGTGCCGGCGAGTTCCAGGACATCAGCCTGCAACTGCGCCAGGGCGAGATCCTCGGTATCTATGGCTTGATGGGTTCGGGCCGCAGCGAATTCCTCAACTGCATATACGGCCTCACCACGCCAGACTCCGGCAGCGTGACCCTGCAAGGCAAGCCGATGCCCATCGGCCTGCCCAAGGCGACGATCCAGGCCGGCATGTCGCTGGTCACCGAAGACCGCAAGGACAGCGGCCTGGTGCTCAGCGGCAGCATCCTCTCGAACATCGCGCTGTCGGCGTACAAGCAGCTGTCGAGCTGGTCGCTGATCAATGCGCGCGAGGAAAACCAGCTGGCCCAGGACATGGTCAAGCGCCTGCAGATCAAGACCACCTCCCTGGACCTGCCGGTGGAATCCATGAGCGGCGGCAACCAGCAGAAGGTGGTGCTCGCCAAATGCCTGTCGACCCAGCCGATCTGCCTGCTGTGCGATGAGCCCACCCGGGGCATCGATGAGGGGGCCAAGCAGGAGATCTATCACCTGCTGGACCAGTTCGTGCGCGCCGGTGGCGCGGCGATTGTGGTGTCGTCCGAAGCCCCTGAATTGCTCCACCTGAGTGACCGTATTGCCGTGTTCAAAGGCGGAAGGCTGGTGACCATCAGCAGCGATACCGCCCTTTCCCAGGAAGCCTTGTTGAGTCTTGCCTCATGAATGCCAAATCACTTTCTACACCTGCAGCCGCCCCCATCACCACCGCACCGCGCAGCCGCCTGCGCCTGTCCCTCGACCGCTTCGGCCTGCCGCTGGTGTTTATCCTGCTGTGCCTGGTGATGGCCTTCGCCAGCGAATACTTCATGACCTGGCGCAACTGGATGGACATCCTGCGCCAGACCTCGATCAACGGGATCCTCGCCGTGGGCATGACCTACGTGATCCTGACCAAGGGCATCGACCTGTCGGTGGGCTCGATCCTGGCATTCGCCGGGCTGTGCAGCGCCATGGTCGCAACCCAGGGCTATGGCGTGCTGGCAGCGGTCAGCGCCGGGATGTTCGCCGGGGCGATGCTCGGGGTGGTGAACGGCTTTATGGTCGCCAACCTGTCGATCCCGCCGTTCGTGGCGACCCTCGGCATGTTGAGCATTGCCCGGGGCATGACCTTCATCCTCAACGACGGCAGCCCGATCACTGATCTACCGGACGCTTACCTGGCGCTGGGCATCGGCAAGATCGGTCCGATTGGCGTGCCGATTGTGATCTTCGCGGTGGTCGCGCTGATCTTCTGGATGGTGCTGCGCTACACCACTTACGGCCGTTACGTGTACGCGGTGGGCGGCAACGAGAAGAGTGCGCGCACCTCCGGGATCGGTGTGCGCAAGGTGATGTTTTCGGTGTACGTGGTCTCGGGATTGCTCGCCGGGTTGGCCGGTGTGGTGCTGTCGGCACGCACCACCTCCGCCCTGCCCCAGGCCGGCACTTCTTATGAGCTGGACGCGATTGCCGCCGTGGTGATCGGCGGCACCAGCCTGTCGGGCGGCACCGGCACGATTGTCGGCACGCTGTTTGGCGCGCTGCTGATCGGCGTGATCAACAACGGCCTGAACCTGCTCGGCGTGTCCTCCTATTACCAGCAGGTCGCCAAGGGCCTGATCATCGTGTTCGCAGTACTGATTGATGTGTGGCGCAAGAAAAAACGCTAGTCGCTTTTCCTCGAAAACCGAACTGAACGACCTACAACAATAAGCGGAGTTCTCATCATGAAAGTTGGTATTTCCCTGGCCGCCGTCGCGGCACTCTCCCTGCTCGCCAGCAGCATTGCCCTGGCTGCCGATGGCAAGACCTACAAGATCGGCGCGGCGGTGTACGGGCTCAAGGGCCAGTTCATGCAGAACTGGGTGCGTGAGCTGAAGGAACACCCGGCCGTCAAGGACGGCACCGTGCAGTTGACCGTATTCGACGGCAACTACGACGCACTGACCCAGAACAACCAGATTGAAAACATGGTGACCCAGCACTACGACGCGATCCTGTTCGTGCCGATCGACACCAAGGCCGGCGTCGGCACCGTCAAGGCTGCCATGAGCAACGACGTGGTGGTGATCGCTTCCAACACCAAGGTGGCTGACGCCAACGTGCCGTATGTGGGCAACGACGACGTGGAAGGCGGCCGCCTCCAGGCCCAGGCCATGGTCGACAAGCTCAAGGGTAAAGGCAACGTAGTGATCATCCAGGGTCCGATTGGCCAGTCGGCACAGATCGACCGCGAAAAGGGCGAGATGGAAGTGCTGGGCAAGCACCCGGACATCAAGATCATCGAGAAGAAAACCGCCAACTGGGACCGCGCCCAGGCCCTGGCCCTGACGGAAGACTGGCTGAACGCCCACCCCAAGGGCATCAACGGGGTGATCGCGCAGAACGACGACATGGCCCTTGGCGCGGTGCAGGCATTGAAGTCCCATGGGCTGACATCCAAGGATGTGCCGGTGACCTCCATCGACGGCATGCCGGATGCGATCCAGGCCGCGAAGAAAGATGAAGTGACCACCTTCCTGCAGGATGCCCAGGCGCAGTCCCAGGGCGCGCTGGATGTGGCATTGCGGGCGTTGGCCGGCAAGGATTACAAGCCGCAGTCGGTGATCTGGGAACGCTATGGCAAGGACGTGAAATGGGGTGACGGCACGGCCAAGAACTACATCCTGCCGTGGGTGCCGGTGACCAATGCGAATGCGGATGCGCTGTATCAGCAGGTCAGCGGTAGCAAGTGACCGCGCGCTCCCTGTAGGAGCCCGGCTTGCCGGCGATGGCGATCTCAAGATCAACACCTGCCTCAAGGCCGCCATCGCCGGCAAGCCGGCTCCTACAGTGGTTTTCTTTGTCAAAATGGAGTCATGTTCATGTCTGGATTCTGGAATCAAGCCTTCGACCTCACCGGCCGCTGCGCCGTGATCACCGGCGGGGCCGCCGGGATCGGTCTGGCTTGTGCCAGCCTGCTGGTGGAGCGCGGTGCGCGGGTGGCCCTGCTGGATCGCGACCCGGCCGTGGCCGACGTCGCCGCCAGCCTCGGTGCCGGGAACATCGGCATCGCCGTGGACCTGCGCCAACTCGACCAGGTGCAGAGCACCGTCGACTACGTATTCGATCACTTCAAGCGCCTCGATTACCTGGTCAACAGCGCCGGCGTCGCCCTGCTGGACAAGGCCCTGGACGTCAGCGAAAACGCCTGGGACACCACCCTCGACATCAACCTCAAGGCCAGCTTCTTCGTGGCCCAGGCCTGCGCCAGGCACATGCTTGCCCAGGGCAGCGGGCGCATCGTCAACCTGGCTTCCCAGGCGGCTGTGATCGGCCTGGACCGTCACGTCGCCTACTGCGCCAGCAAGGCCGCCGTGGTCGGCATGACCAAGGTGCTCGCGATGGAATGGGCGCCCCACATCAACGTCAACGCCATCTCCCCGACCATCGTTGAAACCGCCCTGGGCAAAAAGGCCTGGGCCGGCGAGCTGGGAGAACGGGCCAAATTGCAGATCCCGGCGGGCCGCTTTGCCCAGCCGGAAGAAATCGCCGGGCTGGCGTTGTACCTGCTCAGCGACGCCGCCCAGATGATCACCGGGGAAAACGTGGTGATCGACGGCGGCTACAGCATCCAGTAATTGATCTTTTGTCGTGAGGTTTATCGTCATGTCTACCGTTACCGAACGCACCGCCGAACAACTGTCGCCCGTGATTCCGAAAACCATGCAGGCCGTGGTCTGCCACGGCCCCGAAGACTATCGCCTGGAGACCGTCGACGTGCCGACGCCCGGCCCCGACGAGATCCTGACCAAGGTCGAGCTGTGCGGCATCTGCATGGGCGACATCAAGACCTACCGCGGCGCGCCGTCGTTCTGGGGCGACGCCGAGCAGCCGCGCTATGTGAAACCGCCGATGATTCCCGGGCATGAATTCGTCTGCCGCGTGGTTGCCCTCGGCCCGGGCGCGGAAAAGCGCGGGGTGAAGGTCGGCGACCGGGTGATTTCCGAGCAGATCGTACCGTGCTGGGGCTGCCGTTTCTGCAACCACGGCCAGTACTGGATGTGCCAGAAGCACGACCTGTACGGCTTCCAGAACAACGTCCAGGGCGCCATGGCCCAGTACATGATTTTCACCAAGGAAGGCATCATCCACAAAGTGCCGGACTCGATTGCCCCGGATGAAGCGATCCTGATCGAACCCTTGGCCTGTTCGCTGCACGCGGCGGAACGGGCGAATGTGGATTTCGACGACATCGTGGTGGTGGCCGGCGCCGGCACCCTGGGCCTGGGGATCATCGGCGCGGTGCGCATGCGCAACCCGAAAAAACTCATCGTGCTCGACATGAAACCCGAACGCGCCGCCCTCGCCCTGCGCATGGGCGCCGATGAAGTGTGGAACCCCGCCGAAGTCGACGTGATGGCGAAGATTCGCGAGATCACCGATGGCTACGGCTGCGACATCTACATCGAGGCCACCGGGCACCACAAGGCGGTGAACCAGGGCCTGGCGATGCTGCGCAAGCTGGGGCGCTTCGTGGAGTTCAGCGTGTTCAACGACGAGGCCACGGTGGACTGGTCGATCATCGGCGACCGCAAGGAACTGGACGTACTGGGTTCGCACCTGGGCCCGTACATGTACCCCCGCGCCATCGACTTCATCGGCAACCGCAAGATCGACATGCGCGACGTGGTGACCCACAAGTTTGCCCTGGCGGACTTCAAGGAAGCGTTTGCAGTGATGGAACGCGGGGACAAGTCGCTTAAAGTGGTCCTGGAACCCTGACTTGCTAAATAACACAGAACCCTGTGGGAGCCGGGCTTTGGCTTTTTGTGGGAGCTGGCTTGCCTGCGATGCAGACGCCTCGGTCTATCAGTGACACCGAGCCGATGCAATCGCAGGCAAGCCAGCTCCCACACAAGCCCGGCTCCCACACCCAGAACAAGAACACAGGAAACCGCGTTATGAATCGAGTGATAAACGATCCGGATCAGGTGGTCGAGGACATGCTGCGGGGCATTCTGGTCGCGCACCCCGAGCTGCGCCAGTACGAAACCAATCCACGGGTGATCGGCAAGGCCAAGCCTTCACCACAGGGCCGGGTGGGCATCGTGACCGGCGGCGGTTCCGGGCATGAGCCGGCCTTCCTCGGCTATGTCGGCCCGGGCCTGGTGGACGCCGTGGCCGTCGGCGAGATTTTCTCCTCGCCCACCGCCAAAAGCTTCTTCGACGCCTTCCGCGCCGCCGACCACGGTGCTGGCGTGGCGTGCCTGTACGGCAACTATGCCGGCGACAACATGAACGTGAAGCTGGCAATGAAGATGGCCGCCAGCAAGGACATGCGCATCCGCACCGTGGTCGCCAACGACGACGTGGCCTCCGCGCCCAAGGCCGATATCGCCAAGCGCCGTGGCGTGGCCGGTGAGATTTTCATGTGGAAGATCGGCGGTGCCGCCGCTGCCCAGCATTACGATCTGGACGGAGTGATTCGTGTGGCCCAGAAGGCGGTCGACAACTGCCGCTCCATCGGCATCGGCCTTACGCCCTGCACCATTGCGGCGGTGGGCAAGCCGAACTTCCAGATCCCCGACGGCCAGATGGAATTGGGCATCGGCCACCACGGCGAGCCGGGCATTGAAGTGATCCCTATCGAGTCGGCCGAAGCCATGGCCGCGCGCATGCTCGCGCCGATCCTCGCCGACCGCGACTTCAGCCAGGACGACAGCGTGGTGGTGCTGGTCTCGGGCCTGGGCGCGACGCCGGTGATGGAGCTTTACATTTTCTACGCCGAGGTTGAACGTCAGCTGCAGGCCAGGGGCTTGAAGATTCACCGCTGCTACGTGGGCAACTACTTCACCTCCCTGGAAATGATGGGCGTGACCCTGACCTTGCTGGGCCTGGACGCCGAGCTGAAAACCCTGATCGACCAACCCTGCCGTTCCATCGGCATGACCCAGGCGGACTGAACCATGAGCCAGCATTTCTCCACCCACGACGGCAGCGCCATCGTCGCCGACCTGGTGAGCGTGATCGTTGCCAACCGCGAGTACCTGAGCGAAGTCGACGGCGCCATTGGCGATGGCGACCACGGCATCAACATGGCCAAGGGGTTCGCCCATTGCGGGCGCACCATTGAAGGCCGCCAGTTGACCCTGGCCGAAGCACTGGACGAGTTGACGCTGAGCCTGATGGAAGGCATCGGCGGTTCCATGGGGCCGCTGTATGGCAGCCTGTTTATCGGCATGGCGGATGAGGTGCGGGGCAGCGAGGAGATTGACGCGGCGACCTTTGCGCATTTGCTGCGGGGCGGGCTGACGTCGTTGCAGGACATCACCGAGGCTGGTGTGGGCGACAAGTGTTTGATGGACACGTTGATTCCGGCGGTGGAGGCGTTTGAACAGGCCCATGCGTCGGGGGCGTCGTTCAGTGAAGCGCTGGAGGCGATGAAAAGTGCTGCTTCGCGGGGGCGCGACTCCACCAAGGATCTGGTGGCAAAAATCGGCCGCGCCAGCCGCTTGGGCGAGCGCTCGCTGGGCGTGCTGGATGCCGGGGCCGTGTCGTGCTGCCTGATTCTGACGCGGCTGGCGGATTCGGTTCAACCCCGACTGATCTAACCCAACCATTACCACCTCCGTAGCAGCTGTCGAGCCTTGGCGAGGCTGCGTAGCGGTACATCAGACACACCGCCACGCAGCCTCGCCAAGGCTCGACAGCTGCTACGGGAGGTTTGGAGTTTGTTTGACCTGCTCGATGTACCGCGCCACCGCCGGCGCCTTTTCAAAGCGCCGGTGGATCAGCGACAGCCACGACGACGCCTCGCTGCCTTCAATCCTGCGATACACCACGTTCGGCAACCCCACATGCCCCACCACCGACTCCGGCACCACCGCCACGCCCTGCCCCAGCGACACCAGCGCAATCACCGCCACCAAACCACCCGGCTGCGGCCCTAACCGAGGCGCATAACCGCCCTGCGCCGCCACATGCAGCGTGCCGCTGATCTGCTCGGGCAAGATAAAGGTCTCGTTCTGCAGATGCTCACAACCGATCGCCTTTAACCCCAGCAGCCACGAATCCTGAGGCAGCGCCAGCACAAACCCCTCACTGCTCAAGCGCACCGCGTCGACGCCATCAGGCAAGGTCATCGGCGAACGAATGTAGCCAATATCAAAACGCCCCTCCGCCACCAGCCCTGGCAACGCGGCCATGGGACTTTCCCGCACGCTCAGGCTCACATCCGGGCAATCCTTGCAGAACGCCTGCACCTGGCGCTGCAACAGCCCCGAATACACCGCCGATGCCACATACCCCAACTCGATATGACCGATCTCGCCACGCCCGGCGCGCTGGGCATTGCGTTGGGCAAACTCGAACTGGCGCACCGTGGCTTCGGCCTCGATCAGCAACGCGGCACCCGCCTCGGTCAGGCTGACTTCGCGCTGGCGGCGGATGAACAGGCGGGTGCCGAGGGTGTTTTCCATGTCCTGGATCTGCCGGCTCAGGGTCGGTGGCGCGATGCCCAACTGCTCGGCGGCGCGGGTGAAATTGCGTTGCCGGGCAACGGCCAGGAAGTAGCGGAAATGCCGTATTTCCATCACAGGATTAGCTCAAAGGTAATGAAGTTCGTTATGGCGCCTAACAAGGACGCCACTCGCCGGGGATAAGCTCGCGGTACGCTTACAGTAGAGAGGCTTTTCCATGTTCGTCAAATCATTGGTCCTGGCGCTTGCCGGTCTTTGCACCTTACCCGCAGCGCTGGCCGCAGAAGCACCCGCAAGCATTGCCCACAAGGCAATCCTGACGTTGGCGACGGCCCAGCAGATTGCCGCACACGCCCGCAAAGTCGCCGCTGACAAGGGCTGGCCCTGCGCCCTGGTAATCGTCGACGACGGTGGTTGGCCGATCCTGGCGCTGCGCATGGATGGAGCCCCGGTGGTGGCCGGCATCGAACTGGCCCAGGGCAAGGCGCGCACTTCAGCGCTGTTCAAGCGGCCCTCCGGTGACCTGGAAAACGCCATCAACAACGGCCGTCCGGCGGCCATCACGGCCAGCCTGTTGATGATGAAAGGCGCCCAGCCCATCATCCTTGAAGGCCAGGTGGTCGGCGCCATCGGCATCAGCGCCGATACGCCGGCCCATGACGACGAGATCGCCCTCGCGGCGGTCGGTTCGGTGCAGCCATGAGCAACGTCAGCCCACGCCTCACGCTGCTGACCGCCTCCGGGGTCTGCTCGCTGATTGTGCTCGACACCAATATCGTCGCCGTCACCCTCCCGAGCATCGCCCGGGACCTGGGGGCGAACTTTGCCGACATCGAATGGGTGGTCAGCGCCTATATGCTGGCCTTTGCCGCGCTGTTGCTGCCGGCAGGGAGCATTGCCGACCGCTTCGGGCGCAAGAAAAGCCTGATCTGGGGCCTGAGCATTTTCATCCTCGCCTCCCTCGGCTGCGGTGCGGCGCCGACTGCGTTGTTCCTGGATATCGCCCGGGCCGTCAAAGGTGTTGGGGCAGCCTTGTTGCTGACTTCTGCACTGGCCTCCATCGGCCACACCTTTCATGACGAAGTGGAGCGCGCCAAGGCCTGGGCGTTCTGGGGCGCGTGCATGGGCGTGGCGATGACCGCCGCGCCGACCCTCGGCGGTTTGATCACCCAGTACCTGGGCTGGCGCTGGATTTTCTACCTCAACTTGCCCATCGGGCTGAGTTTGATGGCGCTGTCGGTGCATGCCATCCCGCATTCGCGTGACAGCCAATCGGCGCGGCTGGACCCTTGGGGCAGTCTCGCTTTCAGCGCAAGCCTGCTGTGTTTGATCTGGGGCCTGATCGAAGCCAACCGCATCGGCTGGGACAACCCGCTGACTTACGCCCGGTTGCTGGGCGGCATCGCTTTGCTGGGCTTGTTTGTGCTCGCCGAACGCCTGCAACAGCGGCCCATGGTGGACCTGCAGCTGTTCAGGCACCCACGATTCATCGGTGCGCTGTTGGGGATGTTCGCCTACGCCGGCTGCGCCCAGGTGATGATGACGCTGCTGCCGTTCTACCTGCAGAACGGCCTGGGTTTTTCTGCGATAGCGTCCGGATTGGGCATGCTGCCTTTTGCCTTGACCATGCTGGTGTGCCCGAGGATTGGCGCACGCCTGGCCGGTCGCTTTGCGCCGGCGACAATGATGGCCACAGGGCTCACGCTGGTGGGTTGCGGCAACCTGCTCAGTGCCTGGGCGGTGAATGTCGGCGGCTACCTGCCCTTCGCCCTGGCGATCGCCGTCACCGGGGCCGGCGCCGGATTGCTCAACGGCGACACCCAGAAAAACATCATGGCCTGCGTGCCACGGGACCGTGCCGGGATGGCGTCGGGCATGAGTACCACCATGCGCTTCAGCGCGATCATGTTGGCGATCGGGGTGTACGGGGCATTGTTGAGCAGCCACAGCGAACAGTTGCTGCACACCAGCCTGGGCACGCAGTGGCAAGAACAGGTGTCGGGGATTGCGTCACGGGTGGTAGCAGGTGATATGCCGGCGGCCATGGCGCTGCTGCCTGAGTCGGCGCGGGTGATGGTGCAGCCACTGGCGCGGCAGGCATTTGTCGGCGGGTTCAGCGTGGTGTTGTGGGTGGCCGGATTGTTGGGATTGCTGGGGGCGTTTGTGGTGGGGACACTGATGCGCCATCCAATACCAGCGGTGCCGCAGGCTTCACTACCAACTCGGTGAGTTGACCACCACAAACCCATGTGGGAGCGGGCTTGCCCGCGAATGCGGAGTGTCAGTCAATACATGTGTGACTGATCCACCGCATTCGCGAGCAAACCCGCTCCCACATTTTGATCTTCGCCAGTCAGTTGATCTGTTACCAGAAACGCTGCTGGGTCAGGCGACTCCACCAGGTCAGCAGCACCCGATCTACCGAACCGCTGGCTGCCAGGCCTACCCGCTCCTGCAGGCTTTTACGCTCGGCATAGTGCAGGTGGAACACCTCGGCGGTCTTGGCCTTGGAGGCCAGGTATTCGTCGCTGGTTTGCAGCTGGTCTACCAGTTGCTTGTCCAGCGCCGCGACGCCGAGCCAGACTTCGCCGGTGGCCACATCGTCAATGGCCAACTGCGGGCGGTAGCGCGACACGAAGTTCTTGAACAGTTGATGGGTGATGTCCAGGTCTTCCTGGAACTTCTCCCGGCCCTTCTCGGTGTTTTCGCCAAACACGGTCAGGGTGCGCTTGTATTCACCGGCGGTCAGCACTTCGAAGTCGATGTCGTGCTTCTTCAGCAGGCGGTTGACGTTGGGCAGCTGCGCCACCACGCCAATCGAGCCCAGGATGGCAAACGGCGCGCTGATGATCTTCTCGCCGATGCACGCCATCATGTAGCCGCCGCTGGCCGCAACCTTGTCGATGCATACCGTCAACGGCACGCCGGCCTCGCGGATACGCGCCAGTTGCGACGACGCCAGGCCATAGCTGTGGACCATGCCGCCGCCGCTTTCGAGGCGCAGCACCACTTCGTCCTTGGGCGTGGCCAGGCTCAGCAGCGCGGTGATTTCATGGCGCAGGCTTTCAGTGGCCGAGGCTTTGATATCGCCGTCGAAATCCAGCACGAACACCCGTGGCTTGGCCTCGGGTTTTTTCTTGCTGTTCTTCTTTTCAGCCTTGCTTTCGGATTTGCGCAAGGCCTTGAGCTGGTCCTTGTCGAGCAAGGTCTGCTCCAGGCGCTCCCGCAGGCCCTTGTAGAAATCATTGAGCTTGCTGACCTGCAACTGGCCGGCAGATTTGCGACGCCCTTTGCTGCGCAGCGCGGCAAAACTGGCGAGAACCACCAGAATGGCGACCACCAGGGTGACGGTTTTAGCTAGAAAACTTGCGTACTCGGCAAGAAACTCCATAAGGCACCTGTGAGGCTTGAAAGGCGCAGTCTACGGGGATTGTCGTCGTGATGTCTAACACTGTCGAACGCAACAATTTCCTACAAAAATAACCATTTTTTCCTACTTGCGTAGCTCAATTCCCACAACATTTTCAGACCTGACGACCAGCATTTACGGGAAAAAACCGACTTAAACTCCGCGTTTATCGACCCTTCCGTAGAAGCAACGCTCATGCATAGCAGGCATCCCGACATTCCACGCCCCGTGTCCACTTCCTGGATGCTGGCAGCCCTGGCGATTGTGCTGATTGCCCCAGCGCCAGCCCTGGCCGCCGACCCACGCGCCCAGGAGCTTGAGCGGCGTACGCGGGAACAACTGGAACTGGAGCAACGCTTGCGCCTGCTGGAGCGTTCCGGCCCATCGTCCCCCAAGGCTGCGCCCGCACCACCAGCGTCGCCGCCCGACGAGCCCTGCTGGCAGGTCCGGGGGCTCAGGCTGGCCGGCAACACCTTGATCAGCCAAGGGCAGATCAATACACGCCTTCAGCCCCTGATGAGCGACTGCATGGGCGTCACCCGACTCAACCAACTGCTGGCGGCCCTCACCGCGCTGTATGTGGACGCCGGCTACATCGCCAGTCGGCCTTACCTGGCGCAACGGCCACAGGACGGGCAAAGCCTGGAGATCCGCATTGAGGAAGGCTTTGTGGAAAGCATCGAACTCGCGGCCCCGGAGCTGGCCATCTCGCTGCGCGGCGCCTTCCCCGGCATGCTCGGCAAGCCGCTGCAACTGCGCGAGCTGGAACAGGGCCTTGACCAACTCAACCGCCTGCGCTCCCTGGACCTGACCGCCGACGTGGCCCCCGGCAGCCTGCCCGGCGGCTCGCGCTTGCTGATTCGCCCACGCACCAGCGCCGCGCCGATCGGCGCCGTGGTGAGCTACAACAACCGTGGCACCGACTACATCGGACCCAATAACGGCGCGCTGACCCTGACCTACGACAGCCCCTCGGGGTTAAACGACTTTATCGCCCTCGCCGCCAGTACCACCCTGGACCAGACGTCCGCCTACAGCCGCAGCCAAAGCCTGTACTACAACATTCCCTACGGTTTCTGGACCCTGGCCTTGAGCGCCAGCCACTCGCAATACCGCTATCCGGTCCAGTTGCCCAGCCAGGCCGTCCGCGCCAACGGCCAGACGAGTCAATACAGCCTCAGCCTCAACCGCCTGCTCTGGCGCGACCAGGGCACGCTGCTCAACGGCATGCTGCGCCTGAGTTCAAAGCGCTCGCAGAGTTACTTCGCCGAACAATACCTGGCCATCCAAAGTCCGAGCCTGACGGTGGCCGAGGCCAGCCTCAACCTGGTGAAGATCACCGACGGCCTCTGGAATACCAGCGTGAGCTACGCCCAGGGCCTGGACTGGCTGGGAGCCGACCGCGACGAGCAACGGCTGTCGCCCGCGCTGCCCCGCGCGCAGTTTCGCAAGTATCGAGCCGACATCAGCTACTGGCGCCAGGGCCGCGATGCGCAATGGAACTGGAACAGCCAACTGGCCTTGCAGTACAGCCCCGACCCGCTGCCGAGCCTGGAACAGATGCTGCTGACCGACGACTACGCGGTGCGCGGCTTTCGTCAGGACCTGGTACAGGCAGCCAATGGCGCGGTGTGGCGCAACACCCTGAGCCTTTCCCGCCACCTCGGCGCGCAATGGACCCTCAGCCCGCGCCTGGGGCTGGACATAGGCTGGAGCCGGCTGGTGGCGGGCGCCGAAAGCCAGCGGCTGGCCGGGGCCAATATCGGTGTCGGCCTGAGTTCACGCGACTGGCAGCTGGACCTGGACTACCAGCGCCGACTCTTCGGCCCGACCCCTTCGAGCCGGGAGCCCGGCTTCTGGCGCCTGGAATTGAGCCTGCGAATGTGAATCCACAACACGGGTGTTCCGGACCAACACCCGAGGAGCTTCACCGTGCTCGCAAGGAACATAAGGACAGTGCACGCAACCCGATAACAACAATCACAAGGTTTCGTCATGAAAAGAACTGCGCACCTCCCCCCTTCCGCCCTCAAACCCTGCCAGACCTTGCGCTGGATGATCGGCAGCCTGGTATTTATCCACTACCTGCAGCCCGCCATCGCCGCCGACGGAGCAATCGTCATGATGACCATGCAGGCTGCGCCGAGCCTGGTCCCGGCGCCCGGCGGCGCCACCGTGTCCTCCAACCAAGGCGTGCCGGTGATCAACATCGTGGCCCCCAATTCGGCGGGCCTTTCCCATAACCAGTTCCTGAACTATGACGTCGAGCGCCAAGGCCTGGTGCTGAACAACTCCACGCTGGCCGGGCAGTCGCAACTGGCCGGGCAACTGGGCGCCAACCCGCAGTTCAATGGCCGCGACGCCAGCCTGATTCTCAACGAAGTGATCAGCCGCAACAGCTCAAGCATCAATGGCCCACAGGAGATCTTCGGCCGGGCCGCCGACTATGTGCTGGCCAACCCCAACGGCATCAACGTCAACGGCGCCAGCTTCATCAATACGCCGCGCGCCACGTTTGTGGTGGGTAGCCCTGAGTTGGAAAACGGGCGCCTTGCACGGCTTTCGACCCTCGACGCCAGCGCCGGGTTGACGGTCGGCGATCTGGGAGTGAGCAACATGGGCGGCGCCATCGCGCTGATCGCCCCCCGCATCGACACCACCGGCAGCGCAGACGCGCGGGGCGACCTGGAGGTGATCATGGGCCTGAATCAGGTGGCGTACGAAGACTTGCGGATCGAGCAGACCCGCCAGCCCGGCAGGCCGACGGTGGATGCGCAATTGTTCGGCGCGATGCAGGCCGGACGGATCAATATCATCAGCACGGCCGACGGGGTTGGGGTCAAGGTGGCGGCGCCGTTGCTCGCCGCCGGTGACCTGAAAGTTGCCTCCGCCGGCAACCTGGAGATTACCGGCAGCACGTTCACCAACTCGCTCGTCGCCAACCGCAACGTACTGAACAGCGACAACGGCGATGTGCAGTTGCACGCCAAGGACGACCTGGTGCTCAAGGCCTCCGACGTCAATGGCCGCAACATCGATGCCAGCGCCGGGGGTGACGTGCGCCTTGACGCGCTGACCAGCTCGCGCACGACCGAAAAGCAGGAAGACTGGAGCAAGAAAGTCCTGTTCATCACCACCGAAACCTACGACAAAAAAAACACCGAGACCCGTCTCCAGCAACAGGGTAGCCACCTCAAGGCCAGCGGCAACCTGACCCTCAAGGCCGGTCAAGACATCGACCTCAAGGCCTCCACCGCGAGTGCCGACGGCACTTTGCAGGCCAAGGCCGGCAAGGACCTGCGCCTGACCGCGCTGAACGACGCCACGCAAACTCGCGAAACCGTCAAACACCGCAAAAACCTCTGGCGCGGCGATTACGACACCACCGAAACAATCGAAACCGCTCGCAGCAGCGCCCTCGTCAGCGGCGGCGCCATGACCCTGGCCAGCGGCGAGAACCTGCACGTGCTCGGCAGCCAGGTGCAAAGCCAGGGCGACTTGACGGTCGACGCCGGGGGCAAAGTCGAAATCGGCACCACTCGCGTGATCCAGGAACGCCTGGAAAAAAACTACAAAGGCGACCTGCTCTCCGGGACGTTTTTCGGGCAGAACGCCCAGGACGATCAAAGCCAGGACCTGGTGGTCGGCAGCCAGGTCGACAGCAACGGCACCCTGAGGATCAGCTCCGAAAACGTGGTCATCAGTGGCAGCCAGGTACTGGGCCGCAAGGATGCGCTGCTGATCAGCCAAAGCGGCGCCCTGAGCATCGACGGTGCGCAGAACCTGATCAGCTCGGACAAATCCGCCACCGACAGCAAACTGTTCGGCCTGCTCAAGGACCAGACCCGCGAGCGCAAGAACACCACCACTCAGGTGCGCAGCCAGGTGCAATCCCAAAGCAACCTGCGCCTGCAAAGCGCCAGTGACGTGAACGTGATCGGCTCCGACGTGGCGGCACAAGGTCGGCTGGAACTGGAGGCCGCCGGCGACATCAACCTGCTGGCGGGGAAAAACACCGAAAAAACCGTCACCGAGACAGACCGGCACGGGTTCTCTGCGTCAGCCGGCGAAACCAAGGAAGCCGCGCCCGGCGTCAAAGGGTCGGAGCAATACCAGGCCGGGATCAACTACAACCAGCAGCAAACCACCACCACCGTGGACACACTCACCCACGAAGGCAGCCAGCTCAGTGGTGGCAGCGTCGATATCAACGCGGGCAACAATCTGCTGGTCAAGGGTTCGGACGTGACGGCCACCGACGGCGATCTGAACCTCGCGGCCCAGTCCATCGAGTTGCTCAGCGAGGCGGATAAAAACCGCGAGGTCGTGGAGGAAGACAGCCTCAGCCTGGGCCAGTTCTACACCGGCGGCATGGACCGCGCAGGCGGTGGCTGGCAGGTCGACAAGGATAAGGAAGTGACGACCACCGACATCACCAAGGTTCAATCGAGCCATTTGAACGGGGCAGGAAATATCAATGTGATTGCCAGCGATGGCCAAGGCCGGATCATCACCGAAGCCGTTAAGGTGAAGGCCGAGGGTGAGCTGAATATCAGTGCGGGAATCCTGGACAATCGCGCGGTGTACGACAGCGTTGTCGAGACCCGAGAGGTCGATCACTGGAGCCTCAGCGCCGGTGCCAATATCGAGTACAAGGACGTGACCCGGCCGATCAAGAAAGTGGTCGACGGAATCGACCAGACCAAGGTCTACCAGCCGTCGGTACTGGATGCGCTGGACCCGCCCAACGCCGGGCTCGACCTGGCCGTCGGCGTACGGGACGCCAGCGCCGAGTCCGGGTCCGCCACGGCGGTGGTGAGTGAGTTCGAAGGCGGCTCGGTCAACGTGCAGGTCGACGGCGCACTGACCGACACCGGCACCCGTTACGAGGCCACCGACGGCACCCTTTCCATTACCGCCGGGAGCCACGATTTCGCGGCCGCCGAAGACACCACCTTCGCCCGGGACAAGGGCACCGATGTGGATACCTCGTTACGGACCTATACCACCACCGGCAGCGACATCAACGCGCGTATCCTCGGTGCGGGCGGCCGCTTCGACCTGCGGCAGGCCACCGGCACCGCCGTACCCGGCAGCCTGGAAGGCAAATACGGCATCCAGGTGCAACTGGGTACTGACGGTCGCTATGAAAGCACCCGGTTTGACGCCGGAAAAGGTGACCTGAAGATCCGCACGCCCGGCTCCCTGAGTTTTACCGAAGCCCGCGACTGGCAAACCAGCAACGAAACCACTCTGGGCGGATTTGGCTGGGTGGAAGCCGGTACCAGCCCCGACACCCTGAAAAAAGCCAACGCCGGCGGCCAGCTCGACAAGGCCTGGCTGGACGTCGAAGACACTCAAGGCCGCAGTGCCAGCCTGTTCGCCGAAGGGGTGACCGAGATCGTCGCCGGGCAGGACCTGACGCTGCAGGGCACGCAAATCGACAGCAACGGCGATGTGCGGCTCAAGGCCGGTGGCGACGTTGAATTCCTCGCCGGCGTCGATACCTACTCGGCCCGAGGCGGCAACCTGGGCGGCGGCGGGCGTGTAAGCGTCAAGGCCACCCAAAGCGACACCGCCAGCGGCGGCAATGGTGCATTCGGCCTCCAGGGCAGCGTGGGCAGCATCGATGAGCGCATCACCCTGCAACGGGGCGGCAGCGTCGACAGCCGCGGTACGGTGCAAATCGAGGGCCGCAACGTGCAGCTGCAAGGGGTGCAAGGCAACGCCCAGGCGTTCGAGCTGGCCGCCACCGACGGCAATCTGATCCTGGAGTCCGCCGTTTCCGACGAGCAGCGCAATAACAAAGCCCTGTCCGCCGGGCTGGGTGCCAGCCTCGCCCGTAGCTCGGACTCGTCCAATAACGGCTCGGGCCTGTTCGCGCGGGTGAAAGGCGGCATCGACCAACTCGACAGCCAGACCCACGACAACACGCGCCTGCGGGCCGACCGGGTACAACTCGACAGCCGTGGCGACACGCGCTTGCTGGGCGCCACCGTCACGGCCGGCGAGGTCAGTGGCCGGATCGGCGGTGACCTGCGGGTGGAAAGCCGGCAAGACCAGGTCCGGGGGTTGACGTTGAATGTGGATGCACAACTGGCCACCGAAAAAAATCCGTCTGGCGGCATCGATAAGGCCAGCGTTGCCGCCGGCCCGATTGGTGGCAGCGTGAAAGAAAAAAGCAAAAAACTCTACGAAAAGGCCGGCGACAAAACCCAGGCGCTCAAGGATAAATTGCTGGCCAGAAGTACTGGCAGCCCGGGCACCTCCCGTGACCGCTTCAAGGACCTGCTGTTCCAGAACCCTGAAAACCGCGATGTCACCCCGACCTTGCTGGCGGACTTCAGCCGTACCCGCAACAACACCGTGGCCGAGGCCTCCGGCATCCAGGGTCGTGACGGCGTGAATCTGCAGGTGGCGGGCGGTGTCGACTTGCTCGGCGCGCGGATCGGCGCCAGCAACGGCGCCGTGGACCTGGGCGGCGCGGCGGTTACCGGCAAGGACTTGAGTGGCCGCGACCAACGTACGGACCTGGGCCTCAATGCCTCCTCGTCCCCGTTGCTGCTGGGCCTTGCACTGCGCGATGCGTACACCGACGCCCGCGACCCGCAAAGCCTGGCCGACGAGCAGTTCGATACCGGCCTGCTACGCGCCGGCGGGCACGACCAGAGCCAGTTGCTGACCAGCGGGGTTGATCAAAAAGGCCGCTGACAACGGCGCACGAGCAAGGCCGCCCCGGCGCCGGGGCGGCCTTCCAACGAGCTTTTAAAACAAGCGTATGTTTTTTCATTGACAGCTTCCCGGCATCCTCATAACCTCGCCAGACTTTCAACGTACCGGGAAAACGGACGTGGGCAGCATCTACCTGATTCGACATGGCCAGGCCTCCTTCGGTGCAGACGACTACGACGTGCTGTCGCCCATCGGCGTGCAACAAGCGCAAGTGCTGGGCAGCCATCTGGCGGAACTGGGCCTGAGCTTCGACCGTTGCGTGTCCGGCGACCTGCGTCGCCAGCAGCACACGGCCACCGCTGCCTTCGAACAGTACAGCGCCCTTGGCCTGCCGGTACCGCCGCTGGAAATCGACAGCGCGTTCAACGAATTCGATGCCGAGGCAATCATTCGCGCCCTGCTCCCGGACTTGCTGCACAGCGAACCCGAAGCCCTGCACATCCTGCGCAACGCCGCGCAAAACCGTGGCGAGTTCCAGCGCATCTTTTCCTTGATTGTCGAACGCTGGCTGGCCGGCACCTACGACCCGCCGGGCCTGGAAAGCTGGCTGGGGTTTGTCGAACGGGTCCAGGGCGGCCTGCAACGCCTGCTCGAAACCGCCGATAACAGTCACAAGATCGCCGTGTTCACCTCCGGCGGCACCATCACTGCCCTGCTCCATCTGATTACCCGGATGCCTGCCGCGCAGGCCTTCGAACTGAACTGGCAAATTGTTAACACCTCGCTCAACCAGCTGAAATTCCGTGGTCGCGAGGTGGCACTGGCTTCCTTCAACAGTCATACCCACTTGCAACTGTTGAAGGCGCCGCAGCTCATCACCTTCCGATGAATTGCGGCCAACCGTGACCCCAAGGTCACTGGACTCACCATAAAAGGATCGAAACCATGACTGACGTAGCTAAAGCCGTAGAAGCAATGAAAGCCAAATTCAACCCAGCCGCTGCCGACGGTCTGGACCTGGTGTTCGGTTTCCGTATCGACGACACCAAGAACTTCTCGCTGGTGGTGAAAAACAACACCTGCGAACTGCTGGAAGGCGAAAACCCTGACGCCCAGGTCACCCTGGTGATGGACGCCGAAACCATGGAAGGCATCGTCGACGGTTCCACCGATGGCATGCAGGCATTCATGGGCGGCAAACTGCGCACTGAAGGCGACATGATGCTGGCGATGAAATTGAGCGAGCTGTTCCCGGCCTGATCAGGGTAACTCTGGCCAGACCAGGTGAGTTTGTGTGGGAGCCGGGCTTGCCCGCGATAGCATCACCTCGGTGCAACTGATTCACCGAGGCGTCTGCATCGCAGGCAAGCCAGCTCCCACATAAGCCCCACATTTTGATCGTGTTGTTTTCAGGTTTTTGGCTGCAACAACAGCGCGACCAACGCACTCCACCCCGTCTGGTGCGACGCCCCCAACCCACGCCCGGTCTCACCATGAAAGTACTCATGGAACAACACCAGGTCGCGACTCGCCGGGTCGGCCTCCAACTGCGCATACCCCACCATCGACGGCCTTGAACCGTTTTCATCTCGCAGAAACAAGCGGGTAAGGCGCTGGCTGAGACCGTCTGCAACCTCCTCCAGCGACGCCAGGTACCCACTCCCCGCCGGATACTCCACCGAGAAATTGTCGGCGTAGTAGCGATGAAACTCCCGTAGCGACTCAATCAGCATGTAATTGACCGGCATCCACAACGGCCCGCGCCAATTGGAGTTGCCGCCGTACAGTCGTGAGTCAGACTCCGCCGGCTCATAGCGGGCGCACAGGGTGTTGCCATTCATCTTCAGCGCCAGCGGTTCCTCGGCAAAGGCCTTGGATAGCGAGCGCACGCCAAACGTGGAGAGAAACTCGGACTCATCCAGCATGCGCCGCAACAAGTCCTTGGTCCGCTCGCCCCGCAACAACGCCAGCAACAGGCGATTGCCCTGCCCCGGCTCGTTCCAGCGCGACACCAGCTTGGCCAGGTCTGGCCGGTGCTTCATAAAGCCCAACAGACGCTCGCGCAGCCCCTCCAAGCCTTCATGCTCGCGCTGCTCCAGCACCAGCACCGCAAACAGCGGCATCAGCCCGACGATGGAGCGCAGCCGCACCGGTTCGCTTTCACCCCCGGGCCGGTGCAGCACGTCGTAGAAAAACTGGTCCTGCTCATCCCACAGGCCTTCTTCGCCGTTGTCCACGCGGTTAATCGCGCCGGCGATGTACAGGAAGTGCTCGAAGAACTTCACCGCAATGTCCACGTACACCACGTTGCGCTTGGCCAACTCCAGGCCAATGCGCATCAGGTCCAGGGCATACGCGGCCACCCACGCCGTACCGTCCGCCTGGTCCAGCTGGTAACCCGGCGGCAGATCGGCCGATCGGTCGAACAGCGCGATGTTATCCAGCCCCAGGAACCCGCCCTGGAACAGGTTGCGACCCTCGGCGTCCTTGCGGTTGACCCACCAGGAAAAATTCAGCAGCAGCTTGTGGAAGATCCGTTCGAGGAAATCCATATCGCCCACGCCGTTCAGCGCTTTGTCCTGCTGGTACACCCGCCAACTGGCCCAGGCGTGTACCGGCGGGTTGGCGTCATCGAAACGCCACTCGTAGGCCGGCAACTGGCCGTTGGGGTGCATGAAGCGGTCCTTCACCAACAACAGCAGTTGCTGCTTGGCGAAACCCGGATCGATCAGGGCAAAGGCCACTGCCTGGAACCCCTGGTCCCACGAGGCGTACCACGGGTATTCCCAGGTGTCGGGCATTGAAAGAATGTCGAAATTCGACAGGTGCCGCCAATGGGTATTGCGAATATGCAGGCGCTCGGGCGGCGGCGCGGGCTGGGCCGGGTCGCCGTCGAGCCATTGGTTGACGTCGAAGTAATACAGCTGCTTGGACCACAGCAACCCGGCCAGGGCCTGGCGCTGCACATTACGCGCGTCCTCATCGGCGATGCCCTGTTGCAGGGCCGCATAGAAGTCATCGGCTTCCTGGCGGCGCGCCTCGAACAGCTTGCGCGCGTTGATCCAGGGCGCGTCCGCCGGGGCGAAGCGCAGGTACAGGGTTTTGCTTTGCAGGCCCGCCAACTCCAGGATGAAACGGGCGGCGACCTTGGTCCCCGAATCCCGACGGATCGCGGTGGGCGCGCCGGTGGTGACGTAGTCGTTGATCCCGTCCTTGAACGGCCCGGGCCCAGGCAGCCCGTCCAGCCTGGGGTAGTTGGTTTCGTTCTCGCAGAACAGCCACTCCACCCCGTCCTGGCCCCACGCACTCAGATGACGATCAGACAATTCATGATGCCGCGCCAGCACCTGCTCACCCTCCAGGCGCAACTCGGGCTTGGGCGCATCCGCGGTCCAGCTCCAATCGTTGCGCGCCCACAGGTGGGGCAACACCTGCAAGCGCGTGGGCTGGTCGGATCGATTATGCACGGTGATGCGCATGAACACGTCATCGGGCTGGTGCTTGGCGTATTCGACGGTGACATCGCAATAGCGGTTGTCTTCGAACACCCCGGTATCGAGGATTTCGTATTCAGCGTCACCCAGGCCACGCCGGGCGTTCTCGGTAATCAGGTCGTCGTAGGGAAAGGCCGCGTGGGGGTATTTGTAGAGCATGCGCATGTAGGCATGGCTCGGCACGCCATCGACGAAAAAGTACAGTTCCTTGACGTCTTCGCCGTGGTTGCCCTCGGCGTTGTTCAGGCCGAACAGGCGCTCCTTGATGATTGCGTCGTGCTCGTTCCACAGCGCCAGGCCCAGGCACCAGCGCTGGGCCTTATCGCTGAAGCCAGCCAGGCCATCCTCGCCCCAGCGGTAGGCGCGGCTGCGGGCATGTTCGTGGGGGAAGTAGCGCCAGGCGTCGCCGTCGGCACTGTAGTCTTCGCGCACCGTGCCCCATTGCCGCTCGCTCAGGTAGGGGCCCCAGTCACGCCAGCGCTCGGCGTCGTCCCTGGCCAGGCGCTGGCCTTCAATCGTTTCCAGAATGTTCGTCGCAGGCTGTGCCGTCATCGAGTCTTCCGTCGCGTTCCGAGGTGACGGCCAGTGTAGAGCCCTTCGGCGATGAGATGCACGTGAAGCTGACTACATGCAGCTCATTCATTTGCAGAATGAAGTCCAGAGGAATCTTCGTTTGCAAGGCGCCGGCAGGCCCAACAAAATCAGGCAACCGTGCTTTTTACCTCTGTAGCCGCCAGGAATTTTTCTATGCCCACCGTCCGCCCTGTCAGCCCTGACGAGATTCGCAAAGGCTTCTCCAAGGCCATGTCCGACATGTACCGCGATGAAGTGCCGCTGTATGGCGCACTGATGGAACTGGTGGCCGAAACCAACGCCCGCGTACTGGAAACCGACCCCGGGCTGGCGCACCAACTGCAGCGCACCGGGGAAATCCAGCGCCTGGACATGGAGCGCCACGGCGCCATCCGCCTGGGCACCGCCGAAGAACTGGCGACCATCAGCCGCCTGTTTGCGGTGATGGGCATGCAGCCGGTGGGCTATTACGACCTCACGCCGGCCGGGGTTCCGGTGCATTCCACGGCCTTTCGTGCCGTGCATGAAAGCGCGCTGCAAGCCAGCCCGTTCCGGGTGTTCACCTCCCTGCTGCGCCTGGAACTGATCGAAAACCCTGAACTGCGAGCCTTCGCCCAGTCGGCCCTGGCCAAGCGTTCGATCTTCACCCCGCGCGCCCTTGAGCTGATCCAGCAGGCGCAAGCCGATGGCGGCCTCGACGCGGCCCATGCCGAAGAGTTTATCCAGCAAGCCCTGGAAACCTTCCGCTGGCACCACACCGCCACCGTCACCGCCGCGCAATACCAGCAACTGAGCGACCAGCACCGGTTGATCGCCGACGTCGTGGCGTTCAAGGGCCCGCACATCAACCACCTGACGCCGCGCACCCTGGACATCGACCAGGTGCAGGCCGCGATGCCCGGCAAAGGCATCACCCCCAAGGCCGTGATCGAAGGCCCGCCCCGCCGGCAGTGCCCGATCCTGCTGCGCCAGACCAGTTTCAAGGCCCTCGACGAGGCCATCGCCTTTACCGACGCCCAGGGCAGCCACAGCGCGCGCTTCGGCGAAATAGAACAACGCGGCGTGGCGCTCACTCCCAAGGGGCGTGCGCTGTATGACCAACTGCTGAATGCCGCGCGGGATGAACTGGGGGCGTTTCCAAATGAAGCCAACGCCGGGCGCTACACCGAACTGATGGAGCAGCACTTCCAGGCGTTCCCCGATAATTACCGGCAGATGCGTGAACAGGAACTGGCGTACTTCCGCTATTTCGTGACCGAGAAAGGTTTGGCCGCCCAGCACAAGGCCGCGACGCTGGACGAGCTGATCGCCGCCGGCCACGTGGACGTGGAGCCGTTGGTGTATGAAGATTTTCTGCCGGTGAGTGCGGCGGGGATTTTCCAGTCGAACCTGGGGGATGCCGCGCAGAGTCACTACGCCGCCAACGCCAACCAGGCCGAGTTCGAAAAGGCCCTGGGCCGATCGACGATCGATGAGTTGAAGTTGTACGGGGAAACCCAGCAGCGCTCGATTGACGAATGCACCCGCGCGCTGCTGGCTTGAAAAGAGAGTTCGCCCGGCCACAGCGCATTCCATGCGCCGTCTAAGAGCCCCAGTGCCGGGCGAACGGTTGGCATGATAGGCAGCGCCAAGGTCGCTGTCTTTCAGACAATTCTGAACAAATCTTCTACCTGGCCGCCGCTTTCTCCAGTTGCTCGACGATCTTGTCCTTGATCAACAGGCGTTTCTTCTTCAGCTTTTCCAACTCATCGTCGCTGCCACTGGAGGACTCAAGCTCCAGTACCTCCTTGTCGGCACTGTCGTACTGGTGGAGCAGCGAATCCAGGTAGTTGTCGCCCGCCCTGCGCTGTTGAATGTCTTCCTTGGTGAAAGTCAGGTCCTGATACAGGTCGTGTTTCACTGGCATGGAGTACCTCCGCAAGTTGATCAATGACTGAGTGCACCTTGAAGCTAGCCCATCTGGCGGGCTCTTGTCATGTTTGAGATCAACCTGTCGCGTTTGAGTCCCCGTTCGTCGCTGGGCAGACGATTTCATAAAACCTTTGGCCCACCCTGGCCTCCACTGTAGATCGTCACCCGATGGAGAACAGGTTCCATGAATCACGCTGCCAACGCTGTCGACACCCAGTGCATCAACACCATTCGCACCCTGGCCATGGACGCCGTGCAAAAGGCCAACTCCGGCCACCCGGGCACGCCCATGGGCCTGGCGCCCGTCGGCTACACCCTGTGGAGCCGCTTCCTGCGGTATCACCCCGACCACCCCGACTGGCCCAACCGCGACCGTTTCGTGTTGTCGGTAGGCCATGCGTCGATGCTGTTGTATTCGCTGCTGCACCTGGCGGGCGTGGTGGAGATTGACGCCCACGGCAAGCGCTCCGGCCAGCCAGCCATCAGCCTGGACGACATCAAGCAGTTCCGGCAGATGAGTTCGAAAACCCCCGGCCACCCCGAATACCGCATGACCACCGGCGTGGAAACCACCACCGGGCCACTCGGGCAGGGCTGCGCCAACAGCGTCGGCATGGCGATGGCCGAGCGTTGGCTGGCCAAGCGTTTCAACCATGACGACCAGGTGCTGTTCGACTACAACGTGTACACCCTGTGCGGCGACGGCGACATGATGGAAGGCATCAGCAGCGAGGCCGCCTCCATTGCCGGGCACTTGAAGCTGGATAACCTGTGCTGGATCTACGACAACAACACCATCAGCATCGAAGGCCACACTGAACTGGCCTTCAGCGAAGACGTGATCAAGCGCTTCCAGGCCTATGGCTGGCACACCCTGCACGTCACCGATGCGAATAACCTGCTGGCCCTGAGCGATGCCCTGAGCACGTTTCAGAAAAACACCGGGGCACCGACCCTGATCGTGGTCGACAGCGTGATTGGCTACGGCTCGCCCCACAAACACAACACCGCTTCGGCCCACGGCGAACCCTTGGGCGAAGAAGAAATCCGCCTGACCAAAGCCGCCTACGGCTGGCCCGAAGACTCAAGCTTCCTGGTGCCGGATGAGGCGCGCACGGTCCTGCGGGATGCGCTGCTGGCGCGCAGCAAGCCGCTGTATGAACAATGGACGCAAACCCTGTCCCACCTGGAACAGTACGAGCCGGAACTGGCCGATGAACTGCGGCGCATGCGCGCGGGCGAAATGCCCGAGCATTGGCAGGACCCATTGCCAAGCTTTGCCAGCGATGCCAAGGGCGTCGCCAGCCGCGCAGCCGGTGGTGAGGTGTTGAACGCGTTTGCCCAACAGATCCCGTGGTTGCTGGGGGGCTCGGCCGATTTGTCGCCGTCCACCAAGACCAACCTGACCTTCGACGGCGCCGGGCGTTTCAGCGCCGAGAACTATGGCGGGCGCAACCTGCACTTCGGCATTCGTGAACATGCCATGGGCGCGATTGCCAACGGCATGGCGCTGTCGTACCTTCGGCCCTACACCTCGACCTTCCTGGTGTTCAGCGACTACATGAAACCGCCGATTCGCCTCGCGGCGATCATGGAGTTGCCGGTGGTGTTCGTGTTTACCCACGACTCGATTGGCGTCGGCGAAGACGGCCCTACCCACCAGCCCATCGAACACCTGACCCAACTGCGGGCCACGCCGGGCTTGCTGACCCTGCGCCCGGGGGACGCGAATGAAACCCTGGAAGCCTGGAAAATCGCCCTGGCCCAGACCCATCGGCCGACGTGTGTGGTGCTGTCGCGGCAAAACCTGCCGACCCTGGATCGCACCAAGTACTCAGCGGCCTCGGGCACGTCCCGTGGTGCTTATGTGCTGGCTGGCGCCGAAAAGCCTCAGGTGATCCTGATGGCCACCGGCAGTGAGGTCAGCCTGGCCGTAGACGCCTATGAGCAGCTGAAATCCGAGGGCGTGGCGGCGCAGGTGGTGTCGATGCCGAGCTGGGAGTTGTTCGAAGAACAGGACCAGGCCTACCGCGACAGCGTACTGCCGCCTGCGGTGAAGGCCCGGCTGGTGGTGGAACAGGCCGGCCCCCTGGGCTGGGATCGCTACGTAGGCCAGACCGGGGCCAAGGTGGTGATGAACAGCTTTGGCGCCTCGGCACCCTTGGCCAAGTTGCAGGCCAAGTTCGGCTTCACCCTGGAGAACGTGGTGAAGCTGGCGAAAGAGCAGGTCAAGCTCAACGCCACGGGCTAGGCTCAGGCACGAGGCGATGAAGGATAAGTAGAGGGAAGCGTGCAAGTTCTGGATAATGGCCCCCGCGTGATCACACGCCCAGCCAACGATACGGAAATCTTGCTCGATGAAATTGCTGCCCCTTCTCGCCTCTGCCCTGCTGCTTCCGTCCATTGCCCATGCCGGCGATGCGGCGCTGGACGACACACTCAAGGCCTTCAGCCGGTGTGACGCCAGCTTCTTCTCAAGCCTCAAGGCCCACAGCGATGCCTGGAAAGCCTATGCGCCGCTGCAGCAGGACAAGGATACCGCGTGGATTACCGTAGCCAACCGTGCCAGCCGTTCCGGCAACACGGTGGCCCTGCGTAACCTGCCCCCTGTCGCCGGGATGAAACTGCTGTCCTATTTCGACGAGAGTACCGACCTCGGCAACGTGGGCTACTACTTCTACTGGGGTTTCATGGTCGATGGCAGTCCGGACGACGTAGCCAAACGCCTCGGCCCGCTGCTTGAAAAGCCCGCCCTTCTGAAGAAAATCGACACGGCTTACGTGCGCAGTGAACTGCGGTTTCGCGACAACTGGGTGAGCATCGAGCCGATGCCGGGCAGCGCCCCTGGCAAGTCGCGGGTAGAGCGCGTATTGCTGCTGGAACCGGAAGGCGCACAAACCCGCCTGAGCTGCTCGGTGCAAGGCGCCGTCGACGCCGCGCTGCTGGTGCAATTGCGTCCGGACATCCCGCCCGCCGAGTACCCGCAAACACGCCTGGAAAAGGCGATCGGCGATGTCCCCGTGCCGCAGGAACTGCTGAAGAAACTCGACTCGCCCCTGCTGGCGCCAAAATTCAAATCGTTGACCTACACCTACACGACACAACCGGTGGGAGCCACCAAGCGGGACTCGAAGTCGGTGGAGTACAAGGTCGAGAATGGCCTGCTGAACAAAACAGAGAACTACAGCAGCTTCCGGGTCGAACGGGTGACCAAGGCCGACCTGATCCAGCTGAAGGCGAAGATGATCGGCCTCGGGGATGACAGCGTGCTGCAAACCAGTGAAATGGAATTCAAGGCACCCCAAAGCTGGAGCCCGGGCCAGACCCTCAGTGCACGCCTGCTCATGAAGCATGTGCCGGCCAAGCCCGGCGACGAGCCCTTCAAGACTCAACTGGAATGCACCGTGGGCGACCGCATGCCTGCCCGCCAGGTATTCGCCTCGCTGCCGGGGGATGCCATCAAGCTTGCGTGTGTCCAGGGCGAAATCCGCACATCCCAGGCCTTTGTAGAAGACCTGGGCCTCGCCATTACGCTGGAGTCAACGTCCGGTGCCGACCATGACGTGTACGAAATCACCGCCCTGGAGGTGGTGCGCTGATCACTTGCCGCCAGTCACATCCAGGAACGTTCCCGTGATGAAGGATGCCTCGGCGCCGGCCAGCCACAGGATCGCCCGCGCCACTTCTTCGGGCTGACCGCCCCGGCCCATGGGGATCGAATCCTTCACGCGGTCAACCCGCCCCGGCTCCCCGCCGCTGGCGTGAATATCGGTGTAGATATGCCCGGGACGAATGCAGTTGACGCGTATTCCCTCCCGGGCGACTTCCTTGGCAAACCCGATGGTAAAGGTCTCAAGCGCACCCTTCGACGCCGCGTAGTCGACGTATTCATTGGGGCTGCCGAGCCGGGCCGAGGCCGACGAGAGATTGATCACCGAGCCGCCGCGCCCCTCGTGACGGAACGACATACGCTTCACCGCTTGTTGGGCACACAGCATCGGCCCGATGGCGTTCACCGCAAAAATCCGCTGCATCCGCTCGAACGCCAGGTGCTCTACCCGGGACTGCAATGCGTTGATCCCGGCGTTGTTGACCAGCACATCGATGCGGCCGAATGCCCGGTCGATCGCGGCGAACAGTTGAATGACCTGCTCCGGGTCGGCGCTGTCGGCGCGCACGGCCAGCCCCCGGCGCCCCACCGCCTCGACATCCGCCACCACCCCGAGGGCAGCAGCCTCATCGGAAACGAAGCTGATCGCCACGTCATAACCTTGTGCGGCGGCCAGCCGCGCGGTGGCGGCACCTACGCCACGACTTCCACCCGTTATCAGAATCAGCGGTGCCTGCGAGACGGTATCCATTGAGCGAACCTTCATGTGGTGGGGAAAGCGTTACCTGGCCTCAGCCGATAAGGAAGGTGCCGGTGGCAATCACCACGCACGCCAGTACCTTTCGAACCGTCAATGTCTCGCCCAGGAAGAAATAACCGATCAGCGCCGCAAACAACACGCTGGTTTCACGCAGTGCCGACACCGCGCCCATGGGCGCGCCGGCCATGGCGTAGATGATGATTCCGTAGGCCAGGAGCGACACCAGCCCACCGGCGAAGGCCGTGAAAAACCCGGGCCGCAGGCTGAACAGACTTTTCGGCCCGCGCAGGCCGATATACACCGCCGGCATCAACACGCCCCACAAGGCGCACATCCACACGGTGTAGGCCATCGGGGCACCCGACAGGCGTGCGCCAATCCCATCCGTCACGCTGTAAGCGGCAATGAAACACCCGGTGCCCAAGGCGTAAGGCAGGCTGGGAACGGCCAGCCGGCGGCCCCTGAACGCCAGGGAAATGATGCCGCCCGATACCAGCGCAATGCCCAGCAATGAGCTGGCCGACACGCTCTCCCCGGCAAACACCGCGGCGCCAAGGGTGATCAGTACCGGCGAGGAGCCGCGGGAAATCGGGTAGGTTTGCCCCAGGTCGCCCACCTTGTAGCTGCGCACCAGGAACAGGTTATAGCCAACGTGCAGCACCGCCGACAGCACCACATAAAACCAGCTGGCCGGTGCCGGCGGCTCCAGGAACACCGCAACTGCGGCGCTGGCGATGGCCACCGCCAGGCACATGACCGTCATCGACCAGAGCCGGTCGGCGCCGCCACGCAGCAGCGCGTTCCAACTGGCATGCAGTAAGGCGGCGAAGAGAACCAGGAGAATGATGTGATAAGGCATGCGCCGATCTTAAGCAAAGTGGCGCGTTAAATGTAACAAAGTCTCCTCATTCAACAATGAGCATTTCCTCATGCTTCATTCATACGCCAACCCGGCGTTCACCGCCTCCTGCATCAGCCATTCACGGAAGCTGACGATGTGTGGCCGGGACTCGATGCCCTTGGGGCAGACAAAGTAATAGGCCACCGGCGACGGAAACGGCACGTCGAACAACTTGACCAGGCTGCCGTCCCGGAGCTCCGATTCCACATGCCCGCTGCGCGCCAACGCAATGCCCTGGCCGAGTAATGCGGCCTCGATCGTCATGTTGGTATCCGCAAACCTGACGCTCTCCTTGAGCGGCGAAATTCCCAGCCCGACGTGCTGGAACCAGACTTCCCATTTCGGCACCAGGTCCGCGCCGTCCCGCGTCAACAAGGGATAGCGCAGCAGTTCCGCTGGCGTGCGCGGCATGCCAAAACGGTTTAACAAGTCAGGACTGGCCACCGGAAAAATCTGCTCCCGGAAGAGGAACTCCGAGTACAGGGCCGGGTAATTGCCATTGCCGAAGCGAATCGCCACATCCGCCTCCGCACTTGAGAAGTTGATGGCTTTGTCGCTGGAGTCCAGCGTGACCAGAATTTCAGGATGCCGCTGGGCCAGGCTCGGCAACCGTGGCAGCAGCCATTTCAGCGCGAAGGAATAAGTGGTGCTGACCTTGAGCCGAACCCGGCCCTTCTGCTCTCGCAGGTCTGCGAGTGTGGTCTCAAGGTTCATGAAGAACTCGCGCACGATCGGCGCCAGGGCCGCCCCGGCAGGCGTCAGGCTGAGGGACTTGCCCCGCTGGAACAGCTGCAATCCCCAGAGTGCTTCGAGATGCTTGAGCTGATGGCTGACGGCACTTTGGGTGACATGCAGCTCTTGCGAGGCCGAGGTAAAGGTGGCGTGCCGCGTCGCAACTTCAAAGGCACGCAATGTCGAGGTGGGTGGCAGGTCTTTCATGGCATCGCATCACCGCTTATGAACAGATGCTCATGATAGAACATCTATCCATTATACGGTTGCCCTATAGCCCGCATAAAAACCAAGATTTTATCCACTGCATTTTCATACTTATTTCACATTCACTTATTTATAAAGCGGGCCTAAATAACGCAGCCCGCTCCACAGTTGTTAATTGAGTATCTAAATATGTCAGGCGCGACACAATCAGCAACAATTGCATACATAGCCACACGTCTTTTTCACGCCAATTGCTTTGTTAAAAATGAAACTCAAGGACAACTAAGAACAAGGATTTTTTACCCTCATACACACCCACTTTGAGTACGTGAATGATGAGTAAAGCCGATATCCCCAGCGAACTTCCAATGCCATTCAGCATAGTTCTTGTCAATTATAAAACGCCTGAAATCACCAAGATCTGCCTGGAGCTATTGCACCAGCATATTGACCCCCGCCGCACGCCTGTCTGGGTGGTCGACAACTATTCAGGCGATGAAAGCACCGAGTATTTGCGAACACTTGACTGGATCAACTTGATCGAGCGGACCACTTCCGAGCCCGAGCCGGGCCATATCGCCCATGGCAAAGCACTGGATAAGGTGCTGGAGCGCGTTGACACTGATTACTTATTGCTGATTCACACGGACACCTTCATTTTCGACAAGAACGTTTTTCCGATGATGCTGAACAAGTGCATCAACTATCCAGACGTCGCAGCAGTGGGTTGTGTAGAGCAACTCAATCGCGGCCCCACCAGAACGTTCTGGCGTTTCAGCTCGCGCCTGTTCAAGCATTATTTCCGACGCCTGAAAATTGCCCTGGGGCTACGTTCAAGAGAACCCAAGCCATACCGGGAACTCTACCTGAAGAGCTTTTGCACCTTATGGAATTGCAAGCTCATCAAGCAACATGGCCTGCACTTTTCAATGGATGACCGCGTGCCCGGCTATACACTTCAAGATCGCATGACTGCACTCGGCTACAGCGTTGAAATGCTGCCGCCGCGCAAAATCTTCAGTTACCTGGATCACATCCAGGCCGGGACCGTTTCGGCGGCGGGTGGCTATGGCGCAACCCACAGGCGAACCAGGATGTATAACAACATTCTCAGGCGCCTTAACAAGGACGCCCTTGGTGCCTAGGCTTCGGCAACACGCGACCGGGGCCAGTCCGAGCGTGATCGAAGGCCTCCACAGCGCTTTATTTTCAGTATCGGAGCGGTAATGGCACCTATCACCCAAACGCTACCCATGAGCCTTTCTCCAGCGCTCGACTTCGATCAGAAGGCGGCCAGCGAGCTAGGTACGTCATTGAGCAGTCTGTATGTGCAGGCCACGCCGTTTGCGCACATCGTCATCGATGATTTCCTGCAGGACGAGCTGATCGCGAGCATTTGCTCGCACTTCCCCGTTGAGCCAACCCATAACGAAACGCTGTATGAGCGCGGCTATAAAGGCCAGCGCAAACGTCAAATCAGCCCCAACGAATGTGATCCCTATTTAAAATCGGTGTTCAACGCTTTCAACTCGGCGCCCATGTTGCAGTTTCTGGAACATCTCACGGGCATCGACGGCTTGATACCCGACCCCTACTTCACCGGTGGCGGGCTGCATGAAACAAAAAGCGGCGGCTATCTGGGCGTGCACTCCGACTTCAGGCTCAACAAGAAACTCAATATTGAGCGCAGGCTGAATATCATCATTTACCTGAATGAAAACTGGCAGGAGGCCTATGGCGGCAACCTGGAGCTTTGGGATCCCGGCATGAAAACCTGCCTCAAGAAAGTGCTACCCGTGTACAACCGTTGTGTCATTTTCAATACAGACAAAGACAGCAATCACGGACACCCAGAACCGTTGACCACGCCGGAACACATCACGCGCAAATCCATAGCGCTGTATTACTACACTGCCTCGGCCGTGGCGATCGACCCGGCACAAAGAAACAAAACCCACTACAAACCCCGGCCAAAAGACCGTCTAAGCCTCAAGTACTACATCAACAAGCTTATCAAGAAGAAAAACTAGCCAGGGTCGGCCTGGGTCGGGTATCCCCGACCTCCTGCCCCATCACCCCAACCGAAACCGCGCGGTGTTGTCACTCAATGCGCGGCTGCCTTTACTCAAGGTGTCTGCCGCCTGGTTAACCGCCCGCGCGCCATCCAGCAAGCGCCCTGCGGCCTGGTCCACCTGCTGGATATTGCCGCTTACCTCGTCCGCCGTTGCCGCTTGCTCCTCCACCGCCGTGGCAATCTGCGCCAGGGTGTCGGTGACACTCTGCACTGCGCTGGCGATCTCGCCCAAGCGATGGCCCAGGCCGGTGACGGACTCGGCGTCGGTCACCGCCTGCTCACAGGCCGCGCCCATCAGCGTGACTGCCTGGCTCACTGTCGAGCGCAGGCTGTCCACCGTCCCGGCGATCTGCGCCGTGGAGGCCTGGGTGCGTTGTGACAGGCTGCGCACTTCATCGGCCACCACCGCAAAACCCCGGCCCTGCTCGCCAGCCCGTGCGGCCTCGATGGCAGCGTTAAGCGCCAGCAAGTTAGTCTGCTCGGCAATCCCGCGAATGGTGTCGACCACCGACTGGATCTGCTGGCCCTGCTGGCTGACCCGCTCCAGTGCGTCGGAGGTGTCGCTCAAGCGCTGGTTGAGCTGTTGAATACTGGCGGTAGTGCGCTGGCTGTCGCGGCTGCTGTCCTCGGCAATCTGCCGGGTTTTCTGCGCGCTGCCGGAAGCCTGCTCGCAGCTTCTGGCGACGCCCATGGAGGTGGCGGCCAACTGCGTGGCGGCCGCGGCGATCTGGCTGATTTGCTGTTGCTGGTCTTCCACTTCGGTCAGCGTGCTGCCCGATTGCGAATTCAGCGTCAGCACCGCAGAGCCCAACTGCTGCGTCTCGTGGTTGACGCCCAACAGGCTTGCGCGCAATTGCACCACGGCCACGTTGAGCGCAGTGCTGATCGCCGCCAGTTCGTCGCGCCCTTCCACCGCCACCTCCACGCACAAATTGCCGTCACGCAGGGATTCGGCCAGGGTGGTGATGCCGCTGGCACTGCGGCGGATCGACGCCTGCAGGCACACGAACAGGTACAAGGCCGCCAACGCCAACACACTGAACGTCACCGCCACCGGGATGAATTGCTTGAGGGAACTGTCGCGGTAGTAACCCAGGCGCGCATCCAGCGAGGTCAGCGACTGGTTACGCAGCGCCCCCAGGGTGCCGAGCATGCCATCCACACTGCGTTCGAAGGCGCTGGTGTCGAGCTTGATGGTGCCGCCGAACACGCCGTCGTCCAGGGCTTTGAGCTCGCTGTCCAGGCGTTGCAGGCTGTCGTCGTATTGCGCGATCCAGGGTTGCAGCCCCGGGTATTGTTTGGCCTTCAGCGATGCAGCGGCCTTGACCAACTGGTCCCGGGCATCGCCGATGCGCCCGCGCAGGTCGCGCATCTGCAAACGGCTTTGCAGGGTGAACTGGCCCGACGCGATGGAGGACTGGCCGACGCTTGCCATGCGCCCGATGCGTTCGATCAGGTCGGGGGTCTGCTGGGTGGATATCTGCATCAACAGGTAGGTTTCAAGCCATGGGTCGAGGATCAAACCGGCGTCCATGGTGATCTGTTCCCGCAGGGTTTGCATCGCACTCAGGGCAGAGGTGAAGCGGTCGTAACCGTCCGGCCACCAGCCCACAGTACGCAGGGCCTGGGAGTCCATGCCAGTGACCGAGGCCTGCAACGCTTCGAAGCGCGCAACGGTGTCTGCGCTGGCGTTCTGGGCTTTCAGCGCCTCGCCCAGGGCCTGCACGCTTTGCAGGATCAGCGGGAAATTGGTGTCCACTGCGGTCATCGCGGCTTTGGCGGCGGGTGTCTGGTCGTGGAGGATGTCGGCAGCTTTCCAGCGTGCTGCCAGGTTGCGCTGGGCAGTGAGCTGGGCGTCCAGGGCATCCAGGGCCAGCAGTTCGCGCACGCCGGATTGCTCGTTTGAAATGACCGTCAGCTTGGTGCGGTACTCCTGCGCGATCATCCACAAGCTGCCCGCCAGGGGCAGCATGAACAGAAAAAACAGGATCTGGAACTTGCGCGCAAATCCGAAACGTCCGAGCAGGCGGATTCCCGGCGACAAGAGGCTTTGCATGTCCGACTACTCCTAGAACCACTCGCCTGAGCGGCGAATCAAGCTTTGAAATGACTGACGGCAAAATGCCATGTCATTGATTAAGCTGGCTCAAGCAAGAAACGGACCGCCGGGCAAAGGCCGCAGATCAGACGGGGCATCGCTGAACAATCTGAGAGGTGTGCGCGAAAATGGGGCAAAAGCACTCAGCAGCGGTGGCAGAACGGTAACCCTCTGTGGCGAGGGAGCTTGCTCCCGCTGGGGTGCGTAGCAGCCCCAAAATCCTGGGAGCGCTGCGCACTCCAGCGGGAGCAAGCTCCCTCGCCACAGGGTTAGTGTTTGCGGGACAGGTGGGGTGAGTCAGGTTACTGGCTCACAAACGCCAGCACCCGCTCCAGCATCCGGTCACAGGCCTCAAGCTGCGCAACGCTGATGAACTCATCAGGCTTGTGCCCCTGGTCCATGCTGCCCGGTCCACATACCACGGTGGGAATCCCCGCCTGGTTAAACAACCCGCCTTCGCTGCCGAACGCCACCGTGCCGTATTCCCGGGAGCCACAGAAATCGGCGACCCACTCGGCCGCCTGGCTTTGCGCCGCGGTCGACAACCCCGGGTAACTCGACAGCTCGCTGAAGTGAATCGCGCACTGCGCACTCACGGCCTGCATCGCGGGCAATAAAGTGTGCTCGGCATAACCGCGCAGCCGGTCCGCGACCTGCCAGGGATCCTGCGCCGGCAGCGAGCGCACTTCAAAATCGAAACTGCAGTGCTGCGGCACGATATTCAGCGCCTTGCCACCCGCAATCATGCCGGTCTGCACCGTGGAAAACGGGGGATCGAAACTCCGGTCGTGGTGTTGCGGCGCCTTGAGTTCTTCGCCGAGCCGGCCCAGTTCGATGATCAATTGCGCAGCATATTCGATGGCGTTCACCCCCGACGGCGCATACGCCGAATGGCACGCCGCGCCGTGCACCTCGCAGCGCATCGCCAACTTGCCCTTGTGGCCCAGCACCGGCTTGAGTTCTGTGGGTTCGCCGATCACGCACAGCAACGGTTTGACCGGGTTCGCGTGGAAGGCTTCGATCAGCGAACGCACGCCCAGGCAGCCCACCTCTTCATCGTAAGACAGCGCGATATGCACCGGCATGCGCAGCGGTGCCCGTACCAGCGCCGGCACGCTGGCCAGCACACAGGCGATGTAGCCTTTCATGTCGGCGGTGCCACGGCCGTACAACTTGCCGTCCTTCTCGGTCAGCTCGAACGGCGCAACGCTCCAGCGCTGACCGTCCACGGGCACCACGTCGGTGTGGCCCGACAGCACGATGCCCGGCACGTCCGCCGGGCCGATGGTCGCCAACAGATTGGCCTTGCTCTTTTGCTCGTTGAACAACAACTCGCAGCTCACGCCGTGGTGCTGCAGGTAGTTGCGCACGAAGTCGATCAGCGCCAGGTTGGATTCGCGGCTGGTGGTGTCGAAGCTGACCAGTTGCGCCAGCAGCTCGCGGCTGCGGTTCATCGCGCATCCCCCGGCACACCATAACCCGGGGCGTTTTGCGGGTTGATGGCGCGGTCGATGTAGTCCTGCATTTGCCCGCGATAGGCCTGCCAGAGTTGGTCGAGGGCGCCGATGGGGTCTGTGTCGGCCCAGTCCACCCGCAGGTTGACGATGGGCCACAGGTGATCGCCGACCACCACCAGCGCGGCCGAATGCACCGGCCCCGCCTCGCCGCCCCCGGCCACACCCGCCTGCATGGCGGCGAGCAGTCGGTCGGCGAGGTGCCCTGGCGCGTCTTCAAAGGCGCGCACCATGGCCTCGATCACGCCGGTATTGGCCAGCATATTTCCTGCAGCCACGCACTGCTCACCGCTGACCGCATGATGAATGCCCAGGGTGTGGGCGCCGCTGAAATGCGCGGTTTTGCCGGTACTGTCAATGGCGGTCACCTGGCGATACTCACTGTGGCTTTGCGGGGTCAGCACCGCAGCCAGCGCATCACCGGGTGCCATGCCTTCAGCCAGCAGATCCAGGGCTTGCGGGCCGAGCGCCGGCAAGGTGATGTTCTGCGACGCCACCGCACCCACGCCCGGGCGCAACCAGGGGCAACGGGCGCCCACGGCAATGCTCGACGAGCTGATAGCGATACCCAGCTGGCCGGTTTCGGCACAGCGGGCGACAACCGAAAAGGTCATGGGGAATCCTGCCTCTGAGGGGTCAAGTCAATCGAGCAACGAAGGGTCGGCGTCGATCATCAGTTGCTTCATTTCTTCAAAATGCCGTTGCGAGAAATCCGTGATGCCTTCCCAGCCCCGTGCAGTTTTTTCCGCCACCTCGTCAGACAGCACCCGCAGCGGTTGGCCGGTGGACCACGCCGTGACGAGTATCTGGCAGGCGCGCTCCAGGGTCCAGATATCGTCGAATGCCTCGCCGATGGAGGTGGCCGTGACCATCACCCCATGGTTGCCCATCAGCAAGCGGCTCTTGCCGTCCAACAACCCGGCCAGGCGCTCACCTTCGGCCTCGGTGTCGGCCATGCCACCGTACAACTCATCTACCGCCACGCGATTGAAATAGCGCGCGGTGTTCTGGTCGATCGGCGGGACATGCGGCCTGGCCAGGCAGGCGACGGCCGTGGTGTACACCGGGTGCAGGTGCAGCACGGCGCGGGTTTGTGGCAACAAGCGGTGGATCTGCCCGTGGATCGACCAGGCGGTGGCGTCCACGTCCGGGTGGTCGGCGCCGCAAGCGTCGTCGGCGTTCAACAGCAGCAGGTCACTGGCACGGATGCGCGAGAAGTGCTTCCACTTCGGGTTGAGCAGAAACTGTTTGCCGTCGGCCGACACCGCCGCGCTGAAATGGTTGGCCACTGCCTCATGCATGCCCAGGTGCGCAACGATGCGGAACGTGGCGGCCAGGTCGATGCGGGTTTGCTCTTCAAGTGATAACGCCATATTGCTTTCTCCGCAGGGCGATTAGATGGCGAGGGGTTTATTGTGGTGAGGGAGCTTGCTGTGAGGGAGCTTGCTGTGGCGAGGGAGCTTGCTCCCGCTGGACTGCGCAGCAGTCCCATTCGCTTGGATAACGCGAGGGGGCCGCTTCGCGGCCCAGCGGGAGCAAGCTCCCTCGCCACAGCAAGCTCCCTCGCCACAGGTTCGGTGCGTTCCTTTAAGTGAGCACTCTTGTGATCAGGACTTCGGCATCAGCTCGGCGATGTCGGCATCGGTGGGCGCCTGGAAGTTGTATTTCTTGAGCAAGGCCGCGTATTCAGGGGTTGCGCTGAATTTCTTGATGCCTTCGATCAAGGCATTCTTGACCTCGTCATTGCCTTTCTTCACGCCAAAACCGTTCAGCACCGGGTAGATCAGGGTCTCGGAAGAAATCACCACGCGCCCGCCAAGTTTTTCCACCGCACCACGGGCCACCGCGGCGTCGGTGATCTGCGCTTCGACCGCATGGGCCAGCAACGCCTGGGTGGTTTGCGGGTCGGTGCTGTACTCGCTGATCGCGATCGGCTTCAGGCCTTTTTTCACGCAGTACTCATCCGACAGTTTGTGCATCTGCGCCAGCCAGGACGTGGCGCCCATGGAGCCGATCTTGTGGCCGCAGAACTCTTCCGGGGTCTTGGGCTGGAAGTCGCTGCCCTTGAGGGTGAGGATCGATTCACCGCTTTTGAGGTAGGGAATCATGTCGATGACTTTGACGCGCTCAGCGGTGATGTACATCGACGAGTTGGTCACGTCGAAGCGCCCGGCCTGCAAGCCGGTGATCAGGTTGGGGAAGCGTGTGTCGAGGGTTTCGACGGTGCGGCCAATGGTCTTGGCCAGGCCGTCCATGAACTCGATATCGAAGCCGGCGGGCTTGTTGTTGTCCATGTATTCATAGGGGAAGAAGGTCACGTCGGAACCGGCGACAATTTTCCCGTCTTTCTGGAAAGCCGCAGCCGCCAACGACGTCATTGCAACCGCAGCGCCCAGCAGGCACACGGCAATTGGGCGAGCAATCATGTGAAACGCTGTCATGGTAATTCCCTGCAAGGTGAGAAGAAGGTTAGGCAGTGACTGAGTCCTGGCCGGCCTGTTGCACAAAGAAAGAGGCGCCACGGGGCTTCTGCGGCAAGCGCAGGTGGTTTTCCGTGGAACGCACCAGGCCACTTTCTTCACCGGCCACCATCAGGCCGGCGTGTGCGCTGGGCAGCGGGTTTTCGCCGAATGGCAGCGCGTCTTCAGCGGCGTAGACGCTGATAAACAGGGTGCGCGGCAGTTCGGTCTCGTTAGGGCTTGAAGCATGCAAAAGACGGGTGTGCATGAAGCACACGGAACCGGCCGGGCCATAACAGGCCACCGGGTTGCGGCACAGGTCGTCAACCACCGTGTCTTCCACCGAGCCGGTGAAACGCTGCTCGTGCCAGTGGGACCACAGCGGCCCTTTGTGGCTGCCGGGGATCACATTCAGCGGGCCATTTTGCGGCGTGACTTCGCTGACCATCAGCAAGGCCGTGACGATGTCGTCGTTGCTGTGGGGCGTGAACAGAAAGTCCTGGTGCCACTTCACCTGCGTGGCGGTGTGGGGCAATTTCGAGTTGATCTTGCTGTGATGAAAGCGCGCGCCGCCGCCCCCGATCAGTTGCGCGGAGATCGCCGCCATCCGCGATTGCAGCGCCACGCGCTGGTACGCCGGCGAAATTTCGGTGGGCGAACTCACCCGGCGCAGCGAAGGATGATCCGGGCGATGGTCGCCTTCCAGGTCGAACCGCGCACGGCCATCCACCGTTTCACCAAAGCCCTGGTCGTGGCTGCGGCTGTCTTCTACCCACTGGTCGAAGTCGTGTTGCAACGCGGCCACTTCTTCAGGCGACAGCACGTCTTGCACCACCAGAAAGCCGTCCCGGTGAAACTGTTCAATTTGCGCTTGCTCGATCATGTTGTTGCTCTCTTGTCGCTCGAACGTTAAGGGGGTCACGCCAGCGAGACGTCCTTGAGGAACGCCTCCACACGTGGGTTTTCACCGCTGCGCAATGCGTGCGGCGTGTCATCGCACACCACCCGGCCCTTCTCCATGAACACGATCCGGTCGGAGACCTTGAACGCGAAATTCATCTCATGGGTGACGATCACCATGGTGATGCCCTCCTGGGCCAGGGCTTCGATGACTTGCAGGACTTCGTTGACTTTTTCCGGGTCGAGGGCCGAGGTAGGCTCGTCGAACAGCATGATTTGCGGGCGCATCATCAGGGCGCGGGCAATGGCCACGCGCTGCTGTTGTCCACCGGAAAGCTGGTGCGGATACTTCCAGGCGTGGTCGAGCATCCCGACCTTGTGCAGCAGCGCGTAAGCCTGCTGCTTCAGCTCTTCGACGCTGCCGAGGCCGTGGTACTTCGGCGCCATCAGCAGGTTGTCGAGCACGCTCAGATGCGGGAACAGGTTGAAGCTCTGGAACACCATGCCGATGTTCAGGCGATGCTCGGCGTGCTCCACGTACTGCGGCTTTTGCGCACCGACTTTGTTCAGGTGAATGAAGGGTTGGCCGTTGATTTTGATCTCGCCGTTATCCAGTTGCTCAAGGCCGTTCAGCAGGCGAATCAAGGTGGTTTTGCCGGAGCCCGAAGGCCCGATCACCGACACCACTTCACCGGGCTGGATCTGCAGGTTGACCGAGCCCAGCACCTCCACATCGTTGTAGGCCTTGTGCAGCCGGCTGGCTTGCAGCGCCGGGCCGTCGGTGCTGGCAGGACGTTGCAAGGCGACACGTTGTTGAGTCGCCAGGGCCAGCACTTCTGCATCGGGCACCCGGGAAACGTTGCGTTGGTTGACGTCGAGAAAACGCTCCAGCCGTTTCAGCAGGAAGTCGAACACCGTGACGATGAACACGTAGAAGAACGCCACCGCTGCCATCGTCTCGATCACCAGGAAGTTCTGCGAATACAGGCGCTGGCCAACCATCAGGATCTCGGTGAGCGAGATCACCGACACCAATGAGGTGAGCTTGACGATGGAGATGTATTCGTTGGCCAACGACGGCAGCGCCACCCGCAATGCCTGGGGAATCACCACCCGCCACTGAATCCCGAAAAACCTCAGCCCCAGCGCCCGGGCGGCTTCGCCCTGCCCTTTGGGAATCGACAGCAACCCGCCTCGGTGAATCTCGGCGACATAGGCGGTTTCGCAAATCACCAGGGCCAGCAGGCCGGCCCAGAACGGGTCCGCCAGAATCACTGACGTGGCGGGAATCGCTTGCGGCAGGTTGTAGATGAAGATCAGCAGCACCAGCAGCGGCAGGCTTCGGAACAACCAGATATAGCCGCGCGCCGGCAGGCTGATCAGCGCATGTTTGGATTGCTTGGCCAGGGCCAGCAGGAACCCCAGCGCGATACTCAACACCCATGTCAATGAACTGAGCTGGATGACCGTCCATGTCGCCCGCCAGAACTCGGCATCGGCCAGCAAACCAAACATGTAATTCCAGTTGAAAGTCATCGTCACTGTGCTCGACAAAAAAATGAAAATGCCCACCGAATGCTCAACGTGAAGGTCGAACCCTGATCTGCACCGATGGACTGAGAGTCGTGGGAGGAGGCACTTGGGGTCAATTCGTAAAAGCCGGCCTATTGGGTAGGGAGAACCTACGCAGCGTCACCGTTCCCTGGGTGACGACCGGGCTGTTAAAACAGCCTGTCTCGTATTGGTGCGACACCGCGTGCGCAATGCAGCCAGCGCCATCTTTTGGTGCAATGCGAACACAACCCTCTGTAGGAGCTGGCTTGCCAGCGAAGAACCTGAGAGCACCGCGTTCATCCAGGATGCCAACGTCATCGTTAACGACCATCGCAGGCAAGCCAGCTCCTACAGGACTGTGCGCACCGCATGGGCATCAAAAAAGCTCGGAGCCGCCATGCCCGGGATGTACTGGTCTGAAACAAACATGCGGCAACGCTCGGCAAACGCCGACACCACGCGGGACAATTGGGTGTTGCTCGCCGTGGCATAGCCCAGTTGCATGGGCCGGTGCGGGCCGGACAAGCGCAGGCGGATCAAGCGTTTGCCATCCTGGGAAAGGTTGGCCTTGGGCCGGGCATTCGCGAAGGAATAACCGATGCCATTGGCGACCATCGAACGCACGGTTTCAAGGTTGCTGGAACGCATGATGATGTTCGGGGTGGTGCCGGCCTGCATAAAGAAGCTGAGGAAATATTCCCGGCTCCACGGCGTGTCCAGCAGCACCACGGGGTAATCCTCAAGGTCGAGCATGCTCACCGCCGACAGGCTTGCCAGCGGGTGGTACTCACCCACCATCACATACGGCGGCAGTTGCGCCAGCGGCTGGAAGTCGATGTCGTCACTGGTGACCAGGTCGTAGGTCAGGGCGATATCGATCTCGGCGCTGCGCAGTTTTTCCAGCATTTCCTCGTGGTTGCCCTCCACTTGCGTGAGGCGCACACCCGGAAACGCCCGGCCAAAACCAAACACCAGCTCGGGGGTGATCATCGGTGCCAGCCACTCCAGGCACCCCACCCGCAGCGGGCCGCGCACGCTGTTCAGCGACTCGGAGGCGATGGTGTAAAGGTTGGTCATCTGCTCCAGGATCAGCTTGGCCTCTTGCATCACCTGGCGCCCCACCGCCGTGAGGGAAATGCCCTGGGCGTGGTGCCGCACAAACAGCTGGATGCCCAGCTCGGCCTCCATATGGGTGATCGCCGCCGAGATCGACGGCGACGACACATGAATGCGTTCAGACGCGGCACTGATGCTGCCTGCCTCACCGGAAGCCACGAAATATTCCAGTTGGCGCTGGGTAATACGACTGAGCATCACGCCTCCACATCATCAATAAGCTGACGCCAAACCGGCGTCGACGGCCTTGACGGTGCCGTTGCATGGTTCATGCCGGATGCTGTTTTGGCCTGACGCTGACGCCGGGGTATGGCGCTTCGGTTTTGCCTAAGCATTACCTCGCGCAAATGCTGGTTTCGCGTGCACGGGCTGAATGTGAAGCTGGATTTATTCCGCTCCCCAAGAGTTGCCAGCAATGCCCACCCATACCCGTATTCGCATGTTCAACACCAAGCAGACTTACCCCAACCAGGCGCTGGACAACGACCTGTGCCAAGCCGTGCGTGCCGGCAACACCATTTATGTGCGTGGCCAGATCGGCACCGATTTCGCGGGCAACCTGGTCGGCCTCGGCGACCCGCGGGCGCAAGCCGAGCAGGCGATGAAAAACGTCAAGCAACTGCTGGAAGAAGCCGGTTCCGACCTGTCGCACATCGTGAAAACCACCACCTACCTGATCGACCCGCGCTACCGCGAGCCGGTGTACCAGGAGGTTGGCAAATGGCTCAAGGGCGTATTCCCGATCTCCACCGGCCTGGTGATTTCGGGGCTGGGGCAGCCGGAGTGGCTGATGGAAATCGACGTGATCGCCGTGGTGCCGGATGACTGGAACCCGGGCCAGCAAATCTGACGACCTGGAGGTTCTCATGCCCCGCACCGTGTATTTCCTCAACGGCCCCAACGCCAACCTGTACGGGCTGGACAAGAACGGCACCTACGGCAGCGAGAGTTTCGCCAGCATCGAAGCCCGCTGCCAGCGCCACGCCACGGAGCTGGGCCTGACCCTGGAGTTTCGCCAGAGCAACCACGAAGGCGTGCTGGTGGACTGGATTCAGGAAGCCCGGCTCAACGCCCACGCGGTGATCATCAACGCCGCGGGCCTGACCTACAGCTCGGTGCCGATCCTCGATGCGCTGCTGGCGTTCGACGGCCCGATCATCGAAGCCCACATGAGCAACATCTGGAAGCGCGAGGCTTTCCGGCATCACTCCTATGTATCCAAAGCCGCCACCGGCGTGATCGCGGGCCTCGGCGCGCTGGGTTATCGCCTGGCCCTGACGGCGGTGGCCGAGCTGCTGGAGGCCGATTGAAGGGCTTTGGTTTTGCCTAACCTCTACGTTCAAAAAGCAGAATTTCCGGCTGGCCGGCACTTGATCACACTGGCCCCTGTCGATGGTCGCTTATCTTTAGGAAGCTCACATGTCAGTTGAAACAATCAACACCCTGGTGGTCGGCGCAGGCCAGGCGGGAGTCGCCATGAGCGAGCATCTGTCACTCATGGGCGTGCCGCACATCGTGCTGGAACGCAGCCGCATCGCCGAGCGCTGGCGGTCGGAGCGCTGGGATTCCCTGGTCGCCAATGGCCCGGCCTGGCACGACCGTTTTCCGGGGATGAAATTCGAGGGCATTTCCCCCGAGAGCTTCCCGCCGAAAGAGCGCATGGCGGCGTATTTCGAAGACTATGTGAACATGCTCAAGGCGCCGGTGCGCACCGGGGTTGAAGTCCAGCAAGTGGAGCGCCATGTGGGTCGGCCCGGGTTCAAGGTGACCACTTCGGCCGGGGTGATCGAGGCTGACAATGTGGTTGCCGCGACCGGGCCGTTTCAACGGCCGTCGATCCCGAACCTGGTGCCCGAACACGCCCAGGTGCAACAGCTTCATTCCTCTGCGTACAAGAACCCTGGCCAGCTCGCCGAAGGGGCGGTACTGGTCGTGGGCGCCGGTGCATCCGGTTCGCAAATAGCCGAGGAACTGCAAAAGGCCGGCAAGACGGTGTACCTCTCGGTGGGCGAACACTATCGCCCTCCTCGCTCGTATCGTGGCCGCGACTACTGCTGGTGGCTGGGCGCCCTGGGTTTGTGGGACGAGGTCAAAATCCAGCCGAAGAAGAAGCACGTAGCGTTTGCCGTCAGTGGCTATGAAGGCGGCAAGACCGTCGACTTCCGCCGCCTGGCGCACCTGGGCATCACGCTGGTGGGCGTCACCCGCGCGTGGGATGACGGCGTGATGGAGTTTGAACCCGGCCTGGCGGCCAACGTGGCCGAAGGTGACCGTGCCTACTTTGACGTGCTGCGGGATGCCGACGCCTATATCGAGCAGAACGGCCTGCCATTTGAGTTTGAGCCTGACGCGTGGGAACTGCTGCCTGACCCGCAGTGCCTGGTGAACCCGATCCTGAGCCTGGACCTGGCCGAAGCCGGCGTGACCACCATTCTGTGGGCCACCGGTTTCAGCTTCGATTTCAGCTGGCTGAAGGTGAATGCGTTTGACGAGAAAGGCGAGCCTTTCCATAAGCGAGGGATCTCGGCCCAGAGCGGGATTTACTTCCTGGGTTTGCCGAACCTGGTGAACCGAGCGTCTTCGTTCATCTACGGGGTGTGGCACGATGCGAAGTACGTGGCCGACCATATCGTCTTGCAGAATGACTACAGGGCCTATCGCAAACCCTGATGCACTGGCGCGCCCCCGGCAATCCCGGCAGACTGCCCGCAACGAAGCATGGCGGGGAACAACAGGATGGATCGGCTGGCGGCGATGGAAACCTATGTCTACGTGGTAGAGACCGGTTCGTTTTCTGCGGCGGCCAGGCGCCTGGACGTCGGGCAACCCGCCATTTCAAAAACCATCGCACAGCTTGAAGACCACCTGGGCGTGCGCCTGCTGATCCGCTCGACCCGCGGGTTGACGCCCACCGAGGCCGGCACGCTGTTTTTCGAGCACGCCAAAAAGGTCATCGAAGGCGCAGATGAAGCCGAGCTCGCCGCACGCGGATCGGCGGCCGGGCTGACCGGCACCCTGCGGATTTCGGCGGCGACCACCTTCGCCCGCCTGCACGTTCTTCCACACCTTGGCGCGTTCCTGGAGCAGCACCCGCTGCTGGAGGTCGACGTGCGCCTGGACGACCGTTCGATGAACCTGATTGAAGAAGGGATCGACGTCGCCTTGCGCATGGGCGACCTCAGTGATTCGAATCTGACGGCGAGAAAAATCAGCCAGTGCCGGCGGTTGGTGATGGCCACGCCGGCATATTTCCAACGCTGCGGCATGCCCCAATACCCCGCCGACCTGGCCGATCACGAGGCCGTGATCTATACGCTGGGCGGCGGGGGCACTTCATGGGTCTTCAAGAAAGACGGCACCGAGCAACCCGCCACCCTCGCCGGCCGTATACGGGTGAGCGCGGCCGAGGGTGTGCGCACGGCGGTGTTGTCGGGCTACAGCCTCACCGTCTCGTCAGAATGGATGTTCACCCCTGAGCTGGCGAGTGGCGAGGTGGTAGCGGTGCTGGGAGACTGGGCGCTGCCGGAGCTGGACCTGTGGGCGATCTTCCCCACCGGGCGCATGGCAAGCGCCAAGGCCCGGGCGTTTGTCGGCTTTGTCGAGCAGTTGATGGAAAAGCGTTAACCCTGCAGCGCGGGAAGCAACTCGGCAGGGTCCGGGCGGCGGGTGTAGTCCGGGTTGACCTCGGCGTAAGTGATCACGCCGTCCTGGCCGATCACGAAACGCGCCGGCATGGGCAACACCCAATCCGGGTTGTTGTTGAAGGCCGGCAGGTCGTTGCCGAACGACTTGTACAGGTCCACCAGATAGTCGGGCAATTTGAAACGCAGGCCGAAGGCATCGGCCACGTCGCTCAGGGTGTCGGACAGAATCGGGAAGCTCAGCTTGTTCTCGCGCACCGACTTGCGGCTGTTCACATTGTTCTGCGGAGAAATCGCCACCAGGCTTGCACCTAACTCGCGAAACGCCGGCAAGGCTGCTTCCAGGGCTTGCAGCTCCATGTTGCAGTACGGGCACCAAACGCCACGGTAGAAGGTGATGACCAGCGGGCCCTTGGCCAACAAGTCCACCGAGGAAACCGGGTTGCCGTCCGGGTCGTTGAGCTTGAATATCGGGGCTTTGTCGCCGACCTTCAGCGCGCGTTCGGCCTGGCCGGTGGCGATCAATTCGTCGGTGGCGCGCTTCATCACAACGTGCACCTGGGGCGGCGCGTTATAGGGTGGTTTGCCGGCGACGAAGTCCGCTTTGAAGGCATCGAGTTTTGCTTGAAGAGTCATGTTCGGTTCCTGGCATGGGGGCGGTTGACCGCCCGGATTTAATCGCCAGACCAGCATTGCTGTTTGCAGGGTGCGGTAGTAGAGAGGCTGAAAGCATAGGAGCTATTCTTCCCAGGAATGCTCCCCCTGTGGTGAGGTTGCCCGGCTCAGTGCACCCGGATCAACCGCTTGATCGTCGGCTGAACAATCGTTCTGAACGTCTCGGGCGCACCGAATGCACGGGCGGCCAACATGGCCCCATGCACCGTCGCCATCAAGGCCATCGCTTCGACAGCCGGCTCGCCCGCAACGTGAAACTGCCGGGTGGCCTGCCCCTTCTGGATAACGGAGGTCAGCCAGGTGGTCAGGTCTTCAAAGTGCCCGCGAACCTCGTCTGCGATCTCACTGGGGATCATCGGGAGTTCGGCTGCCAGCATCGCGCAAATACAGAATGAAGACGTGCCGTCGAGAATGCAGCTGGACCAATAATCGACATAGGCATTGATCTCTGCCAGCGGATCGCCGAGCTGTTGTGCCAGGTGGGCCATGCCTTCCCGTGCTTCTTCCCGATAGCGAATGACGACGTTACGCACCAGTTCGGCCTTGCTTGGAAAGTGGTGATGGATACTCGCCTTGCTGATGCCGACCCGTTGCGAAATATCGGCGTAGCTGAAACTGTTGTAGCCACCCGCGGCAAGCAGCAATCGGGCGTGTGCCACGATTTCGGCTGCCTTGGGGGAAAGTTGTTCACTCATGACACGAATCCATCAACAAATAGCAATTGGAACACCGCAAAACGGGCTCATGAAAATCAAACCTACTGGTTGGTCAGCAGCCCGTCAACGACGTGGTCCATCAATTTCTATGCACGTGCCATTTCGCTGTTTCGCGCATGAATCCGCCAGCACTGCGCGGCAAAACCGATAGCGAACAGAGCGAGAAAAACCAGCAACGTGCCCAGCACGGCTGGCGAGCCAGGGCCGTCGGCCAGTGGGTGGGCGACCGGTAGCCGGGTCAGGGTTTCGTTGACGCCGGGCACCAGCGACAGGAAAAAACTGAACGACAGCCCGAAGGTCGACAGGTACGGGCGAAGCCTGCCCAGGAAGGCCACCCGCCGCACAAACACGCCGCCAAAAGCCGCAAGCAGGATCACGATGCCGAACGCATGCCCGGGGTTCAAACCGCCCGTGCTGGAGACCCCAAAAGAAGTGATAACCGCCAGTGTCAATCCGGCCAGGTAGACCTTGCCGGAGCGTGTCAGCGTGTCGATTTTCAGATAGCGGGCGAAGCTGTAGAGGCCCGCAACAACGGGGACCAAACTGATCAGCGTATGGATCGCGCCAAGGGATGAAATGGGATGAGTCATGGGTAGTAGCTCTCTCAAGACGGGAACGGATCGGCACCACAGTGGAGCCAGAAGGTGGCACATCGCGGACCTAAACCTACTAGTTGGTAGGGTAGCTGTCAAGCAACCATGGGCCATAGAGTTTGATGGGCGTCCCTCTGCAGGCCACTATGAAATGAGCCACCGAATCGACAGCGAATTGCAGGATGTTAAGTTCACCGGCGGTGTTAAGCGTTTGCCATGAATGCACTGTCGGTTTTTCGCGAGATGCGAAGCACTTGGCGGGCCACATCGTTTGCAGAATGAGTGCTTGGCCCGTAGCAATTCGTGAGGCGCCTTGCTCCGTTGCCTACAGTTACGTCAGAATCCGCCGGCTTGTGCGCTTGAGGATGGGTCTCTAAGGTTGCTCGGTCGCTGAAAACTCAGTGATCGGGTTTAGTAGCCCGAAGTATTCTAGGCAATGTGCATAAGCATCATCTGTCGGACGTCTTTGTCTGTGCTTAATGGTGGCTGTGTGCAGGGCGCCCTCGGGCGCGCCGGTTTTGTCTGGAATATCCGGTCTACTAACCTGCACACAGCTGCCACCTTTCGTTTAGTAGCGATAAGGCGGTGGCCAAAATGGAGCATCCAGACAATGTTCAAGGTTACCCCTAATCCTCCGGGAACTTGCGATCCAAAACTCCACCAGGCCGCCCAGCGCGCCATGGATCACTACCTCAATCCCAGTTCAAAACCCGCCCCAACGCCCTCAGCCCTGTTCAGCGTCGCCGCCGACGCCAGCAGCGAAAGCCTGATCACCAATAGTTACGAAACTTTCTCCTCCGTGAGTGCCTTGCTGCTTAATCTGTCTGAAGAACTGACAGGGAAAGACCGGGATGTGGCGTTGGCTATTCATCAGCTCAGTGAGCTAGGGATATTGTTGATGGGCAAACTCATCGACCGTGAGGTGCCTTGTAGCTAAACCTGACGAGCTACCCGTTTCGCATATCCATTACTCGCCGAGTCGTCATAGCTATAAGCAGCGACCCGGCGATTTGGGTAACCATGGAACGGGATGCGGCATAAACCATTTGCTTTCGACTGCCGTGTGATTTAATAGCCAGAACTCACAAAAGCACACAAGGAACGTTATTTTGAGCAATATCGATCTTGGAACGACATATGAAAAGATGTACATATACGAAGAAGAGATAAAAAACAATATATCCATAAAAACACAACTGATATTTACAGCAATATTCATACTTGTTTCTACAGCTGTCTATCTTGCTCGTTTTTTAGATTTCTCTTCAAAACCAGAAATAGCCTACATAATCTCGGCACTTGTCTTTTTTGTAGCCGCCATTTCAGTAATATCCATTTACTTCAACTTCAAAGCCTTCAGCGGTTCTGAGTTCAACAGAATGCCATACGCCGAAAAAGTCAAGGAATACTACGACGAGCAGATCCATTACAACATCGAAGTTGACAAATATAACTCTCAAGTTGAACAAGGGGAAATACTTCCATTAATAGATCCCAAAAAAGAAACGGAAGATTTCATATGTAAAACGTACGTTAGTTGCGCAACACATAACGCCGTCGCCAATGAACAGCGGTCACGATGGGTCTTTAAGTCTCTGCTGGCATTTCTTATCGCCTGCATTCCCTTGGCCATAGCCAGCTTGTTATTTGTTATATTTGATATGGATACATCTTCCCCCCGGAAAAACCTTGCTATTAAAGACAGCTTTGTCGGTGGCGAAATAGCCTCTTTAAAAAATCAACTTGCAAGAACTTCAAATAATGACACCATTGCAGACCTGGAAAAAAGAACTATAATCCTGGAAACGATCCTTCTGGAACAAGGGGCAAGTCAATTGAGCGACTCTAAAAAACCAACTGGCAATGAGCAACAGCCTAAGCCAGAAGCACCGGTCAAACCGAGTCCTCCACCTTTGCGAACGGGGCTCGAAGACTTTTTAGGTGGCGGATCAAATGGGAGTCAGAAATGAAAAGTGATAATGACCACTCTAAACCTATGACGGCTAGACCAACACCCCCTAAAAAACCAACCGAGCCGGTTGTACGTCGCATCGTTAACGAAAAAGTCATTAACAGTAGAGAAATAGCTCTGGCAGATCGCTGATAGCAGACCAAAACATAATAGGGCAGACCACACTAACTAAGCTATGACGTAGGCTTTTTATATAGTCGTGGTCACCCCTCGTTTTCGCAGTGAATTGAACTTTTTAGTTAAGCGAAAAAGACCACTCTCTCCCTCGCAAATCGTGCCCAGCGAGCGTTCTCTGAGCGGGCCTGTTACGCGCGCGTCTCTACTGAAACATCTCCGGACCGCAACCCTCACAAGATTCCTGCAAATGTAGGGGTCCCCTCCCCTCATATGCCGAAAACAACTGCATTTCCCAACATTGCGCAGGGTGCCGCCCGGCATTTCGCCAACCCATAATGAACCTACAACAATAAAGGGGCTCACCCCGGGGCGCGTAAGCCATGTACAAAGACCATATCGTCAAGACCCGCATGACTGACAGCGCCGCCTTCATGGGCGCAATCGCCGTTGTGATCTTCATCATCACGCTGGCCTGTGGGGTGGGTGACGGCCGTCTTTCCCATTTGATGGGCCCCATCGTTCTCGACCTGAAGGCACCACTGGCGCGCGACATTGCAGTGGGCGGCACGTTCACCATAACGGTGGTGCTGAACCTCTTCATCCTCGGCCGCTTTCCCTTGCGCGCACAGATCATCACGGTGTGGTGCGAGTTGCTGGTGCTGTTCCTGCTGTTCTTCGACACCTTCAACCTTTCCTACAGTTTCATCGCGACCAAGATCGGTTTCATGATCACCCAAGGGGTGTTCACCACCGTCTATGTGTCGGCGATCTCCATTGCGATCGCATTCGTCCTGGCCTTGCTGGGCGCCACCGCGCGCTTGTCTTCCAACGGTTTCGCGATTGCGATTGCCAGCTTCTACACCTCGTTTTTCCGCGGTGTTCCGCTGCTGATCCAGATCTATCTGATTTACCTGGGCATCCCTCAGCTCGGTTATGTGGTCGGCGCTGTTCCGGCCGGCATCCTGGCGCTCTCGCTGTGTTATGGCGCCTACATGACGGAGATCTTCCGTGCGGGCATCAGCAGCATTTCCCGCGGCCAGTGGGAAGCCTCGCGGGCGATTGGCCTGAATCCTTTCCAGACCATGACCCGGGTGATTCTTCCGCAGTCCATGCGCCTGATCATTCCGCCAACGGGCAACCAGTTCATCTCGATGCTCAAGGACAGTTCGCTGGTGTCGGTGATCGGGGTCTGGGAGTTGATGTTCCTGGCGCGAACCCAGGGACGCGCCGAGTTCCGGCACCTGGAAATGCTCATCACCGCCGCCGTGTTGTATTGGCTGCTGTCGATCGTGCTGGAAACCGTCCAGGCCCGCCTGGAAAAACACTTCAACCGCGCCCATCGCTGAACCAGGAGCATGACGATGAATCAGCCCTCAGTAGCCCCTGCCCCGTATCCCGCGATTTCGATCCAGGACATGCACAAATGGTATGGCGATTTTTATGTGCTCAAGGGGATCGACCTGCACATTGCCAGCGGTGAAATCGTGGTGGTGTGCGGGCCGTCGGGTTCCGGCAAGTCCACGTTGATTCGCTGCCTGAACCTGCTGGAAGACTTCCAGAAAGGCCACGTATTTATCGAAGGCACCGAGTTGACCCGCGATGCCGCCTGCGTGGCCGGCATACGGCGCCAGGTGGGCATGGTGTTCCAGCAGTTCAACCTGTTCCCGCACATGACCGTGCTGGAGAACCTCATGGTGGGCCCTCGCCTGGTGAGCAAACTCAGCGAGCTGCAGGCCCGCGAGCTGGCCCATGAATACCTGGACCGGGTGCGTATCGGCAACCAGGCCGACAAATACCCCAGCCAGCTCTCGGGCGGCCAGCAGCAGCGCGTGGCCATTGCCCGCGCCCTGTGCATGCGCCCGCGCATCATGCTGTTCGACGAACCCACCTCCGCCCTCGACCCCGAGATGGTCAAGGAGGTGTTGGACGTGATGGGCGAACTGGCCCAGGACGGCATCACCATGGTCTGCGTCACCCATGAGATGGGCTTCGCCCGACGGGTTGCCGACCGGATCATCTTCATGGACCAGGGCTGCATCATCGAGCAGGCCAAGCCCACCGAGTTTTTTGACAACCCCCAGCACGAACGTGCCCGGGAATTCCTGTCGCAGATTCTCAGCCACTGAGAAGCACCGTCGGACATCGACCAAAACAACAAAAAACCGTACTCACGATATCTGGAGGCTTACCCATGATCTCGCTCACTCGCTTAGTCGCAGCAGCCACTGTCGCCACCGCCCTCGCCGGCCTTACAGGCGCAGCCTGGGCGGGCTCGACCCTCGACCGTATCCATGAAACCAAGGTGATCAAAGTGGCCACCTCTGCCAACTGGCCACCGCAATCGTTCCTCGGGCCGGACAACAAACTGCAAGGGTTTGATATCGATGTCGCCAGCGAGATTGCCAAACGCCTGGGCAGCAAAGTCGACTTCGTGACGCCCGAGTACGGGATCATCACCGCGGGCCGCTGGTCGAGCCGCTGGGACTTGTCGGTGGGCTCCATGACGCCCACCACCGAGCGCACCCGGGTGCTCGACTTTCCCGCCATCTACTACTACACGCCGTATGTATTCGCGGTGCACAAGGACGCAGCCGGGACCAAGCTGGCGGACCTGAACGGCAAGATCATCGGCGTCGAAGCCGGTACCACTTCCGAGGACTACATCAACCGTCGCCTGAAGATCGACGCCGCCGATGTGCCGCCGTTCACTTACGACGTCACACCCGGCGAGGTTCGCACGTACGGCGACAGCATGGGCCCGCTGGATGACCTGCGCATGGGCAACGGGGTGCGGCTGAACGCAACGCTGTCCGCCCTGCCCACCATCGTCGCGGCCATCAAGAATGGCTACCCCATCGTCCGGGTGGAAGGCAAACCGGCCTACTACGAACCCCTGGCCATCGCCGTGGACAAGGGCGATGACGCCTTCAACAGCGCGCTGACCAAGATCGTCGCCGAGATGAAAACCGACGGCACGCTCAAGCAACTGTCTGAAAAATGGTACGGCGCCGACCTCACCCAGGTGCAATAAAAACCCCACAGGCCCTACAGGCGCCCGTCCTCGACGCGGCGCGCTGTACGCCTGCGCCGCAAAAAAAAGGACGACGGACTTCATGTACACCTACAACAACAATTACTACACCGCCACGATGCGCGACACCACCGAACGCGCGGTGCTGTGCGGCAATGCCCAGGCCGATGTCTGTGTGATCGGCGCCGGGCTGGCGGGGCTCAGCGCGGCGTGGGAACTGGTCTCGCGGGGGCAGTCCGTGGTGCTGCTGGACGCCGGCCGTGTGGCTTGGGGCGCGTCGGGGCGTAACGGCGGGTTCGTGCTGCAAGGCTGGTCCGAAGGCTTGTCCTCCATCGAGCGGCGCTGCGGTAAACCCACGGCTGCCGCGCTGTTCAAGCTGTCCCTTGAAGGGGTCGACATCGTGCGGGGCATGATCGCCCACCATCAATTCCCCGGCTGCACGCCCACCCCCGGAAAGCTGAGCGTGGTGCGCTACGAAGACGGCGAGAATCTGCAACGCCTGCGCGACAAAATGGCGGCGGATTTCGACTTTCACCTCGACTACCTGGACCGCCAGGCGGTGCGTGAAAAGCTCAAGACCGAGCGCTATTTTCAGGCACTGCGCGACAACCACGGCTTTCACTTCCACCCGTTGAACTATTGCCTGGGCCTGGCCCAACTGATCGAACACAGCGGTGGCAGAATCCATGAGCGCTCGCCCATGGTCCGCGTCGAAAGCCGCAACGGGCGACACCGGGTGTTCACCGACCAGGGCAGCGTCGATTGCGCCCATGTGGTGTATTGCTGCGGCGGCTACGGCGGGCCTGAGTTCGGCAAGCTGCGCCGCGCCTTCCTGCCCATCGCAACCTATGCGGTGCTGACCGAGCCTCTGGGTGATCGCCTGGCAGAGGCGGTGTGTACCACCGAGGCCGTGGGCGATAACCGCCGGGCCTCGGACTATTACCGCATCGTCGAGGGCGACCGGCTGCTGTGGGGCGGTCGCATTACCACCCGCAACCTGCAGGATGAAAAGCGCCTGGGCCAGCTGCTGACCCAAGACATCCTCGACGTGTATCCGCAATTGCGCGGCATCAAGATCGACAAAGCCTGGTCCGGGCTGATGGGCTATGCGCGGCACAAAATGCCGCACATCGGCCCCCTCGGGCAGGGCTTGTGGACATGTACATCATTTGGTGGCCATGGTATGAACACCGCGCCGATTGGTGCACGGGTGATCGCCGAAGCGATCTGCGGCGAAACCGATCGCTACCGACTGTTCGATGCCTACGGCCTGGAATGGAACGGCGGCCCCCTGGGCCCGGCGGCGGCACAAACGGTTTACGCAGGCCTGAAGATGATGGACCTGTTTCAGGAAAGGCGTTCACAACACCGAGCGACTCATAAGAACTGAAACCCAGCGAGGTCAATGACATGCCCATGGATACGCAGAATCCCGGTCCACTGTTCAACCTCACCGACAAGGACCGGCAATTGCTTGGCCTGCTGCAAGCCAACGCACGCGAGCCCACCGCGTCCTTGGCGCGCAAGCTCGGGGTCTCGCGCTCTGCGGTGCAGGAGCGCATTACCCGCCTGGAAAAGGCCGGCGTCATCACCGGCTACAGCGTGCGCATCGACCAGGACCGGCTGCAGCAGACGGTTACCTGTTTCACCATGACCTCCTGCACCAACAAGAGCTACACCGATGTGATGACCTCGCTGCGCAAGATGGACGCGGTGCAGGCCGTGTATGCGGTCTCGGGTGAGTCCGACTTCATCATTCACCTCGCCACCGCCACCCTGAGCGAACTCAACGCCGAGCTCACCCGCATCAATATGATCAAGGGCGTGGCGCACACCGCGTCCCATATCGTGATGGAAACCAAGTTCAGCCGAAAATTGACGGTGTGATCGCCAGCCTTTGGGGGGCCGCGCAGACCTCAAGCAGCCTCTTCCCACGATTCCCCAAGTCATTTCTTGCAAAAGAATCCGTCTCGCTTCAATATTCCAAGCAATAACTTGCTTAATTAATCCAGGCTTGACGCTTATGCCATTCGCCGGGTTCCACCGCGAACGCATTACAAGGAATCGTTGATGCACACCCAAGACAGCAGCTGGGGCGAGTTGCTCCGCGGCAAGAATGCCACCCGTTCCCTCGCCCTCTCAGGTGGCATAGCGCTCTATGCCACCAACACCTATATCGCCACCACCATCCTGCCGTCGGTGGTCGCGGAAATCGGCGGCCTGGAGCTCTATGCCTGGAGCACCACGCTGTACGTGGTGGCCTCGATCCTCGGTTCGGCCCTCACCTCCAAGCTCTTGCAGCACACCGGCCCACGGCGAGCATATGCCGTGGCCACGCAGGTGTTCATGGTTGGCGTGCTGATATGCGCCCTGGCGCCGAGCATGCCGGTGATGCTCGCGGGACGCTTCATCCAGGGCCTGGGCGGCGGGGTCTTGCTGGCCTTGTGTTATTCGATGATCCAGCTGGTGTTCGAAGAGCGTCTGTGGCCGCGTGCAATGGCGCTGGTGTCGGGCATGTGGGGCGTCGCGACGCTGGTCGGGCCGGCGGTAGGCGGCGTGTTTGCGGAGATGGACGCCTGGCGCCTGGCCTTTGGCGCGATGGTGCCGGTGAGCCTGGCGTACATGGTGCTCACCAGCCGTGCGTTGCCACCACGGGACACCACCGAGGCCACCACCGCCCGCTTGCCGGTGCCGCAACTGGTGCTGCTGGCCGGCGCGGTGCTGGCCGTGTGTGCGGGCAGCGTTTCGTCGCTGCCGGGCTGGAACCTGCTGGGCATCGCCACCTGTGCGGTGCTGGTGTGGCTGTTGATCCGCAAGGAATCCAAGGCCACGGTTCGTCTTTTGCCCAGGGATGCGTTGAAGTTCAGCACGCCGCTCTGCGCCCTGTATGCGACCACATGCTTGTTGGTGATCGGCATGAGCAGCGAGATTTTCATGCCGTATTTCCTGCAGCACCTGCACGGCCAGTCACCGTTGATTGCCGGTTACATGGCGGCGCTGATGGCGGCGGGCTGGACCGTCTCGGAAATCCTCAGCTCCGGCTGGACGGGCCGTGGTCCACATCGCGCCATCGTCGCAGGGCCGCTGTTTATCGTGGCCGGACTGATCATGCTGGCCATTACCACTCCCATCGCCAGTCAGGGCGAATGGACACTTCTGGCCCCTATCTGCCTCGGGCTGTTCCTGGTGGGTTTTGGCATCGGCCTGGGCTGGCCGCACCTGCTGACGCGCATCCTGCAGGTGGCGTCGGAGCAGGACAAGGACACGGCAGCTTCGTCGATCACCACCCTGCAACTGTTCGCCATGGCCATGGGCGCGGCACTGGCGGGGGTGATCTCGAACATGGCGGGCATCAATGATGTGGCGAGTAATACCGGGGTCGCCAACGCGGCACGCTGGCTGTTCGCGCTGTTTACCCTGGCCCCGGTGTTGGCCCTGGTGATGGCGCTGCGGGCCACGCGGACGAAGGCGATCGACGGCGCACACCTGGATCTTGGTATTGCCCAACCCGCCCCCATAACTACCGCTGTATCCAACAACGGGAAGCACAGACCATGACCAACCCGACCGAAACCGCCCTCCTCGCCGGCGGCTGCTTCTGGGGCATGCAAGACCTGTTGCGCCGCTACCCCGGCGTGCTGCACACGCGGGTCGGCTACACCGGTGGTGATGTACCGAACGCCACTTACCGTAACCATGGCAACCATGCCGAAGCCATCGAAATTGTCTTCGACCCGGCGGTGATCACTTACCGGCAGATCCTCGAGTTCTTTTTCCAGATTCACGACCCGAGCACGCCCAACCGCCAGGGCAATGACCTGGGCCCAAGCTATCGTTCGGCGATTTATTACCTGAGTGAACAGCAACGTGATGTGGCCGAAGACACTGCGGCGGATGTGGATGCCTCAAAGCTGTGGCCAGGCCGTGTGGTGACCGAGATCGAACCGGCGGGGCCGTTCTGGGAAGCGGAACCGGAGCATCAGGATTACCTGGAGCGGATTCCCAACGGTTACACCTGCCACTTCATCCGGCCGAACTGGAAGCTGCCAAAACGCGGTTAACAGTGTGGGAGCGGGCTTGCCCGCGAATGCGGTGGGTCAGTAAAAAATTTGCTGACTGACACACCGCTTTCGCGGGCAAGCCCGCTCCCACACTTTCCCATCAGCGCATCTGCAGAATGATCGGGCTGCTGCTCGCCGGGCCCGTATGCTCGCGCAACTTGCCCACCGCCTTCGCATCCACGGCACCACCCTGATTGCCCCAGGTGCCGCGCACAAACGTCAGCACTTCAGCAATCTCCTGGTCCGACAACTGCTCCCTGAACGCCGGCATGCGATAAGCGTCCGCCACATTGGCTGCCACCACGCGCTGTGAGCCATTCAAGGTAATGTTGATCGCCGAAGCAGTCTCCTTGGCCAACGCTGAGGTAGCACCCGCCAGCGGCGGCATCCAGTCCGGTTGCCCTTTGCCTTCCAGCCCGTGGCACGAGGCGCAGCGGGTCACATAGGTATGGGCGCCCGGCGCCTCCAGGCGTTCTGCAGCCGACACCGCCTGATACTGCCAGGCCGGCCCATCACGCTCCTTGTCCCCCGGCAACGACCGGAGATACCGCGCAATCGCCGCCAGGTCATCGTCGCTCATGAACTGCGTGGAGTTGTTGAACGCCTCGGTCATCGAGCCATAAACCACCGCATGTTTATTGCGACCGGTCTTCAGGAACTGCACCACTTCCGGCTCGCTCCAGCGACCCAGGCCGGTGTTGGGATCGTCCCGCAGGCTCGGCGCGTACCAGCCATCCAGCAAGGCACCCGCGAGGAACGGCTTGCCGCTTTCATCCAGCGCCTTCTCGTTAAAGGCCAGGCCCCGTGGCGTGTGGCAACTGCCGCAATGCCCCGGCCCCTGCACGATGTAGGCGCCACGGTTCCACAGCTCATCTTTGCCAGCCTTGGCTACGTACGGCTTGCCATCGGTAAACACGCCATTCCACAGCGCGATCGGCCAACGCATATTCAAGGGCCACGGGATCGAGCTCTTGATATTCGCCTGCCGCACCGGCGCCACGCCCTTCATGAAGAACGCGTACAAGGCGCGCACATCATCGTCGCTGAGCTTGGCGTAGGACGGATACGGCATCGCCGGATACAGCCGGCGGCCACCCGGCGCGACGCCGTGGCGCACCGCGCGGTCGAAGTCGGCGAGGCTGTAGGTGCCGATGCCGGTTTCCGGGTCCGGTGTGACGTTGGTGGCATGGATCGCCCCCAGCGGCGTGGCCATCTCCAGGCCTCCGGCAAAGGGCGCGCCGTTGGGCACGCTGTGGCAGGCCACACAGTCACTGACCCGGGCGACATACTCGCCTCGGGCGACCAGCGCCGGCTCTGTGGCAACAGGCTCGCTCGCCAGCGGCGAAGCTGGCTCGCGGGTGACATACCAGGCCAGCAGGCCTGCGGCGACCAGGCACAGCAGCGCCAGCCAGCCAACGGTTCTTGCGAATCGGCGGTTGTTCATAAGTGCTCAGGCCCCGGTCAGGTGAAGGAATGGCGGCTTAACGGCATGCTGCGCACGCGCTGCCCCGTCAACGCCGCTACGGCGTTGGCCACGGCGGGCGCTACGGCGGGCAACGGCGGTTCGCCAATGCCGCCCATTTTTTCCCCGCTCTCGATCACGCGCACATGCACCCGCGCCATCCGCGAAGGCGGCAGCACCGGGTACAAATCGTAGTTACGCGCCCGAGGCAAGCCGTCCACATACACCGCTTCCTCCAACAGCACCTGGGACAAGCCCAGCGACACCGCCCCATTCACCTGCGCCTCGACGATCGCCGGGTTGACGATGCTGCCTGGGTCGATGGCCTGCCAGATGTCATGCACCTTGACCTGCCCGTTCTCGATCGACACCTCGGCAATCACCGCCGTCTGCGTGCCGAACGGCGAGGCCATCGCCACCCCGCGCGCGCGCTTGCTGCCGTCTTCGGCGACAAACGGGCCGCGCTTCCAGCCACCCGACAACTCACCCACCGCCTTCAGCAGCGTGGTCAGCCGCTGGTTATCCCGCAGCAGATGCAGGCGCAAGTCGAACGGGTCTTTGCCGCCTTTGTCCGCCAGCTCATCCAGGAACGACTCGTAGAAAAAGTCATTCAGCGAGTTACCCACCGACCGCCAATAGCCCAGCATCACCGGGCCCTTCACATAGATCTGCGCGATGCGCTTGTTGGGAATCGCATAAGACTTCCCGGACAACCCCTCCAGCGCCGTCGGGTCAATCTTCTCGCCCTGTTTGCCCGACAAGGCCTCGGTCGGCCCCTCGGTGGCACTCACCGCCTCAATCGCCACCGGCCAGCCGTCAGCGTCCAGCGCCCCACGGAAACTCACCGCCGCCACCGGGCGCAGCACGTCCCGCAGGAATTCTTCTTCACGGCTCCAGATCATCTTCACCGGACGCCCGACCGCCTTGGCCAACTCAATGGCCTGCGGGTAAGGGCTGGCCGAGTCATACAGGAAATGCCGGCCGAAAAACCCGCCCAGCAGCGGCGAATGCAGGGTAATCCGCTCCGGGGCCAGGCCGGTGCGCTTGGCGATATCGGCCAGGAACATATCCTGTGCCTGGTTCGGCAACCAGATCTCCAGCGAACCATCAGCATTGAAACTCGCCAGCGCCGAAGGCGGCTCCAACTGCGCATGGTGCAGATACTGGTTGTGGTACGTGGCCTCGACCTTGGTCTTGGCATTGGCCAGCGTGCCGGCCACATCGCCCTCGTTCTCATCATCCCGGGACGGGCCGGTTTCCGCGGCGAGGCGCTTGAAGTGTTCGTCGCTGGAAAAATCCTTCGGCATCCCGCGCAGCTTCGAATCAGCCGTGGGTTCCAGCCAGTCGACCTGAATCGACTCCACCGCACGCTTGGCGTGCCACCAACGCTCAGCCACCACCGCCACCGCACCGGGCAGGCGATGCACCGAGTGCACCCCCGGCATGGCCTTGACCTGGTCCTCGTTGCGCAGGCTACCCACCGTCATGCCCAACCGGGGCGCATGCTGCACCGCCGCGTGGAGCATGCCGTCCACCTTCATATCAATGCTGTACAGCGCCTTGCCGGTGGACTTGTCATACGCATCCAGACGCTTCACCGGCTTGCCGATCCAGCGGAACTGGCTTGGGTCGCGCAGCTTCACGCTGGCCACGTCCGGCACCGGCAGGTCCATCGCCCGCCCGGCCAGCTCGCCATACGTGAGGGACCGCCCGGAGGCCGCGTGCACCACCTTGCCCGGCTCGGTCGACAACTCACCCACCGGCACTTTCAACGCCTGCGCCCCGGCCTCCAGCAACATCGCCCGGGCCAGCGCTCCCAACCGGCGCATGGTCGGGTAACTCATGCGCACCGACATACTGCCGCCGGTGATACGCATGCCATTCTCCATCACCACAAAGGCTTCGCCGGGCGGCGCGCACTCAACCAGGAACGTGGCCGGGTCGGCGTCCAACTCCTCGCCGACAATCTGCGCCATCGCCGTGAACGTGCCCTGGCCGCCTTCGATAAACGGGCTGAGCAGGCGAATGGTGTTGTCGGGACGGATCTCCAGAAAGGCCGGCACCTGCGTACCGCGCTCGCCGGCGGCGGCAGCAGTGGCCGCCTGCACGCGGCCAGAGCCCAGGGGCAGGCCAAAGCCGATCACCAGCGCGCCCACGGCGGTGCTGGCCAGGAAACGACGGCGCGACAGGTTGACCGGTTCAGTCAAGCCCGCGACCAAGGGCAGAGCAGTGGGATCGATGCGAACGTTCATCAGGCCTCTCCCTTCTGCGCAAGGTCATGCACTGCCGCATGAATGGCGTTGTAGGTGCCGCAACGGCAGAGATTGACCATCGCGGCCTCGATCTGCGCATCACTCGGCTTGGGGGTGTGCTTGAGCAGCGCCGTGGCTGCCATCACCTGGCCGGACTGGCAATAGCCGCACTGGGCGACCTGGTACTCGACCCAGGTGGCGACGACTCGCTTGCCCACATCATCCGACTCGATGGCCTCGATGGTGGTGATCTCCCGGCCAACCACGCCGGAGACGGGCGTGACGCAGGAACGCACCACGTTGCCGTCCACAAGCACGGAACACGCACCGCACTGCGCCAGGCCGCAGCCGTATTTGGTGCCGGTCATGCCCAGGTTGTCGCGGATGACCCAGAGCAGAGGCGTGTCGGGTTCGGCGTCGACTTGGTGGGTCTGCTGGTTAATTCGTAATTCCATGGCTCACCCGCTGATCATCGGTTGGTTTTGCATTTTTTTTAGTGTTTCAGGCGGCAAGGCCGGGCTTCGCCGCTGGGCATCGTTGGCCCGTTTGGTTCGAACGCACGTAGTTTGAGTAGTGTAGAGGGATCCTCGGTTGACTCTAGACCGTCGGTCAACGGGTTGCTATGCGCGGAAGGAAAGGTCGGAGGATTAGGCAAGTATTCGACAGGATTGCACCACAAAGGCGGGATTGGCCTGCGCGGCCTGTCAGCCTCACGCCGGGTGGTGTTCCACCAGGAAGTCGATAAATGCCCTGACTCGCGCGGGCATCGACGCACCGCCGACGAACACCGCGTGAATCGGCTCCGCGTCTCCGGGGTTGTACGCCTCAAGCAGCGGCACCAGATGACCGTGTTCCAGGTCGTCTGCCACGCTGAACGCGCCAATGCGTGCAATGCCCGCGCCCAGCCTGGCGAACTGGGAAAGCGCCTCGCCACTGTTGCCCTCGATCGTACCGGCCACTTTCAGCGAAAAATCGCGCCCATCCAGGCGAAACGGCCAATCAGGTGTTGCCCGGCGGAAGTTGAAACGCAGGCAGTTGTGGTTGAGTAAATCCTGTGGCACACGTGGCGTGCCGTGGCGCGCCAGGTAGTCCGGGGAGGCGACGATGACCTGCCCGGTGGAACCGATATGGCGAGCGGTCAAGGGACTGTCGGCCAACGGGCCAAAGCGAATCGCAACGTCCGCTTGCCCGCCCAGGATATCCACCACCTCATCCCCCAGCCGCAAATCAACCACGATGGCGGGATAACGTGCGCTGAACGCGGCAATCAGCGGCACGATCAACAGCCGCCCGTGTGCAAGCGCGGCGCTGACCCTCAACCGCCCCCGTGGCGCGCCCTGGTCGGTAATCGCGTCCTCGACTTCCGCCATGTCCGCCAGGATCCGCCGTGCGCCGCGCAGGTACGCCTCGCCTTCGGCAGTGAGCGTGATCGCCCGAGTGGTGCGAAGCAGCAGGCGGGTGCCTATTCGCCGCTCGGTGCGGGTGATGATCCGGCTGATGGAAGACGGCGTAAGGCCCAGGACCCGAGCCGCACCCGACAGGCTGCCCTGCTCCGCCACCCTGGCGAACACCTCCATCTCCCCCGAACGCCCACCTATGTCCATTTGTGCACTCCACGCAAAGCTGTAGTTCTCTGCCGATGGCTACTGCTGGAAAAGGCGTGATTGTAGCATTTGACACAAAGATGAGGAGTCACCCATGCGTATCAACCCACCCCTTGTAGCACTGTCCATCGGCGCCTTCGGTATCGGGGTCACCGAGTTTGCCCCCATGGGCATGTTGCCCGGTATCGCCGCCGACCTCGGCGTCTCGATTCCTGCGGCCGGGCTGCTGGTCAGCGCCTATGCCATGGGCGTGCTGATCGGCGCCCCGATCATGACCCTCGCTACGGCCAGGGTTGCACGCCGCTATCTGCTGGTCGGCCTGATGGCCATCTTCACCCTGGGCAATCTGCTGTCCGCCCTGGCCACTGATTACCAGACCTTGATGGTCGCAAGGCTGGTGACATCGCTGAATCACGGTGCATTCTTCGGCATCGGCTCGATCGTGGCCGCCAGTGTGGTAGCACCGGACAAACGCGCGGGGGCCGTTGCCGCAATGTTTCTCGGGCTGACCCTGGCGACCATTGGCGGCGTGCCGCTGGCCACCTGGTTTGGCGAGAACTTCGGTTGGCGCACGGCGTTCTGGGGCATCAGCGGGCTCGGTGCATTCGTGATGCTTGCCTTGTGGTGGGCGCTGCCGAATACGCCAGCCCCAAAAGGTGGAAGCCTGATGGCCGAAATCCGCGTACTGGGCCGCGGGCCGGTACTGGCAGCGCTGGCGTTGACCGTGGTGGGGTCCAGCGCCATGTTCACGGTGTTCACCTATATCGCCCCGATCCTGCGGGATGTCACCCACGCCTCCACCAACTTCGTCACCGGGATGCTCGTGCTTTTCGGGATCGGCTTGACCCTGGGTAACGTTTGGGGCGGCAGGTCTGCCGACCGCTCGGTGGACCGCACCTTGATCACCTCGCTCGTGGTGCTGATCGCCGTGCTGCTGGCGTTCTCTGTACTCATGCAATGGCCGCTGCCGGCCGCCTTGTCGATCCTGTTGTGGGGGGCCGCCAGTTTTGCGTTGGTGCCGCCCTTGCAGATGCGCGTGATGGAAGCCGCCAAAGATGCGCCCAACCTGGCCTCCGCAATGAACATCGGTGCATTCAACTTCGGTAATGCCATTGGCGCGGCGCTGGGCGGAGCGGTGATCAATGCAGGGCTGGGCTACCCGGCCATTTCGCTGGCCGGCGCGATAATGGCGGCCCTGGGTTTGCTGATGGTACTGGGCCTCGGTTGGCGCTCTCGGCGGGTGGGTTCACGCACCTGCAGGGAGCCGGCGCAAGCATGACGAACATGGCGCCTCGATTGCGCCAATGAGTATCCCACCCCTGAAAAGCCCCGAATGTCGGGGCTTTTTGCATTTCCGCGAGCAGCACTCATCACAATAATAATTCTCCTTAGTGACTTTCATTATGAAATCCACTGTGCAATATTACTCTCGTAATATTTAGCAACAGATCCCGGAGAGCCTCATGAAGAAAGCCAGCTTCCAGCCCATGCCCTGCCCGGTCGCCCGTGCCCTGGAACACATCGGCGATGGCTGGAGCCTGTTGATCCTGCGGGATGCGTTCTACGGGCTGCGCCGTTTCGATGAATTCCTGCAGAGCCTCGGGATCGCCTCGAACACCCTGACCCGCCGCCTCAACACCCTGGTGGCCAACGGGTTGCTGGAGCGACGCCCCTACCAGGACAACCCGCCCCGCCACGAGTACCACCTCACCGAAGCCGGCCGGGACTTGCGCCAGGTGATTCTCACGCTGATGGCCTGGGGTGCGCGGCATGCCGAGGGATCGCCCAAGGTGTTTCTCGCCGATGAGGCCACCGGGCGCCCCGTGGAACTCGCGTTGATGGACGCCAACACCGGCAAGCCCATCACCCGCGAAGGCCACCGCGTGCATGTCGCCGCCGACGCCGAACCGTTGAGCCTGTGGCGCGCGCGAGCCGGCCGGGCCTACGCCGCGAAAGATCAACTGGTCAGCCCCTTCCCCCACTAATACTCAATGAGGTCATTTCGTCATGGACGCCCAAGTCAGCGCTGTGCCCGAACCCACTAAAACTTCCCGGCGCAAACACGTACTGCGCCTGGGGCTGCTGACCCTGGCCGTGGCGGGCGGCGTCTGGTACGCCAGCCACTGGTGGTTGGTGAGCCGGTTTATTGAAGACACCGACGACGCCTACGTGGGCGCGGATGTGACGGTGATCAGCGCCAAGGTGCCGGGCTATATCAGCGAAGTGGCCGTGCAGGACAACCAGTTCGTGCACGCCGGCGACGTATTGGCCCGCATCGATGTGCGGGACTACCGCACCGCCCTGGCCAAGGCCGATGGCGCCGTGGCCGCGCAACAGGCCGCGCTCGCCAACCTCGACGCCACCGAACAACTGCAACTGGCGGTGATCAACCAGGCCAGGGCGCAGATCGACGCCACCGACGCCGAAGCCCAACGGGCCGGCGACGACCAGACGCGCTACCAGAACCTGGTACGCAGCCAGGCGGTGTCGGTGGAAAGCGCGCAACGGGTCAACGCCGTGTGGAAGACCGCCCGCGCCGATCACTCCCGGGCGCAAGCCGGGCTGATGGCGGCACGCCGGCAGATCGACGTGATTGAAACCCAACGCGGCCAGACCCGCGCCGCGTTGCAACAGGCCCAGGCCGAACGCGACCAGGCACAACTGAACATCAGCTACACCGAACTGCGGGCCCCAGTGGACGGCTACGTGGGCAACCGCCGCGCCCGGGTCGGTGCCTACGCCGCGGCAGGCACCCAATTGATCGCAGTGGTGCCCGCAAAAGGGCTGTGGGTAGACGCCAATTTCAAGGAAGACCAACTGGGGCGCCTGCAGGTTGGGCAAAGCGTGAGCATCCGCGCCGATATCCTCCCCGGCCGTGAATTCCACGGGCACATCGAAAGCCTGGCCCCCGCCACCGGCGCACAATTCAGTGTGCTGCCGCCGGAAAACGCCACCGGCAACTTCACCAAGATCGTGCAGCGCGTGCCGGTGCGCGTGCGGCTCGACAGCAATGACGCCGAGTTCGGCGCCCTGCGCCCGGGCCTGTCGGTGATGGCCAAGGTCAACACCAATGAGGCCTTCGAAGACCAGGCCAGCGACCTCAAGGCCCAGCTATGAACAGCCCGCTGCCCGCCCTCAGCACCGCGCAAAAGGTCGCAGCCTTCGCCACCATGTGCGTGGGCATGTTTATCGCCTTGATCGATATCCAGATCGTGTCCGCCTCCCTCAAGGACATCGGCGGCGGGCTGTCTGCGGGTGCGGACGATACGGCGTGGGTGCAGACCGCCTACCTGATCGCGGAGATCATCGTGATCCCCATGTCGGGCTGGCTCTCGCGGGTGATGAGCACGCGCTGGCTGTTCGCCGCGTCGGCGGCCGGGTTTACCTTGACCAGCCTGTTGTGTGCGATGGCCTGGAACATCCAGAGCATGATCGCGTTTCGCGCCTTGCAGGGGTTTCTCGGGGGCTCGATGATCCCATTGGTGTTCACCACTGCGTTCATGTACTTCAACGGCAAGCAACGGGTGATCGCCGCGTCCACCATCGGCGCCATCGCGTCCCTGGCGCCGACGCTCGGCCCTGCAGTCGGCGGCTGGATCACCGATATTTCCTCTTGGCACTGGCTGTTCTACATCAACCTGGTGCCCGGCCTGTTCGTGACATTCGCGGTGCCGATGCTGGTGAAAATCGACCGCCCCAACCCGTCGTTGCTCAAGGGCGCCGACTACATCGGCATGGGCCTGATGGCGGTGTTTCTTGGCTGCCTGGAATACACCCTGGAAGAGGGCCCGCGCTGGAACTGGTTCAGTGACAGCACCATCTCCACCACCGCCTGGATCGCCGCCATCAGTGGCGGGCTGTTTATCTGGCGCTGCCTGGAAATCAAGGAACCGATTGTCGACCTGCGCGCCCTGCGCGACCGCAACTTCGCCCTGGGCTGCCTGTTTTCATTCATCACCGGCATCGGCATTTTCGCCACCATCTACCTTACGCCGCTGTTCCTCGGCCGGGTGCGCGGCTACGGCTCGCTGGATATCGGCCTGGCGGTGTTTTCCACGGGGGTGTTCCAGTTGCTGGCGATCCCGGTATACGCGCTGCTGGCCAACCGCTTCGACCTGCGCTGGATTTTGATGTTCGGCTTGTCGCTGTTCGCCCTGTCGATGTGGGACTTCTCCCCCATCACCCACGACTGGGGTGCCAAGGAGTTGATGCTGCCCCAGGCCATACGCGGCTTTGCCCAACAAATGGCAGTGCCGCCCGTAGTCACCCTGACCCTCGGCGCACTGGCCCCCGACCGGCTGAAACTCGCCTCCGGCCTGTTCAACCTGATGCGCAACCTCGGCGGCGCCATCGGCATCGCCGCCTGCGCCACCGTGCTCAACGACCGCACCAACCTGCATTTCCTGCGCCTGGCCGAACACCTGAACATCCAGAACGAATCGATGAATGTGTGGCTTGAGCAGCTTTCAGGCAATGCCCAGTTGCTCGGGCAAAACAGCCTGGATGCCAGCCAGTTCGCGCTGCATCAGCTATGGGCACTGACCTGGCGCGAGGCGCAAACGCTGACCTATGCGGATGCATTCCTGATGATCATGGTGTGCTTCATCGTCGCCGTGTTGCTGGTGCCGTTGATGCGCAAGGTGCAGCCGCCGAAGCAGCCGTCTGCGGATGCGCATTGAAGCAATCACAGCCCTTGGGTTGTGAGGACAGCACCTGGTTCCAATGCCTACAGTTGTGTCGGAATCCGCCGGCTTGTGCGCCTGGATGGGCCTATATAAGGTCGCTCGGGCGCTGAAAGCCCCTTCACTTGCACACAACCTCGCGTCGTTAAGATGTAGCCATATAGCTACAAATGGAACTATGATCAACAAGAAAAAAATATACGAAATCCACCAAACACCCGAGTTTGGGAATTGGCTCAACCGTGTGAATGATGCTCTGGGAAAAACGGCCATCCTGACCCGCCTGGATCGTGCCGGAGCCGGCAATTTTGGTGATTGCGAATCGGTTGGCGAAGGGATGAGCGAAATGCGCGTTTTTGTTGGGCCGGGGTACAGAATTTACTTTGTGCGGTCAGGGATCGCAGAGTACTTGATGCTCAGCGGAAGCGATAAAACAGATCAAAAGCGGGGCATCAAGAAAGCTAAAGCGATCCTCGATACCCTGAGAGGTAAATGACATGAGCGATAAATTCAATCCTGAGGAAATGCCAATCCTCAGCCTCACCACGACGGGCACGACTCGTTATGAAGCCTCGCGTTTTCTCGATAGCCCGGAAGCTATCGCGGCTTATTTGGCTGAAAGTCTGAAAACCGGCGAGACGGAAGGTCTTATTCATGCTTTGGCTGAAGTCGCAAAAGCCAAAGGCGTCAATAAGGTCGCCAAGGATGCCGGGGTCAATCGTGAAAGCCTTTATAAAGTGTTGAAAGCCGGCTCGAAAACGCGGTTTGAAACCATCCGAAAACTGATGACCGCGATCGGTTTGGAGCTCACTGTACAACCGATTACGGCACTGGCTGTCACTTCAAAAGCGGCCGCTCCAAGAGCTGGCAAACCTGTTGTAGCAACCAAGCCTGCCGCGAAAATTCGATCCTGATGATCATGACGTGCCCTTTCATCGACCGATCACATTAAAGGCCGCAACGGAGCCAGCCGGCTGAGCTTGGTCATCTGCTTGAATATCAAGCCCGGCGCAACCCGGCTGGCCACCTTCAGCACCTTGCTCAGGCCCGGGCATATTTCCAGTTGCCCGGCTTCAATTTGCCGGATGCACTGCTGCACCATCAGCACCGGGTCCATGCCTTTTTCATTCTTCATTTCTTCCGCGAACTCGGCTCTAAGCAGCGGTGTTTCCGTGCCGGGCGGGGCAAGCTCGACCACGGTGACGGTGCTGTGTTGAAGCTGCGCCCGCAGGCATTGGGTGTAAGCGTGCAATGCCGATTTGGACGCACTGTAGACAGGCGCCGCCGGAAACGGCACAAACGCCAGCCCCGACGACACGTTAATAATCAAGCCGCGCGGCTGCTTGAGAAGAAACGGAAGAAACTGCTGGATCATCCAGATGGGACCGTTGAGGTTGATCTCGATCTCTTCAGTCACGTCCTCCAGCGTCCGCGCCTCGCCCAGCTTGATATTGCGCATCACGCCCGCGTTATTCACCAGCGTATCGAGCCCCGGGAACTGACGGGTGACTGCCGCAAACAGCGTTTGGATGCTGGCGAGCTCGCGCACGTCGCTTTGAAACGTGTGCAGACCCGGCAGCCGTTGCCGCGCCTCGTCCAGCCTGTGCTGATCGCGGCCCGTCACGATCACGGTATTGCCTCGCGCCATCAGCTGGCGGGCAAGCTCAAGCCCGATACCACTCGAACCTCCGGTCACTAGCACTGTTCTTCCGCTCATCTTCATCGAAGCTCTCCAATTGTGGGTCACACGCAAGGAGCTTGAGGGATACACTGGCCTTAAGTAAGTAGGCACCCAAAAGATCTATACGCACCCCAAAGAGAGTGTCCAGCGAATGAACAAAAACCCTGGCTTTACCGACGAGCAGATTGCCGCCGCCCAGTTCTACGCCCGGCAAACACCCCCGAAGGATCTGGACCCACGCATCGCGCCCCTGGTGACCGACCTGATAGGTCGCGTTGCGGACAAATGGACCATGCTGATTCTTGAAGCCTTGATCGAGACGACGCCGCTGCGCTTCACGCGCCTGAGTGAGCGAGTCGGCGGCATCAGCCAGAAGATGCTGACGCAGACCTTGCGGGGAATGGAGAGGGACGGCCTGGTGGTGCGCAAGGTCTACCCCGTCGTACCGCCGAAAGTCGAATACAGCCTGACAACCCTCGGCTTTACGCTGGGTGCCGCCTTTTGTGGCGTGTGGGTCTGGGCGGCTAACAACCTGGAGGAGATTGAACAGGCACGGGCGGATTTCGATTTGAGGTGCAGTGCCGAGTGACAGCAGACAGCTCGTCACCGCCCGCTGGATCAGCTCTCGGAAGCGACAACTGGCTCCTCAGCGGATTCACTGGCCAGTTTCAGCCGGTCAGCTTTACTGATGTACTTGTCCTTGCGGGCCGGTGCCAGTTTGGCGCTGGCCTTTTTGGCCTTGGCCTTGAACAGCTGCTGTAGTTTTTTTTGACGATTCATGGTGTCTATCCGGTTTGTAATCAGTGCTTGCCGGCGTGATTATCCATCTTTCAAGCCTTGATCGAAGCACATTTAATTCACGGCACTCCACAGCGTCACAGCGGTCTGTGCCTATACGCCCCCATTCTCACCCAGCGGAGCCACCATGATCATCGTCCACCACCTCAACAACTCCCGTTCGCAACGCATCCTGTGGCTGCTCGAAGAACTCGGCCTGCCCTACGAGCTCAAGCGCTACCAGCGCGACCCGAAAACCAACCTCGCGCCACCGGAACTCAAGGCCATCAATGCCCTGGGCAAATCACCGGTGATTGAGGACGGTTCCAACGTGGTGATCGAGTCCGGCGCCATCATCGACTACCTGATTCGTCGCCATGGCAACGGCCGCCTGCAACCCGACCCGGCCACTGCCACCTATGACCAATACGTGCAATGGCTGCACTTCGCCGAAGGGTCGGCCATGCTGCCGCTGATGCTCAACCTGTACGTCGGCCGCCTGGGTGACGCGGGTGCGCCGTTGCATCCGCGTATCGAATCCGAGGTGGCGAATTACTTGGGTTATCTGAACACCGCGCTGGGAAAAACGCCGTACCTGGTGGGTGACGAATTGACCGGCGCGGATATCCAGATGAGCTTCATCGGCGAAATCGCCAGGGCCCAGGGCAAGTTACAGGCGTACCCGAATGTGGCGGCGTGGGTGCAACGGTTCCAGGCAAGGCCTGCGTATCAAAAGGCTGTGGAACAGGGCGGCGAATATGCCTTCGCGAAATAATTCGCCGAGGCCATGAGTTTCATCGTCTTTCCAGGCCGGTCTGTTAGCATCCGCGTTTCGAATTTCTTGAGCTACGCGCATGCTACGGATCGCTGCCTGTTCCCTCCTCGCCTTACTTGCTTCCCAGCCGGCCCTGGCTGAACAAACCTTTCAGTGTGGCAACGCCACCGTCACCATCAGCATTGATACGACCTCGCCGTTACGCTCGATTGAAGGTGTTGATGTGATGCTGCGTGTAGACCAGGGGCCGCGCTCAACGCTGCTGCGATACAGCAATATTGATTTCATTGGCGGCGACTGCGACACCGATGCCCGCGGTAACCCGATCATCGTCTATCAGGCCATATGCGGCGGCAGCGGCTGCTACGACTTGTCGAACTGGGGGCTCATCGACCCTGTGAATTTGCAGGCGCTGCTCGCACCGGCGGATGACAGCCTGGTACCCGCTACCCGACTGCTCGGCCACCCACCCGTGCTCAAGGTGCCGAAGATGAGCCTGAGCACGGAAGCGCATCGGCTTGGACTACCAACCCCCTGACGTTGCGTTAAACCCCAGGATGAGGATTATTGTGGGACGCTTCCAATCCTGAGGTAACTCGCGATGTTTGAACTGGCCGCTATCCTCACGTATATCGCCGTGGTCATCGGTCTCTTCCTGATCCCCGGCCCGGCCGTATTGCTGGTGATCACCCGTACCCTCCAGGGTGGGCGCAAGGTGGGCATTGCCACCGGGCTGGGCGTGGCTTCGGGCGACTTGATCCACACACTGTGCGCGGCGCTGGGTCTGTCCGCGATCCTGATGACCTCGGCCGTGGCATTCAACGTGGTTAAAGTCGCAGGTGCCTGTTACCTGATCTACCTGGGCGTGCGCGCCTTCATGGCCAAACCCGGCGCGAGCACGCGCAAAGACTTGCCCACGGTGACATCGACCCAGGCGTACTTCCAGGCGGTGGGTGCGGAAGTGCTGAACCCCAAAACCGCGATTTTCTTCCTGGCCTTTCTGCCGCAGTTCATTCACCCGGAATCGGGTTCTTCTCTGGCTCAATTCGCGGTGCTGGGGCTGATCTTTTCAGGGCTCAGCGCGGTGTACACCACGCTGATTTCGGTGGCGATTCGCCCGCTGAGTCAATGGATGGTGGGGCTTTCGAGGCTGCGCCGTTGGGAGGGGAAGATCATTGGTACTTTGTTTATGGGGTTGGGGCTGAAAATAGCGTTTCAGCAGCGATAAGACGCGCACTGACCCAGTCGATGCCGTTTGCTCGCCCCTGAAACGAGATTTTAATCCCTTGAAAAAAATGCATTGACATCGCTCAGTAGATCTCTGTAATTTCGGTCACATCGGTCGCTTTTTCTTGTAAGAGAAATCGTAGGCCCTCAGCAATATTGCTGAGTACATATCGGCTATAGAAGCCCCTGATTTGCGTTTTCACGCATTCGGGGGCTTTTTTTTTGGAAAATTTTTATATGTCGACATTGCACTTCACCGAACAGCCCCAGGCATTTCCGAACATCACCGTGGCTGCCGTGCAAATGGAGCCCCGTGTGGGCTGCAAGGCAACCAACCTTGAAGCCTCGTTACGCTTGATCGACGAGGCGGCGACTGCCGGTGCACAGATCGTTGTGCTGCCCGAGCTGACGAGCAGCGGTTATGTGTTTTCCAGCCGCGAGGAGGCCTTCGAAATGGCAGAGTTGATACCCGCCGGGGCCAGCACTCAAGCCTGGGAAGCCATCGCGCGCCAACGCAATATCTACGTGATCGCGGGCATCGCGGAACGCGTGGGACAGACGCTTTACAACTCTGCTGTGATGGTCGGCCCTGAAGGCTACATCGGCACCTATCGCAAGCTTCATCTCTGGGGCGACGAGCACCTGTATTTCGAAGCCGGAGACCTGGGCTTACCAGTGTTCCACACGCCCCTGGGGCGTTTGGCAATGATCATCTGCTACGACGGTTGGTTTCCCGAGGTGTATCGACTCCTGGCCGTGCGGGGCGCAGATATCGTGTGCATGCCGACCAATTGGGTGCCCATGCCGGGCCAAGAGGACGGCGCCACGATCATGGCCAACACCCTTGCGATTGCCAGTGCGCACGTCAACGGCCTGAACATCATTTGCGCCAATCGTGTCGGTACCGAGCGCGGCCAGTACTTTGTCGGCAATAGCCTCATCGTCGGCGCCGACGGTTGGCCCTTGGCGGCTCCCGCCAGTGCAGACCGCGAGCAAATACTCTACGCCGACATCAACCTCAAAACGTCTCGCCAATCCCATCACCTGACGGCGTTCAACACGGTCCTGCGTGACCGCCGTACCGACGTCTACGACCCCATGCTCGGCACGGGTTGGCAGCCACCTCGCTACTGACCCCATCGATAAAAACAACAGTTGAGGAGTACCCACATGAAACACAGTCATCACCTCACCCGCTTCGCGGCGCTGGCAGCAACAGCGCTGCTCGCCACCCAGGCCTACGCCGCCGAGCCGATAAAGATTGGCGTGGCGGTGGGTTTGTCTGGCGCCAATAGCGTCGTGGCACCCGCAGTTGTCCAATCCTCGCAATTGGCAGTGGACCAGATCAACGCGGCCGGCGGGATACTCGGGCGCCCGGTGCAGCTGGAAATTGTTGATGACGCCTCCGGCGCGATAGGCGCGCAGAAAGCATTCGATACCCTGGTGCTGGAAAAGCAAGTCGATGCGATTATCGCAATGGAAAACAGTGCCGCGCGCAATGCTGCCCTGCCGGTGATTTCCCGAGGGCGCGTGCCGTATATCTACACCTCGTTCTATGAAGGCCGTTCCTGCAACAAATGGATGTACGTCAACGGCTGGGTGCCTGAACAACAAGTGGCGCCTGTAGTGGATTACTTCGGCCAGAAGCTGGGAGCCAAAACCTACTTTCTCGTGGGCAACGACTACGCTTTTGGCCGTGGCATGCTGAAGTTCACCAAAGCCTATATTGAGCAACACGGTGGCAAGGTCATCGGCGAAGAGTTCTTGCCGATGGACGGCAGCGACTGGACCGCAGTGATTTCAAAAATCCGCTCGGCGCAACCCGACGCGCTGATCAGCGCCACGGCCGGTGGTGCCCCCAACGTCTCATTGGCCAAGCAGTTGAAAGCGGCCGCGCTGACGCTGCCTTATGGCAACCTGGCCATCGACGAAGGCACAGCCAGGACCATGGGGGATGTCGCTACGGGCATGTATATGTCCGGTTCCTACTTGACCACTATCGACACACCGGAAAACAAGAAATTCCTCGCGGACCTGAGCCAGAAATTTTCAGGCAACCTGTCCACGCCCAACGAGCTTTCCGAGCCGCAATACGAGGCGTTTTTTCTGTATAAGGCGGCGGTCGAAAAAGCCAACACCACCGACTCCACTGCCGTCGTCGCGGCGCTGAAAGAAGTCTCGATCGTCGGGCCGCGTGGCGTGGTGCAGATGAACGCCAGCCGCCATACACCGCTCGCCATGCGCCTGGGCCAGATACAAAGCGATGGCTCGATTCGCATACTCGATACCCAAGAGGCGGTCAGCCCAGGCATTCAATGCCCGGACCTGAAATAGTCCACCGCAGGCTCACTCAGTATTGCTTCACGCTACAGGCTCCCCGGAGGGAGACGTCATGGTGTTAATTCTCGATATAACAACAACAATAGCCATGCTTTTTATTGTGACGGCGGGGCTGATGATGATTTTCGGCATCATGAAAATCGTCAACTTCGCCCATGGTGCGCTGCTGACGATGGGTGGGTATGCGGCGTTCGTCGTCACCCAACTGGGATGGAGCCCCTGGCTGGCCTGGCCGCTGGCGCTGGTGACCGGGATGACGGTGGGCGCGATCATCGAATACCTGATTGTGCGGCCACTCTACAAACGGCCCCTGGATGCCATCCTCGCGACCTGGGGCCTGGGCATCGTGATCGGCCAATTGATCATCATCGGCTTTGGCCGCGATGTGAAGTTCGCCGACGTGCCCCTGACCGGTACCTGGTCCTTGGACGGCACGGATTACTCCGCTTACCGTTTGCTGTTAATCCCCTTGGCCCTGGGCGTGTGCGCCTTGTTGACCGTGTTGCTCAACGGCACTCGCTTTGGGGTGAAAACTCGCGCAGTGATCATGAACGAGGAGTTGGCAAGCGGCCTGGGCATCCATGCCGGGCGCATACGCTTCATCACCTTCAGCCTGGGGGCGGGCCTCGGCACCTTGGCCGGCGCCTTGATCAGCCCGCTGTCGAGCATTGACCCGGGTATGGGCATTACCTGGCTGGTTTCCGCTTTCATGCTGGTGATGGTCTCCGGGCACTCGATGCTCAGCCTGCTGGTGACCTGCGCCGTATTCGGTGCGTGCCAGGTCCTCGTGAGTACCTATGGGAGTCCGGTACTCGGCGGCCTTACGATCGCCGTGCTGGCGGCGCTCACCTTACGTATCCGTCCAAAGGGGTTCGCCCATGACTAATCCAACCTTGCAAGCGACGCACACTCAACCCTCACGCTCGCGTGACCAGCGCGCCTTGAGCCGCTCGACCGTGCTGGCCCTGGTCGGCATTGCGTTGTTGGTCGCAGGCCCATGGATCTTTGACAGCTACGTGCTCAACCTGCTGATCAAGGCGTTTCTGTTCGCGATCGTTGTCATCACCGTCGATGTGCTGTGGGGCTATACCGGCTACCTGACGTTTGGGCAATCGGCATTTTTCGGCATCGGCGCCTATGCCGCAGGATTGGTGTTCACCCACTTTGGCCTGTCGCCAGCCACGATTGCCATCGCCATTGGGCTGGCAATCATTGTGCCCATGGGGGTCGCAGCATTGGTGGGATGGCTGTCCTTCTACCGGGGGGCATCCCCGTTCTTCGCCACGGTGATCTCACTGGTGCTTCCAATCGTCATGACTCAACTGCTGCTGTCCGGCGGCGAGTGGACCGGCTCCAGCTCGGGGCTGACCGGCTATGACACCTTCGACCTGTCGCTGCAAGCCTGGTATTGGATCGCCGGCGGCGGTGTCGCACTGATCGGCGTTTTCGCATGGCTGTTCGTACGCAGTGATGCCGGGCGGGTTCTTGCGGCGATCCGTGACAACGAGTCGAGGTGCGCTTACCTGGGGATCAATGTTGCGCACATCAAAATCCTGCTGCTGATCGCCACCGCGGCGATTACCGGCATCGCAGGGTTTGGCTATGGGGCCTTCAGTGGCGTGGTGGCCCCCGAGCTGTCGGGGTTTGTACTGGGAACCGAATTGATTATCTGGGTGGCCCTGGGTGGACGCGGAACCTTGTGGGGCCCCCTGGCGGGCGCCATTCTGATCAACGTCGCCACTGCCTACCTGGGCAGCCGGATGCCGTTCCTGTGGCAACTGATCCTGGGCCTCGCCTTTGTGCTGGTCATTGTCTTGCTGCCCCAGGGCATCGTGCCGGCGCTGCTCAAGCCTTTCGGCCTGGGTGCAGGCACGCGGCGAGCGCCCACCCTGGTGGAGCGTGCGGGCCGGGAGGTTGCCGCGTCGACGGGAACGCCCGCCCTGCTGATGGAGGAAGTGACCAAACACTATGGGTCACTCAAGGTATTGCAGGGCATCAACCTCAAGGCCGAAGCCGGAGAGTTGGTGGGCCTGATCGGCCCCAACGGTGCGGGCAAAACCACCTTGATGCGCTGCATGAGCGACGGAGCTGACCGCACCTCAGGCACCGTGCACCTGTGTGGCCACGATATCCGTCGGCTTCCGGCTGAAGCCTGCGTGCGTTTTGGCCTGGGGCGAAAATTCCAGAATGCCAATATCTTCGAATCGCTGACTGTGGCCGAGTGCTTGCGCATCGCCGGCACGCTTCACCACAAACCGGCTTTTTTCAGCCAGGCAAACACCCTGGCCCTGCCCTCTTATGCGCTCGACGTACTGCGGGTCACCGGGCTGGACCACATGCTGGACGTGGTCGCCCGGGATTTGTCCCATGGTGAACAGCAAGCGCTGGAACTGGCCATGGTGCTGGTGCTGGAGCCGCGCATCGTACTGCTCGACGAACCGACCGCCGGGCTGACAAAAACCGAGCGCACGCAGATTGGCGAGGTGCTGTCCTTGCTCGCTCACCGCTACCAGCTGTGCTGCCTGCTGGTTGAACACGACCTGGACTTTGTGGAACAGATCGCGACGCGCATTGTGGTGTTGCACCAAGGGAAGATGATCATGCAGGGGACATTCGAAGAGGTCGTCAACTCGGAATTGGTCAAGACGATTTATGCCGGGTCTGCGTTCGCGCCACGGGAGGTCGTATGAACGGTGCCACGTTGAACTTGAGTGCCGTCACCAGCGGCTACAGGGCTTCCGTCGTGATTCGCGACCTGTCGCTCACGGTCGGGGCCGGCGAAGCGGTGGCGTTGCTGGGCAAGAACGGCATGGGCAAGACGACCTTGCTCAAGACCATCATGGGCTACCTGCCCAAAAAGCAAGGCACCGTGCGCGTGAACGGCATCGACATCACCCGGCTCCCGCCGCACCGCGTCGCACAGGTGGGCATTGCGTATGCCGCCCAGGAAAAGTCCTTGTTCACCGAGCTGAGCATCCGCGACAACCTGCGCATGGGGCTCGAAAAAGACGCGTTGTTCGATGAACGTTTCGCGGCCATCGAGCCCGTGTTCCCGGTGTTCAAGGACCGTCTGAAGCAGTATGCCGGCACCCTGTCGGGCGGCGAGCAAAAGATGTTGCTGGTCGCGCGGGCACTGATGATGCGTCCTTCCATTATATTGCTGGACGAAATCACTGAAGGCCTGCAACCCTCGGTGATTGACCGGATCGCCGTCGCCCTGATGCACGAGCGACAGCTCCATGGCACGACCCTGCTGCTGATCGAGCAGAATGTGCCCTTTGCGCTAAAGGTCGCGGACCGCTACCTGGTGCTCAAACAAGGCGAAATCGAAGAAGACGGCGACGCCAACGCACCGGGCGCCGCCGAGTCGATTTTCAACCATCTGAGGGTGTGAGGCTCATGACCCAATCAACTGCTGACGAGCTACCGATGTGCTTGTTCATTGCGACAGGTGGCACCATTGCCATGCGGGTAGACCCTTCCACCTTGGCCGCGATACCGGCGTTGTCGGGCAGCGACTTGATCAAGGCGGCGCCGGAAATAGCAGCGTTTGCACAGCTGGAAGTGAACAACCTGTCCAATATTCCATCCGTCGAAATGGGGCCGCAACGCTGGGTGCAGCTGCATCACGCGATCGAGGCCGCATTGGCGCGCAAGGAGATTGCAGGAGTACTGGTGTCCCATGGCACCGACACCCTCGAAGAGACGGCGTGGTTTCTCGACTTGACGCTGACGCACCGCGACAAGCCGGTGGTGCTCATCGGCGCCCAGCGAAACGCGTCCGAGCCGGACTTCGACGGCCCGCGCAACCTAAGGAGCGGCGCGCGGGTATGCGTTGCACCGCAATCGTCAGGCCAGGGGGTGATGGTGGTGCTGAACGACCAGATCAATGCTGCCCGGGAAGTCACCAAGACACATACCTGCGACGTCGAGTCATTCAACTCCGGCGATGCGGGCCTGCTTGGGCGAGTGGACGGTGATCGCGTCACCTTCTACCGCACCTCCTGCCGTCGACAACACGTGCCCCTGGCGCTTGATGAACTGCCTCGCGTCGACATCGTGCCGATGTATGCCGGCGCAGACGCTGCGTTGTTGAACGCCGCCGTGCACGCGGGCGCCAAAGGTGTGGTCATCCAGGCCTTGGGCGCAGGCAATGTGAACGCCGATCTATTAACGGCCATTTCGTACGCGATTGATTCGGGCATTACCATCGTCATTGCCTCCCGCGTGCCCCGCGGGCGGGTCGGCCCGGTGTATGGTTTCCCCGGAGGCGGCATGACGCTCAAGAGCGCAGGTGTGATTTTCGCCAATGACCTGAGCCCGCAAAAGGCTAGAATCCTGCTGATGCTGGCCCTCCAGGTCATCAGGCCCACATCCGGACTTCAAGAACTGTTTGATCAATAGGTGAGCGTCATGCCAACTACCCGGACAGTAGTCGCTAAAGATCAGGGATGGCCGGTCGGCGTCTTGTACTCGCGCTCGGGTGCAACCGGGGTCACCGAGTCCGAGCACTTCTTTGGCACTGCGCTGGCCATCGAAGAAATCAACGCGCTGGGCGGCGTACTGAATCTGCCGCTGATTCCCACCGCGTATGACCCCAAGGGCTCGCCGGAGGAATACCGGCGCCTGACCAGCAAGCTGCTCATCGAAGACGAGATCAACGTCATCTTTGGCTGTTCCCGATCGTCCAGCCGCAAGGCGGTGCTGCCGCTCATCGAACGTCATAACGCATTGCTCTGGTATTGCTCGTTCTACGAAGGGTTCGAATACTCGCCCAACATCATTTATACCGGGGCCGTTCCCAACCAGAACAGTATCCAGCTCGCGGCCTACCTCCTGCAAAACAAGGGCACACGGTTATTTCTGGTGGGGGCGGACTATATCTATCCGCGCGAATCCAACCGCATCATGCGCGATGTGGTCGAGCAGTACGGTGGTGAGATTGTCGACGAAATCTACCTGCCCATCGACGCAGAACCAGAGCGGATCAAGGACGTTCTGGATGAAGTCCGCGAAGCCCAGCCGGATGTTGTCTTCTCGACCCTGGTCGGGCAGTCGGCGCGATCGTTCTATCAGCTCTATGCCGCCCATGGGCTCGACCCGAAGAAAATCCCGATTGCCAGCCTGTCCATGGCCGAAGAAGAAATCCGTTTGATCGGGCCACAGCTGTGTGAAGGCCACATCACGGCGGCGACGTACTTCGGCTCGTTGGCCAATGAAAGCAATCAACGGTTCATCGAGCTTTGGCGCAATCGATTCGGGGATCGCCCCACCAGCACCTGGTCGGAAATGGCGTATTCTCAAGTGCATCTGTTCGCGCGCGCCCTGCAGCGAGCGGGCAGCCTGGACAGGCGAAAATTGGTCGAGGCCGCACACAAGATAAAGTTTGCGTCTCCGGAAGGTCCCATTGCGATTGACCCGGAAAACAACCATTGCGCGCTCACACCCCGAATCGGCATTTGCCGCAGTGATGGACAGTTCGACGTCGTCTGGGAAGGTTCAGGTCCGGTCAAACCCGATCCGTACCTGTCTACTTTCGGGTTCTCCGAGTTTTGGTTGAGGTAACGCCATGAGTTCCAGCCTTCGCCGCCTCTATGAAGATTTGCGCAGTATCTGCGTCGCGTTTGTTTATCCCCCCGGGGATGATCGCGATATTGTCATGCAGCAACTGAAAAGAATTGGCTGCCGCGTGAAAGTCGTGTGGCCCTTCCCCTCAGAGCCTCCGGCAGACGTCGACGTTATTCTGTTTCAGATCACGCAGGAGCTGGAAGGCAACAAAATCTGGTCCGGAGCCTCCGTCAACGCGGCACTCATTGCCCTCTCCGACTACGAAAGCCCGACCATCCTGAAGTTGTTGCTCGACACGCGTGCCCACGGTGTTATCTCAAAACCGTTTCGGTCCTCCGGCATTCTCAGCACGCTGGTACTGGCGAGAGCGTCCTATAGCTATCAGGAACGACTGCAGGGGAAGATCGACAAGCTGGAACTGACCATAAAATCCCGGCGCCAGATCGAAAAAGCCATTCGAGTGTTGGTCGAGCGTCAAAAGCTGACCGAGACCCAGGCTTACGAACACATGAGGTCGCGGGCCACCAGCTTGCACGTTACGGTGGCCGAGGTGTCCGGGATGATCATCGAGGCGCATGAGGCGATGGAGCGGCTTGGGCTTGGGCTTTAGGTGGGGTATTGAACGATCAACTTGGATCAAAGGTGGGAGCTGTCGAGCTTTAGCGAGGCTGCGATGGCGTCAGCCCTGCAAACATTGATGTTGGCTGACATACCGCCATCGCAGCCTCGCTAAAGCTCGACAGCTCCTACATTATTGTAGTGATCGTTACGTATATCACTCCGTTGCAAACCGCTGCCGTTTAACCCGGTACATCTCGCCATCCGCGTGGCTGAGCAGGCTGTCGGCATCTGCCCCATCCGCCGGGTAAAACGCCACGCCGATACTGCAGGACGGCATCCTCACCGCGCCAAATTCCGCGCTCAGGGGCTGGGCCATCACCGCGAGTATCTGCTGCACCTTCGCCGACACGGCTTCCGGTGACTGGATATCCGCCAGCAATACGGTGAACTCATCCCCGCCCATGCGCGCCACCAGATCGCTCTCACGCACGCAGCCTTCCAGCCGCCGCGCAATCACGCAGAGCACGCGATCGCCCATGGCATGCCCGTGCACATCGTTGATGCCCTTGAAGTCATTCACGTCCAGAAACAGCAAGGCCAGGGGATTTTTGTGGTGATGGGCCGCTTGCAGGGCCTCGTCCAGCCGATCATTGAACAATGAGCGGTTGGTGAGGGCCGTCAGCGGGTCGTGGTGAGCGAGGAAACGCAGCTCTTCCTCGGCTTGCGTCAGCGCTGTGATATCCCGCGCAACGCCGATTCTCGCCCCCACTTCCTCGGACCAAAACGCCGCCCACAGGATGTGTACGACGCTGCCATCCTTGCGGATATAGCGGTTGCGGAAGTCGACGTGAGGCTTGCCGTTCATGACCCGCACAATCGAGGCCCGGGTGCGCGCCAGGTCTTCGGGGTGCATGTAGTTCGTGATTGGGGTGCCGATCAACTCGTCAGCGCGGTAACCCAGCAACGCTTCGCAGGCATCACTGACAAAAACGATCTGGTTGTCACTGTCGACCACGAACACCGTATCCAGCATCAAGTGGATCAGTTTGGGATAGAGGGCTTGCAGGTCAACGGGCATAGGTCGGGGGAGCGTCTGGTTCGGATTGGGCGATCATAGCCCGATCCCGAACGATGGCGGAAAGGAATCACAGCGGCCCACAGAATAATCCAAGGCAATGTTGTTGCGTCAACTGGGTCGCCACCAGCAGGCTGCGCCACCCTTCCAGATCATAGGACAGCGCCCGCCAGAGCAGCCACGGCCAATAGGAGTGAAGGTGGAACACGCACCAGATCATTCGACGCTCGGTTTTTATAATGAACGAATGATTGCTATGCTGAACAACAGGCGACAAAGCGTCAACCCATTTAAGGATGATTTGAGGAACAAATGACCGACATAACGAACAACTCCAATTCGAGCCGAATCGACCTGCTGGCCCTGTCGATCAAGCGTGAGCGCCAGGCCGCCGGGCTTTCACTGACCGAACTGGCGAAACGCGCGGGGGTGGCGAAGTCGACCCTGTCCCAACTGGAATCCGGCATCGGCAATCCCAGCATCGAAACACTGTGGTCGTTGGCCACGGCAATGGGCCTGCAGGTGACCCGGTTCTTCGAACAACCCCAGCAGCACCTGCGGGTGATTCGCGCCAACGAAGGCCCGACCACTTCTACTGAAACCGGCAACTACGCAGCCACACTGCTTGCGGATTGCCCGGCGGGAGTGCGCCGCGATATCTACCGGCTCAAGGTCCAGCCCGGCGAAGTGCGGCTGTCGCAGCCTCACCCTGCCGGCACCCTGGAACACGTGGTGCTGTGCAGCGGCAGCGCGAACATCGGCCCGGCCAATGAGCCCGTGTTGTTGCATGCCGGCGACTACATCAGCTATCTGGCAAATGCGCCCCATGTGTTCGAAGCGCTGGAGGCCGATACCACCGCGGTGATGGTGATCGAACACCCTTGAGGTGCGGGGATGCGCCCTCAGGCATGAATCGGCAGCGCCAACCCGAACAGCACAAAAAACCCGCCACACACCTTATTGAAGCGGCGCCCTGTTCGCGCCAGCCAAGGCCGAACCCGGTGCGCAGCGCTGGCCACCAGATACTCAACGATAAACTCCACCACGGCGTAGGTCAGCGCGATGGTGATCGTCTGCGCGATGATGTTGCGGTGCGGGTCCAGGAACGGTGGAATAAACGCGGTGAACAGCAGCAAGGCCTTGGGGTTCGAAATGGCCGACACCAGCCCCTGGCGGAACAGCGGCCAGCTCCGTGAGCTGGTAGTGCCGGTCGCCTCAAGGCTGACCGGTGCCGCCCGCCATAGCCCGAAACCCAGCCAGATCAGATACAGCCCGCCCGCCACCTTCAAGGCAGTGAACAAGCTGGCCGACGCCTGGATCAACGCCCCCAACCCCAACGCACACAGCGCCAGCACAATCGCAAAACCGAGCACGCCGCCGCTGATGGTGAACAGTGTTTTGCGGCTGCCGTGAAGGGCGCCATGGGTCAGCGCCAATAACGCATTGGGCCCTGGCACCACCGAGATGCCGACGCAGGTGACCAGGTAAAGCAGCCATGTATCAAAGGGCATGATCCGATCCAGTAAGTGTTGGTTCCGGGCAGAATGTTGCGGGTGAACAAACCCTCATGAAAAGCGCATAATTCAGGCTTTAGCCATTCGATTAACGAATAGAGGTCACCGCGATGCCGGCCAGTGATTTGCAACTTGATTGGCTCAAATGCTTTGTGGCCGTGGTGGATGCCGGCTCGCTGTCGGGCGCTGCCCATGAGGTCAACCGCTCGCAGTCCGCCGTCAGCATGCAGATGAAAAAACTCGAAGCCGCCCTTGGCCGGCAACTGTTGAGCCGAGGCCCCAGGCACCTGCAACTAACCGCCGACGGCCAGACCCTGCTGAGCTACGCCCGGCGCATGCTCGCCCTTCACGCCGAGACCCAGGCGGCGTTTCACGGTGAAGAACTGACCGGGCGCATCCGCCTGGGCGTCGCGGAAGACTACGCGGCCCGGTACCTCACGCCGCTGCTCAAGCGCTATTCGCCGCGCTACGCCGGGGTGGAAATCGAACTCACCTGTGAACAGTCGACCACGCTGATCCCGCAGTTGCGCAGCGGCGATCTTGACCTGGCGCTGGTCTCCAGGGACTCACCGCAAAGCGGCACCTTCCTGTTCAAGGAGCCCATGGTGTGGGTGGGCTCACCCCAGTTCGAACTGTGGCGACGCGACCCGATCCCCATCGCCGTCTACGAAAGCGCAAGCCTGGCCCGGCGGTATGCGGTGAACGCACTCACCCAGCAAGGGCGCGAATTCAAGGTGGTGTACAACAGCTCCAGCCTTGCCGGCCAGGTGGCTGCCGTCGAGGGCGGGCTGGCGATTGCGGCGATCACCCAGTGCACCGTGCAGGAATCGCTGCAGGTACTGGGGGACGAGCACGGCCTGGGCAGCATTGAACCCATGGAAGTTTCGATACTGCGCAGCCGGGCGTCTCGCGGGTCCAAGGCGGTCAACAGCCTGCATGCGTTCATCATCCGCACGCTGAGGGTTCAGCCTTAGTGCACAGAGCGTTTCGGCACAATCATCGAGCGCTTCGGCGCAGTGCCGCGTGCCGGCGCTGTTTAGGCTTAACGCTCAAACCACGCCTGGACACCACCGCGATGAAACTCAAAGCACTTGCACCTGCGATCACCCTGATCATGGCCGCCAGCGGGCACGCCGCCAGCTTCTCCCTCAGCAGCCCGGACATCGCCGACCAGCGCCCACTGACGCGCCTGCAAGAATTCAGCGGCTTTGGCTGCAACGGCGGCAACACCTCCCCTGCCCTGTCCTGGGCCAACGCCCCGGCGGGCACCAAAAGCTTTGCCATCACCGTCTACGACCCCGATGCACCCACCGGCAGCGGCTGGTGGCACTGGACCGTGGTCAACCTGCCCGCCACCGTCACCCGCCTGCCGAGCAACGTGGGCGCCCACCTGCCGGCCGGTGCTGTGCAGGGCCGCACGGATTACGGCCAACCCGGCTTCGGCGGTGCCTGCCCGCCCGTGGGTGATAAACCCCATCGCTATCAATTCACCGTATGGGCGTTGAAAGTCGACACGCTGCCGATCGACAATCAGTCCAGCGGCGCCCTGGTCGGCTACATGCTCAATGCCAACAGCCTGGCCAAGGCCACAATCACGGCCCCTTACGGACGCTAGTCACGATGGATGTTCACGAAGGTTTGCGGCACAGGGAAAGCATCATCGAAAGCTGCGTGATCAGGGCCCGGCAACACCACACCCTGCAACGCGTGCCGATCTTCATGACCGCCCTGTGCCGCGTGCGCCAGGGGCAAAAGCTGATGCAGTGGGACGCGCGCGAAATGCGCGCCGGCCCACAGGATTTGATTTTGCTGCCGGCGGGTCGCGAGCTGGGCGTAACCAACTTTCCCGGCGCCCAGGGTGACTACATCGCTGACGTGGTGTCGTTTCCGGTGCCGGTGTTGCGCAACTTCGTTGCCCGGTATGGCGCGCAGTTCAAGGGCAGCCTGAATACAGACCTGTGCGTGCGCCTGGACAAACAGACCCGCCAAGCCTGGGACCAACTGCTGACCGCACTGGGTACCGGCGCCCCGGCGACCTTGTGCACCCACTATGGCGAAGCCGTGCTGCTGTGCCTGTGCCTGGCCGGCCAGGCGGGGCCGTTGCTGATGGATCGCAATGATCCGTTGAGCGAGCGGGTGCAGCGGTTGATCGGCAGCAACCTGTCCCGGGACTGGACGGTGGCCAGCGTTGCGCAGCAGTTGAATCTGGGGGAGTCGACCCTGCGCCGGCAGTTGGCCAATGAGGATGCGAGCTTCAGGTCGATCCTGGAAAATGTTCGCCTGGGAGCGGCGTTGCAACAGCTGCAAACGTCCAGGGATTCCATTGGCGAGATTTCCAGCGCGTGTGGGTATGCGTCGGCATCGCGGTTTGCGGTGAGGTTCAAGTCGCACTATGGGCTGTCGCCGCGGTCGTTGCGGGCGGCGATGTGAGGTTGTCATAAGGCCGTGATGCCTGATTTAACTGCGCCACAAAATTGCGTACGGCAACTCACTCTCGATAATTTCAGCTGAGCGGAAGTAATAAGTTGCCCTGCGTCCCTCCAGAGTCTTATGCACGAACGCACCGTCAGACATGATGCGATAGGATGCACACTCCAAACTACGCTCTGGATCCAGACACCTCAAAGCATCGCGGATACTGCCGTAGTTCATTCCCGCTCCGGAGGGAAGCAACTCCACCGGTGGGGCACATTCGGCCTTATCGTCGTTTTCAATCTCTCTGAAATAGACTCGTCGAAAGGCTGGCTCACTGCATGCCCAAAAAAGTGAGACCCACTGGATTCTTTCTGCACCTGCTTCAAGAACGCTATCTGCCAGACAGTAGATGGAGTCCGAGATTTTATAGACCCCATCTTCCAGAGCCGTTGCGTCCTTCAGAAAATCAACGTAACTCCCAGCCCTTAACTTACATAGCGTCGGCCAATCTTGCATATCCAACCCTCCGAGCCGGTAGTGAAGAAGCGGACGAATCCATTTTCGATCTGTCCCTTTTGAGCCGTTACGGGTGGCGACTATTTAGCAGCTGATCCCGCAGGCTTCATCCCCAGACATGCCGGGGTACCGTTTTGGACGGCTGGCATCGGCACCCGCACATCTTTCCCATCTACCCGCCCCAAACGGCTCAACTCAACGCCGCATTTATTGCCACGCACGTTCAAGGTCACTTCATATTCAGCGTTAGGTTCCGGAGTCAGTCCGATTTGGAAGCCGCACATCCAGCTGTAGCCGTCAGTACTGACAAACACATAACCCTCGGTGCCGGGCTTGACCTTGATCTCCAGAAAGCCCCGGGCCTTGGCCGGCGGCGGCACGATCATGCCCGCACGGCGAGGAGTGTCCGGCACGTAAAGGTTGTTGAGCGCACCGGCCTCTCGCCCCGCGCAATGCTGGTCGTCGAGGTAATAGAGCTTAGCGTTTGAGGAATTGGACACGAAGCGCAGCTTGGCGGCGTCGGGTTCGGTGGCATCGACGTAATTACTCTTGGCCGCACACCCTGCCAGCACAGAGATAAACAACGCAGCAACGGCAATAGCGCCAGGCAAACGACGGGTGAAAAACGGCATGGAGTTCATCCTTGAAACACGAAAACGAGCGCGGAATGCTACGGAACGGCGGTACTGCTGTCCATTCACCGTGTCGTGGGGTTTAGAGCGTCTAATCGATGAGGTTGATGATTACTATCGAACTGCTCGCCTATTGGCTTACCAAAACCCATTCCTATAATCGCCTCCACTTTCTCCCTCCCGTCTGCCCGCAGGCGAAATCTCCTCCCGGAACCCAACACCATGCCAAGCGCAAGCCGGGCCCCTAGCGGCCTCCCCGAACATAATCAACAAACCGTCCTGCAACAGTGGCTGGCGATTCTCTCCGTCGCCGTGGGCGCCTTCGCCCTGGTCACCAGCGAATTCCTGCCGGTGGGCGTACTCAACGACGTCGCCGCCGACCTGGGCATCAGCGCCGGCCACGCCGGCCTGATGGTCACCCTGCCCGGCATCATGGCCGCCCTCGCCGCCCCGTTGCTGTCGGTGGGCATTGGCGCCATGGACCGTCGCTACCTGCTGATCGGCCTGACCCTGATCATGATCATCGCCAACATGGTGGTGGCCTACGCCAGCGACTTCAGCCTGCTGCTGTTCGGCCGCGTACTGCTGGGCATCAGCATTGGCGGCTTCTGGGCCACGGCCATCGCCCTCAGCGGCCGCCTGGCGCCCAAAGGCGTGGGCGTAGCGAAGGCCACCTCAATCATCATGATGGGCGTGACCCTGGCCACCGTCCTCGGCGTGCCCGTCGGCACCTGGCTGAGCGGGCTGATGGGCTGGCGCATGACCTTCCTCGTCACCGCACTGGTAGGCATCCCGGTACTGCTGGCACAGATGTTCCTGCTGCCCCGGCTTGAACCGGAAAAAGCCATTCGCATCTCCGACCTGCCGGCCCTGTTCATCAACCCACAAGCGCGGGTTGGCTTGATCGCGGTATTGCTGATCGGCCTGGCGCACTTTGCCGCGTACACCTACGTCGCCCCGTTCTTCAAAAACAGCTCCGGCTTCGACGGCCCGACCATTGGCTCGCTGCTGCTGCTTTACGGCGTGGCCGGCGTGATGGGCAACGTCTTCGCCGGCTTCGCAGCCAACCGCAGCGTGCGCCATACCTTGCTGCTGGTGGCACTGATGATCGGCACCAGCACCGCGCTGTTTCCCTACTTCGCTACTGGCATGAGCGGCGCCGTGATGCTGATCGCCTTGTGGGGCTTTGCGTTTGGCGCCTTCCCGGCGTGCGCGAGTATCTGGATGTTCGTGGTTGCGCCCAAGGATGTGGAACGTGGCATGCCGCTGTTCGTGGCGTTGTTTCAGGTGATCATTGCCGTGGGCTCGTTCTTTGGCGGGCAGATCGTCGACAAGATGGGGACTTCGGTGCTGTTGAGTCTGGCGACGGCGTTGGTGGGTGCCGGGTTTGTGACTGTGCTGGTGTTGGGGCGCAAGGTGAGTAATAGCCTGGCGGCGCAGCCGGCCTAACAAACCTGTGTAAATAGAAAAAAGGGGATCTATTTTTAATCAAATAGATCTCCTTTTTTGCTTTCCCCTAAGAATAATTGCTCTTATCAGACCCGAGCTGATGGCTAGATAGCGCTTGAGTGGAAAACCAATAACAATAGCGACATGACAGTAAGCGTGATTGACTCAATCAAGTGAGATAGCCATAAACTATGCAAGGAAAATATAGCCCGCCCACCCTTCTGCCTCCACTGCGTTTATTTATAGACGCCCGGAATAAGGCTATCGAGGCTGGGTTTACTGACAACGGCGGTGCAATCCATTCTGTAGAGCGCATACTCGACATACTTTGTCAGCGCGTGAAATATCCCAACCTTCGCCATATCAATAGCTTGAAGACACGCCCAGATGCCGAATGCAGCATTGATGCGCATCATGCCAGGACCCGTGGTGAAAGAGTCTTGATTGAGCATGTGATGCCGCAAAGAGCCTTTGCACAAGAAGTGATCCGGCTTGTTACCAGTGGTTGCACAGACGAAGAGATTATTTCCTACATTCATAAACATTACCGCCTAGTGCTTTTAAGCCCGCAGGAAACATTGGCACTGAACAAGCTGAATAGGTCGAGAATTACACCAGACAGATTGGCTGAGGCGGGCATTGTGATTTTTCAAGCATCGGCCTCAGCCGTTTTTACCGGGGAACAACCAGACTGATTTATTTGACTCACCTGAAATGGCTTATCGCACGCCTGAGGCAGTGAGTACGGCACCTTGCTCCATTACCTACAGTTGCGTCAGAATCCGCCGGCTTGTGCACCTGGGTTAGCGTCTCTAAGGTTGCTCGGTCGCTGAAACCTCAGTGATCGGGTTTAGTAGCCCGAGGTCCAACCTAACGTGTGCATGAGCTTCATCTGTCGGACGTCCTTGTCTGTGCTTGATGGTGGCTGTGCGTAGGGCGCCCTCGGGCGCGCCGGTTTTTGTTAGGTTCCCCCGGTCTACTAACCTGCGTACAGCTGCCACCCCCTCGTTTAGTAGCAACGGGGTGGAAGCCCGAGCAAGGAACTTAACGATGTTCAAGGTAACGCCGAATCCTCCGGGAACTCCCGATCTCAAACTCCACCAGGCCGCCCAGCGCGCCTTGGATCACTACCTCAATCCCTCCTCCGCCAAAACTACCCCGCCGTCGGGTGCGCTGTTCAGTGTTGCTGCGGACGCCAGCAGTGAAAGCCTGATTACCAATAGCTATGAAACCTTTGCCTCGGTCAGCGCGTTGCTGCTTGACCTGTCGGAAGAGCTGAGTGGGAAAGACCGTGATGTGGCGTTGGCTATTCACCAGCTCAGTGAGTTGGGGGTGCTGTTGATGGGGAAGCTGATGGATCGGGAGGTGCCTTGTAGCTGAGGCCGGACGTTGTCCAGGCTGCTTAACTAGTTCAAACATTTAGTCGCCGAGGCGCTGTAGGTGTCTACAACGACTCAGCGACGATGTGCCATCAACTGGGTGAGTCGCCGCTCATGCCGCGCTCAATGGCGGCTTTCGGCCAAAAGCAGTCACCTGCGAACGGTATTGAATGACACAGACACACCGGGCACCAGCCGATAGCTGGAGAATAAAAGCTGCTAAACGCTACAGCAGTGATCTAGAAGATTGTGACTGGTGTTTCCAGAGGTTACTCTTGAAATAAACCTGTATAGCTACCGAAAGGATTTGCAGACATGGCTCGTTTGGCTCACGACTTTAAGTCAATACTCGGAACCATTGTTGCCACTTTGCAAAATTGCATCCAAGAAGACAAGTTTGATACCAATGCGGTTCGTTTGGCTACAAACAAACTTGCAGAGCATCATTACAAGTACGACGCCGAATCGTTCCCAGCACTACCTTCTGACTATCCCTGGGCTATCCCGGAACTTTCGGCACCCGAGTCGCTGGCGGAGGCCTTGCTATGGAAGATGGGCAAATGGAACATATACAAGTCTTTTGTGGCTAACTACAGCAGCCCTTCAAGTTCGCCAAAGAGTACTGAGTCTGTCTTTCATGCATTTGCTAAACATCTTCAGAACCCCGAAAATCCAATCTACGATCAACACGCACTCCGTGCGCTTTTGGCAATAGATGTCAAGCTAACTTCAGATCAGGCGAACATCTGCTACAGCCTATTATTCAAGAAAGACGGTACATGGAAGGCTATCATCAGTGGATCGAAAACAAAGGCTGGATACGATCTTTACATTGAGCGCATCACTGCGCTAGCGAAAGATGGTATCGCACTTGGTGATTTGGACAGGCTATTCATGCCGCTCGGCCAAGCATTGAAAGATAACATCGAAAATGCATCAGAATTTCACAATCTCGTAGACTTGCGCAAATGAGTATTCTCCAACAGCCAAGAAAAAATAGCGCTGACTTATTGCACATTACTGCCTGGTTAGCACAATAAATAATTGCTATATACAATGCATGTAATTAATAGATTGAAATCGGGGTCAGACCACCATTGTTTTAAGTGTGGTCTGGCCCCGATATTCCCTTCGTGTAGTTACACCGGCCGAGAAGCTCTCCGCTCTCAGGCTCAAGCATCAGGAAAAATCGAGCCTTCGGCTTGCACGCTTTGCACCTGCTGCTCAACTCGGGCCCTGGCGCTGCCAATGGTAAAATACTCTTCGTCCCTCGCAGGTTCCCAAGGCTGCAGATGGGCGCGGTTGGCCTTTTCGTAGCGGCTGGTCAACTCAACATCGTCATAGCCCAATGTTCGAAGGGAAACGCCCTCAACCGAGTAGGTCATAAATTGTCCTGATTCCTTGAAGGTCCGGTCTGCCACTGACGCTATAAGCCGCTCCCACTCAAGCGCAATGACGCGAGTAGGCAAACATATGCGGTACATAATCCGCTTTGCCCAGCGGTACGCCTTTATTTCGAAGGATGTTATAGGCGGTCACGAGGTGAAAGTAGAACTGAGGGATGGCCCAGTCTACGACGTACTCTTCCCCCGTCATATCAAACGTCAACCCGCCATCAAGCTCAATGCAAATGCGGCCCTGAGCGTTGTCGTTGATCGCTGCGCGATCGGCAGATTTCAACAGTTGCTGCGTACTCGCGATCAACCCCTTGGCCTCGGCGAAATCGGTAGGCGCTGCCAAAGCAGGGAGTTCCGCTCGCGTCAGTCTGGCTATAGCTTCCTGAGCCTGCGTGCACACGAATCTTATCTGCATGGACAGGTCATGCATGTCGGGTGCAAGCCGCGCATTCAGTAAATCGTCAGGGCTATCGCCAGGTTCGGCTGCACTCTGCTCTGCCTTTAAGAGCATGCCGTGGAGCGCTTCCAGCATTTGCCAGAATCGGGGAGCCGTTATGTCGTAGATGGCCATATCTGGGTGTCTTCCTTGATTTCGCGAGGGTGTTCAAATCTTAGCTTATTTTACTTGTACAGCCTCCTCGTCGAAAACGGGCAACGGGCTGCTGACTGCCAGGGTGAGCCCATAGGGGAAAATTGGGGTCAGACCACATCTAAAATAATGGCGGCGCCCCCAATTCCCTTCCAATTTCCTTCGCTGGTACTATCAACAGGGAGAAATCGGGGTCAGACCACCATTATTTTAAATGTGGTCTGACCCCGATTTTTCCTACGACCAATCGTGATGATTAGGGTCGATCAATGCCCTTCCAGGTAAGATCATTTCCTTACCTGAATCGATGCGAGCGACGACCCAGTTGCCGCGACCACCGTAGGTGGTTGCAGCAACCGTAAGGGTTGTCTATCAAGATTTTCCAGTCGGTTGCACGAGGATAAGGCTTCGTTACCGTCGCCCGGCTTTAAGCTCGGCCAAACGCGCCTTTTTCGCGTCACTAGCTTCATGATCCAGCATGTCTTTCTCAGTTTGGGTGATCAGATCAAAGTCCCCGAGAGCAAGCTGATAACCCCACGCGGTGTTATGAGCACCCTCAGTGCTCTCGACATCCACCGCTGTTTTGATTGATTTGATGTACTGGCGAGCCTTTTCTAGTGCATTCGGCATGTGTCGTCCCTTTTTTTGAGAGCACGAAAACCGCACCCCTAAACCGCCGAAGCCCGTAAGGCGGGCTTGTAGGCGCAGTTATTTTTCCTGTAATTCGGCTTAGATCTTCTTGACCCTATCGGTCGCGTACGCATTCGTGAGGGTGTCCGGGGGAACGATCTGTCCGGGTCGAGACTGGGGCGCCTACAGGTGCCCCAGCTCACGCATCACGTCAGCGCATAAATCAAGCCGGCATAGAGTTACCGTCAAAGCCATGAGCTTCTTCTTGATCGCGAAGAACTGCACGCGTCGTCTTGTCCGAGATTGGAGTACCACTCAGGCAGTCGTCGTACAGCTTGACCATGGTCGGAATCTCGCTCTCGAAGTATTCGTTGTTCTTGCCCAACCGCTTGCTGCTAGCGGTCAGGATCGAAGCGATAGCGTCATGGGGAACGTCTGCCTGATCCAGCTTATAGGCGCGCTCAATAGCGTGGCCGGCGCGATCAGTTGGACCCGAGAATTTCTCCAGGCCGTCCGTGATCGCCGCAATGGTGTTGTCGATGGTTTTTTTCATTTGCTGTCTCTGTTGAGTTGCCATCCGCACGTCGGGATGGTCGTTCCGACTATACGAATCTCGTGATGGCCCGCAAGGTGGTGGCGCTTTTTTTTCTATGGCAATTGGCAGTAGAGCGGGGGCTGATAAATCGCAGCCTTGCTGACTTCCCCTAGCCCCTTCCCAGTCATTACCTTTTTGGTCAGCGCATCTGCCAGATCGCATATTGGTTTCATGTTGAGGGTGACCAGAGTGAATGCTTCATTCTGAAGCGCAATCAACAAATCCCTGGACGAAAAGCTTTGGCTGAACGGCAACGAATTGTGGAGCAAAACGGTTAGCTCTCGTGTAATTGCATAATCCTGGCCGGCGCCTGTTTCCCCGGCCTCAAGAATGAGTTGTGCTGCTTGGGAATTAACTTTCTGTTGCCCCCGATCTATGGCTTCACCCATCGCTCCGGCTAGCTTGATTAGCGCTCGCCGCCGTACAACAGCACGCATCTCTTCGATCGTCTCGAACCGCGCATCAAAAGTAGTGTTGGCTTTGCCCCTATGGGCTTATAACGATTGGATTTCCAACTTGATTTCTTGCGCGTCAAAACCCAACGCAACCGCAATAATCCAGTGTGCCGCCTCATGCTGGGAAAGAGCGACAACTCGCTGAATAAGCTCAATGGGCTCAATGGGCATCGTCTTTTTCCTAGTTCAGAGAGCCTTTTGGCTGGGTACAATTTCAGAAACCCAATCGTATTGAGTTCCCTTCATCAATCGTGTCGTCGGCTTGTTGAAAAGGGTTTGTACGCCACCGAAGTATCAGAAACTCCTCGACTTCTTTTCGCCCAAGAGGTACCAAAACGAAGGAAAGCATGTAGGTTTTCGAAAGTATGCTGATCAATCCCGGCTGGTCACCAACGTCAATGCTGAACTGCCTGCATGTGAGCCGAGCGAAGGTATGATTTTCGACCCGAGTCAAGTCCCTCATTCGCGACCTTAAAGATGAAGTTTCTCCAACGTAGATAGGGGTGGCATCTCTCCAGAGAACATAGACACCTGCATCCTGTGGCACGTCGCTCGCCCATTTCTGGCCTTCCGCTACGATTCTGCGCGGCGCGACATGGAGGGCGGCTTCATAATCGCGGAGTGACTGTTTAACGCTCATTCGGCTTTTCCTTCGTCAGTCGCCTAGCCACTGCTCAGCGTTCCAGTCTGCGTTTATCAGAAGTTGTCGAACCTGTTCACGCGTTACAGATTCGTCAGCGTCAATTGTGTACTCACAGTTTTCGCAACGCACCCACGTATCGCCAACAATCCACACAACAGCAGGATAATTAGCGACCAGCTGCATCATTGCAGCAAGCAATAAAGGGTGCTGATCATTTTCAGATGAGACTTTCACCAATCTTTTCCCTTGAAGCCCCGGCGAGCCGGGGCATGGATCGATTACAGAAGGCCTACTTTAAGTCCAATAATGTGCATCCCTTATGCTGGGATATGTATAGGACAGGCTCTGCCGGGCAATGCTCGCAAGTGAAGTGAATGGAAATTCCACCTCGGCGGCGGCTAGGGTTTCCGCTGATGTCCCCATCTAATTTGGCCGCACCATTTTCGAAGGTTACGTGTGTGCCAACTTTCGCATCTTCGCCACGCTCAAAAACTTCAACCTTCGCGTGGTGTAAATAATTTCCGCCGCAGCAAGGGCACAGCAGCTCCGCCCCGTAGTGTTCTGAGTAGTTATCCATTTTCGGTTGCATTGTGTTCTCCTTTTGCAAGCGCGCGCACCGCGCTTCTCTACGTCCTCGGCCCCAGTTTTTGGCCGGGGCTTTGGGTACTGCGGGCGTTTTTTCCTGCAACAAAACAGGCCCGCGAGCGGGCCTACCCATAATTACTCTTTAATTAGAGCGGCCCAGTTAATGTCGTCGCGTTCTTCAACCACGATATTGATGCCACAGTAGAGTTCTGCACCGACGCGGGTGTAACTAAAGAGGCGCGTCTTCACCAGACCTTGCACACTAACGTGCCCCTCCATCGCTGGGACATACACGACATCCCCGACATTGGGTATGAGAGCGAATCCCGACTCGCTTTCAAATTCCACACCGACGACATCTCCATCGTCAGAAGGTCGCTGGTGGCCCTTGTGCAGTTGCTGATAGTCGATGCTGTACTTCATTTATCTCTCCTTGAATTCTGGTACGCAAACCGCGTACCACTCTATGTACGCAGCCCCGCGATGGCAGGGCTGGGGCATTAACGGTCGATTTACTATAACTCTGTAACCATAAGGTCGACCCAATTGGCCGCATAGGTCAGGCGATTAACTCAACAGAAAAATCGCAGCCACCTCTGCGCAGAATGACGTATTCGATGGTTATAGAGTCAATGTCATCTTTAAAATCCAGAGCCTTGACATCTACAATTTTCAGAGCCGCATAGAATCCCTGATTGTTAAGTAAGACGGCGACCTGCCCCTCCTTAGGGCGCCTTGTACGGGATGTATAATTGAGAGCCTTTGCATTCTGGACTTCAGCAATCGCCAAGTAGCCTTCAGCTATAGCTACCCCGTTGATGCTTGGTGGATCGTTGTAAATATATATGCCGTCGTTGCTTGCACCTGAAGTTGCAATCTCGAATTGCCACTCATCCTCACCAATCAAAAATCTACCGTCATGATCTGTATGATTGAAGGTGATCGTTCCTTGGGCGCTTTTTGAGTATGGTGGTGAGATTTCATTCGCCTTAACCCGCTCACTGATCCCGAGTGCCTTGCAGATCTTGACAGCCAATTGCTCTGGAGAGTTCTCCGATGCACTTAGATAACCAAAGGTGTTCGGTATACCAGGTATCTTGGTATCATCAAAGCGCACCGGCATGACGTACTTCTGACGTGAAGTGATAGCCTTTGAGAGCGCCGCACGCCGTTCAACATTTGTGAAGTCCTTGGCGACGTAATCTTTCGAAATAAAAACCACAACCAAATTCATGCTCTCGGAATATAGTTCATTCAGGGTGTCTACGAGGTCGCATCCCCAAAGATCTACCTCGTGGAACCCATCATAAAAGACCGTTACACCCTTCTCTCTCAAACTAAGCGCAACGTCCTGAACATAGGCGCGCTGTTCGCCAGCAAATGAAAGGCCTACGGCAAAGGTTTGTCCGTTAAGTGCTGTTAGTCCGTTGGTCATGCAGCCTCCTTTTAGATTGATATTCGTTATTATTATGGTCTTATAGATGCAACATTAGTACACTTGGCGCTGCCAAAACCCACAACGATGATGCGCTCATGGTGCAGCAGTTTTCCTTCAACAGGCCAATTATTCACCCTGGCACTATCATCGCTGGATCAGATGTCCAGGTTGGTGATGGTATGCTTCCAAGTCGCTATCCAAGGACCAGATGAATAGCTCGCTCATGGGGAACCGCGCTAAACACCTCTCGTATTCTTTGATGATGCTTAGATCACCAAAGCTAGTGCCTTCACCGGTTCGGGCGGCAGACTTATTATGGCCTGCTCTATCCGGAAACTCAGCCAGCCACTCGAGGATTTGTACAGTACTGGGAAACTCGCTGAGTCTGTAAGGGGGCTCATCGGCGAACGCCGCGCGCACAGCATCACAGAAGCGCTGAGCTGTTTCTCGGCGGAGTCTTCCGTCGCCGTTTTGAGCCACATGGTTGCCGGTCTCGAGGATGGTGGCCATCGGCAGAATGAACGTGCAGTTATTGTTTGCGTACTCTAGGAAATCGGCACCCACACGTGCGGCATCCTGATTGAGACCCGGCACGTTTAGCATGTTTACAAACACACTAGTATCGATCAAGCAGATTGAGCTCATTAGGCTTCTCCCTGCATTTTCCGGAGCCAATCCAGTGCGTTTTGGCGTTTCTGTTCCATCGTCACGGGCGATTTCACAAAGCGATCCACGATACCGTTGGTTACTAACTCCCCTAATGGGCCTTGGGAAACTAAACCAGCGTAGTCCTGCAGGTCGGCAAGGCGTACCAAGCGACTGTCGCCATCCTGGGGATCACGGTAGCAAAACACCACATCTCCCAAAGCGCTGTCTGGGAGCGCATCCATCAAAGCTGGGTTGTGAGTGCTAAGCAGCAGGCGCACACCACGTAGCTCTGCTTGCTCACGCATAGTTTTGAGTAATTGACGCGCACGTGATGGGTGGACGCCGTTGTCAACTTCTTCGATTACCAGCGTCGACTCCGTAGGAGCAGAAAGCAGGGCTGCGGCAATAGCCAGTACTCTAAGCGTGCCATCTGAAAGCAGCTCCACGGACCAATTTCGCTCGACAGAACCAAAGTTCTCAACCAATTCCAGAGATATACGTCCACGACGGTCCTCGAAGAAATTCACGCTTTTTACATCTTGCTCGGGCAGACTCTTGATGAATTCAATTATGGCAGGACGGACCTCCTCATCCTGCCAGAGCGAATACAAAACTCCGGACAGGTTAGAGCAGTCACCACGCAACTTTTTATCCGGATAACTATCGCCACGCATCAGAGCAGGCACGGGATCAAGAAACAAAGTGTTAGCAAGTAGGTACTGGAAGTGTTCAGTCGTTTGCGGGATAACTTTCTGTGCTTTTTTATGCCCGGAGTCGAACAAAGCCGAACTGGCGAGTTGGTTAAGAATGGCGATTTGATCAGTACATGTGATTTGTGGCTTCTTACCACCTGTTGAGAAATTATTGTATGCAACGCGCACGTCCGTACTTAAACCGCTAGAGGTTTGCTCGATACGGTAAAGCGGGAATTTTTGGAGAGGAGAGCTGATACTTTCTTGAACAATGTGAAGTTCATCTTCTCGCAGGGCAATTTCGACACTTAGGCTATTCCACTCCGAGTCGTCGGTTTCGCAACCCAAGGTGAATGATAGGCCTTGGTGGTAGGGAAGATCCTTGATTTGACCTCGGAGAATCTGCTCAGACTCATCGACCCGGTGGCGTAACACTGACAGCTTCTGACCCTGGCCAAGCCAGCATAGGAAGCGGAAGGCCTCTAGCGCGTTACTTTTTCCTGAGGCATTGGCACCTATCATCAGAGTCAAGGGCGACAGCGGTAACCGCTGACCCCGATAACTTTTAAATCCCTTAATAATGATATTTGTCAGCATGGTCACTCCTTCCTAAGCTTTTTGATCTGCATCTCGGCGTTATTGAGCTGGTCCGCCGTTATTCTGGTAGCCATCAAATAATTCTTCGCACAATATCGCCCAATCGGGCAGGATCGCTCGCACAGAGCTTCTTGACCGCCTCCAAGCTTTCGATACCCAAAATCTCGCTTATATGTCTCAAGTCGATACCACGGCGTTTGAGCTTTACCGCAAGCGTCCGTCGCCCTGACTGCGCGCTGGCCCCTTCAATGCCAGCAAGACCAAACAACCTTGTATAAAGTCGGCTGAGTTGGTTCGCGCTGTAGTACGTTTTACCGTCGCGCCGCTGAGCGCTGATCTTCAAGCCTTCGCCAGTACGACCGGATACAAACAGCGGTGAGTCAGGATCTAGGCCGCGAAAGGCCTTCACTCTGGTTGAGACACCATGACCGCGTGCGAGGCGTTCGGCAAGGTGAGCGTCTATAGCATTGGTCAACTTCTTGCTCGTCCAGCACAGCGGCCTGGAACGATGGTTGTAGGCGATTTCTGCACGCACATGGGAGTCGATCAGCACAGCGCCGGACTCGGTGAGGTAGTCGCTCACGCGAAGGCGGCAGATCTCCGTCACGGTCATGCCGGTTCCAAAGCATGTAAGCAGCAGCGCCGCATCACGACCGCCGTTCTCCGGGCTGCTCACTTTGGCGACCTTCACAGCATGCTCAAGCTGCTCGTCTTCGATAACAATGGCTTTAGGCATATGTCACTCTAAGCCATGATTTACAATCAATCCTGACATAGTACGTCACCAAAAAAGCCAGAGCTAGCCCCAGCTTACTTGGTGTACCTTGTGTTCACGGAAAATGAGAGGGGGCCTATAGGGATATAGGTGTAAGCAATAAGCCAGAATGACTTTAGATATGCAGTCGCATGCTGTGAGCCTTGACTATCGGGCTGAACCAGAACCGCGCCGGCGGTCCGCTTTTGGCCGATGGCTGCCTTTTGCGAGAGGCGCCTAAAGGTCGTCTTCGGCCTAAAGCCCCACCCAACACCGCCGATAACCTCCTACCACCAATCAACCCCCGCTCCCCCACACCCGATTCGCTCCCCGCATGCCCGTATGGCACGTCGCATGCTTGCCTCACCCCGGCCCGCCCACATGGAGTACGAGTGAATGCCTGCCCAAGCCCGCTTCTCCGAGCACTACCGCAAAGCCGACCGCATCATGCTCGCCCTGATCTGGCTGATGGCCCTGTTCTCCCTGGGCCTGGCGTTCTGGCACGACACGCTGCTCCAAGCGCTCTTCATAGGCGGCGGCACCAGCGTGGTGCTGACCCTGGCCTATCGCGTCATCGGCGGCACTCGCCTGATGCGTTGCGCGCTTGGCGTTGGCCTGATGGTCATGGCCGCATTGCACATCAACCAGGCCGAGGGCGTCATCGAATCGCACTTCGGTATCTTCGCGCTGCTGGCGGTGCTGACGTTCTACCGCGACTGGCTCCCCATCCTGGTGGCCGCCGTCACTATCGCGGTGCATCACGTGGTGTTCCATGCCTTGCAGCACCAGGGTTTCCCGCTGTTTGTGATGGAGCATCACGGTGGCTGGAGCATGATTTTCGTCCACGCGTTCTACGTGGTGATGGAGACGGTCGCCCTGCTCTACCTCGCAGTGCACAGCCAGACCGAAGCGGTAGAAAGCCAGGAAATGCTCGAAAAAATGCTCGCCGTCACCACCCGGTTCAGCGGTGAGGCCGTCAAGGGCAACGCGGAAAAAGTGCATGTCTCCCTTGCCACCCGTTTCGACCACTTTCTAACCCAGATCACCGGCCTGATCGACGGCGTCGCCCGCGACTCCCACGGCCTCGGCCAACTCGGCAAGGAACTGGCCCACGCCAGCGGCACCCTGGAAACAGGCGCGCGCCATCAACTGGCGGAAATCGCGCAAATGACCGGTTCCATGCAGCGCATGGAAGATGCCATGGGCCATATCGCTGTGCACGTGGAGCATGCCGTCGAGCACGCGGGGCAAGCCAGCCAGCAGATCATCCGTGGCCAGGAAAGCGTCGGCCGCGCCCAGCAGGAAATCACCCAACTCGCCACCCGCCTCCACGACACCAACGAGACGGTGCAAGGGCTGGCCGTGCAGGCCGAACAGATCGGCTCGGTGCTGGAGGTCATCAACAGCATCGCCAACCAGACCAACCTGCTGGCCCTCAACGCCGCCATCGAAGCCGCCCGTGCGGGTGAGCAAGGGCGCGGGTTTGCGGTGGTCGCCGATGAGGTACGCAGCCTGGCGCAGCGCACGGCGGTATCGACCCAGGAGATCAAGACGATTATTGAGGGGTTGCAACACGGCAGCCGGCGGGCGGTTGAAGCCATGCACGACAGCCGCCAAGGCGTGGAGCGTTGCGTGGAAGACAGTCAGCTGGCAGTGGAGATGCTGCGGGCGGTGGGCAATGACATTTCGCAGATCGATCAGTTGAATGGTCGGATTGTGTCGACCACCCGAGAGCAATCCACGGCGAATGTGGAGATTGTGGGACGGCTGCAATCGGTGCAGAGCATCGCGCAGAATACGGCGCAGGATGTGGAAACGCTGGCCAGGAGCAGTGAGCGGTTGCCGCCGATTGCAGTGCGGTTGGATGCGCTGGGGCGCCGGTTTCATCAGTGAGTGGGAGCATGGGCCGGTGCTTGTTTCCCTAGCCGATTTACAAATGTTAACTCCTTCAAGTGGCTGTTAGCTTTAGTCTTTGACTCGCAAAGTCCGGATCGGACCCAATCAGCTTTAAGACGACTCTACAGCCATGAACCTGCCTGCCATCGCCGCGACGCTTTTTGCGTTTTTCACGCTGCTTCCTTACTCGGTGCACGCCGCAACACCCATCACCCATGTCGCTATCTACCGAGGCCCCGCGGGCTGCGAGGGATGTTCAGAGAATGTTAAAACAGCCCTGCTGCGCGTCCGCCCGGATGCCCAGATTGACTTTGTAGGTGCCGATGAATCGATCGACATCACGCCGCAAAGCCTCGCTCAATATGACCTCTACGTTCAACCCGGTGGCGGTCAGGACATCCCTGCGGCGCTTGATAGTTTGGGGGATGCGCGGGTGCAAGCCATTCGTGACTTTGTCGCCCAGGGTGGGCGCTACCTGGGGCTGTGTATGGGCGCTTATCTTGCCGATAACAGCAACTTTGGCCTGATACCCTACGACCTTGATTCAGAGGCGGGCAGGCCTGGGTTTGAAGTCGCGGGCATTGCGGACGCGGCGGTGCAGGTTGTGTGGGATGGGAAAGCCGATAGCGTCTTTTATCAGGATGGACCTTACTTTCCCAAGCCTGACGCGACCGTGCCTTCTTCTACCATTGCGACCTACCAGAATGGTGATGTGGCGGCAGCGCGTTACCCGTATGAAAACGGGGTCGTGGTGCTGAGTGGACCGCACCCTGAGGCGGATCGGGAGTGGTTTGAGAACGCGAATATTCCCTTGAGCGAGATGCCGCGGGGTGACCTCTTTGGGGCGTTGGTGCGCAGCATTGAGGGGCGCAGGTAGAGGGCACAGAAGCCTCGCCTAAATGGATATCTCAGGCAGTCGGTACCTGACGCCTGCGCTGGGCAAAAATGCCTTTGCATCAAAAACAGCCCACGCACTGCCCCATGGGAACGTCTCTGTGCCGCTCTCAAAGGGCCGAGATAGCTGTTGCATCAACGCCTCTCGGAGTAAGGCGACGTCCCGCTCAACTGACGCTTGTGAAGGCCACACGTTACGGGTGGCCTCGTTCGAGTTGGATAAGCCTAAATGGACTTCCATCAAACGCCCCGCATAAAAACACAGCGCAAAAGAGCCTGGAATACCGTTGATGTTGATGCCGCTGTACGAGTTCCACACGTAGCCATTTCCATGATCCAGTTCCGACAGATAGAACGGTGCCAGTTCCGCCACAGCCGTATCTGCGGTGAGGGTGCTGTCGATCACAATGCAGGACTCATTTCGCTGAATTCGGATGGATCCGTCGTGCGGGGAGATGATGAGTTCCGGATTCAAACGGGATGCTCCAGGCAACTGAAAAAGTCATAGGGGCAGCTAGCTACTTACCCAGGTTTTGATTCATCAAATTGTCCAGTACAGGAAATTTGGTGGCCGCCTGCCATTCGCGTAAATGCTTGCAGCCTTCATCATTGAGCTCGGCAAGGTTGCTGCGTGCGTCGCATATCGTGAACCATTTCTGTCGGAGAGATGGATACTTTACAAACTCTTCCCGGGTAGGCGGTTGGTTAGTGGACAAACGCAAAACTGACAACACTAAAAGGGCAGACACGCCGATACTGATAGAGCCGTTTTTATAATTCATATCAACTTCCGCAAATGAGGATCCCCGACCCCATCGCCGAACTAATGACCGAGGTTAAATGCTTGGGGCGTTGGGCGACTATAGAAGATAAATGGATCGGTAAAAGATCCATTTTCGACGCATTCTATAGGGCCATTTCGCTGGTAATCCCAAACACTTATCAAGATCGTAGCGTTTGCTTTGGATGGCTACTCAGGGCCGAACCCGCGACGGTTCAGTGAGTGTCCTTCCACGCACTCATGGGCGTTTTTTCTCACTCGAAGGCTAAGAGCTTACGCAAGCAATTCCGCCTCCCGGTCTGACCATATCCAAATTTCACGGACAGCCCACAATTTAAAAACCCAGCCCGCCGCTACTGCCCCCGCCAAACCAAAACGCCCCGCACTTCAACCGAAGGCGGGGCGTTTTCTCTCACGTCACTTCACATCAATCACATCGCCGTATGAAAGATCTGCTCAATCTCGTCCTGATTGGCAGGACGCGGGTTGGTAAAGCCGCAGGCATCTTTCATGGCATTGGCTGCCAGGGTCGGAATATCGTCAGCCTTGACGCCCAACTCGACGAGGCCGCTCGGAATCCCCACATCCGCCGACAGTTTGCGGATAGCCGTAATCGCCGCCGCAGCGCCCTTCTGCGCATCCAGATGCTGAGTCTCCACCCCCATCGCATGGGCGATGTCTTTAAACCGGGCCGGGCCTACGCTGGCGTTGAAGCTCGACACATGGGGCAGCAGGATCGCGTTGCACACGCCGTGAGGCAGGTCGTAGAAGCCGCCCAGTTGGTGCGCCATGGCGTGCACATAACCCAGCGACGCATTGTTGAAGGCCATGCCGGCAAGGAATTGCGCATAGGCCATGTTTTCCCGGGCGGTCATGTCGTTACCCTGGGCAACGGCGGTGCGCAGGTTGGCCGAGATCAATTCGATGGCCTTGAGTGCACAGGCGTCGGTGATCGGCGTGGCCGCTGTCGACACGTAGGCTTCCACCGCGTGGGTCAGTGCGTCCATGCCGGTGGCGGCGGTCAGGCCTTTGGGCATGGCGGCCATCAGCGAAGGGTCGTTGACCGATAACAGAGGTGTGACGTTGCGGTCGACGATGGCCATTTTCACGTGGCGGACTTCGTCAGTGATGATGCAGAAGCGGGTCATTTCACTCGCCGTTCCGGCGGTGGTGTTGATCGCGATCAGTGGCATTTGTGGCTTGGCGGATTGGTCCACGCCTTCGTAGTCACTGATGTGCCCGCCGTTGGCGGCGCACAGGGCAATGCCCTTGGCGCAGTCATGGGGTGAACCGCCGCCCAGGGAAATAATGAAATCGCAGTCGCTGCGGCCCAGCAGTTCAAGGCCTTTCTCGACATTGCTGACGGTGGGGTTCGGTTTGGCGCCGTCAAACAGGGTGGAGTCGATGTCTTGCTGGGCCAACAGGCCGGCGACCTTGGCAGCCACGCCGGCTTTGGCCAGGCCGGCATCGGTGACGATCAGGGCTTTGCGGAACCCGTACTTGCGGATTGCGAGCATCGCCTCGTCGAGGCTGCCAATGCCCATCATGTTCACGGATGGAATGAAGAAGGTGCTGCTCATGATAATTCCTCTTTTTATTCTGGAAACGCGGGAGTCAGGTGAGGTTTTCTACTCATATCGCAGGGGTGCGGTGCGTCTTGTTGTCATCGTTGACGATCACGAAGCTGAGCCTAAACCTCTGGCGCCAGGCCGAAATGGTCCTTTAGCGGGCATTGGCTCCTCCTTTAGTACTGGGAGGAGAACCGCTGCGAACAGGCGATCGACTGGCAGGCGACTTTGCAGGTGCGCAGTGTTTGATTTACCGCTACCTTCCTTGGAAATCTTGCAGAGGAACTGTGCACATGGATGTTGAATTGGCTCATGCGATCGAGGCCGCAGAAAGCGAGTACTTGTGTTCACGCGTTGAGAGCTTGTCGCGGGTGAGTGGCAATCCTTTTGGTGCGCGTGTGTTTTCCAACGGGGCTTTTCCGTGCTTTCAAGTGAAGGCAACACCGAGTCCGATGTTCAACCGCATCTACGGTGATCACACTGGCAACCCTCAGTCACTGCTGAGCCTGCTCAAGGAGTCAGCAGCGTATTCGACAGTAACGCCTCTTATCGGCAAGGCCTCGACGTTGGAGCAGTACGCTTTTGCGGGGGAGCAGCGAATGGAGCGCTTGAGGGGGTGGACGCACCTGCAGCTGATGTGCCCTATCGAGAATGCGGTGTTGAATCCCCAATCATTCGACATCGAAGAGGCCACTTCAGATTCTCTTCCGGAGTTCGCAGCGGTTCATGCGAGTAGCTTTCATACCAAGCCAGAACATCGTCAGTTGAGCCAGGCTTCGTTTGCAGGGCTGATGTCAAATGATCGTCTGAAGATCTACGTCCTTAAAGCTGATGGGCAGGTCGTTGCAGGCGCGTTGATGTACCTGGCCAGCAATGGTGTTGCCTACCTGGGGACGGCCGCCACCCGAAAAAACGCACGAGGCCTGGGCTACCATGGAGCCCTGATATCTCACCGGATAGAGCAAGCAAAGAAGCACGGCAGTCTTGTGATTGCCGCGACAGCGCTTCCCGGTTCGCAGAGTCGGCGTAATTTGCAGCGCACTGGGCTGGCGGCATCTCATGCTCAGGCGCTGTATCGCTTGGTGGGTGGTTGAAAGATGTCGGTGCGGGGGCGTTTGCTATTGGCCGATAATGGCCTTTCGTGGCCGCTTTATGACGGCAATTCAACAACAGCTCTCGGTTAGGGGAAATTAGGGGGGCAGACACTATTATTAAACGTCGTCTAACCCACAGAGGGCGCTTTCCAACCGGAAAATAAATCCGTCCATTTTTCTACAGTGATGGCCCCCTCATTACCCTTCACATTGGATCTTTCTTTATCAAACTGCCGCTCTAGACTGGCTCCATCCCCCTTGGCCACTCGGAAAGAACCCCATGTCCGCCCACGACTTCGATTGCCAACCCGATCTGCGCGGCAGCACCCTGAGGCTTAAACCTCTGGCAGACAGTGATCTTGACGCTATGTTTCAGGCAGCGGCTGATCCACACATCTGGGACGGCCATCCCGCCAGGGATCGTTATAAACGCGATGTGTTCGAGGTGTACTTCGCCTCTCTACTCGCCACGAAGAAAGCGCTCGCGGTCACTGATATTGACTCAGGGGATATCGTTGGCACGTCAAGCTACTACACGCCACCGGATCTACCGAACAGCATAGCCATCGGGTTTACCTTTCTGGTGCGTGCGAAGTGGGGTGGCGATGCCAACCGCGAGCTTAAGCAGTTGATGCTGGAGCATGCATTCCGGGCTTACGACATCGTCTATTTCCACATAGCGCCTACAAACATTCGTTCGCAAACGGCCACGCTGAAGTTGGGCGCAGTGCATTTGTATGACGCCGAACTGAAAATATCCGCCAAGCCGGCCTTGGCGAAGTGTTACGGACTGACGCGCGCTCACTGGGAGGCATCGCTGAGGTGAAAGGCGCGGTCACTCATCTACGGATGTTCCAACCCAAAACCTGAATCGCCCCGAGTTTAGTAGACGCTTTAGATGTCTGCATCTGGCCGTTTTCTGACTCTCACGACGTGCAGAAAACGGCCAAAAGCTGCCGCTCACCTAAGATAAATTTCGAACGTCCCAACGCCTCGAATGAGCCCCTCGTAGCCGCAAAACAAAGCCTGTTAACAGGCCTCTCAACGCGTCGCACATTGACCTATCCGAAGAAAATCTTTAAGCGCCGCCTGATAGAGCGTCAATGGCTGATTGTCCGTATTGAATAGTGCAAACGGAATCATCGTGAGATGTGAAAACGACGTGGAGTTGATCGAGTAGGTTTTCTGCCTGCAAAAGCGCTGATCCTTATTCAATATAAAATCAAACTTGAAAAGGTTTGTCCGCGTACACCAACTGGGGATCAAACCCAGACTCAGGCCCGTCAAGTATTCTTGTCCGCAAGCGCCGCCAGATGAGAATTCCGAGATCTCTATTTCTAATGCCGGCAGGGTCGGGGCGGCAAGGCTGGAGCCCTTATCCTGTGCATCGGGAATAACTTTGAGTGTCGCAGCGTATGCGTCCTTGCCGAAGCGACTGTCTTTCCATGGGGAGTTTATTGCGTAACTGAAGCTGGAGACGATTTCTTTTGTTTCGGGTTCAGCGGGTTCGTTGATTGTCGGCTGGGACGAATAAGATGTGCAGCCGGAACAGAATATCGCAATGCTGACAAACACAAACCCGCTGGCTATTAAGCGACGCATACTCAGTTTTCCCTAACTATCAATTAGCCGACATTCCTGTCACTTGATGCCGAATAGCATCTTATCTACACGTCAGATTGCTGAATCAGAATAACAGGGCAGACTGTACGTGCGACACATCGGGAGAGAAAAGGCCGCCGCCAAGGAAAAACCGATGTCCCCGAATTACTGCATCCAGGACTCGTCGGGCGATTATCACACCCGCAGCGTTACCCCTGTCAGCCAGGCCGGGCAATAAGCCGACCGGGCCTGGTATTGGATGGTTGCTGTTTGTGCAGCCACTTTCGCGCCGGCCCGTTTGCGCTGAAAAAACGGCGCTCTTGACCGTCAATCCGCAGGGAGCACTTCATGTACACATCGCAGGTCAAAACCTGGAAGCACTTTAAAAAGATGTTGTGGCTTTCCAGCTGACAGATCCCGCTGTCAAGTCAAAGTAGGATATGTAACGATATATGACTCAGCCCTGATACTGCCCATTACAGGAACCCACTCTGATGCTCGCCGCCTTCAGACACTACCCGTTTTCGGTCAATCTGCTGCTGTCGTCGGCGTTGTTTCTGACACTGGGGCGCGCCATTACCCTGCCGTATATGGTGATTTATCTGTCATCCAACTTCACGTTGGGTATCAGCGACATCGGCCTGGTGGTGGGCGGTGCGATGCTTGTCGGCTCGTTGCTAAGCCTTTACGGCGGTTACCTGACTGACAAGATTTCCAGCTATCGATTGATCCTGAGTTTCACGGGTTTCTTCACCGTGGGCTTCATCGGTATGTGCGTCACGTCGCACCTGTGGCTGTTTTTCCTGTTTCTGGTGTCGTTCAATTTCGCCTATTCGGTTATCGACATTGTGGTCAAGGCCGCGTTTGGCAAACTGCTGCCGGAAGCCGAACGCGGCAAAGTGTTTTCGGTGCGCTACACCCTGATCAACGTGGGTTACGCGGTGGGGCCGTTCATTGGCGCCGGGCTCGCGCACATGGATATGAAACTGCCGTTCTTGATATCTGCGATCCTCGGCATGGGCTTCTTCGTGACTTATATGGTGTGGGGCGACAGGAGCCTCAGCTCCGCCGACCCGGCCAATGCACCGGTGTCGTTCGTCGCGGTGGGGCGCATTCTGCTCAAGGACTATCGCCTGGTCTGCTTCACGGTTGGCGGCGCGTTGAGCGCTGTGGCGTTCGGCCAGTTCACCGGCTACATCTCCCAATACCTGGTGACTACAAGCACCCCGGAATTTACCTACCAGGTCATCAGCTCGGTGGTGGCGGTTAATGCGACGGTGGTGATCTGCCTCCAATACATGGTGGGCAAGCGCATTACCAACGAGCATTTGAATCAATGGCTGACGGCGGGCTTCAGTCTGTTTCTGCTGGGCGTCGTCGGTTTTGCGTTGTCCACCACCGTGTTGCATTGGGCGTTGGCCGTGGGGATATTCACCGTGGGCGAAATTATCGTGTTCCCGGCCGAGTACATGTTCATCGACCGCATCGCGCCGGAGCACTTGCGCGGCATGTATTACGGCGCGCAAAACCTGTCCAGCCTCGGCGGTGCGCTGGGGCCGGTGTTGTGCGGATTTGCCCTGGCATCGCAGCCGGCGCATTTCATGTTCTATATGCTCGCAGCGTTTATCGTGGCGGGCGGGTGTTTCTATCTGATGGGCGCTTCCTATTCGAAACGCTATGACACTGGACGCGGTGATCGCGGCCAGTGAGTGCAAAGGACCGCTCTTAGCCACAAGCAGCGGACAACGCCAAACCATCCGGCGTTACTGCACCTTGCACAACCCTTTTCCAAACACATCCGTGGCCTTTGTATTCGGCCAGCCTGGAAATTGCAGGTCATGGGACAGGTTCGTTATCGCCACGTTGGCCAGGAAGGGGTGAGCCTTTTTGATATCGATAACGGCCTTTGCAAAGTCATCAGTATTGGAAAGGCACATCGTCAGCGAGTTTGCGTGGAAGTTGCCGATATAGGCGACGTCCCCAGGCTTGACGCTGAAGGTCAGCGGTTTTTTCTGATCGGCACTGAACCCGTCATAAAAACGGTAGAACCAGTGGGTGACGTCATAGGTGCCCGCAGGTACTTCGTATACGAAGGTATTGCCCATGATATGCGGTTTGCCAAGAACTTCGTTGTTCTGGTCCAGGGTGGTAAGTGCGATGCGTGTCGCTATCGCTTGGGGGTTCGGATCCTGATATTTGAGCAGTACATACAGCCCGTGGGGCTGAGTGAGAAAGCCCTCGGAAACAAAACCGACAATAATGGCTTTTTGCGGATCGATGGGCTTTCGTTCATCAGCGCGATCAATCATGTTGGAAGGGGTGGCGCAGCCGCCCAGCGATAGCATCGCGGCGAACGCCAGTAACCACTTGTTCATCCTTTATTTCCTTGTGGTGAAATTGCGAACCGGTAGGGCATACCGGGTCAATCGTTGGTAAAGCGGCGTACTGCCCTCAGAAAGCTCCATGAGTTACACGACGAAAAACCTGGGGGCCGGGTTTGAGACTACCTGAGCTGCAGCTTAGGGCAAAACGCCACAAACTATCCCAACTCCCGCCCCAAAAACGGCGCAGTCCGGCTGCTCTTGCTCTTCGCAACTTTCTGCGGGGTGCCACTCACCACCACCTTCCCGCCGCGATCCCCTGCCCCTGGCCCGATATCAATCACCCAATCACTCTGCGCCACCACGCGCATTTCATGCTCCACCACAATCACCGTATGCCCCGCCTCCACCAGGTGATTGAGCTGTCTCAACAACCGGTCCACATCCCGCGGATGCAACCCGGTAGTCGGCTCATCCAGCACGTACAACGTGGCGCCGCGAGCATTGCGCTGCAGCTCGGTCGCCAGCTTGATCCGCTGCGCCTCCCCGCCCGACAACTCGGTGGCCGGCTGGCCAAGGCGCAAATACCCCAGCCCGATATCCCGCAGCACTTGCAGCGAGCGCAGCACGCCCGGCTCTTCGGCAAACACCTCAACCGCCTGTTCAACCGTCAGCCCCAGCACTTGGGCGATGGTCAATCCTTGCCACTTGATCGCTAACGTATCCGGGTTGTACCGCGCGCCATGGCACGTCGGGCATGGGGCGTACACGCTGGGCATGAACAGCAATTCGACGCTGACAAAACCCTCGCCTTCGCAATTCGGGCAGCGCCCTTTGGCGACGTTGAAGGAGAACTGCCCCGCGTCGTAATTGCGCTTTTTCGCCGCCGGTGTGGCGGCGAACAGTTTGCGTACGTTGTCGAACAGGCCGGTGTAGGTCGCGAGGTTGGAGCGCGGTGTGCGGCCGATGGGTTTCTGGTCCACTTGTACCAGGCGGCGGATGTGTTCCAGGCCGCCGCTGATGCGTCCGCCACTGGTTTGCGGGGCGTCGTCTTCGAGGCTGGGTTCGTCTTCGGTTTCCACCACACGGCCCAGGCCTGCGCCTACCAGTTCCAAAAGCGCCTGGCTGACGAGGCTGGATTTGCCCGAGCCGGAGATGCCGGTGACGGCGGTGAAGCAGCCCAAGGGGAAGCTCACGCTCAGGTCGTTGAGGTTGTTGCGCGTGACGCCTTCCAGGCTCAGCCAGCCGGTGGGTTGGCGCGGTGGTTGGCTCACCGGGCGCTTTTCGGCGAACAGGTATTCGCGGGTTTGCGATGCTTCGATCTGCGCGAGGCCTGCGGGCGGGCCGCTGTACAGGACCTGGCCGCCGTGCTCGCCGGCAGCCGGGCCGACGTCGATCAGCCAGTCGGCGCGGCGCATGGTTTCCAGGTCGTGTTCCACCACGAACAGGGAGTTGCCGGCGGCCTTCAATCGGTCGAGGGCGGCGAACAGCGCTTCGCCGTCGGCGGGGTGCAGGCCGGCGGACGGTTCGTCCAACACGTAGATCACGCCGAACAGTTGTGAGCCCAGTTGGGTGGCCAGGCGCAGGCGTTGCAGTTCACCGGAGGACAGGGTCGGCGTGCTGCGTTCCAGGGCCAGGTAGCCCAGGCCAAGGTCGGTCAGGGTGCTGACGCGCTCCAGCAGGTCCTGGGCGATGCGCTGGGCAGCCAGGCGTTTTTCCACGGAGAGTTTTTTATCGCCCTGCCCTTCGGCCACCGGGCGCAGCAGTTCGGCGAGTTGCAGCAGGGACATTTGCGACAGCTCGCCAATGTCCACCCCGGCAAATTTCACCGACAGCGCGGCCTTGTTCAGGCGCTTGCCTTCGCACAGCGGGCACGGGCTGCCTTGCATGAATTGCGAAACGCGCTTTTTCATCAGGGCGCTTTGGGAGTGGGTGAAGGTGTGCAGGATGTAGCGCCGGGCGCCGGTGAAGGTGCCCTGGTAGCTCGGCTCCAGTTTGCGTTTTAGGGCGTCTCGGGTTTGTGCCGGGGTGAGACCCGCATATACCGGCGCAGTGGGCGTTTCTTCGGTGAAGAGGATCCAGTCGCGCTGTTTTTTCGGCAGGTCGCGCCAGGGGACGTCGACGTCGTAGCCCAGGGTGACGAGGATGTCGCGCTGGTTCTGGCCTTGCCACGCCAGCGGCCAGGAGGCGACCGCGCGCTGGCGAATGGTGAGTGAGGGATCGGGCACCATCAGGGCTTCGGTCACTTCGTAGACGCGGCCCAGGCCGTGGCATTGCGGGCAGGCGCCTTGTGGCAGGTTGGGGGAAAAGTCTTCGGCATACAGCATCGCTTGCCCCGCCGGGTAGCTGCCGGCGCGGGAGTAGAGCATGCGGATCAGGCTGGACAAGGTGGTGACGCTGCCCACCGAGGAGCGGGTGCTGGGGGTGCCGCGCTGTTGTTGCAGGGCCACGGCGGGTGGCAGGCCTTCGATGGAGTCGACATCCGGTACGCCCACCTGGTCGATCAGGCGGCGGGCGTAGGGTGCTACGGATTCGAAGTAGCGGCGCTGGGCTTCGGCGTAGACGGTGGAAAAAGCCAGCGAGGATTTGCCGGAGCCTGACACACCGGTGAACACCACCAGCGCATCGCGGGGGATGTCGACGTCGACGTTGCGCAGGTTGTGCTCCCGGGCGCCCCGCACCCGGACGAAGCCTGGGCGTTGGGTGGTGAGCGAGGTGTCGGGGGGCAGGTTGCGCTGGGAAGTCATGGGTAACCTTGTCGGTGTGCTCAAGTCAGTGAAGATCAATTGTGGGAACCGGGCTTGCCCGCGATGACGGTGTGCCAGTTACCGAATGGGGTGCCTGACACTCCGCCATCGCGGGCAAGCCCGGCTCCCACAGTGGTTTGGTGTTGCTGGCTGGATCTCCATTCGTCACATCATCCGGGAGTTCAGCACCGAGCGCACTCGCTGCGCCAATTCATCCGGGCCATAGGGTTTGCTCAGAAGGTGAATATCCTGGCTCAGCAGGTGGTTGCTGGAAAGAATGTCGCGGGTGTGCCCGGAGGTAAACAGCACCGCCACCGCCGGCACTTGCTCCCGCGCCCATTCGGCCAGGTCGGTGCTTTTGACCCGACCCGGCATCACCACGTCGGTGAAGATCAGGTCGGGTTGCAGGCCGGCGCGCAGCATCCCCATGGCGCGGTCGCCGTCTTCGGCGGTCAGCACGGTGTAGCCGGATTGTTCGAGCAGTTCCACCGCCGCGGTGCGCACGCCTTCGTTGTCCTCGACCACCAGGATCGTCTCCTGGCCGCCGGTGTGTTGGGTGAGCTCGACGGGCGCTTCCTGGCTTTGCGGCTCTGCAAGGCTGCGCGGGAAATACATCTGCACCACGGTGCCGCTGCCCTCCTCGCTCGCGACCTCCACATGCCCACCACTTTGCCGCACAAACCCGAACACCATGCTCAACCCCAGGCCGGTGCCGTGGCCATCCGGCTTGGTGGTAAAGAACGGTTCGAAGGCCCGCGCCAGAATCGTCGGCGACATGCCGGCGCCGCTGTCGGTGACGGCCAGGCGTACGTACTCGCCGGGGTTGATGCTTTTACCGATGCAGTCCGGCGGATTGAGGATGATGTTTTCGCCGGTAATCCGAATCACGCCCTCGCCTTTCATCGCGTCCCGGGCGTTGATCGCCAGGTTGAGCAAGGCGTTTTCCAGTTGGTTGCGGTCGACATGGATGCACCACGGATCCTGGGGCAGTTGCACGTCAATGTGGATGGTTTCCCCCAGCGCCCGCTGCAGCAATTCCCCCAGGCCTTCGTAGATGCGCAGCGGGTTGTACACCGCCGGCGACAGCGGCTGGCGACGGGCAAACGCCAGCAGTTGCGAGGTCAGCTTGGCCCCGCGCTCCACGGCGGCAATGGCGGCGCTGACCCGGCGTTGCACCTGGGGGTTGTCCGGTTCATGCCGGGCCAGCAGGTGCAGGTTGCCGGCGACCACTTGCAGCAGGTTGTTGAAGTCATGGGCCACGCCGCCGGTCAGGCCGCCGATGGCCTCGAGCTTTTGCGACTGGCGCAGTTGTTCTTCGGCGGTGGAACGGGCCTGCACTTCCGCCGCGACGCGCTGCTCCAGGTTGTGGGTGAGCTCCTGGCGCAGGCGTTCGGAGATCATATGTTCGGTAGTCTCCACCACAATCGCCAACACCCCGCCCGGCCGCTGGTCGTCACCGGCTACGGGGCTGTAATACAGGTCCATCCAGACTTCTTCGGGGCGGCCGTCGCGCAGCAGTTCCAGGGGCAGATTGCGGTAGGACAAAGTGCCGCCGGCCAGGCAGGTGTCGACCACATGGCGGTTGAAGTCGGCGACTTCCGGCCAGCCCAGTTCCACCGGCACCCCCAGCAGATACGGGTGACGGCCACCGGCAAACACCGAGTAGCTATCGTTGTAGATCATGTAACCCGCCGGCCCCCACAGCATCACCATGGGCATCGGCGAGGCCAGCATCATCTGCACGGCACTCACCAGGCTGCCGTGCCAGTGGTCCAGCGGGCCGAGGTCGGTGGCGGACCAGTCGAAAGCACGAATCCTCCGGGCCATTTCCCCAGCCCAGCCTTCACAGCCGTGGGTATTCGATAAAAACTGCATCGGTCGGCTCTGCAAAAAGATAAAAGGTGGGCGGCAATGAAAACTTTGAGCCCGACAGCAGCGGTTGGTTTCATTGCATAGTGCTGATGCGCGGATGAACGGGCAAGGGCCGGCTCAGCGAAAATCCCGGCTGCGCACACTGATACCCGACAGCAGCGGGGTCAGGTCGGTCAGGCGCCCGGCGATCAGGTGCCGAACCTCCCCCACCGCCTCCCAGCGCCCATCCACCTTGAGCAAACGCGAGCCCACCAGCGCCTGGCGTTGGCGCTCGGCCAAGTCGCGCCAGACCACCACGTTGATATTGCCGAATTCATCTTCCAGGGTGACGAAGGTGACGCCGCTGGCGGTGCCCGGGCGTTGTCGACCGGTGACCAAACCGGCGACGCTCACATTGCGTCCATGCTCGACCCACAGCAACTCTTGGGAACTGCGGCAACGCCGTGCCCGCAGCTCATCGCGCAACAACGCCAGGGGATGTGGACCGAGGGTGGTGCCGACGCTGGCGTAGTCGGCATACAAATCCTCGCCCACCGTCGGTTGTGGCAGTTCCACCACCGCCTCTTCAGGGCTGGCCACCCCGGCGAACAGGCCCAGTTGCTTCTGCACCCCGGCCACTTCCCAGCGCGCCCGGTGCCGATGCCCGGCCAGGCCACGCAAGGCGCCGGCATCTGCCAGCAGTTCCTGGGCGCGGGTGTCCAACCGGGCCCGTTCGCCCAAGTCGGCAATGTCAAAAAACGCCCGGGCCTGGCGCGCCGTTTCGATGCGCAAGCCGTCCTCTTCGCGAAACCCGCAGATCATCCGCAAGCCCATGCGAATGGCCGGTTGCTGGCCGTCGTTCGGTTCAAGGCTGCAATCCCAGTCACTGGCCTGCACGTCCACCGGGCGGATCTGCAAATGATGGCGCCGGGCGTCCTGCAGGATCTGGTCCGGGCTGTAGAAGCCCATGGGCCAACTGTTGATCAGGGCGCAGGCAAACGCTGCCGGCTCGTGACATTTGAGCCAGCAACTGGCGTAGGTCAGCAAGGCGAAACTGGCGGCGTGGGACTCGGGAAATCCGTAGCTGCCAAAGCCCTTGATCTGCTCGAAAATCTGTGCGGCGAAGGCTTCGGTGTAACCGTTTTTCAGCATGCCGGTGCGCAGGCGTTGCTGGTGGGGTTCGAGGCCCCCGTGGCGCTTCCAGGCGGCCATGGAGCGGCGTAACTGGTCGGCCTCGCCGGGGCTGTAATCGGCGGCGACCATGGCGATCTGCATGACCTGCTCCTGGAACAGCGGGATGCCCAGGGTGCGCTCCAGCACGGACTTGAGTTCCGCCGATGGGTAGGTGGTTTCTTCCTCGTTGTTTCGCCGCCGCAGGTACGGATGCACCATGCCGCCCTGAATCGGGCCCGGGCGCACGATGGCGACCTCAATAACCAGGTCGTAGAATTTTTTCGGCCGCAAACGCGGCAACATCGACATCTGCGCCCGCGATTCAATCTGGAACACGCCAATGGTGTCGGCCTTGCTGATCATCGCGTAGGTCGCCGCGTCTTCCTTGGGCACCGAGGCCAGGCTCAGGTCCCGGTTGCGATGGCGGCGCAGCAGGTCGAAGCAGCGGCGAATCGCACTGAGCATGCCCAGCGCGAGGATATCCACCTTGAGCAGGCCCACCGCGTCGAGGTCGTCCTTGTCCCACTGGATGATGGTGCGCTCGGCCATGGCGGCATTTTCCACCGGCACCAGGGTGTCCAGCGGGTGTTCGGAAATCACGAAACCGCCGGGGTGCTGGGACAGGTGCCGGGGGAAGCCGATCAGTTGCTGAGTGAGTGTGAGCACCCTGCGCAGCACCGGGCTGTCAGGGTCGAAGCCGCCTTCGCGCAGGCGTTCCAGAGGCGGCGCTTCGTCGCTCCAGCGGCCGCAGCAGTCGGCCAGGGCGTTGACCTGGTCCGGCGGCAACCCGAGGGCCTTGGCCACGTCGCGCACCGCGCCGGCACCGTGATAGCTGCTGACCACCGCCGTCAACGCGGCGCGGGTGCGGCCGTAGCGTTGGAAGACGTATTGCAGCACTTCTTCGCGGCGTTCGTGTTCGAAGTCCACGTCGATGTCTGGCGGCTCGTTGCGTTCGCGGGACAGGAAGCGTTCGAACAGCATGCTGGTGAGGCTTGGGTCGATCTCGGTGATGCCCAGGGCAAAACACACCGCCGAGTTGGCCGCCGAGCCGCGGCCCTGGCACAGGATCGAACGGCTGCGGGCAAAGCGCACAATGTCGTGCACAGTGAGGAAGTAGCTTTCGTAGCCCAGCTCGCTGATCAGCTTCAGCTCATCGTTGATCTGCCGAAGGGTCTTGGCGTCCACGCCTTTCGGCCAGCGCTGGGCAATGCCCTCTTCGGTCAGGGTGCGCAGCCAGGTTTCCGGGGTTTGCCCTTCTGGCACCAGTTCACGCGGGTATTGATAGCGCAACTGGCCGAGGTCAAAGGTGCAGCGGCGGGCGATGTTCAGGGACTCTTCCAGCAAGTGCGCCGGGTACAGCGCAGCCAATGCCTCGAGGCTGCGCAAGTGGCGCTCGCCATTGGGATGCAGGCGCGTGCCAGCCTCGGCCACCGGGACGTGATGACGGATCGCGGTCATGGTGTCTTGCAGGGCGCGGCGGCCACGCACATGCATATGCACATCGCCGCAGGCCACCGCCGGCAAGTGCAGGCTGGCGGCCAGGTTCAGGCGTTGCTCAAGGTGGCGGGCATCGTTCTGGCCGCAATGCAGCTCCACGGCCAGCCACAGGCGGTCGGTGAACGTGCTGCGCAGCCATTGGATATGGGCCTGGGTGTCGGTGTCGTCGACCAGCCATAACGCCAACAGGCCTTGCACGCAGGTGAAGTCTTCCTGCAGCAGACGGTAGTGACCTTTTTCCGCACGGCGGCGGGCGATGGTGATCAGCCGGCACAGGTGCTGGTAGCCCTCCAGGTTCTCCACCAGCAGCACCAGCCTGGGGCCGTTTTCGAGGTGCATCTCGCTGCCGATGATCAGCGGCAACTCGACGGCCTTGGCCGCCTGCCAGGCGCGGACGATGCCCGACAAGGTGCATTCATCAGTGATTGCCAGCGCCTCGTAGCCTTGCTGTTTGGCTCGCTCAAACAGTTCCCTGGCGCTGGAGGCGCCACGCTGAAAACTGAAGTTGGACAGGCAATGCAGTTCCGCGTACTTCATGCGAACCAGCCTTGCAGCCACAGCCCGCCGCTTTCGCCGACGGTGCGGTACGCCCAGCCCTGCTGCCCGGCGCGAGTGCGCACCAGGTAGTAATCACGGCGCACATCGGCGCCATCCCACCAGCCGGATTCGATGCGCTCCGGGCCCATCAATATCTGCAGGCCTTGCTCGGCCAGGGGTGTTGGTTCATGCAGCAACCAGCCGGGACGCTGCAGGTTGTTTGAGGGCGCGCACGGGCGAGTGTCGGCACCGGATTGCCAGGCGCATTCGGGGCGGTGGTCGGCGTGAAAGCGCAGGCCTTGCACCGCCTCGTCTCCCAGCCGCGCCCGCAGGCGTTCGCGCAGTTGCTCCCAAGGCAGGGTTTGTTGCGGGCGCTCGTCGAACAGGTCCTGGCGCTGGGGCACAAACACCGGCAGGTCCTGGGCCACCAGGCGAAAGCCACGCACCGGCGAGGTGACTTGCACTTGCTCCAGGCGACCGCGGGCCAGTTCGAACAGCATCGCCGCGTCGCGCTCGGCGCTGAGCAGGCCGACCTTGATCACGGTGTCGGGTTCTGCGGCGTGTTCCAGGTGCAGGTCAAAACGCTGCACGCCACTGTCGCGGCCACACAGAAACGCCGACAGGTCACCGGTCAAACGGCGCAAGGGAAACAGCAAGGCCTGGTGGGATAACACATCAAAATTCAGCTCGATGCGCACATCGAAACGGTCCGGCGGCTGGTAGAACGCCAGGGCCAGCGGCCGTTGCCCGTTCAGTGCATCAAGGTGCTTGAGCAGCGCCGCGTCGAAACGCCGGGCCAGGGTATGCCGGGGCAACGCCTGCACCTGGGCCAGGGTGCGCAAGCCCATGCGTGACAATGCGGTGGCAGCCTGCGGGTCGAGGCCGGCGCGGTCGATGGGGATGGGCGCCAGGGCCTGTTGCAGGCATGGCTCATCGGCCACGGCCAGGCCGTCGTAGGCATTCGCCAGGATCCGCGCCGCCGCCGGGTTCGGCGCGGCGACGATGCGATGACGAAACCCCAGTTCGGTCAGCTCCTTGCGCAAGCGTGCCTCAAGCAGCGGCCAGGGCCCGAACAGGCCCAGGCTCGACTCGATCTCGAACAGCAACGCCCGTGGGTAAAACACGCTGACCTGGGAGCTGAAACGGTAGGCCCATGCGGCCAGAAACTGCTGCCAGTACTCGATCTGCGCCGGGTCGTATTCGGCGCAGGCAAACGCCTTGGTCAAGGCATGGGCTGCCGTCAGGGATTGGCCGGGACGCAGGCCGAGTTTGCGTGCGGCCTCATTGACGGTTTGCAGCACCCGCCGCTGCGGCGTGCCGGCCAGCAGGGCCAATGGCTGCTCCGGCTCGGGGCGCGAACGCAGCACCCCGTCCAGCGCCAATTGCGGGAAGACAATACACACCCAGCGCATGCCAACCTCAGTGCCCAAGCGCAATGGGCGCGGGATGGGCCAGGCCGCCCCGGCACTTGAGCACCCGCACCTGCGCCGGGCTGGCCTCCACCGCCAGGCGCAAGGCGGCCGGTGACGGGTTGATGGCTTCGTTCAAGGAGCGCCAGGCAAAGGCCAGGGTCTGGCCGGTTTCCGCCGCCACCTGCAAGCGGCGCAAGGCCCGATCATCGGCCTTGCGCGGCCAGCACAGCACCGCGCCACAACTGCCGGAACGCAGGCATTGCTCCACCGCCCACAACGCGTCGCGCTCATCAGCCTGGATCACCGACAACTGGCGCACATCCACCCCGGCGTTTTGCCAGGCGTGGGGGTACGGCGTGTAAGGCGGCGCCACCAGCACGATGCGCTCACCCGCCGCCGACAAGCGCGCCAGTGTGGGCCACACCAGTTGCAACTCGCCTACGCCCTCCTTCGCCATCAGGATTTCGCTCAACGCCGCTTCCGGCCAGCCACCGCTGGGCAGCACTGCATCCAGGGCCGCAAGCCCGGTGGGATGCACGCTGGCAGGCGGCGCGGCGGGCCGGCCTTTCCAGACGCGGCCGCCATTGAACAGCGAGTCCAGTGCAACGACGGCGCCCATCAGCCTTGCCTCACCAAACCGCAGAACACCCCTTCGATGGCCAAGTCCTGATCGGGCCGCACCACGATGGGTTGATAGGCGGGGTTGCGCGGCAGCAGGCGCACGCGCTCGCCCACGTGTTCGAAACGCTTGATGGTGACTTCACCGTCCAGGCGCGCCACCACGATCTGCCCGTTCAAGGCCTCGGCGCTGCGGCGTACGCCCACCAGGTCGCCATCGAGGATGCCGTCTTCGATCATCGAATCGCCCTGCACCCGCAGCAGGTAGTCCGGGGTTTTCGCGAACGTGGCCGGGTCGAGCAGCAGGCGGTTGTGCACCTCGGCATCGGCACCTATGGGCAGGCCGGCGGCCACCCGGCCAAGCACCGGGATGTCCAGCAGCTCAGGCCGCGCCGGCTGATTGAGCAGGCGAATGCCGCGGGCCTGGTTGGGATTGACCTCGATAAAGCCACCCTCGGTCAGCGCCAGCACATGCTTGCGCGCCACACTGCGGGAGGCAAAGCCGAACGCCTCGGCGATCTCGGCGAGGCTGGGAGGCTGGCCTTGCTGCGCGATACGGTCGCGGATAAAGGTCAGGATGGCGGTACGGCGGGGAGTGAGAGTCGTCATGGAGTACATTTGTACTCCTGTGGGAAATTTCCTGCAATATCCGTCAGTCGCTTCCCGCCCAGCCACTGGAAAAGTCCCCACCAGCATCACCTCGGTGTATCTGAAAGACCAGGTCGCCTGCATCGCCGGCAAGCCAGCTCCTACATTGGGCCCTGTTTGCTTTTGTTCTTCACCACTCATGACTTTTGGTAAAGAGTCCTTTTCGGATTCAGCGGTTTTTCTGAAGGAACGAGGAGCCGATACTCGACTCCATTGTTCACATCACTTCAGGAGTCACTCATGTCCATTCCCGCATTCGGCCTCGGCACGTTCCGCCTGCAAGGCCAGGTCGTCATCGATTCCGTCAGCACCGGCCTCGAGCTGGGCTACCGGGTCATCGACACCGCGCAAATCTACGAAAACGAAGCCGATGTCGGCCAGGCCATCGCCGACAGCGGCATTCCACGGGACGAGTTATTCATCACCAGCAAAATCTGGATCGCCAACTTCGCCGAAGGCCAGTTGATCCCCAGCCTCAAGGAAAGCCTGCGCAAGCTCCAGACCGACTACCTGGACCTGACCCTGATTCACTGGCCATCGCCGGAAGACCAGGTGCCGGTGGCCGAATTCATGGGCCAGTTGCTGGAAGCCAAGCGCCAGGGCCTGACCCGGCAGATCGGCATTTCCAACTTCACCGTCGACCTGATGAAGCAGGCGATTGAAGCCGTCGGCGCCGAGCACATCGCGACCAACCAGGTCGAGCTGCACCCGTACCTGCAGAACCGTACCGTGGCAGGGTTCGCCAAGGCCCATGGCATCCAGATCACGTCCTACATGACCCTGGCCTACGGCGAAGTGCTGAAGGACCCGGTGATCCAGCAGATCGCCGAGCGTCACCAGGCAACACCGGCCCAAGTGACCCTGGCCTGGGCCATGCAACTGGGCTACGCGGTAATCCCGTCGTCGACCAAACGCGCTAACCTGGCCAGCAACCTCAAGGCGCTGGACCTGACCTTGAGCGACGCCGACATGGCGCAGATCGCCGGCCTGGAGCGCGGCCATCGCCTGACCAGCCCCAAAGGCATCGCGCCGAACTGGGACTAAACCCCGGGCGGGTTGCAATAGAGCGACAGCGTGTGATGCAACTGAGCCAGCGCCTCGTCCACTGCGGCGACAGCGCCGGCCAGTTCGTTGTGGGCCTGTCGCTCGCAGACCTTCTCCAGTTGCTCGCAGCTGTCCATCAGGGCCTGGGCCTTGACCATCCGTGCACCGCCCTTGGTGCGATGGGCCAGGTCATGCAGGCGGGCAAAGTCCGCCGTTTTTTCTAATGTCGCCAGTTGCCCGTGGTCGGCTTCAAGGCTGTCGAGCAACGGCGCCAGCAGCTCTTTGACCGCAGAAATGTCGCCGCCGGTCAACTTCTCCAGATGGCTCAAGTCCACTCCCGATGACGCCTCATGCGGCGTCGCCGTACGCGACGCAAGGGCCGCGCGCAAATCCTCAAGCCCGGTGGGTTTGAACAGGCAGCCGTCCATGCCCGCCTGCCGGCAACGTTCGACTTCCTCCGGCTGGGCATTGGCGGTAAACCCCAGCAGCAGGCACGGCGCCAAACCGCGTTCATGCTCCAGGGTGCGTATATCCCGCGCCAGTTCGTAGCCGTCCTTGAACGGCATATTGCAGTCGGTAATCACCCCGTCGAACTGCCCCGACAGCCACACTTCAAGCCCCTCAACGCCATCTTCGGCCGTGGTGATCCGGTGCCCCAGAAAACTCAACTGCCGCGCCAGCAGCAGCCGGTTGGCCGGGTAGTCATCCACCACCAGGATGCTCAGGGCGCGGGCGGGTGGTGCTTGCGGGGCAATGGATGCAGGCGGAATCAACTTGGCCTCGACGGTCGCCAGTTCCAGGGTGACGTCCACCCGTGTGCCCTGCCCCAGCAGGCTGCTCAACTGCAATTGGCCGCCCATCATCTCGCACAGGTTGCGGCTGATGACCAGGCCCAGGCCCGAGCCGCTGCGCGCCGATTGCGTGGTGTTGCTGCCCTGGATGAAAGGGTTGAACAGGCGCTGCTGGTCTTCGACGCTGATACCGATGCCGGTGTCCTCCACCCACAATCGCAGGTGCAGGTAACCGTTGGTAATCGACGACGACCCAGAAGCGCCAAGCCGTACCTGGCCCTGGGGCGTGAACTTGATGGCGTTGCTCAGCAGGTTCGACACCACCTGCTTGAAACGCATCGGGTCCACCAGCACAGGGCGATCAAGCAGCGGGTCGAGTTCCACCTGCAATATCAGGCCCTTGGCCCGCGCCAGCCCGTCAAAAACCCGCGCCACGGACGCCAGCAATTCGTGCAGGTTCGAAGACTCCAGGGCCAGGGACAGGTGGCCCGACTCAATGCGCGCGATATCGAGGATATCGCCGATCAACTCCAGCATGCTGCGCGATGCATCGGCGGCCACCTCCAGCGCATCACGGTCGGCCCGGTCCTGTTCGGCGGCTTTCAGGGCCAACTCGATCATGCCGATCACGGCGTTCATGGGGGTGCGTATTTCATGGCTCATGGTTGCAAGAAAGGTAGTCTTGGCTCGGTTGGCCGCGTCGGCGTCCTCCTTGGCCTCCTGCAACTGGCCCAGCAGGTGCTGCCTTTCGCTGACGTCCACCCAGCCGGCGATCATGCCCACCACCTGCTCATCACCGTCGCGGTACGGCAGCATCCAGTGGTAAATCGTCAGGGCTTTGCCACCCGGCACCTTGAGTACGCGGTCGTGAATCTGCGGCTCGCCCCGCTCCATCAGCCGCAGGTAGTCCTCATGAAAGGACTGGGCCTGGGGGCGGTTACCGGTGTCGGTCTCGACCACCGTTTTGCCCACCACGTCCTCCAGCTTGAAACCGAACACATCAAGGTAAGCACTGTTGCATGCCATCAACCGCCCCAGGCGATCACGCACGTAAATCGGATGGGGTGTGCCATCAATCAACGCGCTCATAAACCGCATCTGGTCGCTTAGCGCACGCTCGGCCTGGGCCCGCTTGCGTATCAGGCGACGCAGATAAATGGCCCAGCCCAAGGTGATCAGCAGCAGCAACGCCGACAGGCCGAAGCCCTGGATGATCGCGGTGCGGTGACGGGACCAGTAGCTGTCCTCGATCACCACTTCGCTGCGCCAGTGGCCCGTCAGCTCGTCCATTTCCTGTGGCGTGATGCTCAACAATGCCTTGTCCAGGATCGAGTACAACTCCAGTTGGCTGCGGTTGACACCGAAGGCGATGCGGGCCGGTTCGGAGCCGACCGTGCTGGTCACCCGCAGGCGGTCGCGGTACTCCCGGGCGATGATGTAGCGCGCCCCGATCAACGTAATGACGGCGGCATCGGCGTTGCCGTTGGCCACCAGCGCCATGCTTTGCTCGGGATTCTCGGCGGTCACAAACCTGATGGTGGGATAGTCCTGGGCGATACTCTCCTGCAGGCTGTTACCCCCCAACAGTGCCAGGCGCTTGCCGGTCATGTCTTCCAGTGTGAGCGGGCTGCCGGCGTCGGTACGACTGACCAGCACATAGGGGTTGGTCAAGTAAGGCCGGGTAATGCGCACCTTGTCCGCATGTTCGACGCTGGGGGTCACCACGGCAATCATGTCCGCGCTGCCTGCACTGACCTTATCCAGTTGCTGGGGCAACGAGCTGCCCGGCACCACGTCAAACTTCAACCCGGTGCGCAGGCTGATACGGGCCAGGACTTCGGCGCTCAAGCCCTCGAACCCGCCCTGTTTGCCGAGAAATGAGACAGGCAGGAACTGGTCGAGCACCGCCACCTTTATGCGTGGATTTCGCTCCAGCCAACGCTGCTCACTGGCACTCAAGCGCAATCGTTCGGAACCCAGGAACCCGAGGTTGCCGGCACTCCAGCGCCGCAGGATTTCCATCCGCTCGCTGACCGGAATGACCGCCAGTGCCGCGTTGATGATCTGCAGCAGGCGGGTGTTGTCCTGGGCAAAGGCAAAGCCGAACGGGTTGACTTCAAGTGACGAGAAGTCAGCCATCCGAACGTTGTTCAGGTAGTTCCTGTTGATCAGGTAGTTGGTGCTGATGGCATCGCCGAGGTAAACGTCCGCCTGGCCGAAAGCCACGGCGCCGATGGCCTCGAAGGTCGACGGAAAAAGCTGTATCCGGGCATGGGGATAAAATGCCTGGACCGCCTCCGGCTGCATGTAGTGGTAGAGCATCGCGACACGCTTGCCGGCCAGGTCGGCGCTCAGGGTCTGGCTGTCGCCCGTGCGGGTGACCAGGGTCGGTTGATCCATGGCATAGGAGCGCGACAGCACAAGTTGCGGGTCTGCCGCTTCGTAACCGTTGGCTGAGCCCACAAAGTCCACCTCACCGCGCTTGAGCGCCGTGATGACTTCGTCACGATTGTCATAGCGGCGGACTTCGATCTTGATGTTCAACGCATCGCCGATCAGCTCGGCGTAATCCGCCGTAATCCCTTCAAGCTCATCGTTGCTGCTCAGCTCGAACGGCGCGTAATCAGGCCCCGAGATCCCCATCAACAAACGGCGGTGCTCGCGCAACCAGCGCCAGTCCGCCTCATCCAGCTCTGCGGCCGGGGTTTCGATGAAGGAGTGCCCCAACAGAGAAAGAGCGCGAGGCTCTGCCAGGGCCGGGGTATGCAGACAGAGCAAGCCCAGCCATACGCTTGCGCTGAGCCACAAGACTCGGAGCGTGGTCATTTCAGATCAGATGATTGCGCTGGGCGAACTTGGACAAATGCACCACCGACGACATTCTCAGCTTCTCCTTCAGGCGGGTTTTATAGGTGCTGATGGTCTTGTGGCTAAGCAGCATGTCCTCGGCAATTTCCTTGTTGCCCAGTCCCAACGCGAGCTTTTGCAACACGGTCAACTCACGGTCGGACAGGTCTGCCACCAGGTCCTGTTCAGTGGACTGCAGATCGTCCCGGCGTACCGAGCTGGTAGGCAAGCTGGGAAAGCAGCTGTAATTGGACATCACGGCCTTGATCGCTTTTTGCAGCTCGTCCAGTTCGCCGGTCTTGGCGACAAAACCCATCGCACCGGCACGCATGCAGCGGGTGGAAAAAAACACCGCCAGGTAGGAGGTCAACACCAGGATTTTGCAGGGCAAGCCCAGCGCCTTGATCCGGCTGATCACCTCCAGCCCCCCCAGCTTGGGCATGGCCAGGTCGAGGATGATCAGTTCGGGGCGTTCCTCACGGGCAATCTGCATGGCATCGGCGCCGTTACCGGCTTCGAAGATCGTGTCGAAACCTTCCTGCTTCAATAAATACCGAACGGTTGCGCGGATAAATGGATGGTCATCCACGATTAAGGCTTTGCTCATAGGGCTCCCCTGGGAGGATTCAGTACCGTTGCACATCACACGGGACCTATCTACCTGTGAGAAATAACAGTTCCGACAAACGGCACTGAATATTCCTACAAGCAACAGCCAGGTCCCTTCATTTGATAAACGCCTGGCCATGGGTAGCGGCACCTGCGTGCCTGGCTAGTCGCAAGCGCGCAACCTTACCAATGGAATGACGCAACAACTGAAGGGATAGTCCCAGTCTTATGTAGGAATTTTCCTCACTAAAAGCATAGTAAACAGCCGGCTTCCGGGGAGCATAAGTGGTTTAGTCAGTGGTACTCGGGCTCCAGAAGGCCTGTACCACCAGGGTCGAGGTGGAAATGCGCGCCACCAGGGCGTCCAGTTCGTCACCGTCTACCGAGGTCACGGCCAGCGTCGCCTCGATTTCCACCTCTTCGGGACCAAAGGGGCGCACGTCCACATCACTGGCCGGGTAGTTGCAGCGCGCCAGTTCGGCTTCGAGCAGGGCCAGTACCGCCTTTTGCTGGGTACGACGGGCTACCACATAAAGGATGTTGGTCACCTCGGCCGACACCACATCCAATGGCTGGCGGTTGATGTTATTCACGATCGGCCGCAGCAAGGTGTTGGCCGCCAGCACAAACAGCGTGCCCAGCAGCGCTTCCAGGATCAGGTCGGCACCGGCGCAGGCGCCCACTGCCGCCGACGCCCAGAGGGTGGCGGCGGTGTTCAGCCCGCGCACGTTGCCTTCCTCACGCATGATCACCCCGGCGCCGAGAAAACCGATGCCCGAAACCACATAGGCCACGACCCGCACCGCCCCTTCGGCGCCGCCCAGGCGGTTGGCCATGTCGACAAAAATCGCCGCCCCTACCGCCACCAGCACGTTGGTGCGCAAGCCCGCCGTGCGCTGGCGGTACTGGCGCTCGAAACCGATCAGCCCGCCGAGGATGAAGGCCGCGGTGAGGCTGACCAGCGTGTCGACCAGCGAATTGAGGTTGATGTTGTTGATTGCTTGCATAGGAGTCTTCCCTATTCATTACCAGCCAAACTTGCGGATATAGAAACCTTCAGCGTCTGGGTCAGCCGACAGGCGCGTGCGTAGTACCGCGATGCAAGGCATCACGCACTGTTAAGCGTCGATGAGAGGGAATTCGGGATCGGGCCAGGACAGGCCGCCACCGGGATGCCGCTTCTCGCTTTTGGCGAGACAACGGCATCGGAAAAATGCGCGTTACCTTGCCAAGTATGTGCCGGTTATCGAGACCGGCCGACGACTGTCACTCGAACAAGTACCCACTGAGGGTCTCCGCTATTGATGAAAACGCGCGAAGCTTACGCCCTGATTTCAGGAGAGTAAACCGTAGGAAAAGTTACCAGATGGGTTTGGAAGAGTTCTTCAGGTTGGGTTCAGCCGGGTCTTCAAGCAAATGTGGGAGCTGGCTTGCCAGCTCCCACATTGGAGGTGTACACCTGCAAATTCCGGGTGGACTGTCTATTGGGCGTGGCCGGTTCGCCATTGACGGCGAGAAAATACCCCGGCGGCGCCTCGAAAAAGCGCTGCAGCTCGACTTCATCCTCAAGGGTCAGCTCAACCACCCGAATGCCCGCTATCGAACTGCGCGGCAACTCCATTGTTTCAACAACCTCCATGTTCATCGCGCCTCAATCATCCCGTGTGAGCACTTCCAGCAACTCAATCTCAAACCGCAGATTGCTGTTGGGCGTGATATGCGCGCCCATTGACCGCTCGCCATAGGCCAGGTGCGCCGGCACAAACAACGTGCGGATGCCGCCGACTTTCATGCCCATCAAGCCTTGGTCCCAGCCTTTGATCACACGACCGGTACCGATCACACATTGAAATGGCTTGCCGCGTTCCCATGAGGAATCGAACACCGTGCCGTCTTCGAGGGTGCCGGTGTATTGCGTGGTGATGAGGGCGCCTTTGACTACGGTTTTTCCGTCGCCGAGGCGGGTGTCGGTGATTTGTAGTTCATTGCTCATCGCGTTCTCTCGTTATCCAAAGTCACAGCCAATGCCAGAACCGGCTCCAAAACCCCCGCCCCAAATCATTCTTGCAGCCCGCATATTGCGCGGCATACATCTGCGAACGCGCCTGTACCTTACCCGCCACCGGCATCAGCCAGGCTTTGCTCGCATAGGTGCGCTGACGATAACCGCCCCAGCCTTCGTGGTAGTTCAGGTATTGGCCGTAGGCATCGTATTTGTACACGCCGTTGATGGTGTAGGTCTTGTCCATGTACCAGCCGACAAAGTCGATGGCGTCGTCAAAATGCTCGCGACTGGCGCCATAACGGCCGGTGCTTTTCTGGTAGTCGCTCCACACTTCATCCTTGGCCTGGGCATAGCCGGAGGCAGTAGAAACGCGGCCCCAGGGGATGATCCACAACAGGTATTTGCGGGGTGTCTTGGCGTCCTGCCGAAAGCCGGACTCTTGATACATGATCGCGAACGGCACCTGGATCGGCACGCCCCAGCGTGCCTGGGTGACCTTGGCGGCGTCGTACCAATCGTCTTTTTCGCGGAAGATGCCGCAGATGTCGTTGGGGGTGCGGGGTGGCGAGGTGCCGCAGCCGGCCAATAAGGCAGCAAGTAGCAACAGCCCTGCGGTTTTTCCTGCGTTCAAAAGCGCACCGTCTCGTCGTGAGGATAAAAGGCGGGCAGTTTACTCGTTCGTCAGGGTTGCTGCAGAGGTCAAAGCGAGTCTATTTCTGTGGCGAGGGAGCTTGCTCCCGCTGGAGTGCGAAGCGCTCCCAACCCGATGGACGCGGTATGCCTGGGACGTTGCGTTCACCGGTTTTGGGGCTGCTGCGCAGCCCAGCGGGAGCAAGCTCCCTCGCCACATAAAGCACCTCAAGTCGTGATCAGGCCAATGGCACCCGACGAGTAGTGATCGCCAGGCGACCCACGCCAAAGCTCAACGCCGCACCCAGCAGCAACATCACCAGGGTGCCCCACGCCGCGCGGGACAGTTGCTTGGCCGCCACTTCACCGGCTTCACGGGCTTTTTGTTCCGCCTGTTGCTTCAGTTCTTCAACTTTCTGCATGGCCTGCTGATAAGCCTGGGCATAGTTGTCGACGATCTGGGTCGCTTCAGCCTGGCTCTTGCCGGTACGGGCGGCGACGATGTTGACCAGCGCCTGTTTGTCCGCTGCGTTCAACGCCGGCTCACCGGACGCCTTGACCCGCTCGAACCATTGCTTCAGCTCATCACCGGCCTGGGTTGGATTGGTCGCAGCATCGTTGGCCGATTGCTTGCCGTCAGCGCTTGCCTGGTTGGCTTTCTGCTCGACGTTGGCCGGGTCAAGCTCTGGCTTGCCGCTCTGCTTGAGCAGGGTGTCGAGCTGGCCTTGAAGGCTGTTCCAGTCCAGCTTGATACCTTGCTCATCCAGCTGCTGCTTGACGCTGTCGCTGATGCCCGGTGCCACGGCGGCGATACCGCTGCCGGCAGCCGACAGGCCTTTGCCCACGACATTCCCCGCCGCACCTACCACGCTGGTGGCCAGCGCAGCCAGCAGCCAGGTGGTCAACAAGGTGGTGATGGTCCAGCTCAGTACGCCGTGCAGGCCGCCGCGATCCGGTGCGGTGCGCCCGGCCACAAATGCGCCGGCGCCGATGGCCAACAGCGTCGACACAAACAACCAGATCCCGGCACCGGTGCCAAATCCGCTCAGCGGGTTGCCGGCTGCCATCGGGTTAACCGCACTGGCGCCAATCGCGGTGCCGAGCACGCTCAACACCAGATAGGTCACCAGGGCAATTGCACTACCGGCCAATACCGAGCCCCAGGAGACACGGAACAGCGAACGGTTGGTTTCATAGACAGTGGTCATGGTCGATCCTTTTACAATGGGTAGGTGGCCAGTTTGGCGAGGGGCCTGCCCTGCGGTCTCGGCACAATTGCACTAGGCGCACTGGTGCATTCGCACCCCGCGTGCGGCAACTTCTCTGCACTATCCTGAGCCCCAGGTGTCGTACTCCCTATGCGTCTGACACCGCTCCCCTGTAGGAGCTGGCTTGCCAGCGATGGTCGTCAACGATGACGCGCGGTTCCTGAATAGTCGCGTTGCTGTTGAGCTTTTCGCTGGCAAGCCAGCTCCTACAGGGGGCGCAGGTGCCCTCAATATTGGAGAAACCATGAGCCAGGCCGTCCTCGCCAAAGAAACCAACCGCCGCCAACTGCAGCAGATCATCTCCGGCTTGTCCGATGGAGTGATCCTCGCCGAGGTCGACCAAACCATCCTGTGGGCCAATGAAGCCGCGCTGCTGATGCATGGCGTGGAGAATGTCGAAGACCTTGGCGTCAACACCCAGGACTACGCCAAGCGCTTTGCCTTGCGCTATCGCAACAACCACCCGCTGGTGCTGGAGAATTACCCGCTGAGCCGGGTGGCAGGTGGTGAGGAGTTCAGCGACGTGGTGGTGGAGGTCACCCCCACTGGCGACGAGGAAAAGACCTGGGTGCATCGCCTGCGCAGCCTGGTACTCAACGACTCGAGCGGTGAACCGGAGCTGTTGGTGCTGATCCTGAGCGACGCCACGGAATGGGCCAGCGCCGAACAACGCTTTGAAAAAACCTTCAATGCCAACCCGGCGCCGGCGGTGATTTGCCGCTTGAGTGACCTGCGCTACATCAAGGTCAACCAGGGCTTCCTGGAGATGACCGGCTACAACCGCGACCAGGTGATCGGCCGCTCGGTGTATGAACTGGACGTGCTGGAGCAGGCCGAAAACAAGGACCTCGCCGTCAAGCGCCTGGGCGAAGGCGCGACCATCCCGCAGATGCAAGCCGAACTGAAACTGCCCGAGGGCGGCAGCAAACTGGTGATCGTGGCCGGCCAGCCGCTGGACATGAACGAGGAAGACTGCATGCTGTTTTCCTTCACCGACCTTGAGCCCCGGCGCAAGGCCGAAACCGCCCTGCGCCAGAGCGAGGAACGTTTCGCCAAGTCATTCCGACTGACGCCGGTGCCGACCCTGGTGTGCAACGCCGCCAACCGGCAAGTGGTGGACATCAACGAAGCCTTCATGACCATCACCGGCTACACCAGTGAAGAGCTGATCGGCAAATCCATCGAAGACATCGACTTTATCGACAGCCCCCAAGCCAGCACGCAGCTGTTCACCACCCTGGAGAAAGCCGGCAACCTCGACGGCCTCGACCTGAAGATCCGCAAGAAAGGCAGCGAAGTGATCGACTGTGTGCTGTCTGCCGACACCGTCAGCATTCAGGATGTGCCCTGCTACCTGCTGGTGTTGATGAACATCACCGAACGCAAGCGCTCCGAGCTGGAACTGGTGGCCGCCATTGAGGAAGTGATGCAGGACGCCTCCTGGTTCAGCCAGACGCTGATTGAAAAACTGGCCAACGCCAAGAGCGTCAATAGCCCCAACGTACCGAACATTTCCTTTACCGACCTCACCGCCCGGGAGCGCGATGTACTGGGCCTGATTTGCGAAGGCCTGGCCGACAAGGAAGTCGCCTCGCGCCTGAAACTGGCGCCCAATACCGTGCGTAACCATGTGGCCACGGTGTACTCCAAACTCGGGGTGCATAGCCGTAGTGCAGCCATCGTCTGGGCCCGTGAACGCGGGCTGTTTGCCGGTGAATTGCGGGTTAAAAAACCGAAATAGAGTGCAAATGCACTAGTGCGACCGGTGCAAATTCGCCTTATTGCGCGCGGGTGCACTGCTTAACCTTGAAGGGTGGGCACAGGGCCTTGGGTCCTGTGCTGTTGAGATGTCATGCCTTCAAGGAATCCATCATGAAAAGCGAACAAGTCAAAGGCGCCGTCGAGAAAGTGACCGGCAAGGCTCAAGGTTTTCTGGGTGATCTGACCGGTGACGAACAGCTCCAGGCCGAAGGTGTGGCCCGCCAGGCCGCTGGCCAGTTGCAGCAAACCTACGGTGACGCGCTGGACACCGTCGGCGATTTCGCCAAGCAAAAACCCTTGGCGACGGTTGCGATTGTCGCCGGTGTCGGCCTGCTGCTGGGCCTGATGCTGCGTCGTCGCTGAGGAGAGCCCACATGTTTACGCTCTCCCAACTGCGCAACTGCATTGAAGAGGCGCTGTCGCCCCTGACCTGCGAGTTCACCCTGTGCCGTGACGCCTCGCTGACCCTCAAGGTCTTCGATGCCGAAAGCGGCCGGGTAGATCTGGTGGTCACCGGGATCAGCGTCAACAAACTGCAGACCCCGCAGGCAGTGGAAAAGATGGTCGACGAGTTGCGCTACGAGTTGCAGAGCAACACCGTCGGCAAAGTCACTCTGGATGATCTGCCGCTGCGTCCACTGTAGGAGCGAGCTTGCTCGCGAAAAACCTGAGGGCGCCGCTGGCTGTCAGATTAACCGCGTTATCGTTAACGACCTTCGCGAGCAAGCTCGCTCCTACACTGACCGAGCCTTCAACGACGCCCCGATAAAATAGAACACCCCTCCTCCGACAATAAACGCTGCCAACATGTAGAACATGTAGTGGGCCGGCAGGCTGGCCAGCACCAGCCCGCACAGCACCGGCCCCAGGGCAGCGCCGAGGTTGGAGAGGTTTTGCGCGCCGTAGTACATGCCGCGCAGGTGGTCCGGGGCGATGCGGTCGATAAACATGTACTCGGCGGGAAACACCACGATTTCGCCCACGGTGAAAATCGCCATCGCCAGGATCCACCACCACACGTTGCTCGCCAGGGCAAAGCCAATCACCCCCAGCATGAACATGCCCAGGCCGAAGATCAGCCACTGGCTCAGGTGGCGGTGGGAAATGCGTCGGCCAATCGCGTATTGCAGGGCAATCACCAACACGGCGTTGGTGGTGAGAACTGCACTGATGATGGTGTAGGTGTATTCGGCGGTAGTGGTGGTCACCAGGTACTGCGAAAGGTACGCGGTGAACTGGCCAAACACCACGGCACTTAGCAGGCCGCCGATGGTGAAACACACCAACCGGTGATCCCGCAGCAATACGCGGCCCACGGCGAGGAACGACACCGGCTTTTGCGTGGTGTCGACGGTGGCCAGGGTGCGGTCGCCCCAGCGCCAATACAGCAGGAAAAACCCGAGACCCAATGCGGCCGACAAGATAAACGGCAAGCTGATATCGAGCTTGGCCACCATCGCGCCAAAAAACGGGCCCACCGCGTATCCGATATTGGTCAGGGTGTACTTGATGGAAAACGCTTCGCTGCGCTCATCCTCCGGCAGCAGGCTGGCAAACCCGGATTTGATCGCAATGTCGATCACCGCATACGCCAGGTTGATCAGGATCAGGCAGCTGTAGAACGACCAGATTTCCCGGGCCAGCACCGTGCCGACAAACCCCAGGGCAAACACCACGCTCAGGCTGAGCAGCAGGCGATAACTGTTGATGCGGTCTACCAGAAAGCCGCCATAGACGCTCAGCAGTGAACCGACGATCAGCGAACTGCCGATCACCAGGCCGACCTGGCTGATGTCCAGGGCAAAGTGGTTGGTGAGGTAGATGACCAGGTACGGAAACGTGATGGCCTTGGCCAGGGTGAGGATCAGCGTGGCCGACAACAGCAGGTTCACGGTACGCGGGTAATTTCTTATTGTGGCAAGCATCCTGCTCTCATTCTGATCAAGGTAAAGGGGCCATTGCAGCCCGCAAGCGGACCTACCTTAACGCAAAACAACAGACAAAAAATGCTGATTTATGCATTTATGCAAAAATCAAATGCGGCAGGATGAGCACGGGATCGCTCATCCCGCTGCCGGGGTTATTTTTTAACGGGTGTGATGTCGAGAATCGTGCCGTTGGTGGTTTTGAGCAGCACGTACTTGTCGTTCACACGGGCCCACTGGCTGTCTTCTTCCGGCTGCTTCAGGCCATGTTTCTTCCAATCGGCGATGGCCGATTCCTTGCGCATCAGAATGTCTGGCGCGCGGTCACCGGTCTTGAGGTCGCGGGTATTGATGTTTGAAGGCTGCACGGTTTTTTGCGGCGTATCGGCGGCCTGGACGGTGAAGCTCGCGGCGGACAGGCTCGCGGCAACCAACAGGCAGGCAACAAGGGATTTGGACTTCATGGGCACTTCCTTCAATGAATGACGCGTAAAGATTCCGACCGCAGCGGCGCAGAATCATTCAGCGCAGTGATGGAAGCGGCAGATGGATGGACAGCCAGCGACCGGGCTGGCGATTAATCAGATAAGATTGGTTCTTTTTTCCAGCTGCTCAGGATTTCCAATGACTGGTACCCACGTCATCATCATTTTCGTGACCGTTGTCACTTTGCTCGCGCTGTATGTGTTCGGCACCTATCGGGAACTGGTGGCGCTGCTCGATCGTTGCAAAAAAGCCTTCGGCCAATTCAAGGAGGCCGAGCAGCAATTGGCGGCGGCGCAAGATGCCCCGTCACCCGGTGCGGAAATCGCCGGCCTGGAAAGCCGCGTCGCGTTCACCCGCCAGCTGTTCCACGACTCGGTCAATAACTACAACACCTACAAGCACAAGTCGCCGACATCGGTGGTGGCTGAACTGCTGGGGCATCGTGAGGATGCCAGCCTGTCCGGGTTTTAAATGATCGTTGAATGATCGTTCCCACCCGCGGGAACGATCAGCGTGTAAACGATCGGCGTCAGCGCCCATTGCTCTCGTGAAATTAATCCTGTAATTTTTCATGAAATTTCTTGATAAGAATTTCACGAAACGCCTATGGACAAGCAAGAAGAACTCGACGCCCTGGCGATCCTGATCCACGACCTGCGCAAGCACAAGAAGCTCACCCTGGCGCAACTCGCGCAAAAGATCGAGCGTTCCGTGGGTTTCCTGTCCCAGGTTGAACGCGGCCTTTCGCGCCCCACTGTGGCCGACCTCACCGCCATCAGCCACGCCCTCGGTGTGCCCACCACCTATTTCTACAGCCTGTCCAAACCCAAGGCGGTGGATTGGGTCACGCGCCCCAATGAGCGACGCACCGTGTATTACGCCAACGGCATCACCGACATCCTGGTGTCGCCGAGCATGCATGGCGCGTTCTCGATCCTCGACAGCCTGCTGGAACCCGGCGCCAACAGTGGCGAACAGACCATGAGTGACCGCGCCGAACAGGCCGGCTACGTGCTGGAGGGCGAATTGACGCTGTGGGTCGAGGGCGAGGCCGACTCGGTCACCCTGCGCCAAGGCGACAGCTTCCACCTGGCCAGTTTTGCCCACTGCCGCTACGGCAACCTGACCGACCTGCCCGCCCGCGTGCTGTGGGTCTACAACTAGGAGCAACACCCGTGAAAAGCCATTCCTCCACGCTGCTGGCCGAAGTCCGGACCTTTCGCCAGAACCATCCCGATGTGCGCTACGTCGACCTGATTGCCCTGGACATTCCCGGGCACTTCTACGGCAAACGCTACCCGGTGGAGATGCTGGAAAAAGTCGCCGCCGGCAGCCCCTTGAAGCTGCCGCAAAACGCCGTGTTGCTGGGTGCCCAGGGCGGCCTGTTCAAGATTGGTGACTACTGCTTTCACGACGGTGACCCGGACGCCAACCGCCGCCTGGTGCCCGGCACGCTCAAGCCGGTGAGCTGGGAAGCGCAGCCTCTGGGGCAGATGCTGATCACCTCCGACGGCACCGAAGCGCCGATTGAATTCGAACCCCGGGAAGTGCTGGCCAAGGTGCTGGAGCGCCTGCACCGCAAAGGCATTCACCCAGTGGTGGCGTTTGAGCTGGAGTTCTACCTGTTCCACAAAAAGCTCAGCGACGGCCTGCCGCAGTTCGCCCGCGACCCGCTGAGCGATGACGCCGACGACCAGCCCAACCTGCACATCGAGCGGCTGTCGCGCTTCGCGCCGGTGTTGGATGACATGGTCGAGACCGCCAAGGCCCAGGGCATCGACATCACGGTGATCACCGCCGAGTTGGGTCCCGGCCAGTTCGAGATCAATTTCGGCCACCTGGAAGACGGCCTGCGCGCCGCCGACTGGGCCGCCCTGTTCTGCCGCAGCACCCGCGGCGTGGCCCTCAAGCACGGTTATCGCGCCAGCTTCATGGCCAAGCCTTACCTGCAACATCCCGGCAGCGGCATGCATGTGCACGTCAGCCTGTACGACGCGGCAGGCAACAACCTGCTGGCGGCCCACCAGCAACAACCGTTGCGTCACGCGGTGGCCGGCTGCCTGGAACTGCTGCCCCACTGCATGCCGATCTTCTCGCCCAACCACAACGCCTTCCGCCGCCTCGGCGGCACGGTGAACGCGGCCACTCGCGCCTGCTGGGGTTTTGAGGACCGTGACGCCTGCGTGCGCATCCCGGAATCCGACCCGCGCAACCTGCGAATCGAACACCGCCTGGCGAGTGCCGATGCCAACCCGTACCTGGTGTTGGCGGCGATTCTGGTGGGGCTGGAGCATGGCCTTGACACGGCCAAAGAGCCCTTCGCCCCACTGAACGAAGACCGCAACAGCGGCACGGATTTCCCCCTCGAAATGCTCGAAGCGGTGCGCGCCATGCAGCATCAGCCGGTGCTGCGCGAAGGCCTGGGCGCAGAGTTTGTCGACGTGTATTGCGAAAACAAACGCCAGGACCATCTGGCGTTCCAGCAGGAGATTCATGCGCGGGAATATCGCTGGTATCTCTAACTGATCCACTCCCCTTTCCGTAGCAGCTGTCGAGCCTTGGCGAGGCTGCGTTCGCGGTGTGTCTGATACACCGCTGACGCAGCCTCGCCAAGGCTCGACAGCTGCTACGACGCGGGGCGTGCGATATCGGGTTTTGCATGTAATCTGATGGCCAACTTCATCTGCGGACTTGCCCATGACCGAACAAAGCGCCCCGGCCCTGAAGGAAATCTTCAACGCCGAACGCCTGCAGCACATCGCCACCGAAATGACGGCGGTGTACCCGGCGTTCGATGCCAAGGGTTTCCTCAAGCACGCCAAGGCCGGGCTCGCGGACCTGTCGGTGATGCAGCGCATGGCTCGGGTCAGCGAAAGCCTGCACGCCGTGATCCCGCTGGATTATCCCCAAACGCTGAAGTTGCTGTATGCCCTGGCACCCCGCCTGAACAGCACCTTTGTCAGCCTGTTCCTGCCCCATTACGTCGCCAGTTACGGCGGTGAAGACTTCAAGCGCTCCATGGCCGCGCTCAAGTACTTCACCACCTTCGGCTCCGCCGAGTTTGCCGTACGGCATTTTCTGCTGAGTGATTTCAAGCGCACCCTGCCGGTGATGCAAGGCTGGTCGCTGGACGAAAACGAACACGTGCGCCGCCTCGCCAGCGAAGGCTCGCGGCCACGGCTGCCCTGGTCGTTTCGCCTGGCCAACGTGCAGGCCGACCCGAGCCTGTGCGCCTCGATCCTCGACAACCTCAAGGCCGACAGCAGCCTGTACGTGCGCAAGTCGGTGGCCAATCATCTCAACGACATCACCAAGGATCATCCGGATTGGGTGCTGGGTTTGATTGAGGGCTGGTCGCTGGAGAATCCTCACACCGCATGGATCGCCCGCCACGCGCTGCGCAGTCTGATCAAGCAAGGCAACACCCGGGCGCTGACAATCATGGGGGCGGGGGCCAGGGCCGAGGTGAAGATCCATCAGCTCAAGGTCGAGCCGGCGGTGATCAACCTGGGCGACCGGATCAACCTGTCCTTCAGCCTGGAATCCATGGCCGACACGCCGCAAAAGCTGGTGGTGGACTACGCCATCGACTACGTGAAAAGCGCCGGTCACAGCGCGTCGAAAGTGTTCAAGCTCAAGGCGTTTACCCTCGCTGCCAGGGAACATCACGCGATTAGTCGTGGCCAACATATTCGTGAACTGACCACGCGCAAGCACTATCCCGGCAAGCACGCGGTGCATGTGCTGGTGAATGGGGAGCGGTTGGGCAGTGTTGAATTTGAGTTGCTGAACTGAAGATTTTCTCCATAACAAAACCTATCAACTGTAGGAGCTGGCTTGCCTGCGATAGCGGAATTTCAGCCGATAAATATGTAGCTGATACACCGCGATCGCAGGCAAGCCAGCTCCCACATTTTTGATTCGGTTTACTCAGTTAAGCCTCGCCCAGCAACAGCTTCTGCTCCCGCGCGCACAACTCCACCAGGTAATCCCACAACACCCGCAACCTTACCGACTTGTGCAACTCGCGCCGGGAACTGATCCAGTAACTGCGCTGGATGCTCTCCCCCGGCAGCAGCGGCACCAGGTCAGGGTCGCTGGCGGCCATGAAGCACGGCAACACGGCAATCCCCAACCCCGAACGCGCCGCCTGGTGCTGTGCGATTACGCTGGTGCTGTGGAACACCACCTTGGGGTTGCGGCAGAAGCTGCTGAGGAATTTCAGTTCCTGGCTGAACAGCAAATCGTCGACGTAATCGATCCAGGCGTGGACGGCCAGGTCCTCGCGTTTCTCAATCGGCGGCGTGCGGTCCAGGTAGCTGCGGCTGGCGTAGAGCGCCAGGCGGTAGTCGGTGAGTTTGCGGGTCACCAGTTGGTCGACGCTGGGGCGTTCCAGGTGGATGCTGATTTCCGCTTCGCGGTTGAGGATGCTGACAAAGCGCGGCACCGCCAGCAGTTCCACCTCCAGGCCCGGATAGCGTTCGAACAGGCCACCCATGCGGCTGGCCAAAAACATCACGCCCAATCCTTCGGCCACCCCCAGGCGAATCTTGCCCAGGGGCGCAGCGGAATGGGTCAGTTCTTCTTCGGCCAGCAGGGCCACGTTTTCCATGGCTTCGGCATGCTTGAGCAGCGCTTCGCCGGAGGGCGTGAGTTCGTAGCCCTGGGCGTGCTGCACGAACAGCGCGGTGCCGAGGCTTTTTTCGATGGCCTCGATGTGCCGGGCCACGGTGGCGTGGGTGGTCTTCAGGCGTTGCGCCGCCGTGAGCAGGCGTCCGCTACGCTGTAACTCGAGAAAGAACCGCAGGTCATTCCAGTCGAACATGTCGCCTCCGCTCTCCACCTTGAAAGCATCGCTGTCTAAAAACGCACAGCAGCTGGGTAAAAACTAACATTTTTAAGACGAAAACTAACAACTAGGATGGAGCCAATAAGAAAAACAAGCGAGGCCTCAGATGCCCATTGCAGCTGCTGAATACGATTACGTGGTAGTAGGCGCCGGCCCCGCAGGCTGCCTGCTGGCCAATCGACTGTCCGCCAACCCGGCCCATCGCGTGCTGCTGCTTGAAGCCGGCGGTCGTGATAACTATCCCTGGATCCATATTCCCGTCGGCTACCTGTTCTGCATCGGCAACCCGCGCACCGACTGGTGCTTCAAGACCGAAGCCCAGGAAGGCCTGCAAGGCCGTGCCCTGAGCTACCCGCGGGGCAAGGTGTTGGGCGGCTGTTCGTCGATCAACGGCATGATCTACATGCGCGGCCAGGCTCGGGATTACGACGGCTGGGCCGAAGACAATCCCGGCTGGGCCTGGAAGGATGTGCTGGCGCTGTTCAAGCAAAGCGAAAACCATTTTGCCGGGGCCTCGGAATTTCACAGCGATGGTGGCGAGTGGCGGGTTGAGCAACAGCGCCTGCACTGGCCGATCCTCGATGCGTTTCGCGAGGCGGCGCAGCAGAGCGGTATCGCGAGCATCAGCGACTTCAACCAGGGCGATAACGAAGGCTGCGGCTATTTCCAGGTCAACCAGAAATCCGGGGTGCGCTGGAATGCGGCCAAGGCGTTCCTCAAGCCGATCCGCCAGCGGCCCAACCTGACAGTGATGACTGAAGTTGAAGTCGACCGCGTGCTGCTGGAGAACGGCCGCGCCACCACGGTGGTTGCTCGCCAGCAAGGCCAGGCCGTCACATGGCGGGCCCGCAAGGAAATCATCCTGTGCGCCGGTTCCGTGGGCTCCCCCGGCATCCTGCAACGCTCCGGCATCGGCCCTTCCAACGTGCTCAAGCCCTTGGGCATCAACGTGCTGCACGAGTTGCCCGGCGTCGGCGGCAACCTGCAGGATCACCTGCAACTGCGCCTGATCTACAAGCTGGAAAACGCTCGCACCCTGAACCAGATCGCCGGCACCGTGTGGGGCAAGATGGGCATGGGCCTGCGTTATCTGTACGACCGCAGCGGCCCGCTGTCCATGGCCCCCAGCCAGTTGGGCGCGTTTGCTCGCTCCGGGCCGGAACAGACGTCGGCCAACCTTGAATACCACGTGCAACCGCTGTCCCTGGAGCGCTTTGGCGAGCCGCTGCACGGGTTCCCGGCCTTCACCGCGTCGGTGTGTGACCTGCGCCCGCAGAGCCGTGGCCGCATCGACATTCGCTCGGCCAACCCGGCAGACGCACCGCTGATCCGCCCCAATTACCTCAGCCATCCGGAAGACCTGCGCGTCGCCGCCGACGCCATTCGCCTGACCCGGCGCATCGTCTCGGCGCCGGCCCTGAAGCAGTTCAACCCGGTGGAATACCTGCCCGGCGAAGAACTGCAGACAGACGAACAGCTGCAAGAGGCCGCCGCCCGCATCGGCACCACGATTTTCCACCCGGTGGGCACCTGCCGCATGGGCAGCGACAAAGACGCGGTGGTTGACGCACAACTGCGGGTGCACGGCGTGCCCGGCCTGCGCATCGCCGACGCGTCGGTGATGCCGCGCATTACTTCAGGCAACACCTGCTCACCCACGCTGATGATCGCGGAAAAAGCCGCGCAGCTTATCCTTTCGCCGAACACAAGGAGCCTCGCCCCGGAGAAAGAACTGACTTTACCGGCTTGACCTGTAGGAGCCCGGCTTGCCGGCGATGGCATTTTCAAGTGTTGTGCACAGCTTGAGAGCGCCATCGCCGGCAAGCCGGTTCCTACAGGGGAACAGCGGCGCCGATTCGGCGCCGACAGTGGAACAACAATAAATAATCACTGTGAGGGCTACCCAAATGTCAGAACACGCTCAACCCCTGGACCCGGCGCTCGGCGCACGCTCGAGCAACGACACACAGAAAGTCATCTTCGCCTCCTCCCTCGGGACGGTGTTCGAATGGTATGACTTCTTCCTCTACGGCGCCCTCGCGGCGGTGATCAGCAAGCAGTTCTTTGCCGGGGTCAACGACACCACGGCGTTTATCTTCGCCCTGATGGCCTTCGCCGCCGGTTTTGTCGTGCGCCCGTTCGGCGCGCTGGTGTTCGGTCGACTGGGCGACATGATCGGGCGCAAATACACGTTCCTCGCCACCATCATCCTGATGGGCCTGGCGACCTTCTGCGTGGGCCTGCTGCCGACCTATTCAAGCATCGGCATCGCCGCACCGATCATCCTCGTGGCACTGCGCATGCTCCAGGGCCTGGCGCTGGGCGGTGAGTACGGCGGCGCAGCCACCTACGTGGCCGAGCACGCTCCAGCGGGCAAACGCGGCTTCCACACCAGCTGGATTCAATCCACCGCGACCCTCGGCCTGCTGCTGTCACTGCTGGTGGTGCTGGCCTGCCGTTACTTCACCGGTGACCAGTTCGAAGTCTGGGGCTGGCGCCTGCCGTTCCTGCTGTCGATCGTGCTGCTGGGCATCTCCACCTGGATCCGCATGAGCCTGCATGAGTCGCCGGCGTTCCTGAAAATGAAAGAGGAAGGCAAGGCCAGCAAGGCGCCGATCCGCGAGTCCTTCGGCAAATGGGAAAACCTCAAGATCGTGCTGATTGCGCTGTTCAGCATCAACGCCGGGCAAGCGGTGACGTTCTATGCCGCGCAGTTTTATGTGCTGTTTTTCCTCACACAGTTTTTGAAGATGGACCCGGCACTGGCCAACATGCTGCTGATCATCAGCGTGGTGATTGGCGCGCCGTTCTTTATCTTCTTCGGCTGGCTGTCGGACAAGCTGGGGCGCAAGCCGGTGTTGATGGTCGGCCTGCTGCTGGCCACCGCGCTGTACTTCCCGATCTTCAAGGGCCTGGCGCACTACACCAACCCGGCGATGGACCACGCGAGCCGCCAGTCACCGATCACCGTATTGGCAGATCCAGCCACCTGCACCTTCCAGTTCGATCCGGTGGGCAAGGCGCGTTTTGACAGCCCGTGCGACAAGGTCAAGACCTTCCTGGTGAAACAGGGCCTGCCGTACGAAAGCGCGGCCGCCCCGGCCGGCAGTGCGGTGCAGGTGAGCGTGGGTGATGTGCAAATCAACGGTTACGACGAAGCTGCCCTGAAAGGCGCGGTGACGTTGGCGGGTTACCCGCAATCGGCTGACGTGGCGCAAGTCAACAAAACCATGGTGGTGGTGCTGATCGTGGCGCTGATCCTGATCGCCGCCATGTGCTACGGCCCGCTGGCAGCGCTGATGGTGGAACTGTTCCCGACGCGCATCCGCTACACCTCGTTGTCGCTGCCTTACCACATCGGGAATGGCTGGTTCGGTGGGTTCCTGCCGACGGTGTCGTTTGCACTGGTGGTGTACACCGGGGATATCTTCTATGGCCTGTGGTACCCGGTGGTGATTACCGGGGTGAGCCTGATCGTGGGGCTGATTTGCCTGAAAGAGACCAAGAACGTGGATATCGACAAGAACTGAACCTCCACTTTGTCGCCACTGAAGATCCAGTGTGGGAGCTGGCTTGCCTGCGATGCGGACACCTCGGCGTTTCAGTTACACCGAGGTGATGCTATCGCGGGCAAGCCCGCTCCCACATTGGGTTCAGTGCCAGACACACAAATTGCTGTATATCCATCCAGATAAAAGTTGCCCAATTCTGATTTATTGCCCATCCTGCTCCCCATTCAATTGCGTAGCGAATGTGGTGACCATGCGGCTGTTCCTCTGTGAAAAACCGTCCCAGGCCAAGGATATCGCCGCCGTGCTCGGCGCGACCCGGCGTGGCGACGGTTGTTGGCTGGGTTCAGGCGTCACCGTGACCTGGTGCATCGGCCACCTGCTGGAAACCGCCCCGCCCGACAGCTACGACGCCAAGTACAAGCGCTGGGTGCTGGCCGACCTGCCGATCATCCCCGAGAAGTGGAAAATGCTGGTCAAACCCAAGACCGCCAGCCAGTTCAAGGCGGTCAAGCGCCTGCTGGGGGAAGCCCAGGAACTGGTGATCGCCACGGATGCCGACCGTGAAGGTGAGATGATCGCCCGTGAACTGGTGGAGCATTGCCGTTATCGCGGCCCCATCCAGCGGCTGTGGCTCTCTGCCCTCGACGACGCATCGATCCGCAAGGCCCTGGCCTCGTTGAAGCCCGGCGCGGAAACCTTCAGCCTCTACCATTCGGCCCTCGGCCGCTCCCGCGCAGACTGGTTGATCGGGATGAACATGAGTCGCCTGTTTACTCTGCTGGGTCGTCAATCCGGTTATCAGGGCGTGTTGCCGGTCGGCCGGGTGCAAACCCCGACCCTGCGTCTGGTGGTTGACCGGGACCGCAGCATTGCCGACTTCGTGCCCGTCGCTTATTGGGCCATCGATGTGGACCTGCTCCACGACAACATCACCTTTACCGCGCAATGGCGCGCCACCGACGATGCCTGTGACGATCAGGGCCGTTGCCTCAACCCGCAACTGGCCCGGGACGCAGCCAACGCCATGAACAACGCGGCCAGTGCCCGGCTGGTGAAGCTGCGCACCGAACGCATGCGCGACGTGGCGCCCCTGCCCTTCGACCTGGGTACGTTGCAGGAAATCTGCTCGAAAAAACTCGGCCTCGGCGCCCAGGAAACCCTGGATGTCGCCCAGTCGCTGTACGAAACCCACAAGGTCATCACTTACCCCCGCAGCGATTGCGGCTACCTGCCTATGAGCCAGCACAGCGATGCGCCGAAAATCCTCGCGGCGCTGGGACGGGCTGACCCAGCGGTGAATGAGCTGATGCCACATATTGACCCGAAGCGCCGCTCCCGGGCCTGGAACGACGCCAAGGTCAGCGCTCACCACGGCATCATCCCCACCGGCGCCGGCAAGGACGTCGGGCAACTGACCGGCAAGCATCGCGCCGTGTACACCCTGATTCGTGCCCGCTACCTGGCGCAGTTCCTGCCCAACCACGAGTACGACCGCACCCAGGCCGACTTCGACTGCGCCGGCGAGGCCTTGCGGGCGGTGGGCAAGGTCATTGTCGAACCCGGCTGGAAACGCGCCCTGCCGGAAGCGCTGGCACCGGCCAAGGGCCGCGAAGCGCCCGCGCCGCAGTCCCTGCCGAAACTGGTGCAGGGCCAGGACTACGCCGTGGCCAAGGTCAACCTCAAGGACCTGTGGACCCAGCCGCCCAAGCCCTTCACCGAAGGCGACCTGATCAAGGCGATGAAGAACGTCGCCAAACTGGTGGAAGACCCGCTGCTCAAGCAAAAACTCAAGGACACCACCGGGATTGGCACCGAAGCCACCCGCGCCGGGATCATCCAGGGCCTGCTGGATCGCGGTTACCTGGTGAAAAACGGCAAGGCACTGTCGGCCACTCCTGCCGCGTTCAGCCTGATTGATGCGGTGCCCCGGGCAATCGCCGATCCCGGCACCACCGCCATCTGGGAACAGGCGCTGGACATGGTGCAAAGCGGTGAGATGAGCCTGGAAGAGTTCGTCGCCAAACAGGCAGCGTGGATGAGCAAGCAGGTCACGCGCTGCACCGGCATGCGCCTGACCATCAGCGGCCCGGCCAGCCCGGCGGGACGTGGCGCCACACCCTGGAAAAACAAACGCAAGCCGGCCAAACGCAAGACCGCCGCCAGCCCGAAACGCGCGGCAAAACCGGCAAACAAGGGCTAAGAGGCAGCAAAAGTCGCGACAATGACGTTTTTCGAGCAGATATACGCCGCTTTGGACCTTGCCCTGCCGTGAGCGGTCTAGGATTCTGTAGGGACTGCTAACCTCCCAACAATAACAACACCGGAGTGGCCTCCATGAAAACCGTTGCCCAAGTGTTAAAGTCCAAAGACCAGCAAAACCAGCAAGTGCATACCATCCCCCACGACCATACGGTGTTCGAGGCGCTTATCGTGATGGCGTCGAAAAACGTCGGGGCCTTGCCGGTGCTCCAGGATGGGAAGGTGGTGGGCATCATCAGCGAACGGGACTACGCGCGTAAGGTCATCCTCCATGGATTGTCCTCGGTGGCGACCAAAGCCCACGAAATCATGAACTCACCGGTGATCACCGTCGACACTCACCAGACCGTCGAGACCTGCATGAATATCATGACCGACCGGCATCTGCGGCACCTGCCGGTGGTAGAAAACGGCGAGCTTCTGGGCCTGCTGTCCATCGGCGACCTGGTCAAGGAAGCGATTGCCGAACAGGCTGACCTGATCAAGCAGCTGGAGCAGTACATTCGCGGCGAATAACCATTGGGGACCCCATGCTCGATACCTTGCAACATCAGGTCGATGACCACCTCGACAGCCTGCACCGGGCCATGGCCGAACGGCGCTTCCTGGTGCTGACCGGTGCGGGTATCAGCACCTCCTCGGGGATTCCCGACTACCGGGACAGCGAAGGTGTGCGCCGGGGCAAGGCACCGATGATGTACCAGGAGTTTTTGGCCACCCCAGAGGCGCGCCGACGCTACTGGGCCCGGGCGATGCTCGGCTGGCCGAGGGTGAGGATCGCCCAGCCGAACCCGGCGCATATCGCGCTGGCGACCTTGCAGCAACGCCAGCGCATTACCGGGCTGATCACCCAGAACGTCGACACCCTGCACGACCAGGCCGGCAGCCACGGCGTGATCGAACTCCACGGCAGCCTGCACCGAGTGCTTTGCCTGGATTGCCAGCAGACCAGCGAGCGGGATCTGATCCAGCGCCAGATGGAAGCCGAGAATCCGTACCTGGCCGGTGTGGATGCCGTCCAGGCGCCTGACGGTGACACCTTGCTCGACCCGGCGTTTGAAGGACGTTTCCAGGTCCCCCGCTGCCCCCATTGCGGCGGGCAACGATTGAAACCGGATGTAGTGTTTTTCGGCGAGAACGTCGCCCAGGGCACCGCCGCCAAGGCGATGGAGGCCGTGAACGACGCTGAAGGGCTGCTGGTGGTGGGATCGTCGCTGATGGCTTATTCAGCGTTTCGCCTGTGCAAGGCGATGGTCGAGCAGAGTAAGCCGGTGATAGCCATCAATCTGGGCAAGACCCGGGGCGATGAGTTGCTGCAGCTCAAGATCGAAGCGTCCTGCGAGCGCTTGTTGCCCCTGCTGGTAGAACGCCTGGGCTAGCCCAATCCTGCATTCTGTGGCGAGGGAGCTTGCTCCCGCTGGGCTGCGCAGCAGCCCCAAAACCGGCAACCGAATTATTCCTGAAGAACCGCGGTCAGCCTGATGGGGGCGCTTCGCACCCCAGCGGGAGCAAGCTCCCTCACCACAGAACAACCGCCAAACCCGAGACCAACCCGCACGAAAAATGACGCCCAAGTCACGCTTTCCGGCTTCACCCCCGCCCTGCAAGGATTTATGTAGTGCTTGAAAATAATCACTACATAACCGTTGACGTAACCATTTTGTAATTGCATGATTCAAGCGTCTCCCGGATCGGGAGCGTTGGTAACAAGCGTTTTGAACAAGCTCGTCTGACCGCCGAGCTGTTTTTTCCGGATGTGCACTGCCCACAAGGCAGATTGATGAAGCTGACCGGCCCGAAAGGATCGGTACAAGGAGCTCAAACGCTGCTTGTCTTCGTTATGAAACCATTGCGTAGCAGTTCATCAGCAAGACTACATGCATCAGGTTCAAGACCCTGCCCGTACTCGGCAGACCGTTTCTGACGCCCGGTTTTTTGCGACCGGAGACAACTTAGTAGTTTTAACGGATCAACTAAAGATCGCCAACTGGTCAAGGGGCTTACACATGAATCTGAACAACCAACCAACTATCGATGAATTGGCTGAGATGTTCGCAGCGCAGAAAGACACGCTCGACGACCATATCCTCTGGATTGGTAAATCGGGCCAGGTCCATATTGACTGCCTGGCGCCCCACACCGTGGAAGAAGAGTTCGACAGGAATAACCGTGAACTGGCAGCGCGCCTGAAGATGTACCGCCGCGGCCAGGGTTATGTCGGCAAGAAAGCCGCCGCCGATCGCAACTTTATCGAGCAGGTCTTTCATACACTTAATACCGAGTGGCAGAACCTTAAAGGCCATTCGCACGTTAAAGTGATCGACAGATACTGCTGATAACTACGCACTAATCACTTAAGCCTGCTCGCTTAAACGAGCAGGCTTTTTTATTGCCTGTACTTATTGCAACAAGGCCGGAAAACGCCCATTCCCCGCTTCATCGCGAAAAATATCAAACATCGCCTGGGCCGCCGCCGAGAGTTCGTGACCGGGCTTGGTCAATACACCAATCGGCCGTTCAATGATCGGATCGCTCAAGGTGATGCAGTGGGCGCCCGCGTCCTGCATTTGCCGCACGCACAGGGCAGGCACCGCACTCACACCCAGGCCACTGGCGACCATCTGGCCCACCGTCGCCAATTGATGACTCTCCAGTGCCACAGGCAATTTCATGTCCCGTGCCTTCAGGTGTTCTTCAAGCATCACCCGCACCGTGGACGGCCGCTGCAACGTGATGAAGGGTTGTTGCAGCAGGGTTTGCCAATCGATATCAGCCTTGTGCGCCAACGGCGAGTCACCGGGCACCACGGCCACAAAGCGGTCCACATACAGCGGCGTGAACATCAGCGATGAGCTTTCCGAAGGCTCAAACGCCACGCCCAACTCCACCTGGCGATCCCGGACCATCTCCAGCACCTGCTCGTTGATCACGTCATTGACCGTGACATTCACCTGGGGGTAGCGCGCCCGGAAAATCTTCAGGATCGGTGGCAGCAAGTTGCCTGCAAACGACGGCATCGCCGCCACCGTCACCCGCCCGCGCTGCAAGGTAAAACGCTGGCGCAATTCATCCTCGGCGTTGTCCCAGTCGGCGATCAGGCGCCGGGCCAGGGGCAACAGGGATTCGCCTTCGGGCGTCAGCGCTACATTGCGCGTATTGCGGCTGAACAAGCGCCCGCCAAGACCCTCCTCCAGGCCTTTGATGGTCAAACTCAAGGCAGACTGGGAAAGATGCAGACGCTCGCAGGCCGCTGCAAAACTGAGGGTCTGGGCCACGGCAAGAAAGGCGCGCATCTGTTTAACTGTCATGAAGCTTCTCCCAACGGCTGGCGACTGTGCTGTTTTTTAAATCAATCAACCTTAAAAAACAACTTAACAAATCAATCCGTCGGCGCAACACTCGGCTCATATGGCTGGCCCACAAACAATAAAAGAGGTGCATATGGCAGGTTTCGATAAACGCGTAGCGTCCTATGAAGAGGCGCTGGCAGGCCTGGAAGACGGCATGACGGTTCTGGCCGGTGGCTTTGGGTTGTGTGGCATCCCGGAAAACCTCATTGCCGAAATCAAGCGCAAAGGCACCCGCAACCTGACCGTGGTTTCCAACAACTGCGGTGTTGACGGCTTTGGCCTGGGCCTGCTGCTGGAAGGCAAGCAGATCAGCAAGGTCTTCGCTTCCTACGTCGGTGAGAACGCGCTGTTCGAGAAGCAACTGCTCAGCGGCGAAATCGAAGTAGTCCTCACACCCCAAGGCACCCTCGCCGAAAAACTGCGCGCAGGTGGTGCCGGCATCCCGGCCTTCTTCACCGCAACCGGCGTTGGCACGCCCGTGGCCGAAGGCAAGGAAACCCGTGAGTTCAACGGCCGCCCGTACCTGATGGAAGAATCCATCACCGGTGATTTCGCCATCGTCAAAGGCTGGAAAGCCGACCACTTCGGCAACGTGATCTACCGCCACACCGCCCAGAACTTCAACCCGCTGGCCGCCACCGCCGGCAAGATCACCGTGGTCGAAGTGGAAGAAATCGTCGAACCGGGCGAGCTGGACCCGGCGCATATCCATACCCCAGGGATCTACGTCGACCGGATCATTTGCGGCACCTTCGAGAAGCGCATCGAACAGCGCACCCTCCGCAAATAATCCACCAGCCCAAATAATAAGGAGACAAAAAATGGCTCTTACCCGCGAACAAATGGCTCAACGCGTCGCCCGCGAAATGCAGGACGGTTTCTACGTCAACCTCGGCATCGGCATCCCGACCCTGGTGGCCAACTACATCCCCGAAGGCATGGAAGTGATGCTGCAGTCGGAAAACGGCCTGCTGGGCATGGGTCCGTTTCCTACTGAAGAAACCATCGATGCCGACATGATCAACGCCGGCAAACAGACCGTCACCGCACGCATTGGCGCATCGATCTTCTCCTCGGCCGAGTCTTTCGCGATGATTCGTGGCGGCCACGTTGACCTGACTGTACTCGGCGCCTTTGAAGTCGACGTGCAGGGCAACATCGCCTCGTGGATGATCCCCGGCAAACTGGTCAAGGGCATGGGCGGCGCGATGGACCTGGTGGCCGGCGCCGAGAACATCATCGTGATCATGACCCACGCCTCCAAGGACGGTGAGTCCAAGCTGCTGAGCCAATGCAGCCTGCCGCTGACCGGGGCCAACTGCATCAAGCGTGTGCTGACGGACCTGGCCTACCTGGAAATCGAAAATGGCGCTTTTGTCCTCAAGGAACGCGCACCTGGCGTCAGTGTTGAAGAGATCGTCAGCAAGACAGCCGGTAAACTGATCGTCCCGGACCACGTTCCAGAAATGCACTTCCAGTGAGGACAGATTCCATGCAAGACGTCGTGATCGTTGCTGCCACCCGCACCGCCGTGGGCAGCTTTCAAGGTGCGCTGGCAAGCATCCCGGCCCCGGAGCTGGGGGCTGCGGTGATCCGCCGCCTGCTGGAGCAAACCGGCATCGACCCTGCACTGGTGGATGAAGTAATCCTTGGCCAGGTGCTCACCGCCGGCAGCGGCCAGAACCCGGCCCGCCAGGCGTCGATCCTCGCCGGCCTGCCCCACGCCGTGCCGGCACTGACCTTGAACAAGGTCTGCGGCTCGGGCCTCAAGGCCCTGCACCTTGGCGCACAAGCGATCCGTTGCGGTGATGCCGAGGTGATCATCGCCGGCGGCATGGAGAACATGAGCCTGGCACCGTACGTGTTGCCGGCCGCCCGTACCGGCCTGCGCATGGGCCACGCGAAGATGATCGACAGCATGATCACCGACGGCCTGTGGGATGCGTTCAACGACTACCACATGGGCATCACCGCCGAGAACCTGGTGGACAAGTACGGCATCAGCCGTGAAGCCCAGGATGCTTTCGCCGCCGCCTCCCAGCAAAAAGCCACGGCCGCCATCGAAGCCGGGCGTTTCAGCGATGAGATCACGCCGATCCTGATTCCCCAGCGCAAGGGCGACCCGATTGCCTTCGCCGTGGACGAACAGCCACGCGCCGGCACCACCGCCGAAGCCCTGGCCAAGCTCAAGCCGGCCTTCAAGAAAGACGGCACCGTGACCGCCGGCAATGCGTCCAGCCTCAACGACGGCGCGGCTGCTGTGCTGCTGATGAGCGCGGATAAAGCCAAGGCCCTGGGCCTGCCGGTACTGGCACGCATTGCCAGCTACGCCAACGCCGGTGTCGACCCTGCAATCATGGGTATCGGCCCGGTGTCGGCTACTCGCCGCTGCCTGGACAAGGCCGGCTGGAGCCTGGGCGACCTTGACCTGATCGAAGCCAACGAAGCCTTTGCCGCGCAGTCACTGGCCGTAGGCAAAGAACTGGAATGGGATGCGGCCAAGGTCAACGTCAATGGCGGCGCGATTGCCATCGGCCACCCGATTGGCGCGTCAGGCTGCCGCGTGCTGGTGACCCTGCTGCATGAAATGATCAAGCGGGATGCCAAGAAAGGTTTGGCCACCCTGTGCATCGGTGGCGGTCAGGGTGTAGCGCTGGCGCTTGAACGCGGCTGATTTGCAAGAGCAACATGGAAAAGGCCCGGTTCCACGAAAACCGGGCCTTTTCTTTATCTGTCAGTCCCGCGCCTGGGGCACCGCAAACACCGCATTGGCCCGCACCACCACCTTCTCTCCCACCTGCACGCTGACCGTGGCAAATGCCATCTGCCGACCGCGCTTGTGGTGCTCCAGCCGGACCTCGATCCACTCCCCCACCTGCACCGCCCCGAGATAATCCAGGGTCATGCTCGCCGTGATCAACGGCAGCGGCGGCTCACTGGAAAACGCCATCGCGTAGCCCATGCCCACATCCGCCAGGGTGGCCAATACGCCTCCATGCACTGTGCCGCGCCCGTTGGCGTGGCGGTTGTCGGCGCGCAGGCCGATCTCCAGTTGCAACCCTTCGCCACGGCAATACACCGGACCAAGCAGGTCCAGGAGCGGGCTGCTGCGGGGCAGCGGGACAAAACCTTCGGGGATGGCGTGGGCAGTCATGGCGGCTTCTTCCTTGGGATCAGGCCTGATGTGTACTCCACACCCGCGACCTCGGCCACCAAGATCAGCCCGGCAAATTCCCGGCGATAAGCCTAACGTTTCATGCAGCGCTGATAACGCTCATCCACGCGCTTGGCAAACCAGGCGGTGGTGAGGTTGCGGGTGATCTTCGGGCTCTTCAACACGATGCCCGGCAGGATCGCCCGCGGCAGTGGTTTGCCGGCGGCCTTGTCGGCCAGGGCGAACACACGCTGGTACAGGGTGGTGTCTTCAAAATCCAGGCGCTCGCCCTGCTCCAGCTGGCTGCGGATGCTCGGGTTGCGCATGTCCAGCGACTTGCCCAGGGAGCGCACCGCCAGTTCGGTGGTGCCCGGCAGGATCGAGCCGTAGTTGATCAGGTCACCGTCCAGCGCCAGCGTGGTACCCGAGACCCGGCTGACCGCCGCCTGGAACGCGGCATTGCGGCTGGCGTACCAACCCGCATTGAAATCGGCAAAGCGGTACAGCATCTGGTCGTAGTGCACCGGGTAGCCCAGCAGATGGGCGATGCCGAAGTACATGCCGCCACGACGGGTGAACACCTCCCGCCGGATACTGCCATCCACGGTGTAGGGATAATCCCGGGCCTGCTTCTGCGCGAACTCGATGCTGACCTGCATCGGCCCTGCGGTATGCACCGGGTTGAAGCCGCCAAACAGCGTGTTGCCCAAAGGCACGACGCTGATGAAGTCGTCAAAGATTCCACTCAAATCCCGCTCGGTACGTGCAGCACTCAAGCGCTCGGCGTAGGACTTGCCGGTGGGGGAACGCAGTTGCAGCGCCGTGCGCACCAGCACGGCTGGCACATGGACTTTGGCGGCTCGGCGCAGGATTTCGTCCTGGGCGATCTTGCCCATGTTCGGCACCGGCGGGTCGACCTGATAGGTGGACTCCTGTTCGGTCACGGCCAGCACCGCGCAGAGGTTTTCCGTACTGGGGTAGATTTTCTGCGCATTGAAGGCGGTGTGGATGTCCTGGGCCCAGCCGTTGCGGTCCGGCACGCTGGCCGGCATCAGCCGCACGATCTGCGCCTTCACCTCGGCTTCGCTGCGCTCGGGCAATTGCTGGGTGCGCTGGCTGGAGCAGCCGGCCAGCACCAGCAATGTGGTGAGGCACAGGATCAGGCGGGATGAGTGCATGGGGCTTCCTTGGGTGACGATGGGCCAGTCTTGGCAGATATCGACCTGTAAGTCTAACCGGGGTTCGCCGACCTGCTGCACTCGCCAATAAATGCAGAACATGAAAGGATCAGGCACCCGTCGTTCCTACAAGGAGATTGTCCCGCACTTGCTGGCCTCGGTACTTGGCCTGTCGGCCCTGCTGCACACCAGCGCCTTGGCATTCGAAGCCCTGAAGTATGCCGGCGCCGCCTATTTGCTGTACCTCGCCTACGCCACCTGGCGGGACCGCTCGGCCTTTGCCATGAACGACACACCGACAATTTCCAGCGCCCGCAGCCTGATGGTACGGGGCCTGTTGCTGAATATCCTGAACCCCAAGCTGACGATCTTCTTCCTCGCGTTCCTGCCGCAGTTCGTCACCCCGGGCGCAAGCGCACCGGCCCTGCAAATGCTGTTGCTGAGCAGTGTGTTCATGGCGATGACGTTCGGGATGTTTGTGATTTATGGCCTGCTGGCCAACGTGTTCCGCCGCGCGGTGATCGAATCGCCTCGCGTACAGAACTGGCTGCGCCGCGGTTTTGCGGCAACCTTTGCGGGGCTGGGGCTGAACCTGGCGTTTGCCCAGCGCTAAGTCACCGGGCAGCAGATATCGGCTTTTTTTGTGGCGAGGGAGCTTGCTCCCGCTGGGGCGCGCAGCGGCCCTGAAAAAGGGGTCTGCTGCGCAGTCCAGCGGGAGCAAGCTCCCTCGCCACAGGTCACTTAGATCCCGGCCAGCGCCAGGTCCATCGCGAAGTAAGTGAAGATCAAGTCCGCGCCGGCGCGCTTGATCGAACCCAGGGTTTCCCGCACCACGCGGGCCTCATCGATGGCGCCCGCCTGGGCCCCGAACTTGATCATCGCGTACTCGCCGCTGACCTGGTACGCCGCCACCGGCAAGCGCGAGGCTTCGCGGATGTCGCGGATGATGTCCAGGTACGCGCCAGCCGGCTTGACCATCAGCGCGTCCGCGCCTTCCTGCTCATCCAGCAACGATTCACGCACGGCTTCGCGGCGGTTCATCGGGTTCATCTGGTAGCTCTTGCGGTCGCCCTTGAGCGCGCTGCCGCCGGCTTCGCGGAACGGGCCGTAGAGGGCCGAGGCGAATTTGGTGGAATAGGCCATGATCGGGATATGGCTGAAGCCCGCTTCATCCAGGGCCCGGCGGATGGCCTGGACTTGCCCGTCCATCGCAGCGGACGGCGCAATCACATCGGCACCGGCGCGGGCGGCGGCCACGGCTTGCTTGCCGAGGTTGACCAGGGTGCGGTCGTTGTCGACCTCGGCGCCGTGCATCACGCCGCAATGACCGTGGTCGGTGTATTCGCAGAAGCAGGTGTCGGACATCACGATCATTTCCGGCACCGCGTCCTTGATGATCGAGGACATGCGCGAAACCAGGCCACGCTCCTGCCAGGTGTCGCTGCCCGATGCATCCAGGTGATGGGACACGCCGAAGGTCATCACCGACTTGATCCCGGCGCGGGCATAGCGCTCGATCTCGCCGGCCAATTTCGACTCGGGAATGCGCTGCACCCCGGGCATGCTGGTGATCGGCACGAAGTCGTCGATTTCTTCCTCAACGAAGATCGGCAGCACCAGGTCATTGAGGGTGAATTCGGTTTCCTGGAACAGGCCACGCAACTCCGGGGAGCGGCGCAGGCGGCGTGGACGGGCTTCGGGGAACTGGCTGGACATTGATGCTCCTGAAAAAAACGGGCCGAGGCACATAGCTTAAGGGCGAAAGCTTATGCCCGGATTGACCGGGAGCACAAACATCGGTTGCATAACAGTGCTTTTCGTATTCCGTAACAATGATGTTTGCCGCTATTCTCGGCAAAACAGCAAAGGAGCGCTTGGCATGTTTGATATCCAGAACTACGGCAGCTTTATCGCCGCCATCCTGATCTTCCAGTTGATCCCTGGGCCGGGCACGTTTGCCATCCTGCACGCCACCGCCCGCAATGGCATCCGCGCCGGATTTGGGGCGGTGTTCGGCACCGTACTGGGCGATATGATCTTCATGCTGGCCGCCTCCGCGGGCCTCGCCGCGCTGATGAAGGCCAACCCCAAGCTGTTCATGGCCCTGCAATGGGTGGGTGCTGCGTACCTGTGCTGGATGGGCCTGCAACTGCTGCTCACCCCGGTCAACCGTGATGCGGCCGGGCAGGAGCCGAAACGCTCCGGCTGGATCTACTTTCGCAAAGCCGTGGCCGTCAGCCTGACCAATCCCAAGGTGATCCTGTTTTTCGTGGCGTTTTTCCCGCTGTTCATTCGCCCCGATTCGCCCGGCAGTACCCTGGTGGCAATGATGGTGCATGTGACGCTGATCGGCTTTTTGTACCAGGCGTTGCTGGTGCTGGTGGGCAACGCGCTGGTGATTCGCCTGCGTACCTTTGCGCTGGCCCGTAAAATCGCGACCCGCGTGGCGGGCCTGGCATTGATCGGTTTCGGGATCAAGCTGGCCGCCAACAATCGTTAAAGGCTCAGCCGCCCTTCGATGCACAGCGCCACCGCGCCGCCGATCCAGATTTCCTCGCCGCTGTGCTCGACGTGGATTCGCCCGGCGCGGCCGATGGCGGTGCCCTGGCTGACTACATAGCGGCTCGGCGCCAGGCCTTCGCCCAGCAACCACTGGGCGACCCCAGCGTTCAGGCTGCCGGTGGCCGGGTCTTCCGGAGCGCCGTCGCCTGCGATAAAGGCACGCACTTCAAATTGCGCCTCGTCTCCATCCCGCCCAGGGCTCCAGGGGGCGATCACGCCCACGGCCAACCCCTGCAACTGCGAATAGTCCGGACGCAGCGCCAGTACCTGCTCACGATCCGCCAGCATCACTGCCAGCCAGCCCGCACCGTTGTCCACCCACTGGCTGCGCAAGATTGCCCCAGGCTCAAGGCCCAATCCACGCCGTACACGCTCCAGCAACTCGGCCTCCAGCGGGCCGGAGCGCAACAGCGGTGGCGCAATAAATGCCAGCGCATGGCCTTGGCGACGGATGCGCACCAGGCCGATTTCACATTCCTGGATAATCTCCTCGCCAGCCGGTTGGCCACCGGCCTGCAGCCAGGCATGGCAACTGCCCAGGGTCGGATGGCCGGCAAACGGTAATTCCTGCAGGGTGGTGAAGATTCTTACGCGGTAGTCGGCCCGTGGATCACGAGGCTTGAGCAGAAACGTGGTTTCACTGAGGTTGGTCCAGTTGGCGAAATCCGCCATTTGCTGGTCGCTCAGGCTATCGGCGCCCAGCACCACGGCCAGCGGATTGCCCTTGAGGGCCACGCTGCTGAAAACGTCCAGTTGTTTGAAGTCGAAAGAAGGCATGTTGGTCCTTATGCCGGGATGTTCAAGCCACGGATCACTGCCGGCCGGGCGACGAACCCGTCCAGCGCCCGCAGTACGTTCGGGAAATCGGTAATGCCCACCAGGTCGCCGGACTCATAGAAGCCAATCAGGTTGCGCACCCATGGGAAGGTGGCGATGTCGGCGATGCTGTACTCGTCACCCATGATCCAGGTGCGGCCCAGCAGGCGTTTTTCCAGCACCTCCAGCAGGCGACGGGATTCGGCGACGTAGCGGTCACGGGGGCGTTTATCCTCGTAGGCGGCGCCGGCAAATTTGTTGAAGAACCCCACCTGGCCGAACATCGGCCCGATACCGGCCATCTGGAACATCAGCCACTGGATCGTCTCGTAGCGCATCGCCGGGTCTTCGGGCAGCAATTCGCCACTCTTCTCGGCAAGGTAGATCAGGATCGCGCCCGACTCGAACAAGCCCAGCGCCTGGCCGCCCGGCCCATTTGGGTCGATGATCGCCGGGATCTTGTTGTTGGGGTTCAGCGAAAGGAATTCGGCGCTGAGCTGGTCCTGGGTCTCGAAGCTGACCTTGTGCGCCTCGTAAGGCAGCCCCAGTTCCTCCAGCATGATCGACACCTTGACCCCGTTGGGCGTTGGCAACGAGTAGAGCTGCAGGCGCTCGGGATGCCGGGCCGGCCATTTGGCGGTGATGGGGAAGTCTGAAAGTGAGTTCATCGTGCGACTCCTGATAAAGGCCCTGAAAAAGTAGGAGAGTAGTGGTTCGGAGCCCATCGCGCACCCGTCTTAATTCAGCAACATCGGCGAGTTAACCTCCTGCAAACGGCAAGGATGCCGCCCCATTTCCCCCGCGAAACGAACCAAACTGCCTGGGCGCACTCTCAAAGAGCGCCCGATGGCTGGGCCCGTTCGCCCTGATTCCTTGCACCGAGACTTAGAACCATCATGACCATCAAGCCTCTGTGCCTTGCGAAACGCCTTAAACGCTATTCCTACATCCTGCTGCCCGTATTACTGGCAGGCACCGCAATCGACCTTACCCTCGAGTCCAGAATCAGCCGTGCCCAGCCGGTAGACGGCGTACAGACGCTGGTCTTCCTGCGCCACGGTGAGAAACCCGCCGGAGGCCTCGGCCAGCTCAACTGCCAGGGCCTGAACCGCGCCATGAACCTGGCCACCGTCCTGCCGGAAAAATTCGGCAAGGCCAACTTCGTATTCGCGCCCAACCCGACCCGCAATGTCGAGGAAGGCGAGAAAGACAACTCCTACAGCTACATCCGCCCCTTGATGACCATCAGCCCCAGTGCCATCAAGCTCGGGCTGCCGGTGAACATCAAGTTCTCGGCCAATGACACCAGCGCCCTCGCGGACGAACTGGTGGACGACAAGTACCACAATGCCGTGATCTACACCGCCTGGTCCCACGGCTACCTGCCGGACCTGATCAACAAGGTGGCGAGTGAAGCCGTGGGTGAAAAACACGTGATTACCGACGATTGGTCCGGCAGCGATTTCGATACCTTGTATGTGCTGACCCTGACCTGGCACAACGGCAAGGCCAGCCTGCTCAGCCGCAATTACAAGCAAGGGCTGGATAATGGCGAACAGACCTGCCCGGCTGCAACACAGGTGAGTGCGGAGATCTGAGTTCCACAGCGTATGATGCTGTGCTATTGACTCACCTGCGGATCACCTACATGTCCAACCTCTCCTCCACCCAGCCCGCCCGGGGCTGGTCCTTCTGGTGGAAACCAGCGCTGTTCCTGCTGGTGGCCTGCATCGGCCTCTACTACGTGAAATGGTCGCCGTACTACGCCAAGGCGTTTATCGCAGCGGACAACCACAGCATCGGCGCCTCGATTCTCAACGACCAGCAAAGCTCACCACTGGCCGCCGCACTGGCCTATGCCCAGGTGTATTTCCTGGCGATCTGGAAGGCTGCGGTGTTGGCGGTCATTCTCGGTTCATTGCTGCAAGTACTGATTCCGCGGGACTGGCTGTTGCGCCTGTTCGGCCGCGCCGGGCTGGGCTCTACCCTGCGTGGTGGCTTGTTCGCCTTGCCGGGGATGATGTGCAGTTGCTGTGCGGCGCCAGTAGCCGCCGGCATGCGTCGGCAAAAGGTGTCGGTAGGCGCGGCGCTGGCGTTCTGGATCGCCAACCCGGTGCTGAACCCGGCGACGCTGGTGTTCATGGGCTTTGTGCTCGGCTGGGGCTTTACCGCGTTGCGGCTGGTGGCCGGGATCGTGCTGGTGGTGGGCGTGTCACTGGTGGCGCAGCGCATCGCACGCCCGGAACAGGTGCCCGAAGCCGCGCTGGACGCCGTGGCCCAGGCCAGCCTTACCGAGACCGAACCGTTCCTTGCCCGCTGGCTGCGCACCTTGTGGCAGCTGTTCTGGAGCACCATCCCGGTGTACATCCTGGCGGTGCTGATCCTCGGCGCGGCGCGGGTCTGGTTGTTTCCCCACGTGGACGGCGCCATGGCCAACAGCCTGGTGTGGCTGGTGCCGCTGGCGATTGTCGGTACGTTGTTCGTGATTCCGACCGCCGCCGAAATCCCCATCGTGCAGACCATGATGACCCTCGGCATGGGCACAGGCCCGGCCGTGGCCTTGCTGATGACCCTGCCGAGCGTGAGCCTGCCGTCGCTGCTGATGCTGCGCAAGGATTTCGATGCGCGGGTGCTGGTGACCGTGGCCGGGCTGACCATGCTGATGGGCGTGGTGTGCGGGTTGATCGGGGCGTTTATCCTTTAGTTGTTGGGTGAATTTGAGGGCCCCATCGCGGGCAAGCCCGCTCCCACAGGTGACCGCGTTTATTGTGCGGGACCGCGCTCAAAATGTGGGAGCGGGCTTGCCCGCGATGGGTTCAACCCATTATTCCCGCCGAACAGCCCTCTCCCGCAAATACTCCACCACCGCTCTTTGTTCTCCAGAAAACTCGATACGCGCGCCTTTGCTTTCGCGCTGGAACGCGTACATCGGGTCGTAATACTCCCGCAACAACCCTTCAATCCAGCCCCGGTGCAAGTCCACCGCGCCGTTGCGGGCCTGCTCGGCCAAGGCGTCCTGCATGATGGCGTGCAGCCGCGCAAACCGCTCGCCGCCCAGGCGCTTGTGGATGTTGCCCAGGCTCTGGGTCAGGCGCTCGGCAAACAGGGCTTGCCCGGTGTCGCCAAACACGGCGACAAACTCGGCGCAGAGGTCGACCACGTAATCCTTCAGGATGCGCTCCACCCGGCCTTCAACACTGTCTTCCAGCCAGACCATCGGGAAGCCCTGCATGCCCTTGTGCAAGGGCAACGGCAACGCACAACTGCCGATCATGCGACTCTCATCCTCGACCACGAACTGCTCGATACCGGCGGTACGCTTCTTCAGCAGGTCCACCGCCAGGCGGTTTTCAAAGTCGATGTTGGAGGGTTGCGCGGTCGCGCGTTTGCCGAAGCTGGAACCGCGATGGTTGGCGTGGCCCTCCAGGTCCAGGGCGTTGCTTAATTGGCCGAGCACTTCGGTCTTGCCGGTGCCGGTCATGCCGCCCAGCAACACGAAATCGCATTGCGCCGTGGCCTGTTCCACCGTGTCCAGCAGGAAGGTTCGCATGGCCTTGTAGCCGCCGCCGACCCGTGGGTAGTCGATACCCGCCTCGGTTTTCAGCCATTGCTGCACGATCTGCGAACGCAGGCCGCCGCGAAAGCAGTACAGCACGCCATCAGGATTGGCCTGGGCAAAACGTGCCCAGTGCTCGATACGTTCGGCCTTGATCGCCCCGGACACCAACTCGTGGCCAAGGACGATGGCCGCCTGCTGGCCCTGCTGCTTGTAACAGGTGCCCACCCGTTGGCGCTCGTCGTCGGTCATCAACGGCAGGTTGATCACCCCGGGAAACGCGCCCTTGATGAACTCGATCGGCGCACGGGTATCCATCATCGGCCGGTCGTTGAGAAAGATGTCGCGGTAATCGGTGATGTCGATGGGCATCAGAACACCTCTACCGCGTTGGTCTGTCGCTCAACCAGTTCGCCGATCGGCTCAAGGTTCAGGCCCAGTTCCGCCGCCACGGCGAGGAATTCGGCATTGCCTTCGGGGGTGACCGCCACCAGCAGGCCGCCGCTGGTTTGCGGGTCGCACAGCACGCGCTTGTGCAGTTCGTTCAGGCGCCCCAGTTTGCTGGCGTAGCTGTCGAAATTGCGCAAGGTACCGCCGGGCACGCAGCCTTGGTCCAGGTAGTACTCGACCCCGGGCAGGCGTGGGACTTTTTCGTATTCGATGCGGGCCGTCAGGTTGCTGCCGTCGGCCATTTCCACCAGGTGACCCAACAGACCGAAACCAGTGACATCGGTCATGGCCGTGACACCGGCCAGCTTGCCAAAACGGCTGCCGGGTTTGTTGAGGGTGCACATCCAGTCACGGGCCAGGCCCACATCCGCCTCCCGCAGCTTGCCCTTCTTTTCGGCAGTGGTGAGGATGCCGATGCCCAGGGGTTTGGTCAGGTACAGCTGGCACCCGGCGGTGGCGGTGTCGTTGCGCTTCATGTGGCGTTTTTCTACCAGCCCGGTAACGGCCAGGCCGAAGATCGGCTCGGGGGCGTCGATGGAGTGACCGCCGGCAAGGGGAATCCCGGCAGCGTCACACACCGAGCGACCGCCGCGAATCACTTCCCGGGCAATCTCCGGGGCCAGCACGTTGACCGGCCAGCCGAGAATCGCGATGGCCATCAACGGATCGCCGCCCATGGCGTAGATATCGCTGATGGCGTTGGTGGCAGCAATGCGGCCGAAGTCGAAGGGGTCATCGACAATCGGCATGAAAAAGTCGGTGGTGGAGACCACGCCGCGCTCCTCGTCGATGGCATACACCGCCGCGTCGTCGCGCGAAGCGTTGCCTACCCACAGCTTGGGGTCGAGGTTCTGTGCGCCGCTGCCGGCGAGGATCACTTCCAGTACCTGAGGTGAGATCTTGCAACCGCAACCAGCACCGTGGCTGTACTGGGTCAGGCGAATCGGCTCGTTCATGGGTATCCCTCAAGGCGTCAAGTGGCCGGATTCTAACAGACAGCAAAAGGCCGACTGCATGCAGTCGGCCTTTATGTTCAGCCCTTAGTGTTTGGCAGCAAGCCGTTTATGCCGGTTGCGTCGCATCATGTTCAGGCACTCGATGGCCGCCGAGAACGCCATGGCCGCATACACATAGCCTTTTGGCACATGGGCGCCGAAACCTTCGGCGATCAGCGTCATACCGATCATGATGAGGAAGCCCAGGGCCAACATCACAATCGTCGGGTTGTCGTTGATGAACTTGGCCAACGGCTCGGCCGCCACCAGCATCACGATCACCGAGACCACCACGGCAATGATCATGATCGGCAAGTGCTCGGTCATGCCCACGGCGGTGATGATGCTGTCGATGGAAAACACCATGTCCAGCAGCAGGATCTGGCCAATCGCCGAAGCGAAGCCCAGGGTCACGCTCGGCGCACCGGTGTCCACATGCTCCTTTTCAGGGTCCATGCTGTGATGGATTTCAGTGGTTGCCTTCCACACCAGGAACAGGCCACCGGCGATCAGGATCATGTCCTTCCAGGAGAACGACTGCCCCAGGATGTCGATGACCGGCTCGGTCAACTGCACGATGAAGGCGATGGTGCTCAACAGGCCCAGACGCAGGATCAATGCCATGCTGATACCGATGCGACGGGCCTTGGCCCGGTGCTTCAGCGGCAACTTGTTGGTGAGAATCGAGATAAAGATCAGGTTGTCGATCCCCAGCACGATCTCCATGACGATCAGGGTGGCCAGTGCGATCCACGCGGTCGGGCTGGCGGCCAGTTGTAAAAGGTAATCCATAGGTCAGTCCTGGTGTGAGGTGCGGGTATTAGGTTTCTTGGGAAGTGGACTCAGGCTTCTTGTCTTCCTGGTCCTCCTTGTCCTGCTTGCCTTGCGGGGGTGCGATCAAGCCCTTTGTCGCATCGCTCAATGCCTGCTCCGCGGCCTGGTGGGTGTCGTCGATCACTTGCTTGGCCGATTCGGTGGCTTTGCCCAGCAGTTGCTGCGCGCTTTTTTCCGCTTGGTCACAGCCACTGAGCATGACTAATGAAAGCCCAAGTAACGCCGTTGCGCCCAGGGAATTGAGTTTCATGATGCGTTCCTCGTTAGAACCTTCGGGTCCAAGTAGTGGCCCCTCGATAGCGACGCATTCTATGCAGGCGAACACTTCAGGAAAATTCGTATTTTTTTCGTTTATACTTCGGTTTTTACGAAGTGTTGGCCGCCATGCTCAATTATCGACAACTGCACTACTTCTGGGTCGTCGCCAAGACCGGCAGCATCGTGCGCGCCTGCGAGCAACTGAACCTCACGCCGCAGACCATCAGCGGGCAGATCAGCCTGCTGGAACAAACCTTCGGCGTGGCGTTGTTTCAAAAGGTCGGCCGCCAGTTGGAGTTGACCGAAGCCGGGCGCCAGGCGCTGCCCTATGCCGAGCAAATGTTCCAGCTGGGCAATGAGCTGGAGGCGATGTTGCGCACCCAGCCCAACGAGCAGCAGATCCTGTTCCGGGTCGGCGTGGCGGACGTGGTGCCCAAGTCCATCGTCTACCGGCTGATTGCGCCGACCATGGAATTGAGCGAGCCGATCCGCATCACCTGTCGTGAAGACAAACTCGAGCGTTTGCTGGCAGACCTGGCGATCCAGCGCCTGGACCTGGTGATCTCCGACAGCCCGATGCCCACGCACCTGGACATCAAGGGCTACAGCCAGAAGCTGGGGGAATGCGGGATCAGTTTTTTCGCGACCCAGGCATTGGCTGACCAGCATCGCGGTGATTTCCCACAGTGCCTGCAGGGTGCGCCGCTGTTGATTCCCGGGGCAGAGACAGTGGTGCGCAGCCGTTTGCTGCGCTGGTTTGCCGAGCAGCAGATCCAGCCACGGATTGTCGGCGAGTTTGACGACAGCGCCTTGATGCAGGCCTTCGGCCAATCCGGCAGCGGGATTTTTATCGCGCCCAGCGTGATTGCCGACGAGGTGGAACGCCAGTATGGCGTGGCACTGATCGGCCAGACGGACGCGGTGACCGAGTCGTTTTATGCGATTTCGGTGGAGCGCAAGGTCAAGCACCCCGGCATCGTGGCGATTACCGAAGGTGCAAGACGGGAGCTGTTCACTTCCCTGCCCTGATAACTCAGGCGCAGACGGCGCGGGTCTTGGCAGTCATCAGCCACAGCGCCAGCAGGATCGACAGCAGGATAAAACCGGCGGCGGCAAACCCGAGGCTGCCCAGGCCCAGAGTGTCGATCACATGCCCACCCACCAGCGCCCCCAGGCCAATCCCCAGGTTGGCCCCGGCGATGTTCAGCGAGGCGGCAAACGCCGGCGCATGGGGCGCGGCTTTCATCAGCCGCACATGGCTGACCAGGAACAGCGCCGCCTGGGTCACGCCCCAAACGGCCATTGCCGCCGCCAGCCCGACGGTGGAGTGAATGGCCGGGACCAGCGCCACCATGCCGGCGATCATGAAACCGCAGAACAGCATCGAGGCGATCAGCGGATGACGGTCGACCATGCGCCCGCCCAATGAATTGCCGATCAGGCCCACGGCGCCAAAGCCCATCAGGCACCAGCCCACCACCGTCCCGTCAAAACCCGCCAGGCGTTCGAGGATATCGGCCAGGTAGGTGTAGGCGGTGAACATGCCGCTGAACACCAAGATCGACAGCAGGATATGCCCTTGCATCAGCGGACTGCGCAAAATCTTGAACTGCGAGCGCAGGCTGACCTGGTCGTTCTTCGCGCGGGTCTTCGGCAGGTAGATAAACAGCAGCAGGGCCTTGGCAAACGCCACCACCGCGAGAATGCCAAACGCGGTGCGCCAGCCGAACATATCGGAAATCAGCGTGCCCACCGGGATGCCGAAAACCGTGGCACACACGATGCCGAAACCGATCTTTTCAATCGCGCGGCCGGCGAAGTCCGGTCCGACAATGTCCACCGCGGTCTCGCTGGCCAAGGCCCAGAACACCGGCAAGCCCAGCGCCGGGATCAGGCGGGCCAGGGACATGACCCAGATGTTCGGCGCCAGTGCCGCCAAGGTGTTGGCCAGGCCGAACATGATCAGGATCGTGATGAACAGCCGCTTGCGCTCGAACCGCGCGAAATACGCGGTCAGGAATGGGCCGAACGCCGCCACCGTGAAGGCGAACAACGTCACCAGCAACCCGGCCTGGGACACGCTTACGTCGAGGTCCCGGGCGATGGAAGGCAACAGGCCGACGATGATGAATTCTGTGGTCAGCACGGTAAAACCGGCGGCTGACAGCAGCAGGATCGGAAACAACATTAAAAACTCCAGAAAACAGCAACATCAACGAAAGCCCGGAAGGCCCGCTGATAAAGAAGAAATAAGAGGATGGGCAATGTTAACAGAATGTGTCGCAGCGTGGCGACGGAACGCCGCACCCGGATTAGACATTTCCTACAGATGCTAGACTCCGCCCCTGCCAGATTCACGCTGCCTTAGCTGCATCTAATTAGAAAAAACCAGAGACAACCCTTTTATGACTGCTGCCCCTTCCCTCTTTCAACGACTGATGTCGGTCACCCTGGTCACCCAAATTGTCATCGGCCTGGTCGCCGGCATTCTATTGGCCCTTCTGTTACCCGACGTCGCACAAGCCACCGGTTTTATCGGCAAGGTCTTCGTCTCGGCGCTCAAGGCCGTCGCGCCGATCCTGGTGTTTGTGCTGGTGATGGCCTCGATTGCCAACCACAAGCACGGCCAGGAAACCCATATCCGGCCGATCCTGTTCCTGTACCTGCTGGGCACCTTTGCCGCCGCCGTGGTCGCAGTGATCGCCAGCACGCGGTTCCCCTCCTCGCTGGTGCTGGCCACCCACGATGTGGCCGTCAGCGCCCCCGGCGGGATTGGCGAAGTGATGCAAAGCCTGTTGCTCAGTGTGGTGGACAACCCGGTCAGCGCGCTGATGAATGCCAATTTCATCGGCATCCTGGCCTGGGCCATCGGCATGGGCATAGCGATTCGCCATGCCAGCGACACCACCCGCACGGTACTGGGCGACCTGTCCAACGGCGTCACGCTGATCGTGCGCATGGTGATCCGCTTCGCGCCACTGGGGATCTTCGGCCTGGTGGCCTCGACCCTCGCTACCTCCGGCTTCGGCGCCTTACTGGGCTACGCGCACTTGCTGCTGGTGTTGATCGGCTGCATGCTGTTCGTGGCGCTGGTGATCAACCCGGCCATCGTGTACTGGAAACTGCGCCGCAACCCTTACCCGCTGGTGCTGATGTGCCTGCGGGAAAGCGGCATCACCGCGTTTTTCACCCGCAGTTCGGCGGCCAACATCCCGGTCAACCTGGCATTGAGCAAGCGCTTGGGCCTGCATGAAGACACCTACTCGGTGTCGATCCCCCTGGGCGCCACCATCAATATGGCCGGCGCGGCCATCACCATCACCGTGCTGACCCTGGCCGCCGTGCACACCCTGGGCATTGCCGTGGACATCCCCACCGCCGTGCTGCTCAGCGTGGTCGCGGCGGTGTGTGCCTGTGGCGCGTCGGGTGTGGCCGGTGGTTCGCTGCTGTTGATTCCGCTGGCGTGCAGCCTGTTCGGCATTCCCAGTGAAATCGCCATGCAGGTGGTGGCCGTAGGCTTTATCATCGGAGTGTTGCAGGACTCGGCGGAAACCGCGCTGAATTCGTCCACCGACGTGTTGTTCACCGCTGCCGCGTGCCTGGGCAAGGAAGAGCAAGCCGCGTAAACCTTACGCGCACAAAAAAGCCCGGGGTGGTTCGTGAATGAACCGCCCCGGGCTTTTTTTACGCCTTAAGGCTTAGAACGCGCCCATGTAGTCGCGCTTGCCCACTTCCACACCGTTGTGACGCAGCAAGGCGTAAGCAGTGGTGACGTGGAAGAAGAACTGCGGCAGGCCGTAGCTCAGCAGGTACGACTGGCCACTGAAGCGCTTCTCTTTCGGGGTGCCAGGGCGGGTGACGATTTCGATGCCTTCTTTACCGTCGACCTGGGCCGGGGTGATGGTGTCGATAAACGCCAGGACCTTGGCGATCAGCGCTTGCAGGTCGGCGAAGGTGACTTCTGTGTCGTCGTATTTCGGGACTTCGATTTCAGCCAGGCGGGCAGAAACGCCTTTGGCGAAGTCGACGGCGATCTGCACCTGGCGCACCAGCGGGAACATATCCGGGTACAGGCGTGCTTGCAGGAAAGCGTTCGGGTCGATGTTCTTGGCGGTGGCGTGGGCTTCGGCCTTGTTCAGCACATCGCTCAGGGCGTTGAGCATTTGCTTGAAGACCGGGAGGGAAGCGGCGTACAGGGAAATAGTCATGACAGTCTCGACAGTTGTGGCAGGGTTTGAAACAGCGGCGATTATAGACATGCCAGCAGCCGGCGCCGCTTGTCTTTTATTTTTTCAGGATTAGGCTAGTGGGCTCACTGCATTAGGGAAAGCGCGATGACCACCGAGCACGACACGACTTCTGAAGAACCGCGCCTGAACAGCACGGAAATCCGCATCCTGGGCTGCCTGATCGAAAAACAGGCCACCAGCCCCGAAACCTACCCGTTGACCCTCAACGCGCTGGTGATCGCCTGCAACCAGAAAACCAGCCGCGAGCCGGTGATGAACCTGAGCCAGGGCCAGGTGGGCCAGAGCCTGCGGGCCTTGGAAGGTCGCGGTTTTACCCGGCTGGTGATGGGCAGCCGCGCCGATCGCTGGGAGCATCGGGTGGACAAGGCGCTGGAGTTGGTGCCGGCCCAGGTGATCCTCAGTGGCTTGCTGTTCCTGCGGGGGCCGCAGACGGTCAACGAACTGCTGACCCGCAGCGGGCGCATGCATGACTTTGAAGACGCCGAGCAGGTGGTGCATCAACTGGAACGCCTGATTGCCCGTGGGCTGGCGCTGCTGGTGCCGCGTCAGTCGGGGCAGCGGGAGGATCGGTACGTGCATGCCCTTGGGGACCCGGCGGATATCGAGGCGATCCTGGCGGCGCGTGGCAATCCGGTGGAGCGCGGTGCGGGAAGTGGCGTTTCGCTGGAGCGTATCGAAGAGCTGGAGGCGCGGATTGCGGCGCTGGAAGAGCGCCTTTCCCGGTTGGAATAACCATTGTGGTGGGGGAGCTTGCTGTGGAGGGGGAGCTTGCTGTGGCGAGGGAGCTTGCTCCCGCTGGGTTGCGAAGCAGCCCCAAAAAACTGGGAGCGCTACGCACTCCAGCGGGAGCAAGCTCCCTCGCCGCAGCAAGCCCCCCTCACCACAGCAAGCTCCCTCGCCACTAAATCAGCGGTGAGGCTCAGCTTCGGGCAAACGCTACCGCGGCCTGAAACTGCGCATCCGTCGGCCGCACGCCGGTGTACAGCACAAACTGCTCCAGCGCCTGGATGGCGATCACTTCCAGACCGGTAATCACCCGCTTGCCCTGGGCGCGACCACGCAAAATCAGTGGGGTTTCCGAGGGAATCGCCACCACGTCAAATACCGTCTCGGCCGTATCAATGGCGTCAGCATCAAACGCCAACTGATCCGCTTCCGCCCCTCCAGTCATGCCAATCGGCGTCACGTTGACCAGCATCTGCGGGCGCAAAGCCCCCAGCTCCGCCTGCCACTCATACCCCAGGCTCTGGGCCAGTGCCCGGCCCGCCGCTTCATTGCGCGCCACGATCACGCCATTGGCGTAGCCACCATCACGCAAGGCGCTGGCCACGGCCTTGGCCATGCCGCCGCTGCCGCGCAGGGCGAAGGTCGAATCCTTGGGCACTTCATGCTTCTTCAGCAGTTGCTCGATGGCGATGTAGTCAGTGTTGTAGGCCTTCAAATGCCCGTTGGTGTTGACGATGGTATTGATCGACGCAATGGCCCGCGCCGAATCGTCCAGCTCATCCACCAGGGCAATGCAGGCCTCCTTGAACGGCATCGACACGCCACACCCACGAATACCCAAGGCACGAATGCCACCGACGGCGCCCGGCAAGTCGTGGCTGCTGAAGGCCTTGTAGTAGAAATTCAGCCCCAACTGTTCGTACAGGTGGTTATGAAAACGCAGGCCAAAATTCCCGGGGCGCGCCGACAGTGACATGCACAGTTGGGTGTCCTTGTTGGGGTTCATCTGCATCGGTAACTCCTTGAAGCCCTTCCAGAGGCGGTTTCGGATAGACGGATTACCCGCGCCGGCGGGTTGCCATGGATCATACGCATTGTGCCCGGCCGCTTGTGTAAGCGCGCCGATACAGACCTTACACAACCTTTACCTATCGGCTGTGCTGTTTTTCAGAAATACGCTGTCTTAAAAGTATCCCCGCGACAATCCTTGAGTCTATTGATTGCAGACCACAAGCGCAGGGGCTAACCGAGGAATGACCATGATTCGTAAAATCCCCAAGATCGCCTTGCTTATCGGCGCACTCGCTATAGCAGGACAAGCCTCCGCCCACGGTGGTGGTTGGGGTGCTCCACTTGCACTGGGTGCCGTTGTCGGTGCAGTGGTAGGCGGCTCGATCGTTGCCAGCCAGCAGCAGCCGGTCTACGTGCAACAGCCGGTGTATGTCCAGCCGCAGCCGGTGTATGCCGCTCCGCCGCCGGTCTATTACGCACCGCCACCGCCTGTGTATGTGCAACAACAGGTTTATTACCGCCCGGCGCCGGTCTACTACGGCCCACCGCGTGGCTACTACGGCCCTCCACACGGTTACTACGGCCGCGGCTGGTAAGCATGAACTGACACACCTGAACAGGCTCCGCCCTAAAAGCGGGGCCTTTTTTTGGCCTGTTGGTCTGAATAAATCTCGCCAAGGTCGTTATAAGGACAATGGCTGTGGCCAAATCCCACATCATTGATCTCAATAGGCACTTGCCCGAACAGGGCTCGCGCTGTCATGTTTGTGTCTTGAACGGCTTCCACTATCACCATTGTCCAGTCAATAACAACAAGGACGACCGACCATGCTCACGCAAAACCCCCATCGCACCGCTGGCCTCTGCACGTCGAGCAAGGTCTATAGCGTGCTGACCGAACTCAAGGCCCTGGAAGGCCATCGCAACGCCAAGTTCCTGTCCTTGCTGACGGAAAACCTGGTGCGCAAGGGCCTGCTCAGTGAGCAGGAAGTGGTGCACATGCTCGACCAGGTTGTCGACTGACCGATCGCTCGATAACAGTGATGTCGACTATCGAGCAGGTTAATTTTCCCTTAAGGCCCGCGCACCGTAATGTCACCTCCATAGCTTATCGGAGGTCGTCATGCCCACTATCCAAATCATGTCCGTTATCGGCAGTGCCGTTCCCGCCCCACTCCGGGAGTTGGGTTTGCTCGCCTGCTGGTACCTGGTACGCGATGGCGAAGCCATCAGCGGCCCGCTCACCTCGTTACCGGCCGCCCAGGCCCTGTCGGTCAAGATGGCTGATTGCTTTCATGCCTAAGGCAGTTGCACCCGCGGTTTGGTTTCGACAAACAGCGCCCAACTGGACATGAACAAGGCAGCGATCAGCGGCCCGATGACAAAACCGTTCAGGCCAAAGATCGACAACCCGCCCAGGGTTGAGATCAGGATCAGGTAATCCGGCATCCGGGTGTCCTTGCCCACCAGGATCGGCCGCAACACGTTGTCCACCAGCCCGATCACAAACACCCCGAACAGCCCCAGCACCACGCCTTGCCAGATCGACCCGCTGAGCAGGAAATACGCCGCCACCGGCCCCCACACAATCCCCGCGCCCACCGCCGGCAGCAGCGAAAGAAACGCCATCAACACCGCCCAGAGCAAGGCACTGGGAATGTCCAGGAACCAGAAAATCAAACCACCCAGCGCGCCTTGCGTCACCGCCACCAGCACGTTGCCTTTCACCGTGGCCCGCACCACCCGGTTGAATTTCAGTTGCAGGCGACGTTTTTGCGGTTCGGCCAGTGGCACCGCGGTACGCACCTTGCGCACCAACTCCGGACCGTCCCGCAGCAGGAAGAACAGCAAATACAGCATGATGAAAAAGCTCACCAGGAAATCAAACGTGCCCTGGCCGAAGCTGAAGGCCTGGGTCGCGAAAAACTGGCTGCCCTGCATCGCGCTCTTGACGATCTTCTCCCGCAGGCCTTCCAGGTTGCCCATGCCAAAGCGGTCCAGCAGGTGCTGGAAGTACGGTGGCAGGAAATTCTTGAACTGTTCGATATACCCGGCGACGTCGAGCTTGCCGCTCTCGACGTTCTTGTACAGCGTGGCGCCCTCCTGCACCAGCAAGGCGCTGGTGATGATCACCGGCAAAATCGCGATCACCAGGCACACCGTCAGGGTCGCCAGCGAGGTGAAGTTGCGGTTCCAGCCAAAACGTTGCTGGAAGCGCCGTTGCATCGGCGCAAAGATGATCCCCAGGATTACCGCCCAGAACACCGCGCCGTAGAACGGCAGCAGAATCCAGATAAACGCGATGGTCACCAGGGCGAGCAGCAACAACAGGGTTTTGAATTGCAGGTTGGTTTGATTCATGGCCGATCCATCTCAAAAACACAGGACACTCATGTGCACCTTGATGCTTAGTCCGCCGCAAATCCTGCGAGTGCCCTATTTATTAGACCTGGATCAATAAACCGTGCGGCAGGCCCGGCTACCCTGCCGCCCTTTTGCGACCCTAACCCATGCCCCCCGTTATCGCCCCCGAACTGCTCGCCCCCGCCGGCACCCTGAAAAACATGCGTTACGCCTTTGCCTACGGCGCCGATGCCGTCTACGCCGGGCAACCGCGCTACAGCCTGCGGGTACGCAATAACGAGTTCGACCACGCCAACCTCGCCCTCGGCATCCAGGAAGCCCAGGCCCAGGGCAAGCGTTTCTACGTGGTGGTGAATATCGCGCCGCACAACGCCAAGCTGAAAACCTTCCTCAAGGACCTCGCCCCGGTGATCGCCATGGGCCCGGACGCGCTGATCATGTCCGACCCGGGCCTGATCATGCTGGTGCGCCGGCACTTCCCGCACATGCCGATCCACCTGTCGGTGCAGGCCAATACCGTGAACTGGGCCAGCGTCGAGTTCTGGCAGGCCCAGGGCATCTGCCGGATCATCCTGTCGCGGGAGCTGTCGCTGGAAGAGATCGAAGAAATTCGCCAGCACGTCCCCGCCATGGAGCTGGAAGTGTTTGTGCACGGCGCGCTGTGCATGGCCTATTCCGGGCGCTGCCTGCTGTCGGGCTACATGAACAAGCGCGATGCCAACCAGGGCACGTGCACCAACGCCTGCCGCTGGAAATACCAGGCCACTCCCGCCGTGGAAAATGCCACGGGCGACATCGTGCAGCAGTACGCGCCCGAACCGACCCTGGGCCTCGGCGCCTCCACCGATCAGGTGTTCCTGTTGCAGGAGGCCAACCGCCCTGATGAACAGATGCCCGCCTTCGAAGACGAGCACGGCACCTACATCATGAACGCCAAGGACCTGCGGGCGGTGCAGCACGTGGAGCGGCTGACGGGCATGGGCGTGCATTCCCTGAAGATCGAAGGCCGCACTAAATCCCACTTCTATTGCGCCCGCACCACCCAGGTGTATCGCCAGGCGATTGATGACGCGGTGGCCGGGCGCGACTTCGACCGGGGCCTGATGACCAACCTCGAATCCCTGGCCCAGCGCGGCTATACCGAAGGTTTCCTGCGCCGGCACGTGCACGATGAATACCAGAACTACCAGAACGGCAGCTCGGTTTCAGAACGCCAGCAGTTCGTCGGCGAGCTGACCGGTGAGCGGCGCGGCGAGTTGGCCGAGGTCAAGGTAAAGAACCGGTTTGCCGTGGGCAATCACCTGGAACTGATGACCCCGGCGGGGAATTTCCACTTCGACCTGGCCACGCTGCACAACGCCAAGGGCGAGGCGATCGAGGTGGCGCCGGGCGACGGGCATACGGTGTATCTGCCGATCCCGGCGGAAATGGACCTGCGCTTTGGCCTTCTAATGCGCGACGTTTAATTTCGCCAAACACCTTAATGAGGTTGAGACAGCTTGCTGTGGCGAGGAGCTTGCTGTGGCGAGGGAGCTTGCTCCCGCTGGGCTGCGAAGCGGCCCCAAAACAGGCAAATGCGCTTCTTCCTGGAAAACCGCATCAGCCGGATCAGGGCCGCTTCGCGCCCCAGCGGGAGCAAGCTCCCTCGCCACAGCAAGCTCCCTACCACAGCAAGCTCCCCACCACAGCAAGCTCCCTCGCCACAAAAAGCAGGGTGTGCGCGCAATAGGTTCATTAGCACAGTAGAATTGGCGGTTCTGCGTACCGCCATCCTGTCTTGAGCGGTCACCCTCTTTTTTACGGAGATCGCCTTGCGTCTGTTTCACACCTCCGACTGGCACCTTGGGCAAAACCTCCACGGCCAGGAACGCGACTTCGAACACGCCTGCTTCCTCGACTGGCTGCTGGGCCAGTTGGGCCTGCACCGCCCTGATGTGCTGCTGATCGCCGGCGATATCTTCGACACGGTCAACCCGCCGCTCAAGGCCCAGGAGCGCCTGTATGACTTCATCATCAGCGCCCACGAGCAAAACCCCGCGCTGACCATCGTGATGATCGCCGGCAACCACGATTCCGGTTCACGCATCGAATTGCCAGCGCCGCTGATGCGCCGTCTGCGCACCCACGCCCTGGGCCGGGTGCTGTGGCTGGATGACGGGCAACTGGATGTCGAACGCCTGCTGATTCCATTGCCCGATGCCAGCGGTGAAATCGCCGGCTGGTGCCTGGCCCTGCCCTTCCTGCGCCCGGCCGAAGTGACCGGCGCGCAACTGGGGGACGATTACCTGCGGGGCATCGGTCAGGTGCATGAATGGCTGATCGCCGCCGCCAACGCCAAGCGCCAGCCAGGCCAGGCGCTGGTTGCCATCAGCCATGCGCACATGGCCGGCGGCTCGGTGTCGGAAGACTCCGAGCGCAGCCTGATCATCGGCAATGCCGAGGCGCTGCCCGCCAGCCTGTTCGATGCCAGCGTCAGTTACGTGGCCCTCGGCCATTTGCACAAACCCCAGCGGGTGAATGGGGAGGAGCGGATTCGCTACTGCGGCTCGCCGATCCCGCTGTCATTTTCGGAAATCGGCTACCAGCATCAGATCCTCGACGTGCAGCTGGACGGCGAAACCCTGGTCAGCGTCGAATCACGGCTGATCCCCCGTTCGGTCAACCTGCAACGCCTGGAAGCCGCACCCCTGGCCGATATCCTCAAGCAACTGGCCGACTTGCCCGACATCGACCTGCTGGCCGAAACCCAGCGCCAGCCCTGGCTGGAAGTGCGGGTGCGCCTCGACGAGCCGCAACCCGACCTGCGCCAGCAAGTGGAAAATGCCCTGCAAGGCAAAGCCGTGCGCCTGGTGCGCATCGCCGCCGAATACGCCGGCAGCGGCAGCCGCGAAGACAGCCAGGAAGACCGCCTGATCGAACTCGACCAGCTCACGCCCCAGGAATTGTTCAGCCGCGCCTGGCAGGAAAGCTACGGCAGTGAAGTGGACGAACAAACCTTGAAGGACTTCGCCGTGCTGCTCCAGGAAGTGCAACAGGAGGGCGAACAGCCATGAAGATCCTCGCCATTCGCCTGAAAAACCTCGCCTCGTTGGCGGGCCCGTTTGAAATCGACTTCACCGCCGAGCCCCTGGCCAGCGCCGGGTTGTTCGCGATTACCGGGCCCACCGGCGCCGGTAAAAGTACCTTGCTCGATGCCCTGTGCCTGGCGCTGTTTGGCGCCGTGCCGCGCCTGGGCGATACCGGCCAGGCAAAAATGCCGGATGCCGATACCGACATTTCCATCGGCGACCCGCGCACCCTGGTTCGCCGGGGCACCGGCGGGGGTTATGCCGAAGTGGATTTTGTCGGCGTCAGCGGCCGCCGCTACCGCGCCCGCTGGGAAGCCAACCGCGCCCGGGACAAGGCCAGCGGCAAGCTGCAAAACAGCCGGCAAAGCCTGATCGACCTGGACAGCGAGCAACTGCTGGCCAGCCAGAAAACCGAATACAAAACCCAGCTGGAACTGGCCCTGGGCCTGAACTTCGAGCAGTTCACCCGCGCCGTGTTGCTGGCCCAAAGTGAGTTCAGCGCGTTCCTCAAGGCCAACGACAACGAGCGCAGCGAACTGCTGGAAAAGCTCACCGACACCGCGCTCTACACCCAGCTCGGCCGCCGCGCCTTCGACAAGGCCAAGGATGCCCGGGACGCCCACAAGCAGCTGCAAGACCAGGCCACCGGCTTTACCCCACTGGCCCCCGAAGCCCGCGCCGAACTGGACGCACAACTGGCCGCCGCCCAGCAGCAACTCAAGACCCAACAGGCGCAACTCAAGCAGCTTGAGCTGCAGCACACCTGGCTCAAGGAACTGCGGGAATGGCAGGAGCGCCAGCAAGGCGCAGCCGAACAGCTGCAACAGGCCCAGCAACACTGGGAAAGCCAGGGCCCGCAACGCCTGGACCTCAGCCGCCTGGAACAACTGGCGCCGCAACGTCACCACTTCGCCCGCCAGGCCGAACTGACCGCACAGTTGCAGCCCCTCGCCGCACAGATCCAGCAGCACCTTGAGCAGCAAGCCGCGCTGCACACCTGCCAGACGCAACTGCAACAGCAACAGACCGACGTGCACGCCGCCCTCGCCCAGGCCCTGAAACAGCAAGCTGATGCCGTGCCCTTGCTGCGCCAGGCGTTCGAGGAGCAAACCACCCTCGCCCACCTGACCCGTGAGCTGGCCAGGCGCAGTGAAGAAAAACAGCTGGGCGAAGCCGCCTGTGTGGAAGGCCAGGCGACATTGACCGGCTTGCTCGACAAGCAAAAACTCGTCGCCGAACGCCTGAACCGGCTGGCCGCGGAGCTTGAGCGCAGCGCCGCGCTTGCGCCTTTGAGCGACGCCTGGAGCGCGTACCGCGACCGCTTGCAACAGTTGATGCTGATCGGCAACCGCCTGAATAAAGGCCAGGCTGAACTGCCGCAACTGGAAGAGCGCGCCACCCGCCTCGGTGAAAAGTGGACCGAGCAACGTGAAGCCCTCGACCTGCTGTACCACGAAGCCGGCGCCGAGCCTCATGCGGTGGCCGAGCAGATTCAATTGCTGGGCAGCCTGCTGCAGGACAATCGCAAGCAACATCGCGCGTTTGAAGACCTGGCGCGGCTGTGGGAAACCAGTCAAAAGCTGGACGTGCGCGCCAATGACCTTATTGCCAAGCAGCAGGCCGCCAAGCAACAACGTGAAGAGTTCAACCGAGTCGGCGTTCAAGCCAAGGCGGACCTTGCGGTAGCCGAGCAAACCCTTTCGGTTATTCAGCAGTTGCTGGAACGTCAGCGACTGGCCCGTGATATCAACGTTCAAACGTTGCGCGAACAATTAGAGTCCGAGCAACCCTGCCCCGTGTGTGGAAGCATCGAACACCCTTATCACTCATCCGAAGTATTGCTCAGCAGCCTTGAGCGCCACGATGAGGATGAAGTGACCAATGCCCGCAAAGCCGTTGATGCACTAAAAGAAAAGATGGACGGGCTGCGCACGGAGCTGGGGGAGCTGATTGCCCAGCAAAAAGAGCTTTTGCGCCAACAACAAGATGTCGCGACAGAACAACAGGCCCTGGCTCCGAGCCTTGAAGCCCATCCGTTGTCAGCCTCGCTGTTCAACCAGGATGCAGCCAAACGTGATGCCTGGCTTGCCCAGCAACTGAGCCAGCTCAGCCAGAGCCTCAGCCAGGATGAACAACGCCAGGGCGCCCTGCTCAACCTGCAACAAAACGCCGGGCGCATGCAGCAGCAACTGCAAGCCGCCCAGGACGCCAGCCAACAGGCGCGCCAATTGCTTATCGACCAGCAGCGGGAACTGGCCAACGACCGCGAACGCCTGGACGAAGAGCTCAACGCCTTCGCCAGCCTGTTGCCCACCGAGACCCTCGATGGCCTGCGCAGCGAGCCGGCGGCGACCTTCATGTTGCTCGACCAACAAGTCAGCCAGCGCCTGGAGCAGCTGGATAACCAGAAAGAAGAACTGGCCGAACAGCTCCAGCGCCAGCAGGCCATCGACAAGGAAACGGACCGCCAGCAACATCGCCAGCAGCAACTGGAGACCTTGCAGAAACAGCTCGCCGAACAGAGCACCCTGCAACAGGCTGCCGAGGCAAAACTCGCCGGGCTGCTGGGGGAAAACTCCAGCGCCGAACACTGGCAACAGCAACTGGACCAGGCCGTCGAGCAGGCGCGGCAGCATGAGACCGAGGCCAACCAACAGTTGCAGGACACCCGCAACCAGTTGATCCAACTGGCCGCCGACCTCAAGTCACTGCAGGAGCGCCAACAGGCTCTGGACACCGAGCAACAGGCCCTCACTACGCGCCTCGGTGACTGGCGTGCCTTGCACCCGGAACTCGATGACCAAGGTCTGGCGCGCCTGGTGGCCTTCGATGAGCCACAGGTGGCCGAGCTTCGCCAGCAACTGCAACACAGCGAAAAAGCCGTCGAACAGGCCAAGGTGCTGCTGCAGGAGCGCGAACAGCGGCTCAAGGATCACCAGGCACTGCACAACGGCAACCTCGACGCCGAGCAACTGGACAGCGCCCTGGCCGAACTCAACGCAGCGTTGGCCATTGGCGAAAAACACTGCGCCGAACTGCGCGCACAGCAAGCCGATGACCAGCGTCGCCAGGACGCCAACCAGGCGCTGGCGGCCGAAATCGCCAAGGCTTACGAAGAATGGCAACGCTGGGCACGCCTGAATGCGCTGATCGGCTCGGCCACCGGCGATACCTTCCGCAAGATCGCCCAGGCCTACAACCTCGACCTGCTGGTGCACCACGCCAACGTGCAACTGCGCCAACTGGTGCGCCGCTACCGCCTGAAACGCGGCGGCAGCATGCTGGGCCTGCTGGTGCTCGACACGGAAATGGGCGACGAACTGCGCTCGGTGCACTCGTTGTCCGGTGGCGAGACGTTCCTGGTGTCGCTGGCGCTGGCGTTGGGCCTGGCGTCGATGGCCTCCAGTACGTTGAAGATCGAATCGCTGTTTATCGACGAAGGCTTTGGCAGCCTCGACCCCGAATCCCTGCAACTGGCGATGGACGCCCTTGACGGCTTGCAGGCTCAGGGCCGCAAGGTGGCGGTGATTTCCCACGTGCAGGAAATGCACGAACGGATTCCGGTGCAGATTCAGGTCAAGCGCCAGGGCAATGGCTTGAGCACCCTGGAGGTCAAGTGAGCCAGGCGGTGTTGTATTCGTTCCGCCGTTGCCCGTATGCGATGCGGGCGCGGATGGCCCTGCGGTATTGCGGGGTAGCGGTGCAGATTGTCGAGGTGAGCCTCAAGGCCAAGCCGGCTGAAATGCTTGCGCTGTCACCCAAGGGCACGGTGCCGGTGCTGAGTGTGGATGGCCGGGTGATCGATGAGAGCCTGGGGATTATGCGCTGGGCGCTGGCGCAAAATGATCCCGAGGGCTGGTTGCTGGCGGATGAGGCGGCGACGCAGGCGCTGATTGACGAGAATGATCAGGGCTTCAAACGTCAATTGAATCGATACAAGTATGCCGAGCGTTATCCGGAGCAGCCGATGGAGGTTTATCGGGCGCAAGGTGAGGTGTTTTTGTTGAAGCTGGAGGGATTGCTGGCCGGGCGGGAGTATTTGCTGGCCGGGCATTTGAGCCTGGCGGATGTGGCACTGGTGCCGTTTATAAGGCAGTTTGCCCACGTGGATCGGGAATGGTTTGCCCGGGCGCCTTATCCGCGGTTGCAGGGGTGGTTGCGGCGGTTTCTGGAGTCGCCGCTGTTTGTCGCGGTGATGGCAAAACCTTGAGGTCAGAGCCAGCTTTTGTGGCGAGGGAGCTTGCTCCCGCTGGGTTGCGAAGCGACCCCAAAAATGGGACTGCTGCGCAGTCCAGCGGGAGCAAGCTCCCTCGCCACAACAAACCTGCTCTTAAAGAGTATTGCGCTCAGTTCTGGATTTTGTGGTCCAGGGCTGCGTAGAAGTTGGCGCTTTGTTGCAGGTATTTCTGGGTGTAGGCGCTGGTGCTGGATTTTTTGCTGCTGATCTCAACGCTGGCGCTGGCTGGCAACGCTACGGTGGCAGAAACAGCGGAAGCGGCGATGATCGAGAAGAGATTGAAGTTCATGTCGGTAACCCTTGTGTTCGGTTGGCTTGGTGGCCTGTGTTGGCCTTGGAACCAAACTTACGCCCGAGGGGTTAGCCTTAGAAATTCATTGAAACACTAGCCGCTATCAATACGATTAATACAAGGGGGCAGGCCCCGCACTGCGGGGCCTGTGGCTTAGTGTCGCACCAGGAACTTGAGGTCGCTGGGGGCATCAATCGCCAGTTTCTGCGTGGTTTTGCCTAAAAGACCGGTCTTGGGATCGCGCTCGACGACCACAATCTGGTTGCTCTTCTGGTTGGCAATCAGCAGGAACCTGCCGCTGGGGTCCAGGGCGAATTCCCGGGGGTGATCACCTTCCACCGAGCGGCGCTGGATCTCTTTCAACTGCGCGGTGGCGGGGTCGATGGCAAATACCAGCATCTGGTTGGCGGTGCCACGGTTGCTCACGTAGAGGAACTTGCCGTCGCTTGAGGTGTGCAGCGCAGCGCCGGCCTTGTCGGACACCGGCTGGCCGTCAGCGAAGTTGACCAACTGCTTCTGGGTCAGCTTGCCATCGTTGTAGTCGAACACCGCAACCTGCGCGCTCATCTCGGTGGTCAGCCAGGCGTGCTTGCCATCCGCGGTGAACAGCAGGTGACGCGGGCCGCTGCCCGGAGGCAGTTGCACAAACGCAGGGTCGGCCGGGGTCAGCGGCAGTTCATGGTTGGCCTTGGGGTCGTAGCGGTAGGCAAAGATCTTGTCCGCACCGAGGTCCTGGACAAACACGTATTTGCCGTCCGGCGAAGACACCACCGAGTGCACGTGGTTGGACGCCTGGCGTTCAGGGTTGACCCGGCTGGCCGGGTGCCCGCTCAGTTGCACCGGCGGTGACAGCTTGCCTTCGGCGTCTACCGGCAATACCGCGAGGCTGCCGCCTGGATCTTCCAGCACCGAATAGTTGGCCACGAACAGGTAACGCCCGTCACTGGCCAGGCTGGAATGGGTCGGCTCGTTGCCCAGGCTCTGCACCTGGTTGATCAGGGTCAGTTGATGGTTCTTCGGGTCGATGCTGTAACTGCTCACGCGCCCTACCGGGTCTTTCTGGCCCGGGCCGTTTTCATTCACCACAAACAGGTGTTTCTGGTCTTTGGACAGGGTCAGCCACGACGGGTTGGCTGCCTTGGCGGCGAGCACCGGCTGGCCGCTGAACTGCCCGGTGCGGCTGTCGAACTGCAGGCGGTAGATGCCTTCGCTGGTGCCGGCGGTGTAGCTGCCCACCAGCAATTCAAAGGTGTCCACCGGCGCGGCCTGGACCGACATCGCGCCTACGCTGCCGGCCATCAGCAGGGGCCAGAATTTACGCATCATCATCCGCTTCATCCTCGTCATTATTGTTGCCGGTAACGCCGCTCATGCAGACCAGGCGGTGTTCGCCCGAGTCACCGGTAAGGGTCCAGCTTTGCAAGGTCTGATCAAAGGTCGCCGCCTTGACCTGCTCCAGGCTGAAACTCCAGCGCTTCTCGGCACGACCGTCCATGCAGATGATCAGTAACTTCTGGTCATCCAGGCTGAAATCGAAGGTATGCAGGCCATCGATCTCGACCATCTGGCAGTCTTCAAAAGCGTTGAGCAAGGTAGCGGTGTCGGCAGTCATAACCATCAATCATCAAGGGGAAAGACCTCATGATAGGTCAAATCGTTGCATCGGCCTAAGCCCGCGCAATGCAAAACGCCGTGGCACAGGCCACGGCGTTTTGGCGAACAGCGTTGGATCAGTGAGCGAACAGCGAATTGCCCTTCTGCCCCGCCAGCTTCTCGGGCTTGATCAGGAAGCGTGCCAACGCCGGCAACAGCCACAGCGCGCCGAACATGTTCCACAGCAGCATGAAGGTCAGCATCAGGCCCATGTCGGCCTGGAACTTGATCGCCGAGAAGATCCAGGTGCACACGCCGATGGCCAGGCACAGGCCGGTGAACAGCACGGCTTTACCGGTGGACTTGAGGGTCTGGTAATAGGCTTCCTGCAACGGCAAACCAGCCCGCAGGAAACTCTCCAGGCGGCTGTAGATGTAGATGCCGTAGTCCACGCCAATCCCCACGCCCAGCGCCACCACCGGCAAGGTCGCAACCTTGACGCCGATGCCCATGAACGCCATCAGCGCGTTGCCCAGCACCGAGGTCAGCACCAGCGGCAGCACGATGCACAGGGTCGCCGCCCAGGAACGGAAGGTGATCATGCACATGGTGGCGACGCACAGGTACACCAGGATCAGGATGATCAGCTCGGACTCCTTGATCACCTCGTTGGTGGCGGCCTCGATCCCGGCGTTACCGGCGGCGAGGATGAATTCCAGGCCGTCCTTGTTGTTCTCCCTGGCGAAGTCCTGCACCGCATGCACCGCGCGATCGAGGGTCTCGGCCTTGTGGTCGTTGAGGAACACCAGTACCGGCGCCAGGGAGCAATTGTTGTTGTACAGGCCATCGGCACGGGCGATGGAGTTGTTCAACACGTCGGGGTTGCGCGACAGGGTTTCCCATTTCAGGTTGCCCTCGTTCATGCCCTTGATCATCTGCTTGGACACGGTCACCAGCGAGATGGCCGACTGCACGCCCTCGGTGTTCTGCATCTTCCACATCAACTGGTCGATGGGCGCCATGGCTTCATAGCGCGAGCAGCCTTCGGGCGGCGTCTTGACCATCACCACCAGCACGTCGGAGCTGGTGGAGTAGTTGTTGATGATGAAGTTGTTGTCCTTGTTGTAGCGCGAGTCCGGGCGCAGTTCCGGCGCGCCCTGGTCGAGGTCGCCGATCTTCAGGTTCTGGCTGTACCAGAGGCCGCCACCGAAGGCGACCAGCGCCAGGGCAATCGACACCGGGGCGACTTTGGGGCTGGCGAACTTCGAGAGCAGGCGCCAGAACGGGTGTTCGCGGTGGGCGTCTTTCTTGCTGCGCTCGATGGCGCGCTTGCTGATGCCCGCGTAGGAGATCGCTACCGGCAGCAGGATCAGGTTGGTGAACACGATCACCGCCACCCCCACCGAGGCGCCGATGGCCAGTTCGCGGATCACGCCGATGTCGATGATCAGCAGGGTGATAAAACCCACCGCATCGGCGAGGATCGCGATCATGCCCGGCAGGAACAACTGGCGGAAAGTACGCCGGGCTGCGGTCAGGGCGTTGTCGGCATCACTGGATTGCAGGGCGATCCCGTTGATCTTCTGCACGCCGTGGGAAATGCCGATGGCGAAGATCAGGAACGGTACCAGCATCGAGTAGGGATCCAGCCCGAAACCCAGGGCATGCATCAGCCCCAACTGCCAGATCACCGCCACCAGCGTGGTGCTCAACACCGCGACGGTACTGCGCAGGCAGTTGGTGAACCACAGCAGCAACACCAGGGTGATGACGAAGGCGATCCCGAAGAACAGCACCACCATCACCAGGCCGTCGATCAGGTCGCCGACCTTCTTGGCAAACCCGACGATATGGATCTTGACGTTGGGGTTCTGCGCTTCGAACTTGTCGCGGATCTTGTCTTCGAGTTCATGGGAGAACTTGCGGTAGTCCAGGGCCAGCAACTTGCCCTGGTCTTGCGGGTCGGGATAGGACTCCAGCAGCGGAATGTCGACGATGCTCGACTTGAAATCGTTGGCCACCAGCCGCCCCACCTGCCCGGACTTGAGCACGTTGTTGCGCAGCTGGTCGAGGCTTTCCGGCGAGCCGTTGTAGCTCTGCGGGATCACTTCGCCGCCGGCAAAACCTTCCTCGGTAACTTCGGTCCAGCGCACGCTGGGGCTCCACAGGGACTTGAGCCCGGAGCGGTCGACGCCGGAGATGTAGAACACCTCGTCGTTGATCTGGCGCAGGGTCTCCATGTATTCCTTGGTGAAGATGTCACCGTCCTTGGCTTCCACCGAAATGCGCACGGTGTTGCCCAGGTTCGCCAGGTCGTTGCGGTGCTCCATCATCTTCTCGATGAAGGGGTGCTTTAAGGGGATCATTTTTTCGAAGCTGGTGGACGGGCGAATCAACGTCGCCTGCCAGAACAGGAAAATACTCACCAACAGGCAGATCGTGATCACTGCCGGGCGGTTATTGAAAATCAGGCGCTCGAGAAACGTGGCCTTGTCGTTGTGATGACTGCTCATTGTGTCCCCGCCTTCTTATTGTTTTGTCGGCTCGGCGCCGGTTGGACTGGCCACGCGAACGCCGCCCTGCCCCGCCAGAATCAAGTTGCCGTTGCCCGCCGCCGTGACCGCCGACAGCGAGATGCGGTCCGGGCGATTGAATACGCTGAAGGTCAGGCCGTCGTCGTGGCTGACCACCACGCTGCCGCCGTTGCCCACCACCACGATGGAGCCGTCGTCCAGCAGGGTCGCCCCCGACAGGCCGAACTCCAGCGCGCCACGGGTGGCGTTCAATTCCACCGGCTCCCAGGTGCTGCCAAAATCCGTGGAGCGAAACAGGTTGCCGCGCAAGCCGTAGGCCAACAGGGTTTGCGCCTGGGCAGTGCCGATCACGCCGAACAGCGAGCCCTCGTAGGGGCCTTCGAGTTTTTCCCAGGTTTGCCCCTCGTCATGGGAGCGGAACATGCTGCCCTGCTCGCCGACGATAAACAGCCCGGCGTCTTTGACCTGGGCAATGGCGTTGAGGTGGTATTGGTCTTCGTTGTCGAGACGGTCGCTGACGTCGTCCCAGGTCTTGCCGCCGTCGGTGGTTTCGACCAGCGCACCGTAGGCGCCCACGGCAAAGCCGGTGCTGGCGTCCTTGAACCAGACGTCGAGCAGCGGCGCTTCGCGCTTGAGGTCCTGGAATTGCTGGGTCCAGGTCACGCCGCCATCGGTGCTGGCGAGGATCTGTGCGTCATGGCCCACGGCCCAGCCGTGTTGGTCGTCGGCGAAAAACACGGCCGTCAGCAGTTGCCGGGTGGGCACTTTGGCCTGGGTCCAGGTGGCGCCCTGGTCGTCGGAATAGAGAATGTGCCCGCGATCACCGACGGCGACCAGGCGTTTGCCTGCGTGCACCACGTCGATCATCAGGCTTTTGGCGGCCTTGGGGGAATCAATGGCAAACACCGCTGCGGCGGGGGTTTCAGTGGCGGCGTGGGCCGCTGTCGACAACGCGACAGCTCCCAGCAACGAGAGCGCTGTGGCCAGCAATGCGACCCTGCGCGTGGCCTTCGGGCGGAAAAACACCACACCCATGACAGGCTCACTCATAGACCTTTCTCCCATTTATTATTGTTAGGTCGTCTTGCCGTGAGGAGCCCTGAAACCTGCAATCTAGAGCGCCTTGGGCAAGCTGGGCCATCCTAGCGGGCTTTGGAATCGTCTGACAATCGGCGCTACGTTATGTTTTGTTAACTGGAAGGGGTTAAGCCGGTGCTGAATGTAATGCTATCAGTAGCGGTGATCCTTGGAGGGTGGGCTGTTGTGGCGAGGGAGCTTGCTCCCGCTGGGCTGCGTAGCGGCCCCAAAATCTTGGGAGCGCTTCGCACTCCAGCGGGAGCAAGCTCCCTCACCACAGGGGTACTGTGATTCGCGGGAATGAATTTTTATTCTATCTATTGAATATTGGGAATATTTATTCCATAAATAGGCTTCTGACAACAATAATTCGAAGGTACCTGGCTATGCGCGAACTCGGAATCGGCCTGATTGGCACAGGCTTTATGGGGCGTGCCCACGCCCTGGCGTTCAATAACGCGCGGGCGGTGTTCGAGCTGCCGGTGAAGCTTACCCTGGCCGCCCTGGCCGATGCCGATACCGAACGCGCCAAGCGCTGCGCCAGCGACTGGGGATTTGCCCAGGCACATGGCGACTGGCAGCAGTTGATCGACGACCCCAAGGTGGATGTCGTCGCCATCACCACTCCCAACCATTTGCACTATCCGATGGCCATGGCTGCCCTGGCGGCAGGCAAGGCGGTGTATTGCGAGAAGCCGTTGGCCGTGAGCCTGGAACAGGCGGCGGCCATGCGCGATGCGGCGAGCAAGGCCGGGGTGGTGACCCGGGTGGGCTACAACTATCAGCACAACCCGATGATTGGCCTGGCCCGGCAGTTGATCGACAGCGGTGAGTTGGGAGAGATCATCAGTTTCCAAGGGGAATTCAGCGAGGATTTCATGGCGGATGCAGCGTCGCCCTGGTCGTGGCGCTGTGAGGTGGGGCATGCCGGTGGGGCCTTGGCGGACCTGGGCAGTCATTTGCTGTCCATGGCGCGCTATCTGGTGGGGGATGTCGTAAGTGTGTGTGCCGATACGCAGACGGTGCACGGGCAGCGGCCAGCCACGGCGGGGAGTGAGACGCTGCGGGAGATTGCGGTGGATGATCAGGTGCATGCGTTGTTGCGGTTTGCCAACGGTGCGCGGGGGACGGTGAGCAGCAGTTGGCTGAAGCATGGGTATAAGAATCACCTGAGCTTTGAGATCAGTGGCACGCGGGGCACGTTGTTGTTTGATCAGGAGCGGTTGAATGAATTGCAGCTGTTCCGGGTTGGGCAGGAGGGGTTTCAACGGTTGCTGGCGGGGCCTGCGCTTGCGGGGTATGCGGCGTTCAGTCCGGCGCCGGGGCATCAGTTGGGGTACAACGAGTTGAAGACGCTGGAGGTGCATGAGCTGGTGATGGCGCTGGCTGGCAAAGGCAGTGATGGGACGGATTTTGCGGCGGCTTGGGAGGTGGAGCGGTTGGCGGCGGCAATTCGGGTGGCGGCTCGGGAGGAGCGGTGGGTCAGGCTGAGTGAGGTTTAAAGGATAGAGGAGATCAAATGTGGGAGCCGGGCTTGCCCGCGATAGCGGTGTGTCAGCCAGCATATTCGCTGACTGTTACACCGCTATCGCAGGCAAGCCAGCTCCCACAGAAGCCAGCTACTACATTTGATTTTTGTCAGCTTTGAGGTTTGCGCATCAGGCGGTACGCCGCCGGGATGACGAACAGGGAGAGCAGCGGTGCGGTGAGCATGCCACCGATCATGGGCGCGGCAATCCGGCTCATGACTTCGCTGCCGGTGCCGCCGCCCAGCAGGATCGGCAACAAGCCGGCGATGATCACGGCCACGGTCATCGCCTTGGGGCGTACGCGCAATACGGCGCCTTCGGTGATGGCTTCCAGCAAGGCCTGGTCCCCTCCTCCCTGGCGCTCGGCCCAGGCGTTTTTCAAATACAGCAGCATGATGACGCCGAACTCGGCCGATACCCCCGCCAACGCAATAAACCCGACACCGGTCGCCACCGACAGGTTGAAGCCCAGCCAGTACAGCAACCAGACCCCGCCGGTCAGCGCGAACGGCAACGTGGCGAGGATCAGCAGCGCCTCATCCACCCGGCGGAACGTCAGGTACAGCAGCACGAAGATGATCAGCAGGGTCGCCGGCACGACCAGTTTCAGGCGTTCATTGGCCCGCTCCAGGAACTCGAACTGCCCCGAATAGCTGAGGCTCATGCCCGGCTGAAGTTGCACGTTCCGGTTGATTGCCTCACGCAGATCCTTCACGACCGACGCCAGGTCGCGGTCGCGCACGTCGATGTACACCCAGCCGGAAGGTCGGGCGTTTTCGCTCTTGAGCATCGGCGGGCCTTCAGTGACCTTTATTTTGGCCACGGTACCCAGGGTGATCTGGCTGCCCGAAGGCGTGTAGATCGGCAGGCTGCTTAAAGCGCTCACCGAGTCGCGCCATTCTTTCGGGTAGCGCAGGTTGATGGGAAACCGCGCCAGGCCTTCGACGGTCTCGCCAATGTTTTCACCGCCAATCGCCCCGGAAACGATGGACTGCACATCGGTGATGTTCAGGCCATAGCGTGCAGCCGCCGGGCGGTCGATGTCCACGTCGATGTAGCGCCCGCCGGTCAGGCGTTCGGCCAAGGCCGAGCTGACGCCGGGCACCGTTTTGGCGACCTTTTCCACGGCCTGGGTCACGGCGTCGATCTGCATCAGGCTGGTGCCCGCCACCTTGACGCCAATCGGGCTTTTGACGCCGGTGGCGAGCATGTCGATGCGGTTGCGGATCGGCGGGATCCAGATGTTGGTCAAGCCCGGCACCTGCACCACCCGGTCGAGTTCCTTCACCAGTTTTTCCGGGGTCATGCCCGGGCGCCATTGGTCTCGCGGCTTGAACTCGATGGTGGTTTCGAACATTTCCAGCGGCGCCGGGTCGGTGGCGGTTTCCGCGCGGCCGGCCTTGCCGAACACATGGGCAACTTCCGGCACGCTCTTGATCAATCGGTCGGTACGCTGCAACAACGCGCCCGCGGTTTGCGTCGACAACCCCGGCAGCGCCGAAGGCATGTACAGCAGGTCGCCTTCATCCAGCGGCGGCAGGAATTCACCCCCCAGGTGCGACACCGGCCACAGTGCACTGGCGACCATCAACAGCGCCACCAGCAAGGTCATGCGCGGCCAGCGCAGCACGGCCTCGAGCGCCGGCTGATAGAGCTTGATCAGGCCGCGATTCAGCGGGTTGCGTTGCTCGTCGGGGATGCGCCCGCGAATCCAGTACCCCATCAGCACCGGGATCAAGGTCACCGACAACCCCGCCGCCGCGGCCATGGCGTAGGTCTTGGTGTAGGCCAGCGGCCCGAACAAGCGGCCTTCCTGGGCTTGCAGGGTGAACACCGGGATAAACGACAAGGTGATGATCAGCAGGCAGAAAAACAGCGCCGGCCCCACCTCCACCGCCGCGTCGGTGATAACCCTCCAGTGCTCTTCACCCTTCAATTCCTGGTTCGGATGCACGTGGTGCCAGGCCTCGATTTTCTTGTGGGCGTTCTCGATCATCACCACTGCGCCATCCACCATCGCGCCGATGGCAATCGCAATCCCGCCCAGGGACATGATGTTGGCGTTGATGCCCTGGAAGCGCATCACGATAAAGGCAATCAACACCCCCACCGGCAACGAGATGATCGCCACCAGGGACGAGCGCAGGTGCCACAGGAAGATCCCGCACACCAGCGCCACCACGAGGAACTCCTCCAGCAGCTTGTGGCTGAGGTTGTCCACGGCGCGATCGATCAGTTTGCTGCGATCGTAGGTAGTGACGATTTCCACGCCGGGCGGCAGGCTGGTTTTCAGTTGTTCCAGCTTGCTCTTCACCGCCGCGATGGCCTCGCGGGCGTTCTTGCCGCTGCGCAGGATCACCACCCCGCCCACCGCCTCGCCTTCGCCATCCAGCTCGCTGATGCCCCGGCGCATGTCCGGGCCCAGCTGGATTATCGCCACATCACCGAGGGTCACCGGCACGTTGTTGGCGTCGAGCCGCAGGGGAATCGCGCGAAAGTCCTCCAGGGTCTTCAGGTAGCCGGAGGCGCGCACCATGTATTCCGACTCGCCCATGTTCAGCACCGAGCCGCCGGTTTCCTGGTTGGCCTTGCCGATGGCCTCCACCACTTGCGCCTGGGTGATGCCGCGACTGGCCAGGGCCAGGGGATCGATCTGCACCTGGTATTGCTTGACCTGGCCGCCAATGGTCGCCACTTCGGCGACGTTGGGCAGGGTCTTGAGTTCGAACTTGAGGAACCAGTCCTGCAACGAGCGCAACTGCGCCAGGTCATGTTTGCCGGTGCGGTCCACCAGGGCGTACTGGTAGATCCAGCCCACACCGGTGGCGTCCGGGCCCAGCGCCGGCTTGGCCGACGCCGGCAAGCGCGCCTGCAGCTGGCTCAGGTATTCCAGCACCCGCGAGCGTGCCCAATACAGGTCGGTGCCTTCGTCAAACAGCACGTAGACGTAGCTGTCGCCGAAGAACGAAAAGCCGCGCACGGTCTTCGCCCCCGGCACCGAGAGCATGGTGGTGGTCATCGGGTAGGTGACCTGGTTCTCGACAATCTGCGGCGCCTGGCCCGGGTACGGCGTGCGGATAATCACCTGCACATCCGACAGGTCCGGCAGGGCGTCCACCGGCGTGTTCTGGATCGACCACAAGCCCCATGCGGTGACGAATAAAGTCGCCAGCAAAACCAAAAAGCGGTTGGCCACCGACCAACGAATCAACAGGGCGATCATGGTCGAGCTCCCGGTTGCATGCTCATACCGTCCATGGCCCCCTCATGTGAAAAACCGTCGGACGATTGAGTGGTAATTCCCTTCAAACTTGCTTCAGAGTCCAGCAGAAATTGACCCGATGCGACCACCTGCTGGCCTTCCTGCAAGCCTGCGACGATCACGGTCTGGTCCTGGTTTTCCGCACCCACCTGCACTTCTATCGGGCGATAACGTCCGCCCTCCTCGGCCACCATCACCAGCACGCGTTTGCCGGTACGAATCAGCGCTTCGCTCGGCAACAACAGCACCGACTGGCCGGTGGATTGGGCCAGGCGCACCTGAGCGGTCATGCCGGGCCGCAACCGGCCATCAGGGTTGGGCAGCTCGACCCGAACCTGCACGGTGCGGCTGTCCATGGCGGTGGCCGGCAGAATCGCGCTGACGGTGCCGCTGAATACCTGCCCCGGCAAACCAACAAACCGGCTCTCGACGGTTTGCCCGACCGCCAACGCAGCGCCCTGGGCTTCAGGCACGGCGACTTGCAGCCACACGGTGCCCAGGCCATTGACCCGCGCCAGGGTCTGGCCCGGCGCGACGGTCATGCCCTCGCGCACGTCCAGGGTTTGCAACGCGCCGGCCAGCGGGCTGGTAATGGTCATCACCGATTGCACCCGGCCGCTGCGCTCCATTTGCGCGATCAACCCGGCGGGCATGCCGCTCAGGCGCAGGCGCTGGCGGGCGGCGGCCAACAGGCCGGCGTCGCTGTGGCGCAGGGCAAGGAATTCTTCCTGGGCGGCAGCCCATTCCGGCACCAGAATGTCGGCCAGGGGCGCATCGGCCTTGAGCACATCACCCGGCGCACGGGCGTAAACCCGCTCCACAAACCCGGCAGCCCGGGCCTGCACCACTGCCACATCGCGGTCGTTGAAGGCGAGGATTCCCGACAGTTCAAGACTCGACGCCAACACGCCGCGGCTGACACTCGCCAGGCGTACGCCGATGTTCTGGGTCAGGCTCGAATCGATGCGAATCGCCGCAGTGTCCGCCGCTGCGCCCTGCTCGCCGCCATAACGCGGCACCAGTTGCATGTCCATAAAGGGCGACTTGCCCGGCTTGTCGAATTTCTGCTGCGGGTACATCGGGTCGTACCAGTACAACGCCTTTTTCTCCTGCGGCGCCTGCATCGCCCCGGCCATGGCCGGTTTCTGCGCCAGCCAGTAGCCGCCCCCCAGGCCCAGCAGCAGGACGCCGCCCAACAGCGCCATGTTCACGATTCGGTTATTCATTGGCGGGTTCCCCGTAAGCGAAATACAGCTGGGCGCCGGTCAGGGCGCGCTGCTCAATGGCATCAATCTGTTTGAAGCGCGCCTCGACCCACTCACGGCGGGCGCTGACCACGTTCATCAGGTCGCCCTTGCCCGCGCGGTAACCCGCCAGGCTCAGGGCAACCTTCTCCTCGGCCAGCGGCACAAGGCTGTCCTGGCTACGCTGCACAGCGCGGTCCAGGCGCTGATAGTTGGCCAGGTCGTCTTCAAGTTCCTGGGTGTGTTCGCGGGTCTTGGCTTCGCGCTCGGCGTCCAGCTGGTCGAGTTGAGCCTGCTTGGCGGCGATGCCGGGGTTCTGCCGGCGACCGGGGAAGATCGGCAGATCGAAGGTCAATTGCAGGCTGACCATATCACCGTATTCACGGCCACGGTGCTGATAGTCCACCTCCCAACTCCAGTCCGAAGTCTTCTGCGCCCTGGCCTCGTTCAGCCGGGCTTCGGCCTCGCGGGTACGCGGCACAAAGGCTTGCAGTTCCGGGCGCTGGTGCAGGTTGTGGGTGAAGCCATGGGTGTCGATTGTCCAGTTCGGCAACTGGCCGCTGGGGGCTTCGCTGGCGGCCGGGCCGATCCAGCGCTTGAGGGCGGCGCGGGCCTGGGCGCGTTGCTGGATGAGTTCGTCCTCGCGCCCGGCAAGGTCGGCGGCTTCCTGTTTGGGGATCACCGTGTCGGAAGGCTGCCCACGCCCACCGGCCAACTGCGCACGCACGGTGTCTTGCAGCAGGCGATTCTGCTGATAGAAGTCCTTGAACAGGGCCTCTTTGCGCTCCACCGCATAGGCGCGAATCCACGCTTGCGCGGTGGCCTGGCGCACGTTCAGGCGCTCGATGCGGCCTTCGGCGGCCGCCGTGTCCACGCTGGCCGAGGCCAACTCCACCCGCGCCTTGCGCTTGTCGCGGCTGGGCACTTGCTGCTGGATGCCGATCATCTGCTCGGTCATGTCATCGCCATACAGCGTGCCGCGATTGGGCCCGCCAATGGGGAAGTTCTGCAGGCCCACCACCAGTTTCGGGTCCGGCAACTCACCTGCCGGTATCGCCGCCTGGCCAGCAGCCTGCAATTTTGCGGATTCGGCCGCCAGCGACGGCGCGTTGTTTTGCGCCAGGCGCAGGGCCTCATCCAGGGTCAGCGCAGACGCCAGCGTCGGCCACGCCAGCACGCCCACCACCAGGGCACGCACGCATAGGGAATTCATCTTGAAGTTTCCTGTTCTGTTGCGCTGCACTCCGCTTTACGCGGCCCACAGCAAGGCCATCCCGCGTCGGGGACGAGTCTTCAGGTGCAACAGGATTCAGGTACGGGGCGGACGCCAGACGCCGGACGGCGTGCGGTCGGGGATGAAATCAGACCCCAGGCCGGCAACCACCGGATGGGAGCCAGCAACGGGTGACTTGAGCACGGGCATCGAAAGCTGCAGCATGCCGCCGGTCTTGCATTCCTGGCCGGGCTTGCAGCTCTTGCCATGATCGGCGTGGCCCGCACCGTCCGCGCAACAGTCCGCAGACATGTCGCTCATCATCTGCATATCGGACATCTGCATCGGGCACGGCTCGCTGCTCGACGGCACGCCCGCCATCCCGGTCAGGGGAAGCGAGAGGCTCAACAACAGGACGAGAAAAAAACGCAGATAGCGGCTCATGGGGCGGGAGTCTAGACAAAAGGCGGTTAAGCAACAATTAACAAACAGCAAAAAGCCGCGCCTGCTGGAGCAGGCGCGGCTTGGGTCAAACAGACAACAGGATCAGTGCATGAAGATCGCGATCAGGATAATGACCGGGATAGGCACACCGAGGAAAAACAGCAGTAATGAGCGCATGACAGTCTCCTTGAATTAACGAACGGACGTGGTGTGTGCAGTGGTTTCCAGATACACCACCGCATCCCGGCGACGACCGCCAAAGGTTGCAGCGAGGCTGGCAAAAAACGCACCGATCAACAGCGCCACGAAGGTCCACAGCGATGTATAGGCAGCGACTTTCGCCGCAGTGTCAGCAGCCTGCTTGGCTTTCAACTTGGCATCCTCCAGCGCCTTCTGGGCCTGGCCATAAACCTGGTCCACACGCGCCTCGGCATCGGCCTGACTGAGGTTGGTCCGCTGGCTGATCAATTGCGCCAGGTACGCACGGTCTTCCGGCGCCAACTGGCCGTTGTTGCTCACGGTACGGGCAAAGATGCGGGCAACCACACCATGCACCGCGTCATCACTGACGGCTGCCGGGCGATCATCACGGAACAGGCTGTCGACGTAATAGCCGAAGTCTTCCCCCTTGGACGCAGCACCCGCCACCTGGCTCATGCCACTGGCAGCACCCGAGGCCACACTGGCACCCGCCTTCACACCACCGCTGACCACACTGCTGACCGAACCGACGATCAGCACCGCCGTCACCAGTGTCGCCACGGCCCAGGCCAGGAAGCCATGGGCGGTGTCGCGAAAGTACACCTCATCGCCGTGCATATTGGCCCATTTCACCCGCAGGCGACCGGCGAGGTAACCGCCCATCCCCGACGCGATGATCTGCGTAACCGCCAGCCAGACAATGGTGGAAATGCCAAGCCCTTTGGCGCTGATACCGCTGTCGGCCCACGGCGATACCGCCGAAAAGCCCAGGCCGAAGCCCAGCAGCACCAATATCAAGGACAATGCGGCCGCGGCGGCAGCCCCGGCAAAAATCGCCCCCCAGGAAACCCCGGAGAGCGCGCTCGACTCTTGCAGCGTGGATGAGGATGTAATCATTGTTGTTTTGCTCCAGGCATGAAAAATAGTGTTACAAGTCTCAAAAGGGACAGTGCAGGCACCGTGCCAGGAGCCTTTAAAATAAAACTCCATATATTTCAATTAGTTAAGTAATTTGAACTAATTTGAACCATGCAACTTGCAAGAAATGCCCGGGAGCGGCGGGCGTTATGCATTCCCCGTAGGAAACGACCCGCGCGCAAGGCTTGGAAGGATAAATTCCTACACGCACAGCATTCGTTCAGATTCAGCGGGGTAAGGTGAATTGTGTCGTTTATGCCTACATAAATTTTTATTTAGGAAGCGGGCTATCATTTCTTGGCAAAATGCCCGCACTTCAGTGTGAATCGCTCACCAGGTAATCCTTATGACCCGCATTTTGACCATCGAGGACGACGCCGTAACGGCCCGCGAGATCGTTGCCGAGCTGAGTAGCCATGGACTGGACGTTGACTGGGTAGACAATGGCCGCGAAGGCCTGGTCCGTGCCGTCAGCGGTGATTACGACCTGATCACCCTCGACCGCATGCTCCCGGAACTGGATGGCCTGGCCATCGTCACCACCCTGCGCACCATTGGCGTATCCACGCCGATCCTGATGATCAGCGCCCTCTCCGATGTGGATGAACGGGTACGCGGCCTGCGTGCCGGTGGGGATGACTACCTGACCAAACCGTTCGCCTCCGACGAAATGGCCGCCCGCGTCGAAGTGCTGCTGCGCCGCAAAAGCACGGTCAAGGAATTCGAGACCGCCCTGCGCGTGGCCGATCTGGAACTGAACCTGATCAGCCGTGAAGCCAGCCGCGCCGAACAGCCCCTGAGCCTGTTGCCGACGGAATACAAACTGCTGGAATTCCTGATGCGCAACACCGGGCAAATCCTGTCGCGGATGATGATCTTCGAGGAAGTCTGGGGGTATCACTTCGACCCGGGCACCAACCTGATCGATGTGCACATCGGTCGCCTGCGCAAAAAAATCGACCCGCCGGGCCTCACGCCGCTGATCCGCACGGTACGAGGTTCCGGGTATGTCATTGCTGAACCCCTCTAAAGGCTGGCGCTCTTCCAGCAGCCGGCTGCTGGCGCTCTACAGTTCGTTGTTCGTGGCCTGGAGCTGCATCCTCATGGGCGTGCTGTACTACGAGGTGTCCGGTTACCTGGGCGACCTCTCGCGCCACTCGCTGATGCAGCGCCAGCACCTGTTCCAGCGCTTTGACGGCGAAGAACTGGTGGAAGCCCTGACCACCAGCATGACTTTCGACATGAAAGGCGTTGACGCCTACGGCCTGTTCGACAATCAGTTCAACCCCATCAGTGGCCCGATCCGCGTGATACCGCCGGACCTGCCGATGGACGGGCACATCCATGCCCTGGCCAACTGCATCGACTCCGACGACCCGAAACTGCCCCGCGACAGCTGCGACGCCGTGGCCACCCACACCGAAGACGGGCGCTGGCTGATCCTGGTGCGCGCCAACGGCTCGCTGTTCGGCGTGACGCGCATCATCCTGCATGCCTTGCTGTGGGGGATCACCCTGACGATCATTCCCGGCGCGGCCGGCTGGCACCTGCTCAGGCGGCGCCCGTTGCGGCGGATTCGAGGGATCCAGGCGAGTGCCGAAGCCATCGTGGCCGGCGACCTGACCCATCGCTTGCCGCTGTCGGACCGACGCGACGAACTCGACATGCTGGCGGCCATCGTCAACGCGATGCTCGACCGCATCGAGAAACTGATGAACGAGGTCAAGGGCGTGTGCGACAACATCGCCCACGACCTGCGTACCCCGCTGACCCGCCTGCGGGCGCAGTTGTACCGGATCCAGCAACAGGCCGATGAAGACGCCCCCCACGCCCTGCAACTGGACGCGGCCATCGCCGAGACCGACACCCTGATGGCACGCTTTCGCGGCTTGCTGCGGATTTCCGAACTGGAAGACCACCAGCGTCGCTCCGGCTTCCTGGTGCTCGACCCCCTGCCCTTGCTGCAGGAGCTCCATGACTTCTACCTGCCCCTGGCAGAAGAAGGCGAGATGGAACTGCTGCTGGAAGTGCCGGCCTCGTTGCCCTGGATCACCGGCGACCGCGCCTTGCTGTTCGAGGCCCTGGCCAACCTGCTGAGCAACTCGATCAAATTCACCCCACCGGGCGGCAAAGTGATTCTGCGTGGCGTGAACGATGCCGGCAGCACCCGCATCGAAGTACTCGACACCGGCCCCGGGATTCCTGCAGCGGAACGTGCCGCAGTGTTCCAACGCTTTTATCGAGTGGACGAAGGTAATCAGCAACAAGGCGGGTTCGGGTTGGGATTGTCGATCGTGGCCGCGATCATCAACCTGCACGGCTTTAAACTGGAAGTAGGCAGCAGCGAAAGCGGCGGCGCCAAGCTGATCCTCGAATGCCGCCAACAACTGATGCCCGAAGCCTGAAGAACACCCCAAACCCAATGTAGGAGCTGGCTTGCCGGCGATGCAGGCACCTCGGTTTATCAGTTACACCGAGTTGATGCTATCGCAGGCAAGCCAGCTCCCACATTTGACCTCATTGACCCCAAGCCAATATTTCAGCCTGGGAAATTGCCCCGCAGTGCCTCAAGCCCACCGCTATACACACCGGCAAACAACTCCTCCACCGCCGCATCCGTCACACCGGCCACCGGGGTAAACACACCCGACCAGGTCACCTTCGCAGAGCTGGCAGTCAGCCCTTCCACCTTCAACGTCGCCAGGTACTCACTCACCGGAAACGGCGACTCGCTGATCGAGTAGCTGTAGGTGCGCGCGACGTTATCAAAGCTTTGCAACCGCTCCACCACCACACCGCCATCCGCCGTTTGCAGATGGCGCACACGCCCGCCTTCACTCGGCTCGCTCTTGACGATAAAGGGCAACCAATCCGGCAGCGAATTGAAGCCGCCCACCAATTGCCAAACCTGTTCGGCCGAAACCGGAACTTCAATAACAGCAGATGCTTTTGCCACGATTCACACTCCAAACCATTCAAGAAAAATCAGATCGCCATGCTGTCGACAACACCGCCGTCGACCCGCAACGCGGCACCGGTGGTTGCAGAGGACAACGGTGAAGCAATGTACGCCACCAGATTCGCCACTTCATCCACATTTGCTGCGCGCTGGATGATCGACGTCGGCCGGGCGTTGCGCACAAACACATCAGCCTCGTCCCGCGCACTGCGCCCGGACTTGGCCACCGCGTCCTTGAGCATGTGCTCCAGGCCATCGGTAAAGGTCGGCCCCGGCAGGATCGCATTGACCGTCACGCCGGTGCCCGCCAGCCGTTTGGCCAAGCCATGGGACACCGCCAGGTTGGCGCTTTTGGTCACGCCGTAGTTGATCATGTCGGCCGGCGTTGCCACCCCGGATTCCGACGATACGAAAATAACCCGCCCCCAGCCCTGCTTGACCATGCCCGGCGTGTAGTGCCGCGACAAACGCACGCCGGAGATCACGTTGACCTCGTAGAAACGCGTCCACTCACTGTCGGGGGCGTCGAAGAAATCGACGTCGTTGAAGATCCCGAGGTTGTTCACCAGGATGTCGGCCCGGGGCTCGGCGGCGAACAGTTTTTCAGCGCCCTCCACCGTGCCGAGGTCTGCCACCAACCCGCGCAACTCGGCACCGGGTACAGCCTGGCGAATCGTCGCCAGCGCCTCGTCGACCTTGCCCGATTCACGCCCGATCACCACCACCGTGGCACCGGATTGCGCCAGGGCCTGGCTGATGCCCAGGCCGATCCCGGCAGTGCTGCCACTGACGATTGCGACTTTGCCACTGATATCAATTTTCATCGTTCGCGTTCCTGTGGTTAGAGCGGCAGCGGTGCACGGGCCGAAATCAATCGGGCGTCGCGCAGGGCCTGCCAAAAGGCTGCGGGAATCTTCTCTGACAACGCCGCGACGTCTTCGGCAATTCGACCCGGACGACTGGCACCCGGAATCACTGCCGCCACCGCTGGGTGGGCCAGGGAGAATTGCAGCGCAGCGGCTTTCACGCTGACGCCATGGGCAGCGGCAATCGCCTTGATCTGCTCGACCTTGCTGATGATCGTCGGGCTGGCTTTCTGGTACTCAAAATGTGCGCCGCCGGCCAGGATCCCCGAGCTGTACGGGCCGCCGACCACGATCTCGACGTTCTGCGCCAAAGCCGCGTCCATCAGGCGCTGCAAGGCACGCTCGTGGTCGAGCAAGGTGTAGCGGCCCGCCAGCAGGAAGCCATCGGGCTGGGCTTCGGTCAGGTCCAGGGTCAGCTCGCAAGGCTCGACGCGGTTGACGCCCAAGCCCCAGGCCTTGATCACGCCTTCTTCACGCAGGCGGGTCAGCACTTTGAAAGCCCCGGTGCGGGCCTGGTTGAAGTAGTCCAGCCATTGGTCGCCGTAGAAGTCCTGGGCGATGTCGTGAATCCACACGATATCGAGGCGGTCAGTTTGCAGGCGATTAAGGCTGTCTTCGATGGAACGCAGGGTGGCATCGGCGCTGTAGTCGTTGACCATCTTGTTCGGCCGGCCATGTTCGAACACACCGCTTTTCTCGCCGAGGTCGCGGGCGCTTTCTTCCACTTCATCCAGGATCACCCGGCCGACCTTGGTGCTGAGCACATAGTCGTCACGGTTGTACTTCGAAAGGGCCTGGCCCAGTCGAATTTCCGAGAGACCCGAACCGTAGAACGGCGCGGTGTCGAAGTAACGCACGCCCTGGTTCCAGGCCGCTTCAACGGTGGCTTGCGCCTCTTCTTCAGGAATCGCGCGGAACATGTTGCCCAATGGGGCGGTACCAAAACCCAGCACGCCGGGCAGTTTGTCTTTCAAGCTCATGGGGTAAATCCTCAAGATTGTTCAAGGTCGCTGTGTTGACCGTTGAGCAGATCGTAGATTGCGGAGATCGGACCGTCCAAGACATACTGCGACCAACTTGAGTCCCTACAGGTCTGACATGATCGATTTCCGCCAACTGCGCTACTTCGTTGTAGTCGCTGAAGAAGAACACGTGGGGCGTGCTGCCGAACGGTTGCACATCTCCCAATCGCCCCTGAGCCGGCAAATCGCCCAACTGGAAGAGCGCCTGGGTTTGACCTTGTTCGAGCGCAGCCAACAGCGCATCCGCCTGACCCGCGATGGCCAGACGTTTCTGGCCGAAACCAAGGCCCTGCTGACCCACGCCAACCGTCTGGAATCCCTCGGCCGGCGTCTGGGCAAAGGCGAAGAAGGCGGCCTGTGCATCGGCTACATCGAAAACGCCATGCACGCCGGCGTGCTGCCCAACGCCCTGAAGGTACTGCGTGACGCGCGGCCCAACGTGCATATCGCCCTGTACAACCTGCCCTCCATCGAGCAACTGGAAGGCTTGCGCCAGCGCAGCCTGGACATCGCGCTGGTGGGTGAACCACCGGCAGCAGATGACCCCGACCTGGTGGCGTTGCAAGTGCTGGACGATCCGATGTTGCTGGCGCTGCCCGAGCAGCATCCACTGGCCAGCGTCAGCGAGTTGCTGCCCGAACATCTGGCCGAACAGCAGTGGATTGGCGTGCAACGCAAACCCGGGGCGAACCCGGCGGATGACTTCGTTGCGGCGTGCATTCGGGCGGGCTTTACCCCGCAGATTCCGATGGAAGCCAGCGAGCCGTTTACCGCGCTGGGATTGGTGGCGTCGGGGTTGGGTGTGGCGATGGTGCAAAAGGGTTTGAGCCGCAATGCACCACCGGGCGTGGTGCTGCGGGAACTGCCGTGGCTGACGTACACCACACCGCTGTGGGCGGCGTGGCATCGGATCAATTTGCGGCCGTTGGTGGAGACGTTCAGGAAAGTACTGACTGAGTGTTGAGGGCATTGGGGTATGCGTTATTTGATCGCCTGCCCCGGTCAAATGTGGGAGCCGGGCTTGCCCGCGATGGCATCACCGCGGTTTGTCAGGTATACCGAGGCGCCTGCATCGCAGGCAAGCCAGCTCCCACATGGGTTCGGTGTTGTAACTGAAAGTGGTGAAGGATCAATACCGCCAATGCCCCGGCACCCACAACCACTGCCCGTTCCCCCAGCGATAGTGCCCCCGCACCCACTGATACCCCGGCGCCGGGGCCACCGGCACTACTTCAACCAACGGCGGCGGACGACGCGGATGAACAGGTTCGACAATACAACCGGACAACGCAGCGGCCATCAACGTGGCGGCCAGCGTGGCCTTGAATATCCGGGACATGGCACGGTTCCCCAATGAGACTAGCCGTCGCCTGAGTGGCGGGCTTACCCGGGTTAAACGCGGCCATCCGGGAAAATCCGTCGCCCGTCTCAGTTCTTTTTGGCTACCGAGCCCTTCGCCTGCCCCTTCAAATACAACGCTTCCACCAGTCGCTGGCGCTCATCCCGGGGCAAGGTGCTGGCGAACTGCGCCAGGGTGTTGTCCACCAGCGCCCTGAGCGCCATGTCCGCTTCCCGAGCCTTGCCCAAGTCGCTCACCAGTGCCTCACGGTCCAGGGTAGGCGCCTCCAGTTGCTTGATCACATCCAGCCGCGCCTCGCGCCCGGCCAGCACCAGCGGTTGGCTGTCTGAGCGGTTCTGGCGCAGCAACTGACGCAACTCCTTACGCCGCTCCGGCGGCAGCTTGACCATCGCCTGGCGCAAGCCATGCTGGTTCACCACGGCCTCGGCAGGCTTGGTATTCGCCAGCCAGTGGTACAGGCCACCGCCGACCCCGCCGATCAAAAACACGTTGAACAACACCGACACAACCAGCAGCGGCTTCAGGTATTTGGGTGACGGGGTCATTGCTCGCTTTCCTCGGCGTTGACGGTGAAGACGACTTCGGCGTCGCCCTGGTCGAAGACACTGGGCAGTACTTCAGGACCGAGCATGGGCAGCGGCACGCTCAACGACGCCACCAGGATTCCGGCAGCGATCCCGGCAATGCCCACGCCGACAAAACCGGCAGGCGACAGCCAGCCGGCGTAACGCGCCCAGAACGACTGGCGCTGGGGAAACGACTGACGGATCTGTCGCGCCAGCGCCGGGTCGACAGGCGCCAGTTGATACCCATCCAACTGGCCATCGAGCCATCGCGCCTGGTGCAGCACCTCAAGGAGGCCGGCATCGCCTGTATCGAGCAGTGCCTGGGCCTGGGCCTGTTCGGCGCGGGGCCAACGGTGCAAGTGGCCGCCGTAAGCCTCGGCCAATTGGGCAAATCGTTCGGGCGTCATGGTTTTCCCCTTCCTGGGCGGGCGGGCCCGGGTGTGTCGTCAAGGTAACTGCGCAACTTGCGCCGGGCCCGTGACAGCAAGCTCTCCAGTGCCTCGACGCTGATGTTCATCAGCGCCGCGGCGTCGATATTCGACAGCTCTTGATAGTACTGCAGCACAATCGCTTCACGCTGGCGTTCGGGCAGCGACGCCAACGCCGCCGCCATGTGCTTACTGCGGGCGGCGGCTTCCAGCTGTTCATCGGGCGCAGGCGCTGTGTCGACCACCTCGCTCATCGCCTCCTCGTCGTGCAACGGGCGCTCCTTGCGCCGACGCAAATGGTCGTGGCACAGGTTGAGCACCACGCGGTGCAACCAGGTGTCGAAACGCGCTTCACCACTGCGCCAGCTTGCAGCCTGGCGCCAGATCCGCAGGAAGCTTTCCTGGGCCACGTCCCTGGCCTCGTCGGCATCCCCGAGGATCCGACTGGCGAGCGCGAGCAAACGCGGAAGTTTGCGCGTCACCATTTCGTTGATGGCCGCCGGTTCGTTATTACCGATGCGGGCCAACAGCTCAACGTCCGGATCAGTGTCTTTCAATAGGGCAAGTCTCGGTCCGGTGGCTAAGGGTCAGGTTGACGGGACGGTCAGCGGATCCAGTGCCCTTCCATCCAGTACCAGTTGGGGCCGCGCGACTCCCAGTGGCCAGGTTCCCAACGGGCGTTGCGCATCACCGGCTGCCAGTGGCCCGGCACCCACACGTAACCGCGCCCTTCGTAGCGCCAGTGCCCGCGATCCCACACATAGCCAGGACGCTCGACGGGAACCGCCTCGACACGCATCGGCGGCGGCGCATCGCGGATGATCACTTCGGTCTGGGCAAAGGTCGGCGTGCTGACCAGGGCGGCCAGCGCCAGCGGGATCAACAGGGCATAACGTAGTTTGGCCAGCGGTCGTGCAAGTCTCATGACAACTCCTTCATCGGCGATCGCCAGTGATCGCTGCTGCAGGGTTGAACGGCGGGTGCCGGGGAAATCCGTCGCGTCAAAATCAAAATTTTTCGCGACCACTCGGCACGGCAGGCAGGGCCAGTATTGCCCAGGGTTTGCGGGGGTTTGATGAAATATGCAAAAAGCTGCGACGGATTTGGCCGGGCGGTCGCGTTCAAGGGTTAACCGTTGGCAATCAGCAGGCGTATCGGCTGATCGGCAACGTTCACTACCTTGAGGAAATCACCATGTCTCGTCGAATTTCACTGCTGGTTGCCGCCGTCCTGCTCATGAACCTTGGCGGCTGCGTGTTCCTGCCGGGGCACCGCGAGCATTGCTGCTGGCGCGGTTACGGGGTGGTGACCACTCCGACGGCACAAGCGATCTCCTGATCGCTAACTGACCGCCGCAAACCCTCTGCGCCCGGCCTTGATCTCGGTGCGCAGTTCGCCAATCAGGTTTGAGATGGAACGGATGCTGTCCAGACCCTGGGGCGACACGCGGGTCAGCAGCAGGTCGACGCGCCCGGAGGCCGGGTCGAAGATGTTGATGCGCAGCGAACCGTCGCTGTTCAGTGAGCAGTCACAGGCGAGGGGCAGAAAACCCGACTCCATGATGTGGCGAAACTCGGCTATCGAGACCATGCGGGCACCCTTCGCTGGACCAGGCTCAGTGGACGTGATCCGTCTAGGGTAGATGAGCTTTTTCAACCTGCCGGGGAATTAAGTCAAAAGTGATACTTGGTGCTCATTTTGCCTGAAACCGCTGGCCGGCTGACGCCAGAAAAACCACACCACGACCTCTCATCCGATGCCGCGCGTAGCACTTGATTCCTGTCGATGATGGCCAGATGCTCTGGGTTTTTGCCGCCATCAAGAGCATCCCCATGAGCATCGAACCGCCGAGCGAACCCGACAGCGCCGTGTACAAGACCTTGCTGGAATCCACCAAGGCGATTCCCTGGCGCATCGACTGGGCAACCATGACCTTCAGCTACATCGGCCCGCAGATCGAGACGTTGCTGGGCTGGACGCCCCAGAGCTGGGCCACCGTGGATGACTGGGTAGAACGCATGCACCCGGACGACCGCGAATACGTGGTCAACTTCTGCGTCTCGCAGTCCCGCGCCGGGGTCGACCACGAAGCCGATTACCGCGCGCTGACCGCCAGCGGCGAGTACGTGTGGATTCGCGACGTGGTGCACGTGGAGCGCAAGGATGGCGAGGTGCAAGCACTGATCGGCTTCATGTTCGATATCAGCGAGCGCAAGAAGACCGAAGAGCACTTGATCCGCTTGCAGAAACAGCTGGAGGAATATTCCTTCCAGGACGGCCTGACCGGCATCGCCAATCGGCGCATGTTCGACACCGTGCTGGCGCGTGAGTGGACCAGCGCCCTGCGCAGCCAGTTGCCGCTGTCGTTGATCCTGTTGGATATCGATTATTTCAAGCAGTACAACGACCTCTACGGGCATATCAAGGGTGACGAATGCCTGCGGCAAGTGGCGAGCACGCTCTCCCGGGCGGCCAACCGGCCACGGGATTTCATTGCGCGCATCGGCGGTGAAGAGTTTGTGTGGTTATTGCCGGAAACCGACGCCGAGTCTGCCCTGCGTGTGGCCGAGCGCTGCCTGCACTTGATCCGCCAGCAACAGATCAAGCATGGGAATTCGGCGGTGTCCGACCTGCTGACGCTAAGCCTGGGGGTAGGCACCCGGACGGTAAGCCCGGGAAGCGAAGCCCTGGTGTTTGTCGAACAGGTGGACAGATTGCTGTATCAAGCCAAACGCAACGGGCGGATGCGCGCCGAGATAGCCACGATCACCGACTGAGCCCCCCATACCCACAACGTAGGTGCCGGCCGTACACTCCCGGCCTGCACCGATTCGTCACGCCGCCAAAAGACGGCAACGCTTAACGAGGCACGACGATGTCGTTTGGAACAATAGGCTTGGTACTTTTAATAAGGAAATCGGTTTTGCCGTTACCTGAGGTATCAATAGCCAGATAGTAAAGTTTATCGGTCGGGTGAAACCCGATTACCGCATCACCGGGCGTGCCAGTAAAATTTTGCACCAGTCGCGGCGCAACACCAGCTTTGGTCATGGCTTCGGTGATATCAATTTTGTCCTTGCCACTGACAAAATCCATCAGGCAGTCAGCTTTATCATGAGTAGAGTCGGACACTTCGTTATATTTAAAGGTGTTGTTCCCCCCTACGCCCCATAGTTGATCCCGACCGCCGCCACCCACGATGACGTTATTTGCCTGGTTACCGATAATCTTATCGTTACCTGTTCCTCCCTTGGCATTTTCGATCGTCACGCCTCTGGCAATGGACACATTATTCACACCACTCCCCACATTGGAGTACGTTCCTGCCCCCAGATTAATGGTCTGGTCCTGAGTAAACTTTGAAAAGTCAAACGTGTCATTACCGCCACCATCCCACACACTAAATTCCGGCGCAGAATTAGCCTCTTGCATATGCCTCGGCATCATTCGATACGTATCAGGGTCCTTCAAACTATACTGATCGCGATCAGCATTTGAATTAAAGCCATAAACCGTGTCGGTATTACGCGTATTGTAATTTGCACCATATAGTTTCTGGGCTTGCTCTATATCGTCCATCAACGAGCCAGGTGCATGGTCGGGACGTTGAACCCCCATTGCATGCCCCACTTCGCGCATGATTTTTTGTTTGGATATTGATGGAGCGTCCGTCCCCCTTGCCGTCTGAAAAAAGACCACTTCAGATCCTGGTTCTTTGGGCACGCCATCAGGTGTATTAGGATACGTGTGAACAGCCAGCTTAAGGTGCCCCTCATTTGCAGGATTTTTACTCTCTGTAAATGTAACGTTGGCAACATCCGACCAATCCTGCAGAGCGCTTTTGACCTTTGACTCATCCAACATAAAAGGAAGTAAGCCCTTCCCCCGCTCGGAAGAATGATAGACACCATTCTGGTAAGAGAGGCTCGTAACACCATCATTATTAAGATCATGCCACTTACGTCCGGTGCCTGAACTCTGCTGAGTTGGCTGGCCGTCACCATAACCTTTTGAAGGCTGTGTTTTGCTGGGCTCTTCAGAGGCAGACTTTGAGTAATTATCCGCATAACCATTGGTCATGGTGGAATTATGAAGCGCTTGTAAGTTCGACATATAATACCCTTTCAGATTAAACACCCGGAAACGAGCGAACACTCTATTCGCCGAAACAAGGTGACACGGCCAAAAAAGCAATCAAGCCTCGATTCGTAACTAGATCTAAATCCGGTATTTTTACTCCACTCAAAAAACGACAAAAAAAATACGTCTTCAAAATTTTACGTAAGAAAATATCACTAAACCAATACGACACCAGCCACCTAAAAAAGCCCACTACACTCACAAATCAATGTTTTCTATACCCGCCGAAAAAAGGGCAATCGAGTGCAGTACGTTTAATACTTTTCATAAAGAAACGCGCACGCCTGCAAAGTACAACAACACATTTCTCACAAATACTGTTGGAAATTTAATACCAAATTTATTATCACGTCTTAAATGCTTATTTTTCCTCGGGCATGCCGGGGTAGCGTAGGGTGGGATATACCAGGACGACGGAAAACCAACCTGGCAGCAGTGAGAATGCTCAGTGGAAGCGACAGGACGTGCAAGGGAATCGCTGTCGAAAACACCAAATTCCAGGCAAAAAAAATCCCAAGTAGCTGATGGAAACTTGGGATTTAAAAATGCATAAACCGTGGGAGGTGAACGCCCGGCAATAATACCGACCGGAGCAATCTGTAACAAGATATTTTTAAGCCTTTCGTCGGATCAAGCCGCGCCTAAGCCCTTCAATAACCACACTTTTTTAATGGATCCGATTATTCAAAGCGCCACTTTTTGGTGCAACAAACCCTAAGTTAAACAAACTTGCGCTGTTTAATTCCGCGATAAAAATAAGGGTATTGATTAAAAGTGCGTGGGCTTCTTCAAGTAATGCTCAGTCAAATGTTTGCACGGATCCACCAGCACCAATTCGTCCTGAGGCGTGGTACGCGAAACGCTGGCTGCCTGGCGACATAACGCCAGGCGCTCCGCTGCTTCTTCCCGCTGCCGGTCCACCTGGGCATTGAGCCGCACGAAATAGGCCCCCAGCATCACCGCCACACACAGAACCCCGACAACAAAATAGCGGAAGGCGTTGGATGGAGGGGGTTCCAGCTCACTCATACACTCATTGCACCTTGTGTTTCTGATAGCGAACATCATCGCCAAGCTTCTCACCGAGACGCTCAATTGTATGTAAATTGAAACACATGGGTTGTGTTGGATTTGTAAAACACCGTCAGTCCTGCTCACGCCGCCTGAACTGCCCCGGCGCCAGCCCGTGGGCCTTGCGAAAACACCGGGAAAAATAGGCCTCGTCGGTAAACCCGCAACGGTGCGCAATCGCACCGATCATCTGCGGGCTGTTGAGCAGCAGCGTGCGCGCCAGCTGCATGCGCCGGTCGAGCACCAGTTGGGAGAAAGGCTTGCCGGTTTCCTTGCGCAGCAGGTGGGTCAGGTAGTTGGGCGACAGGAAGGCCGCCGCCGCGGCATCGGTCAGGTTCAGCGACGGCTCGTGCAGATGCTCACGGATGTAGCCCTGGACCCGCGCCAGCGCATCCTTGCGGCCACGGCGGGTGGCGTTGTTGGCGGCAAAGGCCTGGAGCGGCTCGGCATACTGCTGGCACACCAGCCCGATCAACTGGAACAGGTAACCCTTGAGCCGCTCCCGGGCGCCGAAGCTGCGGTGGGCGTCCAGGGTGCGCATGTGTTCCAGCCAGGTTTTGACTTCCTCGAATGCCGCGTCCTCAAGGATGAAGTCCAGTTGTTCCTGGAAGCGGAACGGCGACAGTTCCGGCGCCTGGCCAATGGGTATGTCTTCCAGGTCCAGCGGGTCGCAGGTCAGTTGCGGCAGGAAAAACCCCTGGCTGAAATTGATCAGCATGAAGTCGCCGTCTTCGGGATGGGGAATCACGTGCAGGCGATGGGGCAGGATAAAGGCCAGGGCCTTCTTCGGGAACGGGCGCACCGCACCGCCGATGTGCTGCACGGTGTCGCCGCCCAGGTTGATCTGGATCTGGAAGTATTCGTGGCGATGGGGACTGGTCAGCGCCGCCCTGCCCCGCTTGTCGCGGATGTAGAAGTCGGAGCGGTCGCTGCGCTGTTCCATGCCGTAGGTGGTGATGCGGGTGCCGGGCATACGTATTTCTCGAAGGGCCTGGCACCACTGTAGCGTCAACCCTGGCCGAGGGTGAAGCTCAGCTCCGCCAGGCCGTCGATTCCGGCGGTCACCACATCGCCCGGTTGCAAGGCGCCGACGCCCGCCGGGGTGCCGGTGAAGATCAGGTCGCCGGCCTTCAGCGCCACGGATCTGGACGCATGGCTGATGACCTCGCTGACCGACCAGATCTGGTCCGCCAGATCGCCCACTTGGCGCTGCTCGCCATTGACCTTGAGCCAGATACGCCCGCTGCCCGGATGGCCGACGGCACTCACCGGCCGCAACGCGGTGCAGGGTGCCGACTCATCGAAAGCCTTGGCCCATTCCCACGGACGAGAAGCCTTTTTCGCCAGGGCCTGGAGGTCGCGGCGGGTCAGATCGATGCCCAGGCCGTAACCCCAGATATGCGCGAAGGCGTCTTCCGGGGCGATGTCCACCCCGCCCTTGCCGATGGCTACCACCAACTCGACTTCATGGTGCAGGTCGGCGGTCAGCGGCGGATAAGCGATCACGCCTTCGGCAGGCACCACGGCATCGGCCGGTTTCATGAAGAAGAACGGCGGCTCGCGGTCCGGGTCGTGGCCCATTTCGCGGGCGTGCTCGCTGTAGTTGCGCCCGACGCAGAACACCCGGCGCAGGGGGAAGCGAGCGTCGTCGCCCTGGATGGCTAGGGACGGGATTTCGTTCGGGGTGATGACGTAGCGGGTCATGGCATGTGCCTCTTCGGTTACCTGGGGCCAGTATGCGCACTGGCTCCAGGGCGAAGTTGGACAGGCTTACGCAGATTTTGTACTGGGCGGTGCATCGATCAAGGCCGACTTCCCCGCGCTGCAAATGGTCTGGCCGGACAAACAAGGGCACTTTCCATGGGAGCCCGCCTACGATCAGTCGTACTCCAGGTTCCAGTTACTGCTGGATAAATAGGGGTTATTTACGCGCCAGCTTGTAGCGCAAACAGTCCTGGTAAAAACTCTGGCGAATCACCTCGGGCTTGACCCGCGAACGGCTGTCGTAGGTCTGTTCGGTGATGCCCATGGCCATCATGTGCATCCAGGGTTTCTTGAATTGGTAGGTCTTCAGTTTCTGGCGCGCGGCATACAGCGAGACGCCCGACAGCTTCAACTCCTGCGCCCGGGCCGCCGTGCCCGCCCCCCAGCTGCACATATACCGGTCGTTGTCCCGCAGCTCCCGTGCCTGAACCGAAACCGCCCCACCCGCCAGGGAACAGGCGATCAGCATGATTCCAACATTGCGCATTTGCATCCCGCCTAACCACCTGAAAATAAAAGTGATTTTGGCGAGGATTTTGTTACAAAGGGGCCAGCAAATTGCCTTCTCGGTTAATTTACCGACACCAGTTTGAGACCGATCACACCTGCCAGGATCAGCACAATGCACAACACCCGCAACGGCGCGGTGGAATCCCCCAGCAACGCCATGCCCAGGATCGCCGTGCCGGCCGCGCCGATTCCGGTCCAGACCGCGTAGGCGCTGCCCACCGGCAGCGTGCGCAGCGCCATCGAAAGCAGGATCACGCTGGAAACACCGGTCACCACGGTGAGCAATCCGGGGGTGAATCGGGTGAAGCCATCCGAGGCCTTCATCGCGAACGCGAAGGCGATTTCAAGGATGCCGGCCAAGCCGAGAAGTAGCCATGCCATGGGGTGAGCCCTCAGGAAATACAGTGGGGGATGTGGCGAGGGGCCCGGCCGCCTCGCCACAACGAAGCGGCTTAAGCCTTGGCGGCTGCCGCCGGCGTGGTGCGGAAGGTGATGCCCAGGCGGTTGAAGGCGTTCATCAGTGCAATGCCGTAGGTGAGGTCGGCCAGTTCCTTGTCGCTGAACTCGGCGGCAGCCGCCGCGTAGTCAGCGTCCGAAACATCACTGGCGGTAACGGCTTGCGCAAACGCCAGCGCCACGCGCTCACGCTGGGTGAAGACCGTGCCAGCGTCATGCCAGACCGGCACCAGCACCAGCTTGTCCACGGCCAGGCCTTGCTTGAGCAGGTCCCGCGAGTGCATGTCGATGCAAAAGGCGCAGCCGTTGACCTGGGAAACCCGCAGGTAGACCAGGTCGATCAGCTCCTTGGACAGGCCACTGTTCTGCAGGTAGACGTAAACCCCGCCGAACGCTTTGTAACCTTCAGGGGAAGCCTTGGAGTAGTCGAGACGTGTTGTCATGGTGAAATCCTGTAGCAGTTGGATGAAGCCGCCATCTTGCGGCGCCATGGCCTACCCCAAAAGATCCATGAACTGGCTTGAACAATAGGCCATGAATGCGCCGCCATGGCCTACTCTGAATCTTGATTCTTGGCTCTTTGGCCTGGGTCATGGGGTTCGTAGACTGAAGGCCATCCATTCAGGAAGCACCGCACCATGAATATCCTCCATGTCAGCGCCAGCCCTCGCGGGCAAGCGTCGGAAAGCAACGCGCTCTCCCACAAGATCATCGAATGCCTGCGCCAGCGGCACCCGGCCGCCGAGGTGGTGCAGCGCCTGATCGCTGGAAATGCCCTGGCGCCGGTGGACGAGCCTTACGCAACGTCCCAGCAGTCGCTGGTGGACGTCTCGCAAGAGGGTTCGATGGCCCAGTCCGAACGCCTGGTCCGGGAAGTGGAACTGGCGGATATCGTGGTGATCGCCACCCCCATGCATAACTATTCGGTGCCTGCGGCCCTCAAGCTGTGGCTCGATCATATTGCGCGGGTGCGCCGCACCTTCGATATCTCGGCCCAGGGCAAGATCGGCTTGTTGCAGGACCGGCCAGTGTTCGTGGCCGTGGCCTCGGGCGGGCGATTTTCCGGGGAGCGTGCGCACCAGCCGGATTTCCTGACGCCATACCTGAAAACCATCCTGGGCATGATCGGCCTGCATGACGTGACCTTCTTCACCGTCGAAGGCACCGCTTCACGCCCGGAAAGCCTGGCCCAGACCCGCCTCCAGACCGACCAGGCGCTGCACGACTACTTCGCCACCTGAACAGGACCCACCACCGGATGAGCACCTCGATCAAAGCCCTTTCACCGCTGGACGCTGGCGCTTCGGAGCCGATTTATCGGCAACTGTACTGGCGGTTCCGCAGCGCAATTGCCGACGGGCTGCTCAAGCCGGGCGAACGCATACCCGCGGCCCGGGCCCTGGCCAAGGAACTGGGGCTGGCCCGGGGCACCATCGACACCGCGTATTCGCTGCTGGCAGCCGAAGGCTATATCCAGGCCCGTGGCCAGGCCGGCACCGTGGTGGCTGAAGGGATCAAGGCCAGCCTGCCGGAGCGCCCCACCGCCATCAGCGACCACAATGCCGTGAGGCAAAAAGCCGCCGTGCTACCGTTTCAAATGGGCCTGCCGGCACTGGATGCGTTCCCGCGCAAGATCTGGTCGAAAATCGCCGCCCGTTGCGTGCGTGCCACCCAGGTCGCAGACATGGCCAACCCGTGCGTCTACGGCCTGAACTCCCTGCGCACGGCGATTGCCAGCTACTTGCAGATGGCGCGGGGCATCCACTGCTCACCTGCGCAAGTCTTCGTCACCTCGGGCTATCGCAATACGCTCGGCCTGATCGCCCACGCACTGCTGGAACCGGGCGACCGAGTGCTGGTGGAAGACCCAGGCTACCTGTTCACCCGGCCATTGCTGGATTACCTGAATATCAAGGCTATACCGGTGCCGGTGGACCAGGACGGCATGCAGGTATCCCAGGCCGTGCAACAGGGCAAAAGCGCCCGCGCGGTGGTGGTCACGCCGGCCCATCAAAGCCCGCTGTGTGTCTCGCTGTCCTTGCCCCGGCGCCTGGAACTGCTGGATTGGGCCAGCCGCCAGCAGGCGTGGATCATCGAAGACGACTACGATGGCGAATACCGCTACGTGAGCCGCCCGCTGCCGGCCCTCAAGAGCCTGGACCGCGACGGCCGGGTGCTCTACGCCGGGACGTTCAGCAAGGTGCTGTTTCCGGGGATCCGCCTCGCCTATCTGGTGGTGCCCGACGCGCAGGTGGAACGCTTCGAACACGTCAGCCAGACCTTCCTCGGCGGTTGCCCGGAACTGACCCAGGCGATCGTCGCGACGTTCATGGCCGAAGGGCATTTTGCGCGGCATATCCAGCGTATGCGCAAACTCTACGGTGAGCGTCGGGAGGCCACGGCCAGGGGGCTGCGCAAGGCCCTGGGCGAGCAGATTTCGATCGATGCCCAACCGGGCGGGATGCATTTGATCCTGCGCCTGAACGCGCAACAGTCAGACCGCGTGTGCGTGGAGCGCCTGGCGCAGGCGGGCATTTATGCAGAGGCCTTGAGCGACTGGAATATTCAAGGCCAGACCGGCCCCGGGCTGTTGCTGGGCTTTGCCAATATCGAATCCGAGGCGGTCGCCGAAGCCCTGGGAAAACGCATCCTGGATACGCTTATGGCCTGATCGGCGAACGCTCTGGTTTTTGGCCTTGGCGCTGCTGCTCCCGAATCCTTTCGCCAAGGCCTTTTTTATTTACCACTGATACGTGGCACTCGCCTGCACGGTGCGCTGTGAGCCATACCAGCACCACGAGTAGGAATAGCAGGACGCGACATACTCTTTATTCGCAAGGTTGGTGGCGTTCACCGCAAGGCGCAGGTTGTCACCCTGGCGATTGATGTGCGGAATGTCGTAGTGCACCGCCGCATCAAACAAGGTGTAGCCCGGCACTTTCAGGGTGTTGGCGGTATCGCCCCACGATGAGCCGACATAACGCGCACCGGCCCCCACGCCGAAGCCTTTCAGCGTGCCGTCGTGCAGGGTGTAGTCCGCCCAGGCCGAGGCGGTATGGCGCGGTACGGCGTAGGTGGTGGTGCCTTCGGCCGCGATCGCCGGGCCCACGCCGATGTCGCTGATGGGCGCATAACGCACGGTGTTGTTGGACTTGCTGATGCGGTTATCCAGGTAGGCGTAGGCTGCGGTGATGTCCAGGTTGTCGTTCAGGCTGGCCTTGCCTTCCAGTTCGAAGCCACGGGACTGCACTTCGCCGTCCTGGATCTGGCAGCGCGAGCCGTTGCACAGGTGGGAAGCGTCCGGGTCCAGCGTCGGCACATTGGTCTGGCGCAGGTCGAAGATGGCCGCGGTGATAAAGCTGTTGCTGCCCGGCGGCTGGTACTTGATGCCGATTTCCGTCTGTTTGCCTTCGGTGGGCTGGAACGTCGAACCGCCGTAGCCCGTGCCGGATTGCGGCTGGAAGGATTCCGAATAGCTGACGTAAGGCGCCAAGCCGTTATCGAACAGGTAGACCAGGCCCAGGCGGCCGGTAAAGGCTTTGCTGTCCTGGGAAGACTTGGTCTTCTTCTGGGTAGTCATGGCCAGGGTGCTGTTGTCGGTGGTGGCCCAGTCATAGCGCCCGCCCATCAACAACACCCATTTGTCCCACTTCATCTGTTCCTGCAGGTACACGCCGGTTTGCTCGCTGCGGGAAGTAGCGTCGCTGGTGTAGGCCGGCACCGGCACTGCGGCGCCATAAACCGGGTCGAAAATATCCAGCGTAGGGCCGGCGGTGTACACGCCGCTGCCCGACTTGGTGTCGGTGCTGGTGTTCTGGTAATCGGCGCCCATCAGCACGGTGTGCTGCAGCGGGCCGGTGTCGAATCTGGCCTGCAACTGGTTGTCGAGGGCGTAGGCGTCGATGTTCACGTCACTGGCAATGGTAGAGCGCCGGATGGTGCGGTAATCGCTCTCCAGGTAATTGCTGTAGAGACTGCGGTATTGCCCTTCGCTGCGCAGGTAGCGGGCGTTCTGGCGCACGGTCCAGACATCGTTGAAGTGGTGCTCGAAGGCGTAGCCGATGGAGTAATACTCGCGGTCACTCTTCTCGAAGCTTTTCTCGCCGTCATAGAAATCCACGTCGATCTTGCGCCCGGTCGGACTGTGCAATACCGAGCCCCAGGCCGGCATCGAACCGTAGGACGCCCCCTTGGGGTCCTTCTGGAAATGCCCGAGCAAGGTCAGCGACGTGTTGTCGTCCGGGCGCCAGGTGAAGGCGGTGGACAGGGACTGGCGACGGGTTTCGGTGTGGTCGATCTGCCCGTCGGCATCGTCGAACAGGCCGGCGACGCGGTAGGAATATACGCCTTGATCGTCCAGCGGGCCGCTCAAGTCAAAGGTGGTGCGTTTCTTGTTGAAGGTGCCGTACTCGACGCCGACTTCATGGAACGGCGTGTCCAGCGGGCGCTTGCTGACCATGTTGATCACACCACTGGGCGTGCCCTGCCCGTACAGCACCGACGCCGGCCCGCGCAGTACTTCGACGCGCTCCAGGTCGAAGGCGTCTTTCTGCGGCAACGCATCCCGGCTTGAGGGCATGCGCAGGCCGTCGAGGTAGGTGGCCGGGGCGAAGCCACGGATGGTCAACTGGTCGAGGCGCGAGGCGGTGGAGCCACGGGTTTCCGGGATCACAGCGGCGCTGTAGCGCAGGATCTGGTTGAGGCTCTCGGCGTTCTGCGCGCGCATCTGGTCTTTGGTGACCACGGAGATCGACTGCGGGGTTTCGATCAGCGCAGTGTCGGTCTTGGTCCCCGACAGGCTGCGGGTGGCCACGTAGCCGGACACCGGGCCGGTGGGGCTTTGCGCCTGGTACGCGCCGCTGATGGTGGTGGCCTGCAATTCCATGGCGCCATCGCTGGGCGGGATGGCTTCGAGGCGGTAGCGGTCATCGGCGATCTTCAGGGCTTGCAGGCCGCTGCCGGCCAACAGTTGGGCCAGTGCGGCGTCGGTGCTGTACTGCCCGTTCAGGCCGTTGCTGCGCTTGCCGCGCGTCAGGCTCGAATCAAACGCCAATACCAGGCCCGCCTGTTCGGCGAGGCTGTTGAGGGCCTGGCTCAGGTCGCCGGCGGGAATGGCGAACGCGGCGCTTTCAGCAGCAAAGGACGCTTGAATGGTCAGCAGGGGTACGGCGGCAAAAGCCATCGCCACTGAAAGGGCCAGTGGCTGTAAGGGACGAGCAAGGCGCGACATGAGAAGTCCTGGAAAATGGGGTTCTATTAGTCATGACGGCCATGTCGGAAAATCGGGTATGAATGAGAGCAGTTTTTATTCAGGTTTTTTACAGCGGCTTGATCACCACCACCAAATCCGTGAAGTACTCCACCCTGATCGGCAGGTTATCCGCCAGTGACGCCAGTGCCGCGCCGGTGTCATCGAGCTTGAACACCCCCGACACGCGCATCCCTTTCAGTGCCTGCGGGTCGAAGCGCACCAGGCCGTGGCGGTAACCGGCGAGGGTTTGCAGGACGTCACTCAGGGGTTGGTCGTCGACCTTGAGCAGGCCGCGGGTCCAGGCATCCGGGTCGGCATTGCCGATGGCTTGCGGCTCGCCGGCCTGTCCGTCACGGAGCGTCGACTTCTGCCCTGCCGGCACTTTCACCTCGCCTGCGCGGCTGCCTTTGACGGCCACGGTGGACTCGATCACGCTGACCACGGTGGAGCCATCCTCGGCCTTGCGCACCAGGAACCGCGTGCCCAACGCCGTGGCCGTGCCCTGGTCGGTGTGCACCACGAACGGCCGTTGCGCGTCCTTGGCCACCTCGACCCACATCTCGCCCTGCAACAATTCGATCACCCGTTGGTGGCCGTCGAACTTCACGTCCAGCGCCGAGTTGCTGTTGAGCTGTACCTGGCTGCCGTCCGTCAGTGCCACCTGACGGCGTTCACCGATGCTGGTGCGCTGGTCGGCCATCCACACCGGCATCCGCTCAAAGCCTGCCCAGCCGCACAGCAACACACCCAGTAACGCGAGGGCCTGGGTGCCTCGGGCAGCAAACCGTGGTTTTTGCGGGGCAAACGCGCGGTTCAGGGCAATGCGTGCCGGGGCGGCGGGCAATGCGTCGAGGCTGCCCCACAGGCTGCGCATGCGCTCAATGGCGACGGCATTCCGTGGGTCGGCCTGGCGCCAATGCTCGAAGGCGGCGCGGTCGGCCTCGGTCACGGCGTCATCGTGCAACAACGTCAGCCAGCGGGCCGCTTCACTGATGATCTGCTCGGAACTCACGACAGCGGGTCCGCCCCGTGCAGGGTGTGGTAGCAATGCACCAACGCGCTGGAAATGTAGTTCTTCACCGTGCTGGATGACACCTGCAGTTGATCGGCGATTTCGCTGTAGGTCAGCCCGTCGAGGCGGCTGAGCAGGAAGGCTTCGCGAGCCTTGGCGGGCAAGCCGGTGAGCATCTCGGCAATCCGTTCCAGGGCCTGGAGGGCCACATGAATTGCCGCAGGGTCAGGCATGCCGGCGTCTTCGCTCTGAATCGCCAGGGCTTCCATGTAGGCTTTCTCGATCCGCCGCCGACGTGCGCCATCAATCATCAGGCGCCCCGCCGTCGTCGCCAGAAACGCCCGGGGCTCCTTGATGGTATGAGGTTCGGCCAGCAACAGGATGCGGATAAACGCGTCGTGAGCCAGGTCGGCGGCATGTTGCGAACAGCCGAGTTTCTTGCGCAGCCAACCGTGCAACCAGGAATGATGGTCGCTGTAGAGGGCGGTGATGGTCTGCTGGCGACGGGCTATATCACCTTCAGCGACAGGAAAGTCATGCATGCGCAAAAATTTCTCAAACAAGAAAGATTACCAATTGCGCGAACGATGACAGTAAAACGAGGGAGGAGCAAGTCCAGGCCATCATGAGTGATGTGCGGTCAGCCGAGCGAGAGATACGCGGTACGCTCTTTAATATTATTCACTTAGTTAAAACAACCATGAGTCAACAGGCACTCCCGCGCCTGCCAACTTAATGAAGAGGATAATTAACGACCAACTTCTACAGCAAGGTGATTACTTGCAACCAATCCTCTGCGGCAATTGCCCTTGCTTTGACTTAAGTGCCACTTGCACGGCTTGCGGCAACTCACTCCAGAATGTCAGCCCGGAACGTTGTTCAATCTGTTCCACCGTTGCGCGGTAATCACAGAAGTTGGCGCCTTTGGGTGCTTCCTGATTCATGATGAAGGAAGCGTAAAGTCCGTCTTGCGGCGACTTGCCCACGGAAACAATCTTCCAGTAACCGCTGGGGATCGTGTGGACCTTATTCGTGCCCGGCAAAGTACCGATGAATTTCTCATACAGCGGGCCGGTCATCACATACACCTCATCCACCGTCGCGTCCTCGCTCAGTTTGCGCTCCTGATCCTCCAGGTGTACCCACGGCCCCTGGTTCAGATCGGACTTTTGCGGGGTGATATTGGACAGGTAATTGAGGGCCTGCCAATCGGCCACGCCGGCCATCGACGCGAGGTTCGCCTGGTGCCCGCGGTCGACCTTCAGCGCCACGTTGGCACCGTTATAGTCAACCGGGTCAAGGGTTTCGCCCGCCGGGATGTCGGGGTCGGTCTGCCAATTGCGCGGGCGCCCGCTGGCCGGTGTGGACTTGGTAATCCGGTAGGCCACCCAGTTGGCAAACTTGGTCGAGGCGTTGTTATTGAGGGTGTAGGCCAGGCGATTCAACGTCAGCGGCCCACCGCCGGAAGGGCAACCCTCGGAGCAGTTATCGACCGTGGTGGCCTGCTCCAGCGGTACCTGGATGGCGCGCTCCGGCACCTGTGAAGGCTGGGTGCTGATACAGCCCGCCATCAGCGGCACCCACAACAACGCGACGTATTTGAACAGTGCTTTCCTTTGCATGGTAATACTCCATCTACAACAGATTAATTAAGTTTAAGTTGATAAAACGGGCGCAATTGATCCCAACATTACGTAAGCCACCCTGAATAAAAGGACAGCCTATAAAGTCGATGACTGGATAACTGTGCTTGCGCGTACGGCGACATTCCATGTGCGTACCCGCTTAACTACCCGCGCCGATGGCGCCAGCAACTAACTGCTCATGAACAATGATCTTTCAGTTGAGCAGGCTTTATCTTATACACGCAATTGTTACAAAAAAAACAGCGCTAAAAGCAAAAAAATCAGGCCGTAAAACCCGATCCAATGTGGGAGCCGGGCTTGCCCGCGATGCAGGCGACTCGGTGTTTCAGTAACACCGAGGTGATGCTATCGCAGGCAAGCCAGCTCCTACATTTGACCTTCGCCCGGCTTACTAGCGCCAGCTCCAGGAAACCCCGGTGTACACGCCCATGCCATCCCCCGGCGTAGACCGCGCCACATCCATCCCCTTGTCGTCATAACCCGGCGTGACCGTATTCGCGTAACGCCGATTGGTCAGGTTGCGCAGGTCGACCCAGGCTTGCCAGTCGTGCTTCGGCGCGTCATACCCAAGCGTCGCACCGAGCAGCGTGTAGGCCGCCGCGTAGTAGGAATTGGCATAGTCCACCGCCACCCGCGATGAATGCTCGCCATTGAGGCTGGTGTAGAAACCACTCGGGTGGCTGTAGCGCAGTTGCGCCTGGTAGTAGTGCTTGGGGACGCCGGGCAAGGTGTTGTCGCCGAAGCGGTCGTCGTTGCGGTAGTGGAAGTCGCTGTAGGTATAGGCCTGGCGCAAGGCAAGCTGGCCGGTGCGGCCGCCGTCCCACAGCGGGCTGATCAGGCTCAGTTCCAGGCCTTGGTGCACGGTGGGGCTGGCGTTGGATTCGGCGATGACTGCGGACGTGGTGGACGTCGCGGCCTGGGTTTCGACGCTGAGCAATTCGTGGCGCACCTCGGAACGGTACAGCGCCAGGTCCCACTGGCCGAACCACTCTTCACCGCGGCCACCGACTTCCAAGGTGGTGGCGGTCTGGTTTTTCAGTTTTACGCCTTCACGCTGTAACCCGCTCGCCGGGCCACTGTTTGCCGGGAAATACTTGTTGGAGCCCCAGATCATCGACCATGCATGAGGCGGCTCAACCGAGCGACTCAGGTTGCCGTACACCTGCAATTGCGGGCTGAAGTCATAGCGCAGGCCGACCCGTGGCGCGTAATCCCAATCGTGCTGGCTGACGGGTGTGTGGGTTTCTGGGTAGCTGACTTCGGTTTCGCGGCGGGTGTAGATCGCCGCCAGCCCGGTGGTCAGCCAAAGGTCCGGCACCAGCTCCAGGTCATTGCCGATATGCAGCACGGTGTCGGAACCCAGGTAGCTATAGTCGCGGGTCTTAGTGCCGGGCGCGTAGCCCGCCGTATTGCCGGTGGGGATCCGCACGAATTCCGAGCCACCGTTGTTAGGCATCGCCTGGGTGGTGCGCAAACCGAGGGTGGTCTTGCTGTCGCGCCCGAACAACGTGTCCTGGCGGATGTAATTCACGGTGCCGCTGACGTCGGTGTACGCGACCTTGAGGCGGTTGGTGCCTTCGCGCAGGTCCATCGGGTAGTCGTGATACGCCAGCCCGACCTCGACCCGGGCGTTATCGTCCAGGTGCAAGGTGGACTTGTTGGCGATCCAGGTCGAGCCCGGTTGCGTACGTTTCGAGTCCCGCGTCAGGTTGAGCGCGGCAGCGGCGCGCGGGTCGTGGCTGATCTGGTCGCGGGTCAGCTTGCCGGGGGAGTCGTTGTCGGTTTCTCGGTAGCGAAAGTAGAAGCGGGTTTCCAGGTCAGGGTTGAAGCGATAGCCGAAGTTGGCCGCCATGCCTTTGCCGCTGCCGGCGCTGTGGTTCTCGAAGCCATCATAGTGCGAGTCGGTGAGGCTGATGTAGTAGTCGGCATCCCCCAGCACTTGCCCCGAGCTGATCTCCCGCTGGGCGTAGCCATGGCTGCCGGCCTCGTAACGCACCTGCAATTTGGGAGCGTCGTAGCCGGTGTGGGTGACGTAGTTGACCGCCCCGCCCAGGGCCAGTGCGCCCCGGTCAAAACCGTTGGCGCCGCGCAGCACTTCCACCCGGCTGAGCCACAACGGGTCCTTGAGTTCGTAGGGCGTGCCGCCGGGGCCGGTCAGCGGCAGGCCGTCGAAGGTCTCGTACAGGCCGGAGGCGTGAGCGCCCGGGCCGCGGTTGATGCCCGAGCCACGAATGGAAAGCTTCACCCCTTCGTTGTTCGCCGCCTTGGCGTATACGCCGGCCTGGTACTTGAACACGTCTTCGTTGGTGCTTACCCGGCCCTGATCGACGCTGCCCATGTCGATGTAATTGGTGGCGCCGGGCACGCTCTTGAGCTCGGCCTGGGCCAGTTCGTCGGCGCTGACCTCGGTGCCGCTGACTTCAACGGGGGCCAGTTGCAGCGTGTCGTCGGCCTGGGTCACGGGGCTGAAGCTCAGGGCGGCGCCAAAGCCCAGCAAGGGCCAGGCTTTTCGGGCGGGGAACGGAAACGCGGGGGGCATGGGGGTAAATCCTTGGAATTCGTTTTTGCGACGGGCTCGGTCCGGCACAAGGTCTGTGGTGGGAAGCCTGTGAAGCCCGGCGGGTCACCCTTGATGAACGAACAGCCGTCAATCGGCGTTAAGTCCAAAATCGAATTACCAAATGCAAACTCAGTATTTATGGAAATAAGCGCCACGGATTACTGTAGGGCCATTGAGTCCCCAGAGATTTACGTCATGCAAACATCCGCCACCGTCATCGACTTCACCCTCCACCGCAAACGCCGCCAGGCACGCGCAGCGGCTGAGTTGATGTGGGCGATGTACGCGGCACGGGCCGGGGTCGCGGTGTTTACCGCGCACGTCACCACCTCCAGCGATACCCGCCGGGCGTGAGGCCATGAATTTCCTGCATGCGATTCCCGAAGTGCCCGACCTCCCCGCCAAACCCAAGGATTGCAACAACGGCGACGACGACGCCATCGGCCAGTGCGTCGCCCACAACCTGCAACGCCTGCGCAGTAAACGCTACCTGTCGCTGGATGCACTGGCGCGCAACTGCGGTGTAAGCCGCGCGATGCTCGCGCAGATTGAATCCGGGCGCAGCGTGCCGTCGATCAAAGTGCTGTGCAAAATCGCCAAAGGCCTGAAAGTCTCGGTGGCGGCCTTTCTGGAAAATCGCGCGTTCGAAGGGGTTGAACTGCTGCCGGCGCAACAGAGCAAACGCCTGGTGAGTGCCGACGGCACCTTCATCAGCCGCGCGCTGTTTCCCTACGATATGGCGCGCCAGTCGGAGTTCTACGAGATACGCCTGAAGGCGCTCGGCGAAGAAGTTTCAGAAGGTCACGGGCCGGGCATCCAGGAGAACCTGGTGGTGGCCCAGGGCGTGCTGGAAGTCAGCGTCAACGAAGAACGCTACCTGCTTTCCACCGGTGACTCGATCCTGTTCTACGCCGACCAGCCCCACCGCTACCGCAACCCCGCAGACAGCGAGGCCGTGGCGTTCCTGGTGATCACCTACCCGGAACGCCTGGACTGAAACGCAAAAAGCCCCGGCACTCGCCGGGGCTTTTTGATTTCACGCCAACCGAATCAGCAGGTGCAGCACATCATCGGCATGCCGTTGCAGCTCATCATCATCGGCATGGCGCAGTCGTTCATCATCTTCATCATCAACATGCAGCAGTTGTTCATCATGTCCATGCTCATGCCTGGCATCGGCATCATCTTGCAGGTCATGCAGTCTGCTTCCATCTTGCATTCCATGACGCACTTCATCATCGGCATGGGCATGCCCATCGGCATCATCATCGGCATGTTCATGGAGGACATGCTGTTCATCATCGCCATGCCGTCTTGCGACATGCACATCATCGACATGTTGGCGCACTGCATCATCATCGGCATGCCGCAGTTCATCATCATCGCCATCATTTCGGCGTTGTTCTTGAACATCGCCATGTCCATGCCCGCGGCCGGCTTCATGGTGCACATCATGGCCTCGTCGGTCATCTTGCAGGTCATGGTGGCCATCATCATCGGCATGCCCATCATCGGCATCATTGGCATCGCGTTGTTCATTGGCATCTGCATGGCGTTCATCATGTTCGAAACTCCGTAATCGACAGGAAATGAGTAAGTTCTGGGGCCGATTCTAGAGATGCCGCACAACGGCGCAAGGCGCTGGCCCAGCAGCAAGAATAGACGCTGCATGGGGATTTATCGGAGCGAGGCAGCCGATAATTCCGTGATGACAGAGGCTTTGAAGTGATCGCGCCGACTGACTCCGTTACTGGTTCGAAACCGGCGCGATGGATATGCGATTGGGGAATGGCCTCCAATCAGAAGGAAATAAACGATCTAACCACCGTGAAAATACACGGTCATCCGGCGAAGAAGCGGTTCGCCGGACGCGGCAATCCGAGGTTTTCCCGCAGGGTAGAGCCTTCGTACTCCCGCCGGAAGATCCCGCGCCCCTGCAACTCGGGCACCACCTTGGCGACAAAATCATCGAGCCCGCCCGGCAGCCACGGGAACATGATGTTGAAGCCATCGCTGCCCTCTTCCTCCAGCCATTGCTGCATCTGGTCGGCAATGCTGTGGGCCGTGCCGACAAACGACAAGCCGGCATAACCACCAAGGCGCTGGGCCAGTTGGCGCACCGTCAGTTGCTCGCGATCGGCCAGCGCCAGCACCCGCTCCCGGGAGCTTTGGCTGGCATTGGTTTCGGGAATGGGTGGCAGGTACTGGTCCGGATCAAACCTGGTTGCGTCGGTGCCCAGTGCTATCGACAGCGAGGCAATTGCACTTTCGTAATGCACCAGGCTGTCGAGGTGCGCACGAATCCGGCGGGCTTCTTCCTGTGTATCGCCGACCACCACAAAGGCCCCGGGCAGAATCTTCAGGTGGTCGGGATGCCGACCCACCGCCAGCATCCGGCGCTTGATATCCGCATAAAACTTACGCCCCTCCTCCAGCGTACCCGGCGCGACAAAAATCACCTCGGCGGTTTCTGCCGCCAGTTGCCGCCCGGGCTCCGAGGCCCCGGCCTGCACGATCACCGGCCAGCCCTGCACCGGCCGGGCAATGTGCAGCGGGCCGCGCACGTTGAGGTAGCGGCCTTGATGGTTGAGGGTGTGCAGTTTGTCGGGGTCGAAGTACACGCCGCTGTCGGCATCGCGGATGAAGGCGTCATCGGCCCAACTGTCCCAGAGGCCGGTGACCACATCGTAGAACTCACGTGCACGGGCGTAGCGCTCGTCGTGGGCGTAGGCCTGTTCCAGGCCGAAATTCTGCGCGGCATCCGGGTTGGCGGTGGTGACGATGTTCCAGCCGGCGCGACCATTGCTCAAGTGATCCAGGGACGCGAAACGACGGGCGATGTGGAATGGCTCGTCGTAAGTGGTCGACGCGGTGGCGACCAGGCCGATGTGCTCGGTGGCCTGGCTCAGGGCCGACAGCAAGGTGAACGGCTCAAACGAGGTGGCCGTGTGGCTGCGCTTCAACGCCTCGATGGGCATGTTGAGCAGGGCCAGGTGGTCGGCCATGAAGAAGGCATCGAAACGCGCCTTCTCCAGGGTCTGGGCGAACTGCTTGAGGTGCGCGAAGTTGAAGTTGGCGTCGCGGTAAGCGCCGGGATAGCGCCAGGCGCCGGTGTGGATGCTGACCGGGCGCATGAACGCGCCCAGTTTCAGTTGGCGTGGAGTGCTCATGGAAAGCCCCTGATCGAGAGGAGCTCAGCATCGGATGCGCGAACGGCGTCTGTCTAATAACGAAAGGATCTGGCTTATGCCTGGACAGAGCGACTGTTGTAGTCCGCCAGAAATGCTTCGGAGGCGACATGATCCGCCATGCCCCGCAGCTGCGCCGCCGAGTCATGCCCCAGCACGTCCTCCACCCGATTATTGGCTGAGGCCCAGTACACCAGCGCCTCGCTGAACAGCGCTTCGCCCTTGGGCGTGAGCACACAGCGTTTGGTGCGCTTGTCCAGGGCGTCCGGGCGCAGTTCGACAATCCCGTCGCGCACCAGCGGCTTCATGGCATGGGTCAGCGCTGACATCAGGATCGCCAGGCGTCCGGCCAGCTCCTGCAACGTCGGCCCGCCCTGCTCATCCACCGCCGACAGCCGGGTGATTTCACCCAGCAAGCCGACCTGCGTGGCCTTCAGGCCAATCGGCGCCAGCGCTTCGTCATACAGCTGCCCCAGCCGCCTGGCGGCACGGCGCAACGCGTTGTTGGTGCACGCCACGTCACCCAGCAAATCCAAAAGTTCGGCGCGTGCTTTATCGGTATTGATCTTCTCGGTTGGCATTTTCAGTTCCTCCATGCCGCTAGAATGATTGAGTACTAAACCATTGACAAGGACAAATGCCGAGCTTATAACTTGAGCCCTCAACAATATTGGTTGAGTACTCATCTTTTGGAGCCGTTCATGTCGACCCCCGCTTCCACAAAAATTGCCCTTATCACTGGCGCGTCATCCGGTATTGGTGCGGTGTATGCCGACCGATTGGCGGCTCGCGGCTACGATCTGATCCTGGTGGCCCGTCGCGAAGACCGGCTGAAAGCCCTCGCCGCAAAAATCACGCAAACCCACGGGCGTCAGGTCCAGACCCTTGGCGCCGACCTGGTGAACCCTGCTGACCTGGCCCGCGTAGAAAGCCTGCTGGCCAGCAATCCGGCGATCCAGGTGCTGGTGAACAACGCCGGCCTGGCCCGCCTGCACCCGCTGGCTCAATCCTCCGTCGAGGACTCCACCACCCAGATCGCCCTGAACATCACCGCCCTCACCCGCCTGACCCACGCGGCGCTGCCCGGCATGCTGGTGCGTAATGAAGGCGTGATCATCAACGTGGCGTCGGTGTTGGGCGTGCATTCGCTGCCGGTCAGTTCGGTGTACAGCGGCACCAAGAGCTATGTCCTGGCGTTCAGCCGTGGCTTGCAATCGGAGTTGGCAGAAACCGGAGTGAAAGTGCAGATCGTGCTGCCGGCGTCCACCGCTACCGAAATTTGGGACGAGTCGGGCATTCCGCTTTCCGCGCTGCAAAAAGAGTCGGTCATGACCACCGAGAATCTGGTGGACGCGGCATTGGCCGGACTTGATCAGGGCGAGACGATCACCTGGCCGTCGGTGGCCGATGGCTCGCTGTGGGACACTTATGACGCCGCGCGCGACGCATTGTTTGCAGCCACGCAGACGGGCAAGCCGGCGCCCCGGTATGGGATTGTCTGAGGCGCCAGCAGGTCTTATTGAATACCGATGGAAATGCGCCGCACAGTCTGCTCCTCACGGGGCAGGCTGATGTCGCCTTCGTAGGTGCACTCGCGGCCGGTGCAGCTGTTTTCCACGGTCACCGGCGCAACGCTTTTGACCGGGAAACGCGGCTTGGGCTCAGCCTGCGGCGTGAGGGGTACAGCGCTGAGGATGGGTGCCTCGTAGGTCAGGTCCAGGTTGGACGCGTAAGCCTGGGTGGCCAGAACGGCGAGCAGTGCGCTCGACATGACAGTCCTTGTAAACAACATCGAAATCTTTCCGGGCAGCAAAAAATGAAGGGGCAATGATAACCCCTTGAGCCACCGGGTTGAAGTCAGGGCGTCTGGACGGCGGGTTCCAGCACCAGAACGTTGGAGGGGCCGGCACGAAATGTCGGGTTGTGCTTCGCGGCTTCGAGCATGTGAGGCGCTGCGTGGTGATCCTTGAGCGCCGCCTTTGAAGCCCACGTCTCGATCAACACAAAACTGTCGCTGTTGCCTTCCACCGGATGCAGGTCGTACTGGATGCAACCCGCTTCAGCCCGCACCAGCGGAGCGAGCCTGGCAAACGCGGTCAACTGGTCCGCACCCCGCCCAGGCTTGGTATTGATGATGACGACAAGCCGCACTTCATCGGACATAAACAGCACCGTTATCGATAAGGAAAAAGAGGAACCACAGTAAGGGATGCCATGCGCTGGCGCTACGAAAAATCTATCAGTAAGCTAGTTTCACTGAACGGATTGAGTCAGCACTCAAGCCCTCCCCTTTTCTGCCCCCGGCGATAACCACGTGATCGAAGTAACCGAAGTTTCCATTGCCCAGTTGCGCGCTGCGCTTGAGTCCGGCCAGACCACGGCGGTTGAGCTGGTAGAAGCCTACCTCGCCAGGATCGACGCCTTTGATGCCCCCAATACCGCCACAGCCCTCAACGCGGTGGTGGTGCGCAACCCGCAAGCGCTTGAGGAAGCCCGAGCCTGCGACGCTCGCCGGGCCAATGGCAAAACCCTGGGGCCGCTCGACGGCATTCCCTACACGGCCAAGGACAGCTACCTGGTCAAGGGCCTCACCGCCGCTTCCGGCAGCCCGGCATTCGCCAACCTGACCGCCTACCGCGACGCGTTCACCATCGAGCGGCTGCGTGCAACCGGCGCCATTTGCCTGGGCAAGACCAACATGCCGCCCATGGCCAACGGCGGCATGCAGCGCGGCGTATATGGCCGGGCCGAGAGCCCGTACAACGCCGACTACCTCACCGCACCGTTCGCCTCGGGCTCCTCGAACGGCGCCGGCACGGCCACTGCGGCCAGCTTCGCGGCGTTCGGCCTGGCGGAAGAAACCTGGTCCAGCGGGCGCGGCCCGGCCTCCAACAACGGCTTGTGTGCCTACACCCCGTCCCGTGGCGTGATCTCGGTGCGCGGCAACTGGCCGCTGACCCCGACAATGGACGTGGTGGTGCCCTACGCCCGCACCATGGCCGACCTGCTTGAAGTGCTCGACGTGGTGGTGGAAGAAGACCCCGACACACGCGGCGACCTGTGGCGGATGCAACCCTGGGTACCGATTCCAAGTGTCGCCTCGGTACGCCCCGAATCCTATGGCGCCCTGGCCGCCACCGGCGATGCACTCGCCGGCAAACGCTTCGGCGTGCCGCGCATGTACATCAACGCCGACCCCGAGGCAGGTACCAGCGACGCCCCAGGCATCGGCGGCCCCACCGGCCAGCAAATCAAAACCCGCGCCTCGGTGATCGACCTCTGGGAAGCCGCTCGCAAGGCGCTCGAAGCCGCGGGCGCAGAAGTGCTCGAGGTGGATTTCCCGCTGGTCTCCAATTGCGAAGGCGACCGCCCGGGCGCACCGACAGTATTTACCCGCGGCCTGGTGTCCAAGGAATTCCTCCACGATGAATTGTGGGAACTGTCGGCCTGGGCGTTCGATGATTTCCTGCGGGCCAACAACGACCCTGCGTTGAACCGCCTGGCCGATGTCGACGGCCCGAAGATCTTCCCCCACGACCCCGGCACCCTGCCCAACCGCGAAGACGACCTGGCCGCCGGCATGGACGAGTACGTGCGCATGGCCGAACGCGGCATCACCCCGTGGGACAAGATCAGCAGCGTGCCCGACGGCCTGCGCGGCCTGGAGCAGACACGGCGCATCGACCTTGAAGACTGGATGGATAAGCTGGGGCTGGACGCGGTGATCTTCCCCACCGTCGCCGACGTGGGCCCGGCCGATGCGGACGTAAACCCGGCGTCGGCGGATATCGCCTGGAGCAACGGTGTGTGGGTGGCCAACGGCAACCTCGCCATCCGTCACCTGGGGGTGCCAACGGTGACGGTGCCGATGGGCGTCATGGCGGATATCGGCATGCCGGTGGGCCTGACCTTTGCCGGCCGCGCGTATGACGATTCGGCGCTGCTGCGATTGGCGTCGGCGTATGAGTCGACGGGGAGCAAGCGCCTGGTACCGCCGCGCACGCCGAAGCTGGTTGCGGGCAAGCCATAAATAAAAAGGGATTGGAACCGTTCAGGTTCCAATCCCTTTCGTTACAGCATCATCACCGAGTTTGCGCATCAACTGATCGGCTTCCGACCCGGGCTCAAATCGAAAGCCGCGCATCTGGTCGAGAAGCAGCGTGTCACTGATTGCCGCCCACAACTGCTCCGGGGTCGGCGTATTGCGCAGCAGGATGTACGAAAGCAACAGCCGCTCGATGGGAACGCCTCGATCACAGGCGGTTTCAATGATTGCCAGCAGGATAAAGCGCAGTCGAACTTCCCGCTCCGTGGGCCAAACCGTTTTTCGCTTACCCAATGCCAGGCCTCAGTGTCAGGAAAAAAGCGAGGCTATTGCCGTGTGGTTTTTGTTTCAAGCACTGCATTGATGGATAGCCCTGCTCCTACAATAAACAGGGAAAGGGATTACGAAATCTTACAGAACACGGAGTCACCCATGGAACAGGGACCGAAACCCCTCGCACTCGTCGGCCTGGCGCTGTTCATTCTGCTCGCTGCCCTCTTTCAAATCCTTCGGGTCCGGCGATGGAAGCTGGCCGTCAAAGCCGACTTTGAAGCCGCCTTGCAACGCCTGCACATCGAGACCTACGAGCTGCTTGTAGACCGAAACCTGGCCCGGGGTACGCGCAGGCCACCCGAGATTTACCGGATCCTGCGCGACCACAACGGCCACTACTTTTTGTACCTTCATTCCGCCGATGGCCCTGGCGTACTTAACCCGCTGACCAAAGAGCGCGCGACGCTTGCCGTGCAGGTCAACGGCTAGCGGGCCACTGCTTCAGACCATGGCGATCAAGCAAGCTCCAGCAGCTCATACGCAAACAGCCAATACAATGTGTTGCCGTTCTCGAAAGTCTTGACCTCAAAGACGCCCCGCTCATCCGGCAGCCATTCATTGTCCCAACTGCGGCTGCTGTCCTTGGCTGTCCACCAGTCCACCGTAGCTTTTTGCCAGGTCTCCGCCAGCATGACGCGATATACGCTTCGCCCAGGGCTTCCGGCATGGCTGAATTTCTCCAGCACCGGCGCCAGGTTGGTTGCGCTCATCCGGTGGAAATCGAGGCGCAGTTGTTCTGCCTTTTCCGGGCTGTAGAGTCGCTTGCACTCCACGAAAGCAACAGTTGTCGGGTCGAACAACATGCAGTCGATACGGAACTCGTAGCGCTCAGTTACCGGGTTGAGAAAGGGCACTTCCATGAAGGCATGGGCATTGCTTCGCGCGTCAAACGCCTTGGCCATTTGGTAGGTCAGGTTGCGCTCATTGAGGCCGTTGCTGCCGTAGGACGGGTAAAACTCGTCCAGGCTGGCGGCAAAATTCTGTGCTGCCTGCTGTAACACGCTGGTGATCACTTCGCTCACGGAAAGACTCGCTTCAAGATGCTGGGTTGCCCGCGCCCGGCATCAGCCAGGCGCCCGTTAAAGGCGTTGACTGGATGGAGCCAATCAGGCGCTGACTGCGCCGAAGGTTTTGGAAAGAAACGCGTGCATAAAATCCCTTTTACGATCGAATAAGTGGCCAAATGATATCACCTGATGGCGAAATTTCCCATCTGGCTCCTTATTTTACCGGCACGCGTTCACCCCCTATGCCAGAAGCAATCCTTACCCACGCTTCCCCATCAACGGATCGCTGATGCTGTGCGCCCCGGTTTCAATCCGCCCCGCCACTCGCCGCACCCAACCGTGCTCATCACGCAACTTGAAGTCATACCAACCACCATTGGGCTGGCACGAGAACGTGCGCTGCACGGTGCTGCCGCCGGCAATCTCCAGCAGCCAGGGCCCTTGCCTGGTGTACGGGCAGCGCTCGATGGTCACCGACGCCGTGCGTTTGCCAGGATTGACCAGGGTCAGCAGCAACGTATCGCCGTGATAGGCCAGGGATAACTCGGGCTCACGCCGCAGCAGATTCCCCTTGAATGCACGGTGAAAGCCATTCGGCCCCAACAGCCAGAGCTTGTAGGCCCCCGCCACTTGCCAGGTGTCGCTGAGGTGCTTGCCGGCCTCCACGGTGTAGCGGCGCGGGATGTCGTCCAGGTGCAAGCGGTCGTAGACGTGGAACACCACGCCTTGTTCGCCATTGTTGAAGAAGTCCAGGGTCACGGAACTGGCGCGACGGTCAACCGAAGCCTCGACGTTCAACTGGTACGGCAGTGCCCGGGAGGGTCGCGCCATGCGCGCCTGGAACGGTGCCTGTTGCTGGCCCACCGTTGGCACGGCGACCTGGGGCAGTTGTTCCTGGCGTTGGCGCAGGGTGTCAGCGGCCTGGCGGCTGATGGTGTGCAGCGGCGGCAGGGTTTCGGTGTTGGGGTTGACGAAGTTGAAGGCCGACGTGAGGTCGCCGCACACGGCCCGGCGCCAGGCGCTGATATTGGGCTCGCGCACGTGGAAGCGCTTCTCCAGGAATTGCAGCACCGAGGTGTGATCAAACGCCTGGGAGTTGACCCAGCCGCCACGGCTCCACGGCGACAGCACCAGCATCGGCACCCGTGGACCGGGCCCGTACACCCCGCCGTCGGGCGCGGGTTGCTGGCTTGAACCGGGTGGCGCCGGGTGGGTGAAGATCTCGCTGTCGAACTTCACCGTGGACTTGCCGGCAAAGCTGCCGTCCAGGCGCTTGGACGGGGCCGATGGCGACGGCACATGGTCGAAGAAACCGTCGTTTTCATCGTAGTTGACCAGCAGCACCGTCTTGCTCCACACATCCGGGTTGGCAGTCAACGCCTTGAGGATTTCCTGGGTGAACCAGCCACCCTGCACCGGGCTGGAAGGCCCGGGGTGTTCGGAGTAATCGGCCGGGGCCACCAGCCAACTGACCTGGGGCAGGCGACCGTCGTTCACGTCCTTGCGAAAGCCCTGGATGATCGCTTCCAGGTCGCTGCCGCTGACGGCCGGGAGTGTGTTGCCGTTGCCTTTGTACAGCGGCACGCGGGCATTCAGTTGATCGCTGTAGGGCACGAAGTCCTTGAAGTCCTTCGGTGGCACCGCGGGGTTGCCGGCCGCGACGCTGGCCGCACGAAATTGACGAAACCCGGCCAGAGGATTGTCGCCAAAGTTATCCGGCAAGTACTGATAAACCTTCCAGCTCACGCCCGCTTCTTCCAGGCGTTCGGGGTAGGTTTTCCAGGTGTAGCCCACGCTCACCGCGCCGGGGCCGTCCCACTCGTTGACCACCGCCGCCACGTTCGCACCGGTCGGGCCGTTGGTGCCGGTCCAGTGGAACAGTCGGTTGGGATTGGTGCCGGCGTGCACCGAACAATGGTAGGCATCGCACAGGGTAAAGGTGTTGGCCAGGGCGAACTGGAACGGCACTTCCTGCTCGCGGTAGTAGCCCATCGAGGTGGGCGTCTTGAACGTCGGCCAGGCCTGCATCCGGCCACTGCCCCAGGCGGCGTGCTCGTCAACCCAGGAATGAGGCGTGCCGCTGACCCGCTGCGCATTGCCACGGGAACTGTCCAGGTGATAGGGCAAAATCCGCCGCCCCACGCCCTGCTGCTCCCACACCCGGTGCCCGCCCGGCAGTGGAATGGTGAAGCGGTCACTGAACCCACGCACGCCGGGCAAGGTGCCGAAGTAGTGATCGAATGAGCGGTTTTCCTGCATCAGGATCACCACATGCTCAACGTCCATGATCGTGCCGGTGCGGTTGTTGGCAGGGATCGCCAGGGCCTGGCGAATGGAGTCGGGCAACAGGGTGTAGGCGGATCCGATAGCGGCGGCTTGCAACAGGGTCCTGCGTGTAAGAGTCGGCATAAGACGATTCAATCCCTTGAAGTTCTGGAGCGAGGCTCAGGACAAAATAGGGACTCAAGGCGACAAAGAAATGACATCGCTTGAATCGCGTTCAACCTGTCCCACCTGGTACTCCCTCGGCGTACACCCGAACTCGCGCTTGAACACCGTGTGCAGGTACTGCGCCGATTTGAAGCCGCAGTCGTAGGCGATATCCGCGATGCCCGCTCCGGTATTTTCCAGGCCTGCCACCGCTGCGGCGAGTTTGAAGCGCAGGATTTCGTCATGGACGCTGCGGTTCAGTTCGCTGCGAAAATGCGCTTCCAGGGACGAACGCGACACCCCGACGTAGTTGGCGACCTGAGCCGTCTTGATGCCCTGGCAGGCGTACTGGCGAATGAAGTGCAACGCCTGCATCACATAGGGATGGCCGAGGGGTTGGTGCAGGCTGGAGGTCTGCACGTTGACCGCTTCCGGCGGCACCAGGATCTGGCTGCCCGCCGAAGGCATGCCGTGCAACATCTGATGCAGTAAACGCGCGGCGGTGCGGCCCATTTTTTCGGTGCCCTGGATCACCGAGCTCAGTGGCACGCGGGTCAGGGTGCGGGTCAGCGGGTCGTTGTCGATGCCGATCAGTGCCACTTGCTCCGGCACCGGGATGCCCGCCGTGAGGCAGGCTTGCAGCAACTGCCGGGCACGGGCGTCGCTGACCGCGATGATGCCGATGGGCTTGGGCAGGCTGTGCAGCCAGGCGATCTGCTGCTCCACCGCCGAGTCCCACAGCGGCGCGCTGGTGCCCAGCCCGCGATACACCTCCACGGGCAGGCCGTCGCGCTCCAGGAGGCGGCGGAAGGCTTTTTCACGCTCCTGGGCCCAGCGGTTGATATCCGCTTGCGGCAGGCTGAAGCAGGCGAAGCGCGTAAGCCCGGCTTCGATCAGGTGTTCGTAGGCCAGCTTGATCAGGGCGAAATTGTCGGTGGCCACGTACGGAATATGCCGGGGGTAAGCCCGCTCATCTTCGTAAGACCCGCCCACCGCCACCACCGGTAAGTGCACGCCCGCCAGCGCCGGGCCCATCGCCGGGTCGTCGAAGTCGGCAATGATACCGTCGCCATGCCAGCGCTCGATGCCCTTGAGCCGGCAAACGAAATCCTCCTCCAGGAACAGATCCCACGACACCCGCGTGCTGCTCAGGTAGTTGCCGATCCCGGTGATGATGCCGCGATCGTAGATCTTGTTGCCGTTGAACAGCAGGGCAATCCGGTGCACCGGCGGAAGGGTTTTCACAGGGGCGGCTCCTGGCGAGGTATCGCCCAACTATGCGCCCAAAGCCACTCAAAATCGAACCCCGCTCTGGTGATTTTCATAATCGGTTGGCCGGGGGCCGTTGCTAGTATCGAGGCAAGGTTAACGTGCACTCATAACAACAAGGATCTGGCGATGCCCTACTTTCCCGCTGTCGAAAAAATCCTCTACGAAGGCCCGGATAGCACCTCTGCCCTGGCCTTCCGGCACTACGATGCGAACAAGCTGATCCTCGGCAAACCGATGCGTGAGCACCTGCGGATGGCCGCGTGTTATTGGCACAATTTCGTCTGGCCCGGCAGTGACATGTTCGGCTCCGGCACCTTCCAGCGGCCCTGGCAGCAGCCGGGTGAAGCCCTGCAGGTGGCACGCGGCAAGGCCGAGGCGGCGTTCGAGTTTTTTTCCAAGCTGGGCATCGACTACTACAGCTTCCACGACACCGACGTTGCCCCCGAAGGCGCAAGCCTGGCGGAGTACCGCGACAACTTTGCACGGATGGTCGACCAGCTCGAAGGCCATCAGGAACAGACCGGCATCCAGCTGCTGTGGGGCACCGCCAACTGCTTCAGCAACCCGCGCTTTGCCGCCGGCGCCGCCAGTAACCCCAACCCGGAAGTGTTTGCCTACGCAGCCGCCCAGGTGTTCAGTGCGATGAACGCCACCCACCGCCTCAAAGGCTCCAGCTATGTGCTGTGGGGCGGCCGCGAAGGTTACGAGACGCTGCTCAACACCGACCTCAAGCGCGAGCGCGAGCAACTCGGGCGCTTCATGCGCATGGTGGTCGAGCACAAATACAAGATCGGCTTCACCGGCGAGCTGTTTATCGAACCCAAGCCGCAGGAGCCGACCAAGCACCAGTACGACTACGACACCGCCACCGTGTTTGGCTTCCTGCATCAGTTCGGCCTGGAGAAAGAGATCAAGGTCAATATCGAGGCCAACCACGCCACCCTCGCCGGCCACAGCTTTCATCATGAAATCGCCACCGCCGCGTCCCTGGGGATTTTCGGCAGCATCGACGCCAACCGCGGCGACCCGCAGAACGGCTGGGACACCGACCAGTTCCCCAACAGCGTCGAAGAGCTGACCCTGGTCACCTACGAGGTGCTCAAGGCCGGTGGCTTCAAGGGTGGCGGCTACAACTTCGACTCCAAGGTGCGTCGCCAAAGCCTCGACGAAGTGGACCTGTTCCATGGCCACGTGGCCGCGATGGACGTGCTGGCGCTGTCCCTGGAGCGCGCCGCCGCCATGGTGCAGAACGATGCCCTCGAGCAGTTCAAGGCCCAGCGTTATGCTGGCTGGGACAAGTCGTTCGGGCGTGCGGTGCTCGGCGGCGACTTCAGCCTGGAGTCGCTGGCCGAGCATGCCTTCAGCCACCAACTCAACCCGCAAGCGGTCAGCGGCCGCCAGGAGATGCTCGAAGGTGTAGTGAATCGCTTTATCTACCCATGACCGCTACGCTCCAGGTCCAGCAGTGCGTCTAAACAACAATAAAAGGGACTCACCATCATGAAACACCTGAAAACTGTCTTATTCACCAGCGTTCTGGCACTGCTCTCCCATTCGGTCATGGCCGATCCTGCCCATCCGAAAATCGGCTTTTCCATCGACGACCTGCGCCTTGAACGCTGGGCCCGCGACCGTGATTACTTCACCGCCGCCGCCGAGCAACTGGGGGCCAAGGTCTATGTGCAATCGGCGGACGCCAACGAGCAGCGACAGATCTCGCAGATTGAAAACCTGATCTCCCGGGGCGTCGATGTGATTGTGATCGTGCCGTTCAACGCCACGGTGCTGAACAACGTGGTGGCCGAAGCGAAGAAAGCCGGGGTGAAAGTGCTGTCTTACGACCGGCTGATCTTGAATGCCGATATCGACGCCTACATCTCCTTCGATAACGAAAAGGTCGGCGAGATGCAGGCCCAGGGCGTATTGAACGCGCAGCCTAAAGGCAATTACTTCCTGCTGGGCGGCGCGCCTACCGACAACAACGCGAAGATCCTGCGCCAGGGCCAGATGAAGGTGCTGCAGCCTGCCATCGACAAGGGCGACATCAAGATCGTCGGCCAGCAATGGGTCAAGGAATGGAACCCTACCGAAGCCCTGAGCATCGTCGAGAATGCCCTGACCGCCAACAGCAACAAAATCGACGGCATCGTCGCCTCCAATGACGCCACCGCCGGCGGCGCGATCCAGGCCCTGGCGGCACAAAAACTGGCGGGCAAGGTGCCGGTCTCCGGGCAAGACGCTGACCTTGCCGCGATCAAGCGTGTGATCGCCGGCACCCAGACCATGACCGTGTACAAGCCCCTGAAACTGCTGGCGTCCGAGGCCGCCAAGCTCTCGGTGCAACTGGTACGGGACGAAAAACCGGCCTACAACTCGCAGTACGACAACGGCAGCAAACAGGTCTCGAGCATCCTGCTCAAGCCGACCGCGTTGACCAAAGACAACGTCAACGTGCTGGAAGAAGACGGGTTCTACACCAAAGCGCAAATCGCCGGGCAGTAAGCGTACGGCTCACTGCAGGAGCGGCTTGCGGCCGCTCCCGCACGCCACCCGCCTTTTCGCTGTGGAATGAGTACCCGCCATGTCCGACTACTTGCTGGAAATGAACAACATCGTCAAAACCTTTGGTGGCGTCAAAGCCCTGAACGGCATCGACATCAAGGTAAGACCCGGGGAATGCGTGGGGTTGTGCGGCGAGAACGGCGCCGGCAAATCGACCCTGATGAAGGTGCTGTCGGCGGTGTATCCCCATGGGACCTGGGACGGCGAAATCCTTTGGGATGGCCAACCGTTGCGCGCGCATTCCATCGCCGAAACGGAAGCCTGCGGCATCGTGATCATCCACCAGGAACTGACCCTGGTGCCCGACCTCTCGGTGGCCGAAAACATCTTCATGGGTCACGAGCTGACACTGCCCGGCGGGCGCATGAACTACCCCGCCATGATGCACCGCGCCGAAGCCCTGATGCGCGAACTGAAAGTGCCGGACATGAACATCGCCCTGCCCGTCTCGCAATACGGTGGTGGCTACCAGCAACTGGTGGAAATCGCCAAGGCGCTGAACAAACAGGCGCGCCTGCTGATTCTGGATGAGCCCTCCTCGGCCCTCACCCGCTCGGAAATCGAGGTGCTGCTGGACATCATCCGTGGCCTCAAGGCCAAGGGCGTTGCCTGCGTGTACATCTCCCACAAGCTCGATGAAGTCTCGGCCATCTGCGACACCATCGCGGTGATCCGCGACGGCAAGCACATCGCGACCACGGCCATGGCCGAGATGGACGTGTCGCGCATCATCACCCAGATGGTCGGCCGCGAGATGAGCAACCTCTACCCCACCGAACCCCACGCGGTGGGCGAGGTGCTGTTCGAGGCGCGCAACATCACCTGCTACGACGTCGACAACCCGGGGCGCAAGCGCGTGGACGATGTCTCGTTCAACCTGCGCCGTGGCGAAATCCTCGGCATCGCCGGGCTGGTGGGCGCGGGCCGCACGGAGCTGGTGTCGGCGCTGTTCGGCAGCTACCCCGGGCGCTGTGAAGGCGAGGTGTGGCTGGACGGCAAACCCATCGATACCCGCACGCCGCTGAAGTCGATTCGCGCGGGGTTGTGCATGGTCCCGGAAGACCGCAAGCGCCAGGGCATCGTGCCAGACCTGGGCGTGGGGCAGAACATCACCCTGGCGGTGCTGGACCGCTTCTCGCACCTGACGCGCATCGACGCCGAGGCGGAACTGGGCAGCGTCGAGCAGGAAATCAAGCGCATGCACTTGAAGACCGCGAACCCGTTCCTGCCGATCACCAGCCTCTCCGGCGGCAACCAGCAGAAAGCCGTGTTGGCCAAAATGCTCCTGACCCGACCCCGGGTGTTGATCCTCGATGAACCCACCCGTGGCGTGGACGTGGGCGCCAAATATGAGATCTACAAATTGATGGGCGCGCTGGCGGCCGAAGGCGTGTCGATCATCATGGTGTCCTCGGAGCTGGCCGAGGTGCTGGGGGTGTCCGACCGGGTGCTGGTGATTGGCGAAGGCCAGTTGCGCGGCGACTTCATCAACCAGGGCCTGACCCAGGAACAGGTACTCGCCGCCGCCCTCAGCCAACCGAACGGGCATGACAATAATAATGATCGGAAGTCCGCGTAAATGAATCAGGTCAAACAGCTTTTCACCCGCTACAAAATGCTCGCCCTGTTGATCGCCGTGGTGCTGATCTGGGTGTTTTTCAGCTGGCAGACCGAAGGCGGCTTCCTGACCCCGCGCAACCTGTCGAACCTGCTGCGGCAGATGTCCATCACCGGCATCCTGGCCTGCGGCATGGTGCTGGTGATCATCAGCGGCGAGATCGACCTGTCGGTGGGCTCGATGCTTGGTTTGCTCGGCGGCGTGGCGGCGATCCTGGATGTGGTCTATCACATTCCGCTGCCGCTCAACCTGGCCATCGTCGCCCTGTGCGGCTTGCTGATTGGCCTGGGCAACGGCTACATGACCGCGTACCTGCGCATCCCCTCGTTCATCGTCGGGCTGGGCGGCATGCTCGCGTTTCGCGGGGTGCTGCTGGGCATTACCGGCGGCACCACGATTGCGCCGGTATCGCCGGAGCTGGTGTACATCGGCCAGGGTTATCTGCCGACGGTGGTCGGGGTGATTCTCGGTGTGTTGCTGTTCGGGCTCGCGCTTTTCCTGACCTGGCGCCAGCGCCGCAACCGCGCCCTGCACGGGCTGGCATTGCCGTCGATGCTGCGCGACAGCGTGCGCGTGGTGCTGATCGGCTTCGTGCTGGCCGGCTTCGTCTACACCCTCAACAGCTACGACGGCATTCCCGTGCCGGTGCTGCTGCTCCTGGTACTGCTGGGAGTGTTCAGCTACGTCACCAGCCAGACCGTATTTGGCCGGCGCATCTACTCGGTGGGCAGCAACATGGAGGCCACGCGCCTGTCGGGGATCAACGTGCAGGCGGTGAAGCTGTGGATCTTCGGGATCATGGGCGTGATGTGCGCCCTCGCGGGGCTGGTCAACACTGCACGCCTGGCGGCAGGCTCACCGTCGGCGGGCAATATGGGCGAGCTGGACGCCATCGCGGCGTGCTTCATTGGCGGCACCTCGATGCGCGGCGGCTCGGGCACCGTGTACGGCGCCCTGCTTGGCGCGCTGGTGATCAGCAGCCTGGACAACGGCATGTCGATGCTCGACGTGGACAGCTACTGGCAGATGATCGTCAAGGGCAGCATTCTGGTGCTGGCGGTGTGGGTGGATGTGAGTACGCGGACCGGGCGTCGCTGAGGCGCGGGCAATGGCATGGAGCTTGCTCTGCTCAAGCCAGTGGCCGCTATCGGCCTCGACTTGAGCAGAAACGACCCACGAGGCACAGGCCATGCACAGTTTGTTTTTTGCAACCGCCCAATTGATCAACGGCCGTGTACAGTCCGTTGATTCCATGAACAAACATCAGGACCCGAGGGCAATGCCCCTCGAGTTGCAGGCAAAGATCGGCATCGCTCTTGGGCTGTTCGCCCTCGCCAGCTGTTTCACACTCTGGTTGATCGGCGCCTACACCTGACCCAAAAAGAGGCAGGTATTACCGCCCGGGCCACCCTATCGGGCGGCCCTGATCATGTCGGCGACTTTTTCGCCGATCATGATGCACACCGAGTTGGGATTGCCTGAAATCAGGGTCGGCATGATCGACGCGTCGGCCACCCGCAGCCCTTCGATGCCGTGCACCTTGAGGTCCGGCCCGACCACCGCCAACTCATCCACGCCCATGCGGCAGGTGCCGGAAGGGTGCAGCGCAGCATGTGCTTGCTGGTGACAGAACTGCTTCATCGCTTCCCGTGAACGGACACTGACATCCGGCACATGCCGCCGTGCCACATAGGGTTTGAAGGCCGCCTGGGCCATGATCTGTTCGCCCACCAGGCAACCGTCCACCAGGCTTTCGATGTCGTACGGATCGGAAAAGTAGTTGGGCACAATGCGTGGCGGCGACATCAGGTCGGCGGAATACAGCGCCACATACCCCCTGGACTTTGGCCGTATCTGCCCCAGGTTCAAGGTGCAGCCATTGCCGCCGGGCACCGAGTCCACGCCCTCCTCGATGCCCGCGCCCACCACCATGAAATACTGGATATCCGGGTGCGCCGCCGTCTTGTCGCCCCACCAGAACGCCCCGCCTTCAATCAGGTTGGAGGCCGCCGGGCCTTGGCGGAACAGCGCGTACTGCAACCCCGCCATGAGCTTCCACCACGGCTTTTTGTACTTGTCATAGCTGTGGGGGCCGGTCAGTTCATACACCAGTGATATTTCGATGTGGTCCTGCAGGTTCTGCCCTACGCCGGGCAAATCCTGGACGACTTGAATGCCGTGCTGTTGCAACTGCGCGGCGGGCCCGATACCGGACAACATCAGCAACCGTGGTGAGTTGATGGCGCCGCAGGACAGCACGATTTCCTTGTCGGCGTGCATCACCTGGCGCACGCCCTTCTCCAGGTATTCGACGCCGACGGCCTTGTTGCCCTGCATCAAGATGCGCAGCACCCGGCAACCGGTCTTCACCGTCAGGTTCTTGCGCGACTTGGCCGGCACCAGGTAAGCCACGGCGGCACTGCTGCGAAAACCATTTTTGGCGGTGATCTGGTACAGCCCGCAGCCTTCGGGCTGGCCCGAGTTGAAGTCTTCGTTGTAGGGCAATCCGTACTGCTGACAGGCCCGCAGCCAGACTTTGGTCAAGGGGTGAATGTTAATCGGGTCCGACACCCCCAACGGCCCGCCGACGCCATGCACCTCGTTGCAAAACCGCTCGTTGTCCTCGGCCTTTTTGAAGTACGGCAACACGTCCTTGTACGACCAGCCGGCCGCGCCCTGCTCGGCCCAGCCGTCGTAGTCGGCGGGCACGCCACGGATGTAAATCATCGCATTCACCGAGCTGCCACCGCCGAGCACGCTGGCCTGGACCATGGTCGGCGTTTCGCTTCGGTGTTGGTCCTCGGTCGGCTCCCAGGCATAGCGCTTGAGCAGCGGCCCCTGGGCAGTCTTGTAATAGGCACCGGGAATATGGATGTAAGGGCTGCGATCACGCGGCCCTTCCTCGAACAGCACCACCGACGCGCCTTTGTCCTCGCTCAGGCGCGATGCGACCGTGCAGCCGGTTGAACCGCCCCCGATTACGATGAAATCCACCATGACAACCTCAGATCTTTTTAGTATTCAGCCAGTGTTGAAACGCGCGTTATCGACCGACCAGGCCGCTCAACAGCGCCTTCAATTGTTGGGCGACGACGTAGCTGTTTTGCTGTTGCTGTTTTTTGCAGAACAACTCGCAGCTCCACCACCCGGTGTAACCGGTGGCCTTTACGGCGGCGGTCCATTCAGCCAGGTCGAGCACGCCACTGCCGGTGGGGACATCCCGCAGTACTTCTTCATTCGGAATGCCGCCTGCAAAGGCCAGTGAGTCACAGACATGCACGCCGTAGATGACGTCCTTGTCGAGCCTGGCCACATCGGCTGGCGCCACGCCGCTGGTGAAGCAATGCCAATAGTCGATCACCAGCTTCACGTTGCGGCGCCCGGTGCGCTCGATCAATTGCAGCTGATGGTCGAGGGTGTTGAGTGGCGTCCAGGACAGCGCTTCGAGGTACAGCAGCAAGTCGTGTTCACCCGCCAGGTCAGCCAGCGCCGCGAGGTTGCTGGCTGTCAAGGCGTACTGTTCGGCTGAATCGCGCCCCAGCAAACCCGAGTAATGCGTGCTGTTGCCGGTGGCCTGAAAATCAATCACCGCCTGCACATTGATCGGGCCGGTGAGGACTTGCACGCCGTTGGCACCCACCAGGTTCGCCAGCTCAAACAGCCGTCGGGCCTCGTTGAACAGGTCCTCGCGCTCGGCGCCCTGGCGCTCGATATCCCGCAGGTAGCCAATGCCGGTGACCGGCACATCCTTGAGCAGTGCTTGAAGTTCCGATTCCGAATAGCCGGCCTGCAGATAGGCTTCCAGCTTGCCACTGTTGATCTCCAGCGCGTCAAAATCCAGGGCCTGGGCGATGTCGATATCCATCGCCAGGGTCGAGTGTTTGGCCACCGTGGAATGCAGAGCGAGGACGTTAGTTTGAGGTTCCATATGACGCTCCTACGGTTGAATAACGATCAGCCAACGCACCCACCGCCAGCGCCGCCGCATCCAGCCGCGCCTGGGGCAAGATGCCCTGGGCGACGGCGGCGACAATCGCCCGGACGATCTGCGGCACCTGCGGCATGGCCCTGGCGGAAATCAGTAACAGGTCGGCCCCGGCGTTCAACGCAGCCACCGCGACCTCGCCGAGGGACAACTGCCCGAGGGTGGAACGGTGATCCAGGTCGATGGTCATCACCAGCCCGTTGAAGCCCAACTCCTGGCGCAACACGCCAATGAGCTCCGGCGACACCGATGCGGCCGTGGGCGGTGTGCACGCGGCAAAGATCGCCGGGCCCATCATCACCGCATCCGCCCCGGCATCGATCCCGGCCTGGAACCCCGGCCAATAGGCACGCAGTTGCTGCATGGACTCGCTGACCACCGCCGTTTCAGTCGATGGCTGCTGGAACAGCACCGGGTGCCCGGGAAAGTGCTTCAGGGTGCTGGCCATCCCGGCCCGCCGCACGCCACGCACATACGCACCGACCATCGCCGCCGTCTGCTGCACGTCGTCCGAGAGGGTACGCCCCGCCAACCACACATTGGGCCCACCGACCACATCGGCGGTCGGCGACAGCAACAGGTTGACCCCGGTCTGCCGCACGGCGGTGGCGACCTTGAAGCAGGCGTGTTCCAGCGCCGCACAGTCCATCGCCCGGGCCACGTCGGGTTCAGGCAGTGCCGGCGTCAGGCCTTGCAAACGGTGCACGGCAGAGATGTCCGCATCGGCCGCCAGCAGCAGCGGCCCGCCGAGGGCGGTGGCCGTGCCGGTAAAGCGTTGCCAGGTGTCCAGGGTTTCGGTGTGCAGGCGGCTGGCGCTCATTTTGCCGCTGACGTACTCCTCGCCCGTCTCGCCAAACAACAGACTGCGCCCGCCATTCCCGAGAAACCGGCGCACGTCGTCCGTCATTTGCACCTCCAGCAACACCGGAAACAGCACGCCGTAGGCCTTGCTGTCATTCGCGCTCATGGTTGGCCCCTTGGGTTGCGCTGGCCAACTGGCGGACCTTGGCGGCGGCACCCAACAGCACCTGGCGATTCAGCGTGCCTTCGTGAACAGCGGCGACAATCGCGTCTGCAATGCTGTCCAGGCCCGACTCGCTGGACACCAGCAACAGGTGCGCACCGGCCACCAGCGACGCGACGGCAGTGTCGGGGACGGTGTTGCCCCGCAGAATCGACACGGCGTCCAGGTCATCGGAAATGATCAGGCCTTCGAAACCGAGGGTGTCACGCAACAACCCGATGACGTTCGACGAGGTGGAGGCCGATTGATTGGCATCGATCGAGGGGAACACTGCCGGGCCTGGCATGACGGCTTTTACGCCGGTGGCGATGACCTGCTTGAACACTTCAAGATTGTCATGCAGCAATTCCAGCGGGCCCGGTACGGTGGCTTCGGCAATGGCCGGATCGTGTTCGGTGACGTAATGCCCAGGGAAGTGCTTGGCAGTGGCGATCACGCCGGCACGCTGCACTCCGCGGATAAACGCGCAGGACACCCGGCTGACTTCCACCGGGTCAGCACCCAGGTGCCGGTTGTGCAACCACGGATTGGCACCGGTGACCACATCCACGATCGGCGCCAGGAACAGATTCACCCCCATCTCACGGGCTACGGTGGCCATCTCGAAGCAACGTTGTTCGATGTCCTGGGCACTGAGGTCCCGGAGTTGCGCACGGGAGGCGACCGCCGGGACGAGTTGGTGCAGGCGTTCGATCCCGCCGAGCTCCTGGTCCACCGCGATCAGCACCGCAGTGCCCGCCAGCGCCGTGGCTTCCTTGACGACATTGACAAAATCAGCCTTGGACTCGGCTGCCTGGCGGGCCGGGCTCATGCCTCGGCCCACGTATTCATCCCGGGTTTCTCCGAGCAACAGGGACACACCACCACGGCTCAGGTAACGGCGCACAGCGTCGTCCAGGTGCAGATCCCCGAATGCAGGAAGCAGTACCGAATACGCGGCGTTATGCAGTTCGCTTGACATTGCTTTTCCTCAACAGCGTTAGGGTGAGCGGAGCGCTCAAGTCGGTGGATGCGCTCATCGACACCAAGCACTGGGGAAGTATCAAGGGCGATAGTTGTTTCCACCATTTCGCACCCTTGGCGATACCTGACGCGGACTGAAGCACTCCCACGCAGCACACGGTGTTACCCGCCGCTGCTGAATGTGTTACTGGGCGGGCAGCCCATGCTGCGGATCGAACGCTGAAAACCACAACCCGCCGGCACTGAACCCTCAGCAAAAGCGCTTACAATCTGACGCATTCAGTTATTCTAAAACTTCATGTTGTAACTTAAACAAACGGCATGAAAGATGCTTTGGTAATTACCGAAAGTTTCAAATGCTTAAACGGTTATTAAGGTTATGCAAAAGGTTATTCGATAACCGCGCTATAACTTTAATAACGGGCGCCTTAACCCAGCCAAGTACATCGAGATAACAATGCCCAGTCGCCCAGAGTCATCACCCCTGTCATTGGCCGCCGCCACCTCACACCCCGAGCGACAGCAGGCGCGCAGTGACTTGCAGGCCAATGTGCAGAAGAACCTGAGCACCCTGGTGGAGTCCTGCCGGTCGGTGGCCGACATGTGCCGCAAAGTTGATGTGAATCGCCAGCAGTTCAACAAGTACCTGGTGGGCCAGCACGTTCCGTCGCAGAAGATTCTGCAAAAGATCGGCCGCTATTTCATGATGGAAGCGGAAGACCTTTTCCGCCCGCCCGCCGAGTTCAAGAAGTTCTATGAAGGTTATGAAAACGAGCTGCCAACGGGCTTACGTGCGTCGGAGCAGTTCAATCATTTCCTGCCGCTGGCCAAGCAATCGGCGGACGTGCTCGAAGACTATCTGGGGGTGTATTACCGCTACCACAATTCATCGATCTACAAGGGGCGCATCCTGCGTTCGGTCACCTGCCTGTACCGCGCCGATTCGATGGTGCAGTACGTCACCGTGGAACGTTTCCCGTTGCGCGATGGCAGCGGCAAGATCGGTTATTCATTTACCTACCACGGGTTCTGTTTGTTGCTGGGCGATCGCCTGTTCATGGTGGATTTCGAAGGCAAGCAGCGTAACGAGATGACGTTCTCGATCCTGACACCGCAGCACCGTCGGCCGATCCGTTTTCTCTATGGGTTGGTGACGGGGGTGGCATCTTCGTCGTTCCGTCAGCCCTTCTCCACCCGCATGGCGCTGGGGCTGGTGGACAAGGGCAAGATCCGCAAGCACCACTTGCGCAACGCAACGGTGCTGCTGCCCAGCGATCAGTCGATCCCGCTGGACGTACGTGAATACATGACCGGCGACAACGCCACCATTGTGTGGGGCGGTCAGGACTGAGGGACTTGCCGGGGCTGGCGCGCGGTCATCATTTCCACCAGCGACGGGCCCTTGCTGTTCAGGGCTTTGACCAGGGCTGCGTTGAGTTGTGATGCGTGCTCGACGCGCCAGGCCTCAAGACCAAAATTGCGAGCGATACCGGCAAAGTCGGGGGCGTAGGGCTTGCCATCGGGCAGGTTGAACTCACCGGCCCGATGTTGCTCAAGGGGTGAGGTCTGTACGTCAGTCACGGCTTCGTCAACACTGCTGTTGAAGACCAGGAACACCACCGGAATGCTGTGCATCACGCACACGGCCATCTCTTGCATCGACTGCAGGAAATCCCGATTACCCACGGCGCAGACTACTTGTCGTGCGGGCATGGCGAGCTTGGCGCCGATCGCCGCCGGGACAGCCCAGCCGAGGGTGGCGGGATTGCCGGCGCAGAGGTGCTTGCCGGGGTAATGCACCGGGAACATTTCGCGGGCCATGGGCTGGATGGGGCCGGCGCCGAGGACGAGGATCGCATCGTTTTCCAGCACGGAGCGTGAGGTGCGGCCTTCGCGCAGCACGGTGATTTTTCGCGGGGTGGGTTGGGGTTCTGCGCGCAGGGTGGCGGGTGGCAGGCTGGCGTGGGTGGAGGCGCTTTGCAGGGTATCGTCGATGAACAGGCTGACCGGGCCGGGGTGGGCGCTCAGCATGGTGTCGAAGGCTTGGCGCAGGGCTTTGGGGAGCTGTTGGATCGTCTCAACCGTCGAATGATCTTTCATGACGTCGGCCGTTATCGTATCGGCCTGGGTGTTGCTGATGACCAGCAGGGCGCAGGAGTCCTGGTGCGCGGTGGCGAGGGCTCCCAGGGCTGACGGGACGCCCAGGGGGCCCGTGAGTACAACAGCCATGGGGCGCCCGCACGCGCGGAAATAACCGTCGGCCAGGTGTACGGCGCTGTGGGCCTGGATGACGTGGATGAACGGGATGTCGGTGCCGGGCGTCAGCAGGGCTTCGACCAGGGATCGGGCACCGTCGCCCGGGAGGCCGACTACGTAGTCGACGCTGTTGGCCTTGAGTGCCTTGGCGATAATTTGGCCACCTGTGAGTTTCACTTGATACTCCAGCGAGTGCGCGGCGTCTGGGCCGGGGATCAGGCTTGGAGTATTCGCCTGATGCGGGGTGGGCTCAATTTCGCACCTTGGGTAAAAGAGACGCAGATTGACGCAGATGCGGGGGGCTGTGGGGTGTTGTTGGGTTTGGCGTGTATATCCGTTATCAAGAATACAGCGGCCTGCCGGCCGGCTTGAGTGGTGTAGAACAAAATCAATACCAAAGCCAAAGCGCGCACGGTCCAAATGTGGGAGCGGGCTTGCTCGCGAAGGTCGTTAACGATGACGGGGGCTTCTGGAAGAGCACGGCGCCTGTGAGTCCTTCGCGAGCAAGCCCGCTCCCACATTTGGTCCGCGTGGGTCCTTGCTTTTGCTTCTACCACTCGAGCCGGCCGGTAGGCCACTGTGCTCTGGCTTTTGGTCTTGATCTGCGGGCCCCGTTAACCACGATGGCCGCAAGCGGGTTTGCCAAAAGTGACCCGCTGCAAGAGCGGAACCCTAAGCCGCCGTTACCTAAATAACGGATATGTACCCAAAAAAACCAAGCCCCACGTGCGCCGCTTAGGTCACTCCAATGCGTCAGAGTGCGTCGCTTTTAACCCCCCTGCGAAATTGAGCCCTCCGCCTCCCAGCTCAATACTCAACCCATGAAAACAACAAGCCGAGCCTATCAAGCGCTGGGCGCACCGCTTCAGGCCTGCAACCCGCTGCCCTGAAAAAAGTGTGCGTCGCCCAGCCAAGGAAGAGTCAATCGGACCAGTGGAGGCCTTACCACCCTCCCCAGCAGCATGGAACCAATGCTGGCCATAACACTGCCGATCCAACTGACTGCACACAAAAGGACGCACCCGGCAACCCCGCCGGGCCCATGCCTTGCAAGTCGCTCAACGTTTGCACCCACCACCCCAGGCAGGAACTCGAAATGAAAAAAGAAATAGAGACGGGTTATGGTTTGACCGGCATTGATTTCAACTCCCTCAGCCTGAAACGGCGTTCGTTCCTGCTGGGCGCTGCCGCCTCTGCTGCAGGCTTGTACCTCGGCTCATTCGTGCCCAGCGCATTTGCCGCCACCACCGGGCATCTGGAAATCCTCGGCTGGGAAGGTGAAACCGGCGACGCGGAACTCGCCGAATGGCGCAAGCAGCGTGGCGTCACCGTACGCTCCAGCTATGCCAGCAACCAGGACGACATCACCGCGCGGCTGGCGGGCACCGATCCGGTGCAGCTCGACCTGACCATGTACGCCCTGGGCTACGAAAAGATCTATCAGGAAATGGGCCTGCTCAAGGCTATCGACACCTCGAAGATCCCCAACTATTCCGCCGACAATACCCTGCCGTTGTTCTACAAGGGCAGCCGCTGGTATTGGGACGGCAAGCAATGGGGCATCCCGTTGCTGTGGGGCATGAACACGATTGTCTACAACCCCAAGAGCGTCAAAAAGCCGACCCAATACACCGACCTGCTGGACCCGAAACTCAAGGGTCGGCTGACGTTCGTCGATGACGGCACCTCCAACTGGTCACTGATCGCAACCATTGCCGGCTACGGCGACAAGTACCCCAACCTGACCCACGCCGAATTCAACGACGCCTTCGAAAAGCTCAAGCCGTACCGTGACCAGTGCCGAGTGTTTGCCGCCTCTTCAGGAGACGCGGTATCGCTGCTGGTGTCCGGTGAGGTGGACGCAGTGTTCTCGGCCTCGGCCAACACGCCAAGCGAAACCACCAAGCGCGGCGTGACCACCGCACTGTCGGTGCCCGTCGAAGGCGCGGCCGTCTGGTGCGATGCACTGTTCATCCCGAAAACCGCCAAGGATATCCCCCTGGCCCTGGAATTCATTAACAAGACCCTTGAGGCCGAAACCCAGGCCAGGATGGCGACCACAATGTTCTCCGGCGTGGTCAATCCCAAGGCAATACCCCTGCTGCCAGAGGACCTGAGAAACACCTTCGACTACGGGAACCTGGACAGCTTCTTCGAGAAATCCAAACTCTACGGCCAGCCGCCCCTGAGCTCGGAAAAGTATGTGACCTATGCGGAATGGATCGATCAGTGGGCGAACTTCAAAGGCTCGTTCTAGAGCACTTGGTACCCCGGTGCAGGCAACCGTGGGGCTGGGTTCGCAAACGCCCACCCCACCGTTCAAAGCGCCCTGACTATCGAAGAAAAACCGTAAAGGCACCTCATCATGACCGTAGTCAACAACACCGAGTCCATGCCCCTGGACGACCGGGATTCAAGGGTCGGCAAACACGTGAAGATCGACAAGAAAACCCTCAGCGGGTATTGGCTGGCGTCGCCGCCGTTGCTGTTTCTGGTGGTGTTCTTCCTGGTTCCGTCGGCACTGCTGCTGATCGCCAGCTTCTGGACCGCCAAGACCTTCAGCATGGAACCCGCCGCCACCCTGGCCAACTACGCCAAGGCCCTGGGCGCCAGCGGGTTTTATGACTCGCTGTGGATCGCCCTGCAAAATGGCTTCTGGACCGCCCTGCTCTCCACCGTGATCAGTGCGCCTGTGGCCTATTACATCGTGTACCGCACACGCTCCAACGCCGTGCTGTACCTGGCGCTGGTGTCGTGGTTTTCCAGCTACCTGGTCCGGGTCTACGCGTGGCGCTCGATCCTGGGCACCAACGGCGTGATCAACTCGACCCTGCTGCACTTCGGCCTGATCGACCAGCCGCTGGAATGGCTGGTGTTCAGCAAGTTCGCGGTGGTGCTGACCCTGGTGCACATCATGCTGCCCTTCACCCTGTTGCTGCTGGTGTCGGGCCTGCGGGACATCAAGAAGGACTACCTGGAAGCCGCCGCCGACCTGGGCGCCGGCGGCGCCACCATTTTGTGGCGGGTGATCATGCCGATGGCCCACAAGAGCATCGTCAGTTCATTCATGTTCACCTTCGTGCTGGCCGCCAGCGACTACGTGACCCCGCAACTGCTGGGTGGCCGGGACGCGATGACCACCGGGCTGGTGATCGCCAACCAGTTCCGCTCGGTGGGTAACTGGCCACTGGGGGCAGCGATGGCCTATCTGCTGTTGGTCGTGTTCATGCTGGTGTACGCGTTGCTGCTGGGGGTGTTGCGCGCAGCGAACCTGGCACCCGGCAAGCGTTACCACGACTGACTGCCGCCCACAAAAAAGGTAACTCGCCATGATCCGGTTATTCACTTACGTCTACATGCTGTTCCTCTACGCACCCATCGCGATTATCGCGCTGTTCAGCTTCCACTCGTCCGCCTCGCTGTCGTTCCCGTTCGAGGGTTTTTCCACGCGCTGGTACGAGGCGCTGTTCAGCAGTTCGGACTTCATGACGGCCCTGACCAACAGCGCGATCGTCGCCGCCGGCTCGGCCGTGCTCACCACGCTGCTGGGCACATTCTCGGCCCTGGCGCTGATGCGCATGAAAGGCCGGGTGAAGGCGGTGTTCGCGTTCATGAACTTCGCCCCCATCGCCTTGCCCGGGCTGTTCCTGGGGATCGCGCTGGTGATTTTCTTCTCGCTGATCGGCCTGCCGCGCTCGCTGCTGACGGTGATCATCGGCCATACGCTGTTCACCTTTCCGTTTTTCGTGGAGTCGGTGCGCTCGCGGCTGGAGTATTTCGACCTGTCGTTCGAAGAGGCGGCGCGTGACCTCGGCGCCTCGCCCCTCAAGGCGTTCTGGCTGGTGACGCTGCCCATCATCGGCCCGACCATCGCCGGTGCCGCGATCCTCGCGGTAGCACTGTCGATGGATGAGTTCCTGATCACCGTGTTCGTCACCGGCAGCGACACCACGCTGCCCCTCATGATTCTTTCAATGATGCGCCGCGCCGTCAGCCCCACCATCAATGCCGCCTCGGTATTCATGCTGGTGGTGACCATCGCCATCATCGCCATCGCCGGCCTGGTCATGACCTTGCGTCGTCGCCGCCTCGAACTTGAACGTGCTGAAACTGCAGAGTAATCACCATGACCAACAGTATTGAACTGACCGGAATTTCCAAGAGCTACGGCAACCTCACCGCCCTGGGCAAAGTCGACCTTACGGTAAAACGCAACGAGATCCTGACCCTGCTCGGCCCCAGCGGCTGCGGCAAGACCACCCTGATGCGGATCATTGCCGGCTTCGAAGAGCCCACCACCGGCAAGGTGGTGATCGACGGCAAGGACTCCACGGCCCTGGCGCCGGAACACCGCCCGGTGAACATGGTGTTCCAGAAGTACGCGCTGTTCCCGCACCTGGACGTGTTCGACAACGTGGCCTTCGGGCTGCGCCTGAAGAAGAAGCCCAAGGATGAGATCAAGCGTGAAGTGAACAAGGCCCTGGAGCTGGTGCAACTGGAAAGCTTCAAGAGCCGCTGGATCTCCGAACTCAGCGGCGGGCAGGCGCAACGCGTGGCCCTGGCCCGTGCGCTGGTGAATCGCCCTGCGGTATTGCTGCTGGACGAACCGCTGGCGGCCCTGGACCTGAAGATTCGCCACCACATGCTCAACGAGATCAAGCGTATCCACGAAGAGACTTCCACGACCTTTGTGTATGTGACCCACGACCAGGATGAAGCGATGATCCTGTCGGACCGCGTGGTGCTGCTGAACAAGGGCGGCATCGAGCAGATCGGTGGGCCACAGGAGATGTATTGGTCGCCGCGCACGCTGTTTGCCGCCAGGTTCTTCGGCGACACCAATATCGTCAACGGTACGTATGGGTCGGGTGGCGTGGTCGACCTGCCCTTTGGGCGCTATGCCCACACGGCAAAGAACGACCTGGGTGCAGGGCCGGTGAATGTGTCGATCCGCCCCGAAACCATCGGCCTCGAGCCGGCCCTGGGCGCCCCGTTGGTCGACGGCGCGTTTGCCGGCAAGGTCAAGGACACGTCGTTTATCGGCAACCGGGTGATCTACCGCGTGGAAGTGGCCGGCGGTACCCTCGACCTCAAGTGCCAGCAACTGCCCACACCCGGCAGCCACGCCCTGCCACCAGGCACGAACGTGGCACTGACCTGCAAGCCGGAAAGCTTTGTGGTGATTCCTGCCTGAAGGTATTGAAGCATCCGAGGTTCATTTTTACGCCGGATCAGCCGCTCTTTCACGGGAGCCTGGTCCGGCGTTTTTTTGCCTGAGAGAAAACCATAAAGGCTGATCAGATTTTTCGGCCCCCATCGCAGACAAAAAAAAGCTCCCCGATTGGGGAGCCCTGATCGTTCCAACACGACTCAATCGTGCTTCTTGTAGCGACGGATCCGGATATCCGCCTGTTCCTTGTGCCCCGCAAACCCTTCCATGCCGCACAAACGCGAGCAATATTCGCCCACCAGCACCGACGCTTCATCCGTCAGTACCCGCTGGTAGGTGCAAGTCTTGATGAACTTGCCGACCCACAGGCCGCCGGTGTAACGCGCAGTGCCGGTGGTGGGCAGCGTGTGGTTGGTGCCGATGACCTTGTCGCCATAGGAAACGTTGGTGCGCTCGCCGAGGAACAACGCGCCGTAGTTGGTCATGTGTTCCAGGAAGTACAGCGGGTCGCGGGTCATCACCTGCACGTGTTCGGAGGCGATGCGATCGGCTTCCTGCACCAGTTCGTCAACGGTGTCGCACAGGATGATTTCGCCATAGTCCCGCCAGGCCACCGAAGCCACCGGCGCGGTGGACAGGATCGCCAGCTGGCGTTCGATTTCCACCGGCAGGGTTTCCGCCAGTTCGGCGCTGTTGGTCAGGAATACTGCAGGGGAATTGACCCCGTGCTCCGCCTGGCCCAGCAAGTCGGCGGCGATGATTTCCACATCGCTGCTGTCGTCTGCAATCACCAGGGTTTCGGTCGGCCCGGCAATCAGGTCGATGCCGATCTTGCCGAACAGTTGGCGCTTGGCCTCGGCCACATAGGCGTTGCCCGGGCCGACGATCATGTCCACCGGTTTGAAGGTGTCGGTGCCCAACGCAAACGCGGCAATGGCCTGTACCCCGCCGACGCAATAGATCTCATCGGCGCCCGCCAGGTACATCGCGGTCACGATGGCCGGATGGGGCTTGCCATCGAACGGCGGTGCGGCCGCGACCACACGTTTCACCCCGGCCACCTTGGCTGTCAGCACGCTCATGTGCGCCGACGCCAGCAACGGGTACTTGCCGCCAGGAATGTAGCAAGCCACCGAGTTCACCGGGATATTGCGGTGTCCGAGGATCACACCCGGCAAGGTCTCGACTTCCACGTCGTGCATCGAGGCTTTTTGTACCTCGGCAAAGCGCCGCACCTGGGCCTGGGCAAAGGTGATGTCGCCGATTTCCTGCTCGGACAGGCTCGCCACGCAGGCGGCAATTTCTTCGTCGGTCAGGCGGAAAGACACCGGCGACCACTGATCGAACTGATTGGAGTATTCACGCACGGCCGCGTCGCCGTTACGGGCGACGTTGGCGATGATGCGCTCGACGGTATCGCGCACTTGGGCAGCAATCTCGGCTTGGGCTTCGACCGGTTTAGGTTTTTTCAGGTAACGAATCATCAGTGGCTCCAGGTGGTTCTTGAGGGCACGCGACATGCCCCCGACGTTGGCAACCATCTTTTCCTACCCCCCTGCCCCGGACAATTTCGCAGCCTCCCTATTGGTGACGCAACCTGACGCAGCACCGACGCAGTGTTGAAGCACTCCGCCGAGCAGCTGACGTTATTCGTATAACCGGCGATGAAAAATGTGTAAGCCCCATTGACTTAGGGATTCGGAGTGATAGGTTAAATAAGCGGTTATACGTATAACCTAATAATCACACCCAACGTAGAGAGGTGATCAACCGTGAGTCGAGTCTTGTATCTATTCGGTGGCTGGCCCGGCCATTTCCCCTACGAAATTGCGGCATGGGCGCGCACTGTTTTCCAGGAGCTGGAGTTCGAGGTCGAAGAGTCCACCGACATCTTCACGCTGGACAGGGACTTGACCGGTTATGACCTGATCGTGATCGGCTGGAACAACGCCGTCACCACCGAGACGCTGACAGCCTCCCAGGAAAACCGCCTGCTGCAAGCGATCGAAAGCGGCACCGGCCTGGTGGGTTGGCACGGGGCCGGCGCGGCATTTCGCGCCAGCCTCAAGTACCACTGGGTACTCGGCGGCTCGTTCCTGGAACACCCGATGGGCGAAGGCTTTCCCCATCCGTACCAGGTCAACATCATCGACCACAGCCACGAGGTCACTCAGGGCGTCGAGGATTTCGAGGTGCGGTCCGAGCAGTATTACATGCAGGTCGACCCGAACATTCAGGTGCTGGCTGAAACCACCTTCGACGGCAACCCGTTCCCCTGGCTCAACGGCCATCGCAGCCCGGTGGCCTGGGTACGCCAGTGGGGCCAGGGCCGGGTGTTCTATCACTCCATCGGGCACGACACCAGCAACCTGGCCGACCCGAACATCCGCCGCCTGACCAAGCAAGGCCTGAACTGGGCGACACGCGGGCGTGCAGCCAGCACCGCCGACGCAACCCCCTCTGTTTCATCAACCCAAGGAGTCCTGTCATGACCAAATTGACCGGCAGCCAGATCGTGGCTCAAACCCTGAAAAACTATGGCGTCGAATACGTCGCCGGTATCCCCGGCCACGGTATCTGGACCCTGACCGACGCCTTCCTCGAGGAAGACTCCAAGCTCAAGTTCATCCAAGTGTTCCATGAGCAAAGCGCGGTACACCTTGCCGATGGTTACTACCGGGTGAGCGGCAAGCCGATGGCAGCGGTGACCTCCATCGGTGCCGGTGCCGCCAACACGGTGATCGGCATGGCCACCGCGTTTACCGACTCCACCAGCCTGATGCTGATCACCGGCGGGCCACCCACTCACATGCGTGGCCACGGTTTGTTGCAGGAGCTGGAGCGCTACACCGACAACGACTTCCCGAAAATCGCCGAGGCCGTGACCAAGCGTCATTGGGTGGCGACCCGCGTTGAAGAGTTGCCGTTCATGATGCACCGCGCCTGGAGCGCGATGGTCACCGGGCGCCCGGGGCCGGTGCACCTGGAAATCCCGATGGACGTGCAGGCCGAGGCCGCTGAAGTGACCCTGCATGCCCTCGAGGAACGGACTCCGATCGGTAAATGCTTCCCGGATCCGGCAGCCACGGCCCGCGCGGTGGAAGAGCTGAAACTGAGCAAGCGCCCGGTGCTGGTGATCGGCGGCGGCGTGATTACCGGCGAAGCCAGTGCGGAACTGTTCGCCCTCGCCGAAGCCTGGAAAATCCCGGTGGTGACCACCTGGAACGGCAAAAGCGGCTTCCCGGAAGACCACCCGCTGTTCGTCGGCAGCGTCGGCCAGACCGGCACCCTGTGCGGCAATAAAGTCGCGTCCACCGCCGATGTGATCATTGCCGTGGGCTGCCGCTTTACCGACTGGTCGTCGTCCAGCTATGCCAAGGGCGTCACCTTTGCGATCCCGCCGTCGAAGCTGATCCACATCGACATCGACCCCCACGAGATCGGCAAGAACTACCCGGTGACCGTGGGCATTTGCGCCGACGCCAAATACGCCCTCGCCGCCATCGTGGAAGGCCTGAAAGGCCAGACGGTCGAGCGCGAAGCGTATCTGAGCGACCTGCGGGGCTACCAGGAAGAATGGGAAACCAAACTGGCGGGCCGGCGTGACTCCGATCGCTTCCCGTTCACCTCCCAACGCCCGCTCGGCGCGCTGCGTAAAGTGTTCCCGCGGGACACCATCGTGGTGGTCGGTTCCGGTAACACCCAGGGCGCGGTCAAGCAGACCTTCCCCGTCTATACTCCGCGTACGCACCTGACCTCCGGCGGTTTCTCGTCCATGGGCTGGGCCGTGCCTGCGGCCATCGGTGCCAAGCTGGCTGCGCCCAACCAGCCGGTGGTGTGCATCCTCGGGGATGGCGATTTCCTGATGACCTCCCAGGAAATTGCGATCTGCGTGACCAATAATATTCCGGTGGTGTTCCTGATCCAGAACAACGCCGGCTACATGTCGATTCGCGGTGGCCAACGCAAGCAGACCAGCCGCCATATCGGCACCGAGTTCAACCACCCGGACGGCACGCCCTACAGCCCGGACTTCAAGGCGGTGGGCGAGGCCTTCGGCCTTAAGTCCTACCGTGTGGAACGCCCGGAAGACCTCGAGCCGATCCTGCAGGAAGCCCTGGATTTGAACGTGCCGGTGCTGATCGAAGTGCCGACCGACCGCGATGCGGCAGGCCCATGGGTGCCGGGCTGGTGGGACTTCCCGATCCCGGAATACATCACCGACGAACGCCAGGATGAGTACTGGCAGATCCGTAATTCCGAACAACACCTGTAAACACCGGAGCGGCTCAAATGAGTGATGCATTGATTTCGCATCATGCAGAGCTGAATCCACAACCGGGGGCGCCGCGCGAACCGCGCGCCCTCGACGTGGTGACACCTGATGCAGATGGCAGGATCGACTGTGATGTGGTGATTATCGGCTCGGGCATGGGCGGTTCGACCTTCGCCCACGCCCTGCGTGACAGCGGGCTGGATATTGTGATCGTCGAGCGGGGTGACTTCCTGCCCCGTGAGATCCAGAACTGGAGCGCCGAAGCGGTGTTCGGCCAGGGCCGTTATCGCAATGCCGAACCGTGGCTGGACCAAGCCAACCAAGCGTTTTCGCCGGGGGTGTTTTATTACGTCGGCGGCAACACCAAATTCTACGGCGCCATGCTGCCGCGCTTTCGCGAGGCGGATTTCGGCGAGATCCAGCATGCCGAGGGCGTGTCGCCTGCGTGGCCCGTCAGCTATGCCGAGTTTGAACCCTGGTACGCCGAAGCCGAGAAGCTCTACCGCGTGCATGGCCAGGCCGGCATCGACCCCAGCGAACCCTGGCGTTCGGGGCCCTATCCGCAACCGGCACTCAAGCATGACCCGGCGCTGGTTGCCCTGGAACAAAGCATGCAGCGCGCCGGGCTCAAGCCGTTCGTGATGCCGGCGGCGGTGGACTATGGCGATGGCGGCGATTGCGTGCTGTGTTCAACCTGCGACGGTTATCCGTGCCTGGTCGATGCCAAGGCCGACGCCGAAGTGAGCGCCCTGAGGCCTGCCCTGCGCGGTGGCAGCATTCGGCTGATGACCCGTACCACGATCAGGCAACTGAACACCGATAACGATGGAAAAACCGTGACCGAGGCCCGGGGCCTGTTCGACGGGCGCGAGGTGACGTTACGTGCCAGGCGCTTCGTGCTGGCGTGCGGCGCGGTCAACAGTGCCGCGTTGCTGTTCAAGTCGGCCAACCCGCAACACCCGCATGGCCTGGGCAACAGCTCCGGACAGTTGGGGCGTAACTACATGGTGCACAACAGCACCTTCATGCTGGCGGTGGACCCACGGCGCCGGAACAACGTGACCTTCCAGAAAACCCTGGCCCTCAACGACTGGTACAGCGCCAGCCCGCACAATGCGTTCCCGTTGGGTAACGTGCAGATGCTGGGGAAAATCCGTGAGCCGATGATCAGCGCGATGCGGCCCTGGCTGCCTAAATTCGCTTCACGCTATATCACCGATCACAGCGTGGACCTGTACCTGACCTCGGAGGATCTGCCGACGCCGGATAACCGCGTGACCTACGACACGCAGCGCGGGGCGATCAAGGTTCACTGGACGCCGAACAACCTCAAGGCCCATGAAGGACTGGTGAGCAAGGCGACCCAGACCATGCGTGACGCGGGGTATCCACTGATCCTCAAGGCGCGGATGGGGATTGCGACGAACTCCCACCAATGCGGCACGGCCGTGATGGGTACCGATCCGGCCACCAGCGTGCTGGACCTGAACTGCAAGCTGCATGACCTGGCGAACGTGTGGGTGGTGGACAGCTCATTCTTCCCGTCGTCGGCGGCGGTTAACCCGGCGCTGACCATTGCGGCGAATGCCCTCAGGGTGGCGGCACATTTCAAGGGACTGCCCGGGTAAAGGTAGGCGCTGGCTTGCCTGCGATGGCATCGACTCAATATCACTGACACACCGAGTCGACTGCATCGCAGGCAAGCCAGCTCCTACAGGGGGGGTCAGGCCTCTGCCGGCTGGAGACTGCGGGTCGAGGTGCGCACCACCAGCTTGGTGGCGAAGATCTTCTGCTCGGGGGCAAGCGGCGCATCGGCCGGGGCGTTCAGTTGCTCGGTCAGCATGCGTGCGGCGTACACGCCCTTCTCCACCATGGGCTGTGCAATGGTGGTCAAGCCGAGCTGCACCGCCTCGGGAATATCGTCAAAGCCGATCACCGAAAGCGTCTCCGGGACTTGGCGATTGAGGGCGTGGGCGGTTTTCATGCAGGCAATTGCCATCACATCCGAACACGCCACTACGGCCGTGACCTCATTGGAGGTCAGCAACGTGAACGCGGCGGCCTGCCCCGAGGTGGAATCAAGCCCGCCGGCTTCGATCACGCTGAGGTCTTCGAACGCCAGTCCGGCAGCGGCGGCGGCCTCCACGTAACCGGTGAGGCGCTCGCGAACAATCCGCTCACTGGCGCTCTTGAAACGTTGCTGGTCAATCGGGCCGCGATAACCGTCGGGGTTGAGGCGATCGATGATGACGCCGATCTTGCGGTGACCCAGGTCCAGCAGATGCTGCATCTGCGTGCGGGCGGCGCCGCGGTCATCGATGCCGACAAAAAATGAATTGTCCACCAGCGGCGAGTCGATCACCACGAACGGAATGCTGTGCTTGACCACCGCCAGCACCGCCGGGTGGTCATCGGGCAGGGTCGAGATGATCAGGCCATCCACCAGCCCGCGCAGGGCCAGGCTGCCGTGGTTCGCGGCTTGGCCCCGGCCCACCAGGCGGTTGTTGTTGAGCGGGAACAATGTCAGCGCGACATTTTCCAACTCGCCGACTTCACTGATGCCACGCAGCATGGCAATGGTGCAGGGGTCGGCAAAGGCCAGGGACAACTTGTCCATCATCATCAACCCGATGGCGCCGATCTTGCCCGAGCGCAGGCTGCGCCCCAGCACATTGGGGCCCGGGTAGCCCAATGACGCGGCCACCTCGAGGATATGCTCGCGCTGGGCCGGGGACAGTTTGGAGGGTCGGTTGTAGGCGTAAGACACCGCAGGCTGGGACACCCCTGCCGCCAGTGCTACGTCTTTCATTGAAACGGCCATCGCTTGCTTCCCAATCCTTTTGAAACCTCATGCGAGGTCATGAAAAAACAGGCGCTCAGTGTACCCGTTGCGGGGAAACCTTCGGAACCAGTCGTGTGGCACTGAACATAATGGCGATCATCAGCGAGGCAACCGCCAGCAGCGCCCAGGATAAATTTGTCGCGTGGGCGAAGAAGCCGATCACCGCCGGGCCCATCAGGATACCCAGATAACCGAGGCTGGTGGCCGCGGCGATCGCCAACTCCCCCGGCATGGTCTTTTGCGCGCCCGCCAACGACAGGTACACCGGCGCGATGTTGGCCAGGCCAATACCGATCACCGCGAACCCCACCAGGTTCACCAGCCAGTTCGTCGCCAACACCACCGTGAGGAAGCCCAGGATCACAATCAAGCCGCCGCCCACCAGCACCACCCGGGCGCCGAGCTTGAGCAGAATCCGGTCGCCACTCAAGCGTCCCAACGCCATCATCACCGCAAAACATGCGTAGCCCAGGCCCGCGATGGAAGGTTGTACCTCACGCACCTGGGTCAGGAACACCGCGCTCCAGTCGAGAATCGCCCCTTCCGCCAGGAAGGCGAACAGGCACAACACCCCCAGCACCAGGACCTTGCGCGTGGGCCGTACAAAAATCGGGCTGCCTTCATCGCCACTGCGCCCGAGCATCTGGCGCCCGTAGCTCAGGACAAACGCCGCCAGCGCCGCCATCACCGCACTGCTGGCCAGCAACGGCGTGGCGCCCAGCCAGAGCAGCGCGGTGATTCCCGCGGCACTGACGATGGTGCCCAGGCTGAACAAGCCATGAAAGCCCGACATCATCGACCGGCCGGTGGCTCGCTCAACCATCACGCCCTGCACATTCATCGTCACGTCGACCGCCCCGCATCCGGCACCGAAGACGGTCAGGGCCAGCATCAAGCCGACGAATGAATGGGTGGTCGCCAGCAGCGGCAGCGTCAGGAATACCAGGGCGATCCCGATGTGCATGGTAAAGCGGCAGCCTTTGCGGGCGTTGAGGATGCCCGCCAGCGGCATCATCACCAGCGACCCCAGGCCCAGGCACAGCAACAGGATGCCCAAGGCACCGTCATCCACTCCGGCGCGACTGCGCGCATAGGGAACCAGCGGGGCCCAGGCGCCCATGCACAGGCCAGACAGCAAAAACGTCAGGCGATAGGCCGACATGTGCGGTGTGGAGCACGGCAACAACAACTCTTGAGACGACACGGAAACCCCAATATCCGGACAATAGAGTTATACGTATAACTTAAAATCAAGCGCTCGGCCACTGCCTTGTTACTGTTACATTTTATGGATTGCTAAAGGATTGACAGTCCACAGGGGGCGGGCTTTACTTTCACAAGGTTATTCGTATAACCCCTCAGTGCATAATCACCCCCACAAAAACAATAGGGACCATGCCGCGTGATAAACACTCTTCAGAAAACACCGATTCCCCCGCGTATTCGCAAAGCACGTATCGCCACCTTTCTCGGCTTCATGATGATCGGCGCCATGATGTACATCTGGTCCACCGGCGTAAGCGTGTTCAGGACCCAGTTGGGCTTGACGGGAGAACTCGGGGACTCGAGTTTCGGCCTGATCGCGCTCGGGGTCGGCGTCGGCTCCGCGGCCGGTGCGTTGCTGGTCGGGCGGCTGCTGGACACCTTCGGCGCGAAGCCGGTGATCACCCTTGGCGCCCTCGCCTATCCGCTCTCGATTATCCCGCTGGGCTTCGTCAACGGCTTCTGGTTTGCGCTGTGTTTCGGCTCGGTGCTGGGGCTGTTGCGCGGCGCCCTGGATACCGCCTTGAATGCTCATGGCGTGCAGGTGGAGCGGTTTTATCGACGCTCGATCATGTCCGGCTTCCATGCCTGCTATTCCCTGGGCGGGTTCCTGCTGGGCATGGCGTGCAGCTGGCTGACCCGGTTCTACACCGACAGCGTGCTGGTGCCCTACACCATTCTGGGCCTCGCAATGTTCATCCTGGGCTGTGTGTTCAGCCGGTGGTTGCTGGGCAAGCACGATGTGCCAGACGCCCAGCTCGACGATTGGCAAGCCGGCAGCCAGTCCCGGGACGAAACCGGCAAAGGCCCCTCGGCCAGGACGCTGCTGGTGATGATCGCCCTCGGCACCCTGCTGCTGGGCAGCATGATGGGTGAAAATGCGATTGCCGACTGGGGCCAGGAATACATTCGCCGGGAGTTCGAGACCACCACCTCGACTGCGGGCATGGCGGTCTCGCTGTTTGTCGGTGCGTCATTCGTGGGGCGCCTTTTTGGCGACCGCCTCGCCGCCGCGTTCGGTAATGCGCAGGTGGTGTTTGGATGCGGCACCTTGTGTGTTCTCGGCATGATCATCACGATTCTGGGCGGCACGGCCGTCACCGGTATTATCGGCTTCGCGATGTTCGGCCTCGGTCTTTCGTGCATCGCACCGTTGATGATCTCTGCCGCCGGGCGCCGGGATCCGGCACATGCTGGGCGCAATATCGGGATCGTCAACTGCATCGGCTTTTCCGGGATGCTGGTGGGCCCGGCCGCCATCACGGTGATCGTCAGCAACTTCGGCCTGAGCAAGCTGATGTTTTTCCCGTTGGTGATGCTCGGTTTGCTGGCGACGTTCGGCCCGCTGCTGATGCGCGCACCGAAGAAAACCGTGGCCGGCGCGAAGGTGCAAACCGGCGTGTGATAGAAACCCGACGCGCTACTGCACCGGCAGGAAGTTCATCAGCAGCAGGCTTTGCGCGTAATTGAGGCCGATGCGCCGGTAGCGTTCGTCGAGCATCTGGGTCAACAGGTCGAGGCGCGCGACGATCTTGCCGAACTCGACGGCGAAACTCAGGTTGCTGGCCTCCTCCGAGATCTCGTTGGAGAACAGCAATAACGAGCCATTGGCATCCTGGCGCTGGCTGAGCAGCCAGGTTGCCTTCTCGATATTACGCGCGGCATTGCTGACGAACTGCGGGTTGATCGAGTCGGTTATATAGAACTCGGTGCGCCCGCCGTGCGCAGTCACCAGCATGCTGCCGATCGCGTAGATGAACGCCCCCACCCGGTCGCCGCGAAACTCCGGGCTCAAGGAATAACTCAGCGCCGCCAGGTCGCGGCGATCCCCCAGGGCGGGCAGCGGTTGACGAAGTTCGATGGCCTGGCGGATCTGCCGGGCGGCGGTCACCGCATCCGGGTAACCCGATTGGCGCCACTGGTTGGGGTTGCGCAGGTAGAGCTTGCTCATCAGCAAATACAGGCTTTGCAGGTTGTCGCGCATGCCCAGGGTGGCCATGCGATCGACGCTGGTCTGGAAAAATTCATCGGGCTTGCCATTGCTGAACTGCTTGGCAATATCGCGCCCCTGCTGCTGGCTGCAACCGCTGATGCACAGCATCAAAACCGCCGCCAGCAATAGCGGCTGGCGCATCCATCGAGTGATAAGAACAAGTAACGTGCGATCCATCGGCACCAGGTCTGGGTCTGCTGTCCACGCGGGAATTAGTGTGGTCGGGACAGAGATAGATCGGAAGAATGGGAAAAAGTGCAGTGGGGGCGGCAGGAATGTTGGCGACAAAAGAGCCCGGCACAGTGGCCGGGCTGGCTTGGGCGGGCCTCACATCAGTTGTCGGGGTGTTCACTCGCGACAGAATCGGCGGCGTCTACGTCCGACATGTCCTCTTCCAGAGGCGCGTCGTCGTCCGGTGGTAGAGGCACCTCGGGCTGATCGCGCCGGGGATCATGGCCGGTTTCATTGTCTGTACCGCGCGTTACGCCTTGCTGGGAGACGTTCCCAGGGGCCTTCTCGTCAATTTCCATGCTGGCTCTCCGTTCTCGCGCGCGGGATGTCCGTGCTTGAACATGGGAAACGCTGCGGGGCTGAGAAGTGCCGGGTGATGGACGAACGGTGAGGCTCAGTGTCATAACGGCCCTAACGATCCCAGAGTCTCTATCAAGCGCAAGATCCGTGGTTTTTCCGCAGGCTTTTCGCCGATACAGCACACGCCCGGGTCGGTGAGAGAGCACCAGACCGACACGCGGTCGCCTACCCGCAGGCCTTCGGTAGCTTTACGAAGCGTTGCTGTTGACCACGCGTCAACCGTCTCATTGAGAGACTTGTGAAAATGCTGACCATTGACGCTATAGCTGAAGCTCATGAATTGCCCTGTGGCCCACGATGCCTCACTCCCGACAAAGGTGACGTAGCCGGGCACCAATTGCCCTTCAGGCATGTCCTTGGCAGTCATGGGTTATCTCCTGAGACACAGCGCTGCATGGACGATCCTTGCGGTGAAATCTTCAGAAAGATTAGCAAGGGTTCGAGAAAGCGCTTTTACACCCGCCGGACCGAGAGTGGACACCCATGACAACGGTACGCAACTGCGCATTGACATATCGGTAAATCTCGATATCCTCAGCTCATGGACTTACTCGAAATATTCAAAGCCCTCTCAAACCAGACACGCCTCCAAATCCTGAAAGGTTTGAAAGACCCCGAAAAGAACTTCCCTCCACAAGATGAAGGTGATGTTCACGCGGTGGGCGTGTGCGTCAGCAGTATTCAGGAAGGCATAGGGCTGTCCCAGTCGACGGTGTCCGGTTATCTCGCAACCCTGCAACGAGTGGGCCTGGTGGAAGTCCGGCGTATCGGCCAGTGGACCTACTACAAGCGCAATGAAGCAACCATCAGCAAGCTTGCCGAGATCATGGGGAAAGAGCTGTAACTTTTTTACCGCATAATATCGAGATTTCGCGATATCCCTTTTTATCGAAATGAGGCAATACAATGAAGGCGTTAATACTCAATTCATTTGGCGGCCCGGAATCGTTCGAACTCTGCGACGTACCCACGCCAGTGCCACATGCAGGACACGTGCTGGTCCGCGTCCACGCAACCTCCATCAACCCGCTGGATTATCAGGTCCGACGTGGCGACTACCCTGACCTGGTACCCCTACCCGCCATTACCGGGCATGACGTATCGGGTGTCGTTGAAGCAGTTGGCCCAGGTGTGACGGCCTTTTCGCCAGGGGACGAAGTCTGGTACACCCCGCAGATATTTGACGGGCCAGGCAGCTACGCCGAGTACCACGTGGCTGCCGAAAGCATAATCGGCAGGAAGCCTCCTTCCCTGAGTCACCTTGAGGCGGCCAGCCTGAGCCTGGTCGGCGGCACAGCCTGGGAAGCACTGGTGGTGCGTGCGGCACTCAGGGTGGGAGAAAGCGTTCTGGTGCACGGCGGCGCAGGAGGCGTCGGCCACGTGGCGATCCAGCTGGCAAAAGCCATGGGCGCCAAGGTGTTCACGACCGTGCGCGACGTAAACGTTGAGTTCGCACGCAGCCTGGGGGCCGATGTGATCATCGACTACCAAAAAGAGGATTACGTCGACGCCATCCTGCGAGAAACCGGTGGCCGTGGCGTCGATGTCGTGTTCGATACCATCGGCGGCAACACGCTGTCCCGTAGCCCGGACGCGCTTGCGCAACTGGGTCGCGTGGTCACGATTGTGGACATTGCACAGCCCCAAAACCTCGTTCAGGCCTGGGGCAAGAACGCGAGTTATCACTTCGTGTTCACCCGACAGAACCGCGGAAAACTGGATGAAATGAGTGCCCTGATAGAGCACGGTCAACTGCGGCCACACATTGGCGCGGTGTATTCCCTTGCCGACATTCCGCTCGCCCATTCCCGGCTGGAAAGTCCCAATAACGGCATTCAGGGAAAAATCGCGATTGCCGTGTCTTCCGGCTTGCAGGAGGATTGGCGCGACGGTGTTTGAGCTGCCGCACTGAAGGGAGAACGAGTAAATGGCAACACTGATGGAAAAGCTCGACGGCCCAAGAACCGCACAGCAGGAGTTGTTCTACGACCTCGAAGATGCGACGGCCGTTATCGCCTGGTCGGTCAATGAACTGGCCACTCTCGCCGGGGTTGCCAAATCGCCAGACGAAGCGATCGCCCTGATGAAGATGGGTGCATTGCTCGCAGCCCAGCAGCAAAAGCTCAGCGAGTATGCGGATGAGGTAAAGGCGGGAAAGATTGTACGAGCGTGAATACCTTTAAGCCCGCCCCCGTCGCGGGCTTTTATTTGCCTGGGATTCAGCAAAGGGGGTATCAAAATATTCATCCAGTTTCATTTGTTGATGGCCCGGGCTGTCGCCTTAATGCTCCCACAACATTCGTGCACTGGAGCAAGAATAATGAAAAACCGCCGACCGGCACTTCAACTCAATACCTTGGCCGTGGCGCTGGCATTTGCCTTGCCGGCGATGAGCTACGCAAGCGATCAGTCCGACTCCAAGGGGTTTGTCGCCGACAGCAGTTTGAATATCCTCAACCGCAACCTGTTCTGGAACCAGAACGGCAATGGCGCCCATACCCGTGACTGGAGCCAGGCGCTGATGGCGACCTACAGTTCGGGCTTCACCCAAGGCACCGTCGGCATCGGCATCGATGCGTTTGCCGACCTGGCGCTGCGCATCGACGGCAACACCGACCGTGCCGGTGGCCCGAACATTCCATCCGACGCCAATGGCAATCCGGACCACGGCCTCGCCAAGGCCGGCGGAGACATCAAGTTCCGTATTTCCAATACCACGCTCAAGGTCGGCGACTTGCAGCCCACCTCGCCCGTGTTCGCCACGGCCGATAACTACCTGTTGCCACAGACCGCGTCAGGCTTTCAGATCGACAGCCATGAAATCACCGGCCTGAACCTGGAGGCCGGCCATTACACCTCCGGCACCGGTACCACCACCACATCGCGCAGCGGCGACATTCTCGCCAGCTACGCCGGTGTGAGCGCAGCTTCGGCCAGCTACGCGGGGGGCAAGTACCAGTTCAGCAAGGAATTCACCGCGTCGCTGTACGGAGCGCACCTGGAAGACGTCTGGAATCAGTACTACGTCAACCTGAACCTTGTTCATCCACTGACCGCTGACCAATCCGTCGGGCTGGACTTCAACCTCTATCGCACCCTGGACGACGGCAGCGCCAAGGCCGGGACCATCGACACCACCGCGGCTTCGCTGGCGGCTGCCTACACCCTGGGCGCGCAGACCTTCACCCTGGCCGGGCAGAAGGTCCACGGTGACGAGCCGTTCGACTATGTCGGCTTTGGCGAGACCAACGCCGGTGTCGGCGCGGGCCGCTATGGCAACTCGATCAACCTGGCGGACTCGGTGCAGTACTCCGACTTCAACGGCCCGGGCGAGCGGTCCTGGCAGATGCGCTACGACCTGGACATGAGCACCTTTGGCGCCCCTGGCCTGAGCTTTATGGCCCGTCATATCCGCGGTTCCGGCATCGACGGAACGCATACGCCCGGCAACTCGGCCTACACCGGGTTCTATGGTGCCAACGACCAGGAACACGAAACTGACGCCGAAGTGAAATACGTCGTACAGAGTGGGCCGGCCAAGAAACTGTCGTTTCGCCTGCGGGAAGCTTGGCACGATGGCGATGCGTCCACCGGCGGGCATCTGGTGCAGACGCGGCTGATTACCGAGTATCCGTTGAATATCTTCTAAGCAGGCTGGAGTGCCCGGTGAATGAATCAACCGGGCACTGCGAATCCGGCCTGGGTAGCGAACGCTCTTAGTAGGCCGTCGGGGTGAAAGAGAAGCTGCTGCCATGTTGGGAAATTCTGCGGCGAACCAGATCTCCCGCTTTCACATCAACTTCTGACTCGATGATTCTTGACGTACCAAAGATCATATATTTCGAAACACCAAGAATATGCTTGCCCGGCGCCAGTCCAAATCTGGCGACCTCTCCTGGGTGAAACTCAGCGGAAGGCTTGCCATCGATATGCAAAATAAACCGGACCTCGGCTCCGTAGATGCCTGAGTCCCTGGTCACCACCAGTTGAGCGGCATTCTTCTCGGTGAACGCATACAACCTTGTGGACGGCACCGGGTCTGCATTTTCGGCAGAGATTGGTGATGTGGAGCACCCACCCATGGCCACAAGCAATAACGCTCCGATTACACGGCGCATAACGATCCCTCGTAAAAAAGTTGCCACAAGCCACGTCAATCTATACGTACACTCGGTACTGGCTGCAACGAAGCTTGAGGCAATGCAACAGCCGACAGGTTTCCAGTAGCGTCTTCAGGCAGCGTGTACATCGCGCCTGTCAGCGGATCTACGATCAGCATGCCGATCAAACCGCCAATCAGCAGATTTCCCCAGTACCAGCCGCTAACCGTAGACTTCAGAGGAACAGTCGTCTCTGTGTATCCGTCCTTCTGGAAGGTGACGATATAGCTCTGGCTTTTAAAGTAGCCTCGGCTCGTCTCCAGAAGCGCCGTTCCTGGTGTGACGCCCTTCAGTAGTACGCTTCCCTTGCTGTCCTTGATTACATAGTTGGCATTTGTCGGCAGGCTGTACAATCCAACCTTTGGCTTACTATCACTCACGATACTTGCGCATCCTCCCAAGAGCATCATTGTTGTTAGCAGTGTGGCGCCCGCCACCATTCCCATCTTCATACCGTCACTCCGTTGCGCCTTCATTGGCATGGCTGAAGCTCAACCGGCGCGCATTGTAGCGAAGTGATGGCATTTGGACATCTTCAGCATAAATAGTTTATGGAACCTGCCGCCCTTGGAGTCATGGAGCTGATGAGGATTGCGGAGCGGCTGACTGGGTGGGCGGATGAGGTGAAAGCGGGCAGCGTTGGTGAGTCCGTCCTCCGTAGCCGAATCCACCACGGCATACATTGTTACAATCGTTCCCGCGTAGTCACCGCCCCCAGAGAACTTCAAACTTTTACTTTAGTCCCACCATCAGGCGTGCTTTAAACCGTGAGCGCCTGCTGACAACCCATTGAGGTTCACAAAATGAAAATGACACTACCCGCCCTGGCTTTGGGTCTCCTCATGTCGCAAGGAGCAATGGCTGCCGGAGATGGCACAGCCGCTCTTGGCGGTGGCGTTGGTGGTGCACTTGGCAACATCGTAGGCCAACAGCTTGGCGGCTCAACTGGCGCAGCGGTAGGCGCAGGCGTAGGGGGGGCTGCCGGTAGTGCCGTTGGTGCTCAAAGAGGCAACAGAGCGGAAGCCGCATTAGGTGGCGGTATCGGCTCGGCTGGTGGCTCACTCATTGGTAATCGTCTCGGCGGCCCCACTGGCTCGACGATCGGTGCAGGTCTCGGCGGCGCTGCGGGTGGCGCGCTAGGTAACAACCTGGCGGACGATGAGAGCAATCATCGATCGGATGGCAAGAAGCACAAAGGTAACAACAAGCATAAACACAAGAACAAGCATCGCTAGTTTCTGGCGCTGTTACATCGAAGCCCGGCCTAGCGCCGGGCTTCTTGTATCTGCCCTTCTCCGTGCCGCCACTATTCCCAAACCCCAGAAACGCAAAAGCCCCGCAATAGCGGGGCTCTTGAGTCAATCTTGGCGGGAAACCAGGGATTCGAACCCTGGGAACGCTATTAACGTTCGCCGGTTTTCAAGACCGGTGCATTCAACCACTCTGCCAATTTCCCTTGTGCAACACAGGATTAGCGTAGCCCATCCTGTCTCAGCGGGCGCCATAATACCCGAATGAAACACACTGTCAAACTCTCGCCATAGCTTGTTACAGAGCGTCTGTTATGATCCTTGCGACTGAATGTTTCAAAACTGAAGGAGTGTCGCCATGCGCGAACAGAATTACGCAGTGAATGGAAACGCGCAGGCTGAGCAGCTAGAGGTTAGCCGCGTCCTGCGCAATACGTACGGCTTGCTCGCTCTCACCCTCGCGTTCAGCGGCGTGATGGCCTTCGTCGCCCAGCAGATGCGCGTCGGCTACCCGAACATCTTTGTGGTGCTGATCGGCTTCTACGGTCTTTTCTTCCTGACCAACAAGCTGCGCGACTCGGCCTGGGGCCTGGTGTCGGCGTTTGCCTTGACCGGTTTCATGGGCTTTATCCTCGGCCCGATCCTTAACCGTTACCTCGGCATGGCCGGCGGCGCGGAAGTGGTCAGCTCGGCATTTGCCATGACTGCCCTGGTATTTGGCGGCCTGTCGGCCTACGTGCTGATCTCCCGCAAGGACATGAGCTTCCTGGGTGGTTTCATCACCGCCGGTTTCTTCGTGTTGCTGGCAGCCGTACTGGCAGGCATGTTCTTCCAGATCAGCGGCCTGCAGCTGGCGATCAGCGCCGGTTTCGTGCTGTTCTCCTCGGCCTGCATCCTGTTCCAGACCAGCGCGATCATCCAGGGTGGCGAGCGTAACTACATCATGGCCACCATCAGCCTGTATGTATCGATCTACAACCTGTTTATCAGCCTGTTGCAGATCTTCGGCATCATGGGCCGCGACGACTGATCGCAGCGCCATGCAAAAAGCCCGCTTCGGCGGGCTTTTTGTTGCCTGCGGCTTTATCATTGCCACAGGTTTTGCCTTCAGAGTGTTCCATGAAGTTTGCGATTGCGCTTTTCGAAGCTCCCCATGCGCCCTCCTCGCGCCGTGCCTTGCTGTTCGCCCAGGCTGCGCTGGCGGGCGGGCATGAGATTGTGCGGCTGTTTTTCTATCAGGATGGCGTCTACAGCGCGTCCGATAACATTGTTGCGCCGCAGGACGAGCAGGACATCGCCCGCCAGTGGCGCGAATTTGTCAGCGAACATCAGCTCGATGGCGTGGTGTGCATTGCGGCGGCCCTGCGCCGTGGGGTATTGAATGCCGAAGAGGCCACCCGCTATCAACGCAACGCGGTGAACCTGGAGGCGCCCTGGGCGCTGTCCGGGCTTGGGCAACTGCATGACGCCGCCCAGGCCGCTGATCGCCTGATCTGCTTTGGAGGGCCGTGACATGTCGAAATCCTTGCTGGTGATCAGCCGCCAGGCGCCGTGGTCCGGCCCCAGTGCCCGCGAAGCGTTGGATATCGTGCTGGCGGGCGGTGCGTTTGATTTGCCGATTGGCCTGTTGTTTCTGGATGATGGCGTGTTTCAACTGGCCGCAAGCCAGGACGCCAAGGCCGTGCAACAGAAAGACCTCAGCGCCAACCTCCAGGCCCTGGAGTTGTTTGGCGTTGAGGATGTGTTTGCCTGCAGCCACAGCCTCGCCGTGCGCGGCCTGACTTCCTGCTGCAACGCGCAGTCGCTGAGCAGCGAACAGATCTCACAGATGATTGACCGTTACGACCAGGTGATTACCCTCTGATGTCGACTTTGCATGTGGTTTCCCACTCCCCTTTTACCGACAGCCGGCTGGACAGCTGCCTGCGCCTCTGTGGCGCGCGGGACGCGATCCTGCTGTGCGGCGACGGCGCCTACGCCCTGCAACCCGCCAGCGCACCGTGCCAGGCCCTGCAAGCCAAGGGTGTGAAGGTATTTGTGCTGGCCGAAGATAGTCAGGCGCGCAATCTTGCGGTACCAACCTGGGCCGCCAGCGTCGATTACCCAGCCTTTGTCCAGCTGTCTATCGATTACGACAAGGTCAACACCTGGCTATGAACACCCTGACCGTAGGCGAACGCACCCTCGAACTGGACAAGGACGGCTACCTCGCCCACCTGAGCGACTGGTCCAGCGACGTGGCCACCGCCCTCGCCACCGCCGAAGACCTGGAGCTGACCCCGGAACACTGGGAAATCCTCGAGCTGCTGCGAGGCTTCTACAGCGAATTCCAGTTGTCGCCCGCCACCCGCCCGCTGATCAAGTACACCGCCTTGAAGCTGGGCCCGGAAAAGGGCAACAGCCTGCACCTCAACCGACTGTTCAAAGGCACTCCCGCCAAACTCGCCGCCAAGCTGGCGGGCCTGCCCAGGCCGACGAATTGCTTATGACTGATTTTGCCCCGTTGATCACTGAAACACCCGCCGAACACCCGTTTGCGCCGTTCGTACGCATCCTCGGCAAAGGCAAGCGTGGCGCCCGCAACCTCACCCGTGAGGAAGCCCGGGAAGCCATGGGTATGCTGCTGGATGAGAAGGTCGAAGACACTCAGCTCGGCGCCTTCCTGATGCTGTTGCGGCACAAGGAAGAAAGCCCGGAAGAGCTGGCGGGCTTCACCGAAGCCGTGCGCGAGCGCTTGAATGCACCGTCACTCAATGTGGATGTCGACTGGCCTACCTACGCCGGTAAAAAACGCCACCTGCCGTGGTACCTGTTGGCGGCCAAATGCCTGGCACAGAACGGCGTGCGCATCCTGATGCACGGCGGCGGCGCGCATACGGCGGGCCGGCTCTACACCGAGCAATTGCTGGAAGGCTTGCAGATTCCGTTGTGCCGTAATTGGCAACAGGTCGAGGCCGCCCTTGAACAAGGCAACCTGGCGTTTATTCCCCTGGGGGACTGGGCGCCGCAACTGCAGCGCATGATCGACCTGCGCAACACCCTGGGCCTGCGCTCGCCGATCCACTCGCTGGCACGCATCATCAACCCGTTGAGCGCCCGCTGCGGCCTGCAAAGCATCTTCCATCCGGGCTACCAGGGCGTGCATCGCGATGCCAGCGGTCTGCTGGGCGACAACACCATCGTGGTCAAGGGCGACGGCGGCGAGATCGAAATCAACCCGGACACCATCAGCCATCTGTACGGCACCACCGGCGGCGAAAGCTGGGATGAAGAGTGGCCTGCCCTCTCCGCCCAGCGCCACGTCAAGCCCGCCACCCTCGAGCCCGAACACCTGAAGGCGCTATGGCGCGGCGAAGTGCAGGACAGCTACCCGCAACTGGCACTGATCGCCACCATGGCCCTGGCCTTGCGCGGCCTCGGCCACCCACGGGAGCAGGCGTTCGAACTGGCCCAGCAGTACTGGGATGCCCGGAACAAATCGATTTAGTCGATCATTAACCCCCAGCCTTTGCGCTTTTTGTTCGAACTCAGACCTTTAGACTGCACTCCAACGCTTATTAGCCAAGGAGTCAGTCATGGGTTTGCTGATCGAAGGACGCTGGCATGACCAGTGGTACGAAAGTAGCGCAGACGGCGCCTTCCAACGGGAGCAGGCGCAACGCCGCAACTGGGTGACCGCCGACGGCGAGCCCGGCCCGACCGGTGAAGGCGGTTTCAAGGCCGAAGCCGGCCGCTATCACCTGTACGTTTCCCTCGCCTGCCCCTGGGCGCACCGCACGTTGATTCTGCGCAAGCTTAAAGGCCTTGAAAGCCTGATCGATGTGTCCGTGGTCAGTTGGTTGATGCTGGAAAACGGCTGGACCTTCGACAAGGCCCATGGCTCCAGCGGCGACAAGCTCGACGATTTCACCTACATGCACCAACGCTATACCGCCGATACCGCCAGCTACACCGGGCGCGTGACAGTGCCTGTGTTGTGGGACAAGAAGCTCAAGCGGATTGTCAGCAATGAGTCGGCGGAGATTATCCGCATGTTAAACAGTGCGTTTAACGAATTGACCGGCAATCAGCTGGACTTCTATCCCGAAGCACAGCGCGCGACTATCGATGCACTGAACGAGCGGATCTATCCCGCCGTGAACAACGGCGTGTACCGCGCAGGTTTTGCCACGTCGCAAAAGGCTTATGAAGCGGCATTTGATGATGTGTTTGCCGAGCTGGATCACCTGGAACAGCACTTGGGTGAGCATCGTTACCTGGCGGGGGAATACCTGACGGAAGCCGATGTAAGGCTTTTCACCACGGCGATCCGGTTTGATGCGGTGTACTACAGCCACTTCAAATGCAACCTGCGGCGGATTGCGGATTATCCGAACTTGTCGAATTGGCTACGGGAGCTGTACCAGTGGCCGGGGATCGCCGAGACGGTGGATTTTGCCCACATCAAGGGGCACTACTATGCCAGTCATCGCACGATTAATCCGACGGGGATTGTGCCGAAGGGGCCGTTGCAAAGGTTTGAGGCGGAGCATGACCGGGAGCGGTTGAGCGGGAAAGGCATCTTGAGCTGAAAACACCCTGTGGCGAGGGAGCTTGCTCCCGCTGGGTTGCGAAGCGACCCCAAAAGAGCGGACTGCTGCGCAGTCCAGCGGGAGCAAGCTCCCTCGCCACAGGATTGGTGTCAGACCTCGGACTGAGCGCCTTCAAACCACTTCAGCTTCTCACGCAGCTGCACCACTTCTCCCACGATCACCAGGGTCGGCGCATGCACTTCATGCTCCGCCACCATGCGTGGCAGGTCAGCCAGGGTGCCGGTAAACACCCGCTGGTTGGACGTCGTGCCCTGCTGGATCAACGCCGCCGGCGTATCCGCTGAACGGCCATGCTTGATCAATTGTTCGCAGATGATCGGCAACCCAATCAAGCCCATGTAGAACACCAGCGTCTGCGAAGGTCCTACCAGATCACTCCACGGCAGGTCCGAAGTCCCGTCCTTCAAGTGCCCGGTAATGAAGCGAACCGATTGTGCATAGTCGCGGTGGGTCAGCGGAATCCCGGCATACGCCGCGCAGCCGCTGGCCGCGGTAATACCCGGCACCACCTGGAACGGGATGCCATGGGCCGCCAGTTCTTCGATCTCTTCACCACCACGACCAAAGATAAACGGATCGCCACCCTTGAGCCGCAGCACGCGCTTGCCTTGCTTGGCCAAATCCACCAGTTGCTGGTTGATCTGGTCTTGCGGCACCGCATGGTCGGCGCGACGCTTGCCGACATACACCCGCTCGGCATCGCGACGGCACAGTTCCAGAATCGCAGGCGCCACCAGGCGGTCGTACAGCACCACATCGGCCTGTTGCATCAAGCGCAAGGCGCGGAAGGTCAGCAGGTCCGGATCACCCGGACCTGCGCCCACCAAATAAACCTCGCCCGGCGCATGGGGCGGCGCACCGTTGATTTTCTCCACCAGCAGACGCTCGGCTTCATCACCCTGCCCGGCCAGTTGCCGATCAGCAATCGGGCCTTGAAATACTTCTTCCCAGAATGCGCGACGTTGTTGCACATCCGGAAACAGGCCTTTGACCTGGCTACGAAACCGCGCAGCCAACCCGGCCAATTGGCCGTAAGTCGACGGGATCCAGGTTTCCAGCTTGGCGCGAATCAACCGCGCCAGCACCGGCGCATCGCCGCCACTGGACACGGCGATCACCAAGGGCGAGCGGTCGACAATCGCCGGGAAGATCACGCTGCACAAGGCCGGCGCGTCCACCACATTCACCGGCACACAACGACGCCGAGCATCGCTGGACACTTGCGCGTTCAGCGGCTCGTCGTCGGTCGCGGCGATGATCAGGGTGCAACCGTCGAGGTCAGCCTCCTGATAACCGCGCAAAATCAGTTCACCGCCACTGCCCAGTACCAACTCACGCAGTTGGTCTTCAATCTGGGGAGCAACCACCCGCAACAACGCGCCGGCGTCGGCCAGCAGCCGGGATTTGCGCAAGGCAATCTCCCCGCCACCGACGACCAACACACGACTGCCGCGCAGGTTATGAAACAGCGGCAGAAATTCCATTTAGCCGATGACCTCAACGCCCGCCATGTACGGCTTGAGCACTTCAGGTACGCGGATCGAACCGTCAGCCTGCTGGTAGTTTTCCAGCACCGCCACCAGGGTACGGCCTACAGCCAGGCCCGAACCGTTGAGGGTGTGAACCAGCTCAGGCTTGCCGGTTTCCGGGTTACGGAAACGCGCCTGCATACGTCGGGCCTGGAAATCACCGCAGTTGGAGCACGACGAAATCTCGCGGTATTTGTCCTGGCTCGGCACCCACACTTCCAGGTCGTAGGTCTTCACGGCACTGAAACCCATGTCGCCGGTGCACAGCGCCAGAACGCGGTACGGCAGCTCCAGCAGTTGCAGGACGCGCTCGGCGTTGGCGGTCAGGCCTTCCAGGGCTTCCATGGAGGTCGACGGCTCGACCACCTGCACCATCTCGACCTTGTCGAACTGGTGCTGGCGGATCATGCCGCGGGTGTCGCGGCCCGAAGCACCGGCTTCACTGCGAAAGCACGGGGAGTGGGCGACGAACTTGATCGGCAGCTGCTTGGCGTCGAGGATTTCCCCGGCCACGATGTTGGTCAGCGACACTTCGGCGGTAGGGATCAGGTACAGATCGGCTTCGCCATCGCGGCTGATCTTGAACAGGTCTTCCTCGAACTTCGGCAGCTGGCTGGTGCCCATCAGCGCCGGAGCCTGAACCAGGTACGGGGTGTAAGCCTCTTCGTAGCCATGTTCAGCGGTGTGCAGGTTGATCATGAACTGCGCCAGGGCACGGTGCATGCGCGCGATCGGACCGCGCAGCAAGGCAAAGCGGGCGCCGGACATTTTGGCCGCGGTTTCAAAATCCAGGCCACCGGTCAATTCGCCTAGGGCGACGTGGTCCTTGATCTCGAAATCGAAAGCCTTTGGTGTGCCCCAGCGACGGACTTCGACGTTGCCGTCTTCGTCTTCGCCGATCGGCACGGATTCATGCGGCAGGTTCGGGATGCCCAGCAGAATCGAATCCAGTTCGGTCTGAATGGTCTCCAGCTCGATTTTGCCCTCGGACAATTCACTGCCCATACGCTCGACGTCCGCCATCAACGGCGCGATGTCTTCGCCGCGCTGCTTGGCCTGACCGATGGATTTGGAACGCGCATTACGCTCAGCCTGCAGTGCTTCGGTGCGGGTCTGGACGGTCTTGCGCTGTTCTTCCAGCGCTTCGATGCGCGCAACATCCAGGCTGAAGCCACGGGATGCCAGGCGGTCCGCTACGTCCTGAAGGTTGCTACGTAACAGTTTGGAATCGAGCATGTCGGTCTCTCGTTTATCAAAGTTTGGTCAAGGACAGGCCAGCCCAGGTGGCGAGCAGCCCGCCGAACACGCTGATGGCCAGGTACCCGAAGGCGACCGGTGCCTGCCCGCTTTCCAGCAGGCGCAGCGTGTCCAGTGAAAAGGATGAAAAGGTCGTCAGACCGCCTACAAAGCCGACAATCAAGCCGGCACGAATCTCAATCGGCACTTCCGGGCGAATCAGAAACCACCCGTACAACAAGCCGATGATCAAACAGCCCACCAGGTTGACCGCCAGGGTCGCCGCATAAAAATGCTTTGGCCAGTTGGCGCTGACCCACGTGCTGGTGGCGAAACGCAATAATGTACCAGCGATGCCGGCCACGGACACGGCAAGAATCGTTCTGAGCACTACTTTCTCCGCTGTTTCGGGCTGAGCCGGTCAAGTTGGGCGAGGTGATTGAGCTTCTCGCCGATCTTCAGCTCCAGGCCGCGGGGCACCGGCTGGTAGAACGGCTGCGGCTCAAGGTCATCCGGGAAGTAATCTTCGCCAGCCGCATAGGCGTCCGGCTCATCATGGGCGTAGCGGTATTCATCACCGTAGCCGAGCTGCTTCATCAGCTTGGTCGGCGCGTTGCGCAGGTGCAGCGGCACTTCCAGGGAGCCATGCTCGGCGGCAGCACGCAATGCGGACTTGAAGCCCATGTACACCGCGTTGCTTTTCGGCGCGCAGGCCAGGTACGTGATGGCCTGGGCCACCGCCAACTCGCCTTCCGGGCTGCCCAGGCGCTCCTGCACTTCCCAGGCCGCGAGGCACAGGCTCAGCGCGCGCGGGTCGGCATTGCCGATGTCTTCGCTGGCCATGCGCACCACACGCCGGGCGAGGTACAGCGGGTCGCAACCACCGTCGATCATGCGTGCAAACCAGTACAACGCGCCGTCGGGGTTGGAGCCGCGCACCGATTTATGCAATGCGGAAATCTGATCGTAGAACGCCTCGCCGCCCTTGTCGAAACGCCGGCGGGTATCGCCAAGCAGACTTTGCAACAGGTCGACGCCAATTTCGCTGCCATCTTCTGCCAGGTCGGAAGCGTTCTCCAGCAGATTGAGGAAACGCCTGCCGTCGCCGTCAGCCGCCGTCAGCAGAATCTTGAAACCTTCCTCGCTGACACTCAGCTGGCGCTTACCCAGGCCTTTGTCTTCGCTCAGTGCGCGGTGCAACAGCTTCTGCATCGCCGCTTCATCGAGACTTTTAAGCACATAGACACGCGCTCGGGACAGCAAGGCGTTGTTCAGTTCAAAGGACGGGTTTTCAGTGGTGGCGCCAATAAAGATCAGGGTGCCGTCTTCGACATAGGGCAAAAACGCATCCTGCTGCGACTTGTTGAAGCGATGCACTTCGTCCACAAACAGGATGGTGCGCTTGCCGTATTGCCCGGCCTGCTGCTTGGCGACCTCCACCGCCTGGCGGATTTCCTTGACCCCGGCCAGCACCGCCGAAACCGTTTCGAAGTGTGCATCCGAGACTTTCGCCAGGAGCCGCGCCAGGGTGGTTTTACCCACGCCCGGCGGCCCCCAGAAAATCATCGAGTGCAGCGCACCCTGCTCAAGGGCTTCGCGCAAAGGCTTGCCGCGAGCGAGCAGGTGTTCCTGCCCGACGTACTCGTCCAGGTTGGTCGAGCGCAGGCGCGCCGCCAGAGGCTGAGCAATCGGGTCACTTCGAAACAGGTCCATGGGCAGCGTTTGAAACCTCTAGGCAGTTTATTCCTGGATCACGTCGGCACCCTTCGGGATGTCGAACTTGAACTTGGACGCGGCCACCGGCTCGTTGGCCTTGACCCCGGTGAACAGGATGTTGGTGCGCTGGCCGACGCTGTCGACCAACTGCATGTCGTTGATCACGCCGTTGCGGAACGACAGGCGCAGGCTGTCGAACAGCGTGTCCTTGGATTTAGGCTTGAGGGTGAAATCGATCACGCCACTGGCCTGCTTGGAGGTGATGTCGAAACTCTCACTGATCTGCGACACATCGCCCGACAGCAGCAATGCTGGCGTCTGGCTCAGGCGCGGATCGAGTTTCTTGATGGTCGCCTGCTCCAGGTCCGGGTCCCACAGGGTGACTTTCTGGCCGTCGGAGACGATGGTCTGGTCGTTAGGCGCATCGGTTTTCCAGTAGAACAGACCTGGACGCTGCACGGCCATTTCGCCGGCAGTTTCCTGCAACTGCGTGCCGCCACCGTCCAGGGTCAACTGGGAGAAGCGTGCAGTCAGGGTCTTGGATTTGTCCAGCAGGTTGGTCAGGCTCGCAACGGAAGCCGGATCAGCGTGAGCCGAAACAGCAGTCAGGGCCAGTGCCGGCAACAACAGCATGCGGATAAGACGCATGGGAGTCCTCATAGATTCGTTTGCAAGGCGTGCCGCGTGTTGCCACGCGGCACGTAATCAGTCACGCATCTGCGCTGGCGCAATGACTTCGCGCGAGCCGTTGGTGTTCATCGAGGTGACCACGCCGGCCATTTCCATGGCTTCGATCATGCGGGCGGCACGGTTGTAGCCAATCTTCAGCTTGCGCTGTACGGCGGAGATCGAGGCGCGGCGGCTCTCAAGGACGAACTGCACCGCTTCGTCGTAGAGCGCATCGGTCTCGGCATCATCGTCGCCACCGCCGCTGCCACCGTCAAAGCCGCTGCCGGCCTCTTCGACGCCGGCGAGGATGTCGTCGTTGTATTCCGGGGCGCCCCGCAGTTTCCAGGCTTCCACCACACGGTGCACTTCATCGTCGGAGACGAAGGCGCCGTGAACACGGATCGGCAGGCTGGTGCCCGGCGGCATGTAGAGCATGTCACCGTGGCCCAGCAGCTGTTCGGCGCCGCCCTGGTCGATGATGGTCCGGGAGTCGATCTTGCTCGACACCTGGAACGCCATGCGGGTCGGGATGTTGGCCTTGATCAGGCCCGTGATCACGTCCACCGACGGACGCTGGGTCGCGAGGATCAAGTGGATGCCCGCAGCCCGCGCTTTCTGCGCGATACGGGCGATCAGCTCTTCGACCTTCTTGCCGACGATCATCATCATGTCGGCAAATTCGTCGACCACCACCACGATGGTCGGCAGCTTGGTCAGCAGCGGCGCTTCGTCGTGGATGCTTTCGCGCTTGTACAGCGGGTCGGTCAGCGGCGTGCCGGCGTCCTGGGCTTCCTTGACCTTGGCGTTGAAGCCCGACAGGTTACGTACACCCATCTTCGCCATCAGCTTGTAGCGCCGCTCCATCTCGGCGACGCTCCAGCGCAGGGCGTTGGCGGCGTCCTTCATGTCGGTCACCACCGGGCACAGCAGGTGCGGAATGCCTTCGTAGATCGACAGCTCGAGCATTTTCGGGTCGATCATGATCAGCTTGGCGTCGTCCGGGCCAGACTTGAACAGGATCGACAGGATCATCGCGTTCACACCCACCGACTTACCGGAACCGGTGGTACCGGCCACCAGCAAGTGGGGCATTTTTGCCAGGTCAGTGATCACCGGCTTGCCGCCGATGTCATGGCCCAGGGCCAGGGTGACAGGCGATTTGAAGTTGTCGTATTCGGGGGTCGACAGCACTTCGGAGAAGCGCACGATCTGCCGGTCTTCGTTGGGAATCTCGATACCGACAGTGGTCTTGCCCGGGATCACTTCCACTACCCGCACGCTGGTCACGGCCAGCGAACGCGCCAAATCCTTGGCCAGGTTGGAAATGCGGCTGACCTTCACGCCGGCAGCCGGCTGGATTTCGTAACGGGTAATCACCGGCCCCGGGTGGATCGAATCCACCGAGACTTCAACGCCGAATTCCTTGAGTTTGATTTCCAGCAGGTGACCGACGGCCGCCAGGGACTCAGGGGAATAGTTGAGCTGTTTCTTTTCCGCAGGATCGAGAATCGAGATCGGCGGCAAGGTGCCTTCCACGGCGCTGTCGACAAACAACGGCGCCTGTTTCTCTTTCTGTACGCGGTGGCTTGGCTCGGGGGCCTTGGTTGGCGCAGGGGCGATCACCGGCGGAACCTGCTTCTCGCGGTCCGACATGTGCTTGGTCAGGGCCTGTTCGCGTTCGATCAGGCGCTCCTTGACCTTGGCCTGCTCACGCCGGTCTGGCGTGCTCGGGGCCACCACCTCGTTGACGCGGGTATCCACCTCGCGCAGTTGCGCAACCATGCGTTTGCGATCGACCCGGGCCGACCACCAGCGATTGGCCGCGCCCTGGAACAGTTCGAGCAGGTCGAGGGTGATCTTGCCGGTCACGTCCATGACCTTGAACCAGGACAGGTCGGTAAATACGGTGAGGCCAAACAGAAACAGCGCGATGAACATCAGGGTGCTGCCCTGGATGTTCAGGGTCCTGCGGGCCAGGTCGCCCAGGCTTTCGCCCAATGCGCCGCCGGCACCGGCCGGCAAACCGGTGGGTGCGTGGAAATGGATATGGGCCAGGGCCGCGCCCGACAGCACCAGGAACACCAGGCCGATCAGGCGCCAGGAGAACAGCCAGCCGCTCCACTGCCACGGCTCGTGGCGCTGGCGAAAGATCTGCCAGGTCTTGATGGCCAGCAGCAGCGGGAAGATATAAGCGAAGTAACCCAGCACCATGAACAGGATATCGGCGCTGTAGGAGCCGGCAGGACCACCAAAGTTCTGCACGTCTTCGATCTTGCTGTTGTGGCTCCAGCCCGGATCGTCCTTGCCATAGGTGAGCAAGGCCATCATCAGGAACAGGCACAGGGCGCCGATGGCGATCAGTGCACCTTCCTTGAGTCGGTAGTGCAGGTGCTGGCGCCAGGCGGGCACGACTGCGGCTTTAGGTGTTGCGGCGGATTTCTTCAAAACGGGTCTTTTCCTGCGCCTTTAGCGCGTCCATCTATTGAATGACTGCAAAACACTGCCCAATCCGGGCAGGTAAAAATGAACGAGTGCCAGTGAAGCTACTTTTAACACCCTGCAACTGATTCATGAAACGGCGATAACGCCCCAATGGCCGCATTGTACGGGTTTGTGTGCGTGATGCCACGCACTTGGGCCCACGTTACACAGCATAGCCAATGTTCGGTTTCATACCGTTCAATTTGAGCATGCATTGTCTTTGCTGACAAAGGCTTATGAGCTGTTTTTGCCAATCCAGGCTAGCTTGCCGACCGACGTACGCGATTACGACCACGACCCTGGCATAGAGTTGCAGAAACACCGGTTCATGCTTATCTGTACCGATCCCATGTTCGGGGTAGCCCCCAGGCGCTACGTCGACAATAATCACAGCTCTCGCAACGGGCAACATCGCCGTTACCGCCCTCCCCTTCCGTAAGCCTGGATGCCATGCTGACCTGGTTACAACGCAACACCCTGACATTCCCACCGCTGGCCAAGGCCATGCGCGAACCCAATGGCCTGCTCGCCGCCGGTGGCGACCTGTCGGCAGACCGCTTGATCCAGGCCTATCGCCATGGCTGCTTTCCCTGGTTCTCGGAAGGCCAGCCCATCCTCTGGTGGTCCCCTGACCCGCGCACCGTGCTGTTCCCCGAGGAGCTGCATGTTTCCCGCAGCCTGGGCAAATTGTTGCGCCAGCAGCGCTACAGCGTGACCTTCGACCAGGATTTTGCCGCTGTCATCCAGGCCTGCGCGGCGCCACGCAGTTACGCCGATGGCACCTGGATCACCGAATCCATGCAAAGCGCCTACCTGCAACTGCACCAGCGCGGTTATGCGCACTCGGTGGAGGTCTGGGATGAGGGGGAGCTGGTGGGCGGCCTGTACGGCCTGGCGATGGGCCAGTTGTTTTTTGGCGAATCGATGTTCAGCCGTGCCGACAACGCTTCGAAATACGGCTTCGTCACCCTGGTCAGGCAATTGCAGGCGTGGGGCTTCGTGCTGATCGACTGCCAGATGCCCACCGACCACCTGCACAGCCTCGGCGCCCGCGCCATTCCCCGCGACGACTTCGCCCACTATCTTCGCGACCATTTAGACCAAACCAGCTCTGCGCCATGGGTTTCCTAGGCGACTTCCCCGCACCTGGCTTACACTTATTTCAAAGCTTATCCGAGGGTTGATCATGACCGAGCTGGCGCGTTTGAAGTTTTATGCCACTCAACCCCACTCTTGCAGCTATCTGCCCGATGAGCAGGCCACCACGCTGTTCCTCGACCCCAGCCAGCCGATGGACGTGCATGTGTATGCCGATTTGTCGGAAATGGGCTTCCGGCGCAGCGGCGACCACCTCTACCGGCCCCACTGCCAGAATTGCAACGCCTGCGTACCGGCGCGTATCCCGGTGGCGCAGTTCCTGCCGGACCGCAATCAGAAACGCATCCTCAAGCGCAACGCCGACTTGACCGTCACCGCCGCCAAACCGGGCTTCAGCGAAGAGTATTTCGACCTGTACCAACGCTACATCGAACAACGCCACGCCGACGGCGACATGTTCCCGCCCAGCCGCGACCAGTTTTCCACTTTCCTGGTGCGCGACCTGCCCTTCTCGCGCTTCTACGAGTTCCGCCTGGAAGGACGCCTGGTGGCCGTCGCCGTTACCGACCTTTTGCCCAACGGGCTGTCGGCGGTGTACACCTTTTATGAGCCCGCCGAGGAACGGCGCAGCCTGGGACGCTTTGCGATCCTGTGGCAAATCGGCGAAGCCTTGCGCCTGGAATTGGAGGCGGTGTACCTCGGATACTGGATCAAAAACTGCAAAAAGATGAACTACAAGACCCAATATCGGCCCATAGAGCTGCTAATTAACCAAAGATGGGTCACCTTGAACTAGAACCTCTTGGCTTAAACACCCTTTTTCGGGCACAATGCACGCCGCTTTTGCCTGGCGCAGTTGCACCGGGCCATTCACTGGATACCGAGGGCTTTACTGCATGTCGAAAGAAGACAGCTTCGAAATGGAAGGCACTGTCGTCGACACCCTGCCCAACACCATGTTTCGTGTGGAGTTGGAAAATGGGCACGTCGTAACCGCGCATATCTCCGGCAAGATGCGCAAGAACTACATTCGTATTCTTACCGGTGACAAAGTGCGCGTCGAACTGACGCCCTATGACTTGAGCAAAGGGCGCATCACTTACCGCGCTCGTTAATCAAGTCAATACAAGACGCCCGGTTATGCCGGGCGTTTTTGTGTGCGCGCCATTTAACAGTCGCCACTTGACCCTGTGGGAGCTGGCTTGCCAGCTCCCACAGTTGATCTTCACCGGTCGATAGGTATCGACCCACCCGTTTTCCAGATAGCAAAAAGGCGCCTCTCGGCGCCTTTTGCTTTATTGCAGTCAGCTATCAGGCCATTTCAGCCGTGGTTTCGAAGTCGAAGGTCAGCTCGCCGTCCTTCAGATCGATATGCACCACGCCACCATGGTCTGCCAGTTCGCCAAACAGGATCTCTTCCGCCAGTGGGCGCTTGATCTTGTCCTGGATCAGGCGAGCCATTGGCCGAGCGCCCATTGCCGCGTCGTAGCCACCTTCCGCCAGCCAGTTGCGCGCCGCGTCGGTGACTTCCAGCTGCACGCGCTTGTCTTCCAACTGCGCCTGAAGCTCGGTGAGGAACTTGTCCACCACGCTTTTGATAACCTCATGGCTGAGGCGACCAAACTGGATAATGGTATCCAGGCGGTTGCGGAATTCCGGCGTGAAGCTCTTCTTGATCACTTCCATTGCATCGGAAGAGTGATCCTGATGAGTAAAGCCAATGGAAGCCCGCGCGGCCGTTTCGGCACCGGCGTTGGTGGTCATGATCACGATCACGTTGCGGAAGTCCGCCTTGCGCCCGTTGTTGTCGGTCAGGGTGCCGTGGTCCATCACCTGCAACAGCAGGTTGAAGACTTCCGGGTGCGCCTTCTCGATTTCATCGAGCAGCAGTACGCAATGTGGCTGCTTGGTGATCGCCTCGGTCAACAGGCCGCCCTGGTCGAAGCCGACATAGCCCGGAGGCGCACCGATCAGGCGGGACACGGTGTGACGCTCCATGTACTCGGACATGTCGAAACGTACCAGCTCGATGCCCATGGCCTTGGCCAGTTGCCGCGCCGCTTCGGTCTTGCCGACACCGGTAGGCCCGGCGAACAGGAAGGAACCGACCGGCTTGTCCGGCGACTTGAGGCCCGCACGGGACAGCTTGATCGCGGTGGACAGCGAGTCGATGGCCGCATCCTGACCAAACACGGTCAGCTTGAGGTCACGCTCCAGGTTACGCAGCAGCTCCCGGTCGGAAGTGTTGACGTGTTTTGGCGGAATCCGCGCGATCTTCGCCACGATGTCCTCGACCTGAGGCACGTCGATGCGCTTCACACGCTTCTCCACCGGCTGCAGGCGCTGGTAGGCGCCCGCCTCGTCGATCACATCGATGGCTTTGTCCGGCATGTGCCGGTCATTGATGTAGCGCGACGCCAGCTCGGCGGCGGCACGCAGCGCTTCATCGGTGTACTCGATGCCATGGTGCGCTTCGAAACGCCCCTTGAGCCCGCGCAGGATGCCGATGGTGTCTTCAACCGAAGGCTCGGACACGTCAACTTTCTGGAAGCGACGCGCCAGGGCACGGTCTTTTTCGAAGATCCCGCGAAATTCCTGGAACGTGGTCGAACCGATGCAACGGATATCACCCGAAGACAGCAGCGGCTTGAGCAGGTTCGAAGCATCCATCACGCCACCGGAAGCTGCACCGGCACCGATGATGGTGTGGATTTCGTCGATGAACAGGATCGCCTGCGGGCGTTTTTTCAGCTCGCCGAGCAACGCCTTGAAGCGCTTCTCGAAGTCGCCACGGTACTTGGTCCCGGCGAGCAACGCGCCCAGGTCAAGGGAGTAGACGACGCTGTTGGCCAGCAGGTCCGGAACCTGATTATCAACAATGCGTTTGGCCAGGCCTTCGGCAATCGCGGTTTTACCCACGCCTGCCTCACCCACCAACAGCGGGTTGTTTTTGCGACGGCGCGCCAGGATCTGCGCCACGCGCTCAACTTCCAGTTCGCGCCCTACCAGCGGATCGATCCGCCCCTGGCGCGCCAGTTCGTTGAGGTTGCTGGCATAAGCATCCAGCGGGTTGCTCGAAGAAGAAGACTCGCCGCCCTCGTCATCCTGCATATCCTGCTCACCTTCTGAGTGATCGCCATGCCCCGGCACTTTGGAAATGCCATGGGCGATGTAGTTGACGACATCAATACGGGCAACGCTTTGCTGCTTGAGCAGGAATACAGCCTGGCTTTCCTGCTCGCTGAAGATCGCCACGAGCACGTTGGCCCCTGTGACTTCACGCTTGCCGGAGCTCTGTACGTGGAAAACGGCACGCTGCAGTACCCGCTGGAAGCCCAGGGTTGGCTGGGTCTCGCGGTCCTCGTCATGAACGGGGATCAACGGCGTGGTGGAGTCGATAAACTCCTGCAGGTCATGCTTGAGTTTGTCGAGATTGGCACCACACGCACGCAGTACGGTGGCGGCAGCTTCGTTATCCAAAAGTGCCAGCAGCAGGTGCTCGACGGTCATGAATTCATGACGTTTCGAACGGGCCTCCTTGAAGGCAAGATTGAGGGTGACTTCGAGCTCGCGGTTTAACATAGCTTCACCTCATACCCAAGTGGTCGGAGTTAACCGTCCTTCTCGATTTCACAGAGTAGCGGATGCTGGCTTTCCCTGGCGTACTGGTTGACCTGCATGGCCTTTGTCTCGGCGATGTCGCGGGTAAACACTCCACATACTGCCCGTCCTTCTGTGTGAACGGCCAGCATTACCTTGGTCGCCAACTCGCGGTTCAGGTTAAAAAACACCTCGAGCACTTCGACGACGAAATCCATCGGTGTGTAGTCATCATTGAACAAAACCACCTTGTACATCGGCGGCGCCTGTAAAGCAGGCTTGGCCTCCTGAACAGCAATGCCTGCAGAACCGTCGTCGTCTTCTTGATGATCCGGGCGATCCTGATTGAATGTTAGTCGAATCTGGCTGATTGCATGCATGGAAAGAAAGGTTCGTCAGTGGTTCAAATACAGTGGTGGGGGCGGCCTGTCCGAATTTCAACTCTGACTGACTGGTCGCCTTGACTATCGGCAAATCAGTGTTACAACCAATAGAACCCACAGTGGGTAAAAAAGGTCCGCGCAGTCAACCTTATTTATTCGGGTTAGGACGGATAAACTGGATGATACTCCAGTGATGGAGTCTGGTGCAGAGGGATATGGGTATGGCAAGCGGTAAGGTCAAGTGGTTCAATAATGCCAAGGGTTACGGCTTCATCAACGAAGACGGTAAGACTGAAGACCTTTTTGCGCATTACTCGGCCATCCAGATGGATGGCTACAAGACACTGAAAGCAGGGCAGCCGGTTTCCTTTGAAATCATTCAGGGACCCAAAGGCCTGCATGCGGTGAATATCGGTGCTCCCGTCAGCACCAGCCAAATTGGTGCTCCCACCAGCACCAGCCAAGTGAAAGAAGACGTCGCTCAACAATCAAAAAAACAGACGGCCTGATCAGCCGCTGAGCAAACGCTCTAAAAAAAACCGGCCACCAGGGCCGGTTTTTTCATGCCTGCCTATCCACTTACATATGTGAAATCAGCGCATCGCCAAACGCCGACGACGACAGCAACTTTGCACCGTCCATCAAGCGATGGAAGTCATAGGTCACGGTCTTGGCCGAAATCGCGCCATTGGTGCCCTTGATGATCAGGTCGGCCGCTTCGGTCCAACCCATGTGACGCAGCATCATTTCCGCCGAAAGGATCAGCGAACCCGGGTTGACCTGGTCCTTGCCGGCATACTTCGGCGCCGTACCGTGGGTGGCTTCGAACATCGCCACGGTGTCGGACAGGTTGGCGCCCGGCGCAATACCGATACCGCCCACTTCCGCCGCCAGGGCGTCGGACAGGTAGTCACCGTTGAGGTTAAGGGTGGCGATCACGTCATATTCAGCCGGGCGCAGCAGGATCTGCTGGAGCATGGCATCGGCAATGGCGTCCTTGACCACCACATTCTTGCCGGTACGCGGGTTCTTGAATTGCATCCACGGCCCGCCGTCCAGCAGGGTCGCGCCGAACTCTTCGGCCGCCACTTCGTAGGCCCATTCCTTGAAGGCACCTTCGGTGAACTTCATGATGTTGCCTTTGTGCACGATGGTCAGCGAATCGCGGTCGTTATCCACTACATATTGCAGGGCCTTGCGCGCCAGGCGCTTGGTGCCTTCCAGGGACACCGGCTTGACGCCGATCCCGCAGTTCTGGTCGAAACGAATCTTGGTGACGCCCATCTCTTCCTTCAGGAACTTGATGACCTTGATTGCTTCCGGGGAGCCGGCTTTCCACTCGATGCCAGCGTAGATGTCCTCGGAGTTCTCGCGGAAGATGGTCATGTCCACATCGCCGGGCTTCTTGACCGGGCTTGGTACGCCTTCAAACCAGCGCACCGGGCGCAGGCATACATAAAGGTCGAGTTGCTGGCGCAGGGCTACGTTCAGCGAACGGATACCGCCACCTACAGGGGTGGTCAGCGGGCCCTTGATGGAAACCACGTAATCCTTGACTGCATCCAGGGTTTCCTGGGGTAGCCAGGTGTCCTGGTCGTAAACCTGAGTGGCCTTTTCGCCGGCATAAACCTCCATCCAGGAGATTTTGCGCTTGCCGCCATAAGCCTTGTTAACAGCTGCATCGACCACCTTGATCATCACCGGGCTGATGTCGACGCCAATACCGTCACCCTCGATGAAGGGGATGATCGGGTTGTCAGGAACATTGAGAGAATGGTCTGCATTGACGGTGATTTTGTCGCCGACTGCCGGAACCTGAATCTTCTTGTATCCCATGCTGAACTCCATCTATGGATTGAACATCTGGCTGCGTTCGAGCCTACTCCAGATAAATGAGGACTGAAACCTCAGGCCCTGCACATTTGCGTCGAAAACAGCACATTTAGCGGCCTACAAGCTTGAAAGCAAAGGGAAAAGCGCCAATCTTGAGCACATCATGCGACTTTAGGCGCAACCCGGTGCCTGCGACCTTTAGACCAATGGACGACACACCTTTTGTATGAAGGCTCGGCGTAAGCATAGCGACCTATGTATAATGCCGCCGCTGACCAAAGAGTCACGACGGCCGACCGCTCTACATTGTAGCCCTCCGCCTGAATAAGCCGGGTTGCCACAGCAGCCCACCCGCTTGACGCTCGACTGATGCAACCCAACATCACCGCGAAGAAACTTCGACATTTCGCTCATGGATGACTTTGAACGAACGCGCTTTACCCGGCGCATCTCGAGTTTCTGCGCATGCTTTCAGCAAAGAAGAGAGTTAATCCGAATATGCCCACCCGCTCGAAGATCATCTACACCTTCACCGACGAAGCCCCAGCCCTCGCCACCTATTCACTGCTGCCTATCGTAGAGGCCTTCACCGCTTCCGCTGATATTGCCGTGGAAACCCGCGACATCTCCCTGGCCGCGCGCATCCTCGCAAGCTTCCCCGAGCAACTGGGCGCCAAGGCTATCCCGGACCACCTCGCCGAACTGGGCGACCTGGCCGTTACGCCTGAAGCCAACATCATCAAGCTGCCGAACATCAGCGCCTCGACTCCTCAGCTGCAAGCTGCGATCAAGGAACTGCAGGCCCAGGGCTACGCCCTGCCGGACTACCCGGAAACCGTAACCACCGACGCGGAAAAAGAAACCCGTGCACGTTACGACAAGGTCAAGGGCAGCGCCGTGAACCCGGTACTGCGCGAAGGCAACTCCGACCGCCGCGCACCGCTGTCGGTCAAGAACTACGCACGCAAGCACCCGCACAAAATGGGCGCCTGGGCTGCGGACTCCAAGTCCCACGTGGCCCACATGAGCAACGGCGACTTCTACGGCAGCGAGAAAGCCGTACAGATCGAAGCGGCTGACGCCGTCAAGATCGAACTGATCGCCAAGGACGGTACCGCTACCGTCCTGAAAGAAAAAACCAGTTTGCAGGCTGGCGAGATCATCGACACCGCCGTGCTGAGCAAGAATGCCCTGCGCAGCTTCATCGCCGCTGAAATCGAAGACGCCAAGAAACAAGGCGTACTGCTGTCGGTCCACCTGAAAGCCACCATGATGAAGGTCTCCGACCCGATCATGTTCGGCCAGATCGTTGCCGAGTTCTATAAAGACGCACTGGCCAAGCACGCTGTCGTGCTGGAGCAGATCGGCTTTAACCTGAACAACGGCATCGGCGACCTGTACGCCCGCATCAAGGCCCTGCCGGCCGATCAGCAAGCGCAGATCGAAGCCGACATCCAGGCGGTGTACGCCGCTCGTCCGTCCCTGGCCATGGTCAACTCGGACAAAGGCATCACCAACCTGCACGTGCCGAGCGACGTCATCGTCGACGCCTCGATGCCTGCCATGATCCGTGACTCCGGCAAAATGTGGGGCACCGACGGCCAACTGCACGACACCAAGGCCGTGATCCCGGATCGCTGCTACGCCACCATCTACCAGGCAGTGATCGAAGACTGCAAGGCCAATGGCGCCTTCGACCCAACCACCATGGGCAGCGTGCCGAACGTTGGCCTGATGGCGAAAAAAGCCGAAGAGTACGGTTCCCACGACAAGACCTTCCAGATCAAGGCTGACGGCGTGGTTCGCGTCACCGACAGCAAGGGCAACCTGCTGATGGAACAGGCTGTCGAAGCCGGCGACATCTTCCGCATGTGCCAGACCAAAGACGCGCCGATCCAGGACTGGGTCAAACTGGCCGTCAACCGTGCCCGCGCCAGCAACACCCCGGCCATCTTCTGGCTGGACCCACAGCGCGCTCACGACGGTGTGGTGGTCGAGAAAGTTCAGGCTTACCTGAAAGACCACAACACCGAAGGCCTGGACATCCGCATCATGTCGCCGGTCGACGCGATGAAGTTCACCCTGGAGCGCACCCGCAAGGGCCTGGACACCATCTCGGTGACCGGCAACGTACTGCGCGACTACCTGACCGACCTGTTCCCGATCATGGAACTGGGCACCAGCGCCAAGATGCTGTCGATCGTGCCGCTGATGAACGGTGGCGGCCTGTTCGAAACCGGCGCCGGCGGTTCGGCTCCGAAGCACGTACAGCAACTGGTTGAAGAGAACTTCCTGCGCTGGGATTCCCTGGGCGAGTTCCTGGCCCTGGCCGCTTCCCTCGAGCATTTGGGGGTGACTTACAACAACCCGAAAGCCCTGGTACTGTCCAAGACCCTGGACCAGGCCACCGGCCAGTTCCTCGACAACAACAAGTCGCCATCGCGCAAAGTCGGCAACATCGACAACCGCGGCAGCCACTTCTACCTGGCGCTGTACTGGGCTCAAGCCCTGGCTGCCCAGACCGAAGACACTGCACTGCAAACGCAGTTTGGTGAACTGGCCAAAACCCTGACCGCGAACGAGGCGACCATCGTTGCCGAGCTCAACGCCGTCCAGGGCAAACCAGTGGACATCGGTGGCTACTACGCGCCGAACCCGGAGCTGACCAGCAAGGCCATGCGCCCAAGCAACACCCTCAATGCGGCAATTGCCAAGTTGAAGTAAGGTTGTAAGGATGCAAAGAAGCCCCGGCCATGTGCCGGGGTTTCTGTTTGTGCCCCCTATTTCATAGAACAACCCCGATCAAATGTGGGAGCTGGCTTGCCTGCGATAGCGGTGGTTCAGCTGCATCTGGGTCAACTGACAGACTGCTATCGCAGGCAAGCCAGCTCCCACACTGAACGAGTTTCTTCAGTTACTACACATTGAGGCACCTATGACCTGGCAACCCCACATCACCGTCGCCACCATCGTCGAAGACAACGGCCGCTTCCTGATGGTCGAGGAACTCAAGGGCGGCCGCGCCGTGCTCAACCAGCCCGCTGGCCATCTCGACCCGAACGAAACCCTGACCGAGGCCGCCGTGCGCGAAACCCTCGAGGAAACCGGCTGGGACGTCGAAGCCACCGGGATCGTCGGGATTTACCTGTACACCGCCCCCAGCAACGGCGTGACCTATCAGCGCGTGTGCTTCACCGCCAAGGCCCTGAAACACCACCCGGACTATCAGCTGGACGACGGCATCGTGCGCGCCCGCTGGCTGACGCGCGACGAATTGATGGGCCTGCGCGAGGACTGGCGCAGCGAGCTGATTATCCGCTGCATCGACGATTATCTGGCCGGCCAACGCCACAGCCTCGAATTGATCCGCCCTTCTCTTTAGCCTTGCAGACGCGAGCCTGCTAGAATCGCGTCCTTTTTAAAGACACCCGTTGAAATCCTATGCGTGATCCAGCCCCTTCTGACACACAAAAGAAGCGCGTCATCGTCGGTATGTCCGGCGGCGTGGATTCTTCCGTTTCCGCCGTTCTGCTCATGGAGCAGGGTTATGAGGTGGAAGGCCTGTTCATGAAGAACTGGGAAGAAGACGATGGAACGGAATATTGCACCGCCATGGACGACCTGGCGGATGCCCAGGCCGTCTGTGACAAAATCGGCATCAAGCTGCACACCGCCAACTTCGCCGCCGAGTACTGGGACAACGTGTTCGAGCACTTCCTGGCCGAATACAAGGCAGGTCGCACGCCGAACCCGGACATCCTGTGTAACCGCGAGATCAAGTTCAAGGCGTTCCTCGACTACGCAATGATCCTCGGTGCCGACCTGATTGCCACTGGCCACTACGTGCGCCGTCGCGACATTGATGGCCGCACCGAACTGCTCAAGGGTCTGGACGCCAACAAGGACCAGAGCTACTTCCTGCACGCCGTTGGCGGCGAACAGATCGCCAAGACCCTGTTCCCGGTGGGCGAGCTGGAAAAACCCGAAGTGCGCGCAATTGCCGAGAAACACGGCCTGGCCACTGCCAAGAAGAAGGATTCCACCGGGATCTGCTTCATTGGCGAACGCCGTTTCAGCGACTTCCTCAAGCAATACCTGCCGGCGCAACCGGGTGAGATCAAGACCACCGAAGGCGAAGTCATCGGCCGTCACCACGGCTTGATGTACCACACCATCGGCCAGCGTCAGGGCCTGGGCATCGGCGGCTTGAAAGACGCCGGCGAAGAGCCGTGGTACGTGCTGGTCAAGGACCTGGAGCACAACGAGCTGATCGTGGGCCAAGGCAATGACCACCCATGGCTGTTCTCCCGCGCCCTGCTCGCTTCGGACATCTACTGGGTCAACCCGGTCGACCTGAGCAGCCCGCGCCGCCTGACCGCCAAAGTGCGTTATCGCCAGAGCGACCAGCCGTGCACCCTGGAAAAAACCGCCACGGGCTATCGCGCCACCTTCGATGACCCGCAACGTGCCGTAACGCCGGGCCAATCGGTAGTGTTCTACGACGCAGAGATTTGCCTGGGGGGCGGAGTGATCGAAGTTGCCGAACCCTGGAGCAGCCAGGCATGAGCCCGACCCAGGAGCAATTGACGGCATTGGGCGGCGTGTTTCTCGCTGCGGTGCTGGTGGACAAGATCGCCAAGACCGGCCAGGTCACCGAGGCGGGCCTGACCTGCATGCTCGGCAGCCTGCTGATCCGCGACCCCAAGGACACCCTGGAAGTGTATGGTGGCGATGACTTGGCCCTGCGTGAAGGTTATCGCGCGCTGGTCGGCGCCCTCGAGCGCGACCCCAGCACCTTGCAGCGCGAGCCGCTGCGCTACGCCCTGTCGATGCTCGGCCTCGAGCGTCAATTGGCCAAACGCGACGACCTGCTGGAAACCATCGGCAAGCGCCTGCCGCAGATTCAGTCCCAGGTCGAGCATTTTGGCCCGGCCCACGAAAACGTGATCGCAGCCTGCGGCGCGCTGTACCAGGACACCCTGAGTACCCTGCGCCAGCGGATCCAGGTGCACGGCGACATGCGTAACCTGCAACAACCGAACAACGCCTCGAAAATCCGCGCCCTGCTCCTGGCCGGCATTCGTTCGGCGCGGTTGTGGCGCCAGTTGGGCGGTCATCGCTGGCAGTTGGTGATCAGCCGGCGCAAATTGCTGAAAGAGCTTTACCCGTTGATGCGCAACGAATAAGTCGCAGCAACCGATTTTTTATAGCCCCACGCGTAATACGCCGGTCAGTTGGCAACGGACCGGCGGATTTTTTCATGTATGATACGCGCCCCATTTCGTTGCCCGACTGTCCGAGAACACCCCATGCAGCTTTCTTCGCTCACTGCGGTTTCCCCTGTTGACGGCCGCTACGCCGGCAAAACCCAGGCCCTGCGCCCTATTTTCAGCGAATACGGCTTGATCCGTGCTCGTGTTCTGGTTGAAGTGCGCTGGCTCCAGCGCCTGGCCGCTCACCCTGCAATCAGCGAAGTGCCGGCGTTCTCCGCCGAAGCCAACGCAGTGCTGAACGCCCTGGCGGAAAACTTCGCTCTGGAGCACGCCGAGCGTGTGAAAGAGATCGAGCGCACCACCAACCACGACGTAAAAGCCATCGAATACCTGCTCAAAGAGCAAGCGGCCAAGCTGCCGGAACTGGCCAAGGTCAGCGAGTTCATCCACTTTGCCTGCACCAGCGAGGACATCAACAACCTGTCCCACGCCCTGATGCTGCGCGAAGGCCGTGATGACGTGATGCTGCCCCTGATGCGCCAGACCGCCGACGCCATCCGCGAACTGGCGATCCGTTTCGCCGATGTGCCGATGCTGTCGCGCACCCACGGCCAGCCGGCTTCGCCGACCACCCTGGGTAAAGAACTGGCCAACGTGGTGTACCGCCTGGAGCGTCAGATCGCTCAAGTCGCTGCCGTACCGCTGCTGGGCAAGATCAACGGCGCCGTAGGCAACTACAACGCTCACCTGTCGGCCTACCCTGAGATCGACTGGGAAGAAAACGCCCGCGCCTTCATCGAAGACGAGCTGGGCCTGGGCTTCAACCCGTACACCACGCAGATCGAACCCCACGACTACATCGCCGAGCTGTTCGACGCGATTGCGCGCTTCAACACCATCCTGATCGACTTCGATCGCGATATCTGGGGCTACATCTCCCTGGGCTACTTCAAGCAGCGCACCATTGCCGGTGAAATCGGTTCGTCGACCATGCCGCACAAGGTCAACCCGATCGACTTCGAAAACTCCGAAGGCAACCTGGGTATCGCCAACGCCCTGTTCCAGCACCTGGCCAGCAAGTTGCCGATCTCCCGCTGGCAGCGCGACCTGACCGACTCCACCGTACTGCGCAACCTCGGTGTGGGCTTTGCCCATAGCGTGATCGCGTACGAAGCCAGCCTCAAAGGCATCAGCAAACTGGAGCTCAACGCGCAGAAAATCGCCGCTGACCTGGACGCTTGCTGGGAAGTCCTGGCCGAGCCGATCCAGACCGTGATGCGCCGCTACAACATCGAAAATCCGTACGAGAAGCTCAAAGAGCTGACCCGCGGCAAGGGCATCACCTCTGAAGCGCTGCAAACTTTCATCGACGGCCTGGACATGCCAGCCGCCGCCAAGGCTGAGCTGAAACTGCTCACCCCGGCCAACTACATCGGCAACGCTGTGGCCCAAGCCAAACGCATCTGACAGCTGCTTGACCCTTTGAGACGCCCGGCAGCGCCGGGCGTTTTTATTCCCGTCTGAAAAGTGCTTTTTTTCAATAGGTTACACATGAATCCTGATATTCCTCTTCAACTTCTGGGCGGCATCACGGCACGCGAGTTCCTGCGCGACTACTGGCAGAAAAAACCCCTGCTGATCCGCCAGGCCATTCCTGACTTCGAAAGCCCGATCGACGCCGACGAACTGGCCGGCCTGGCGCTGGAAGAAGAAGTCGAGTCGCGCCTGATCATCGAACACGGCGAGCGTCCGTGGGAGCTGCGTCGCGGCCCGTTCGCCGAAGATGCCTTCAGCACCCTGCCCGAGCGTGAGTGGACCCTGCTGGTGCAGGCCGTCGACCAGTTCGTGCCGGAAGTGGCCGAGCTGCTGGAAAACTTTCGTTTCCTGCCAAGCTGGCGCATCGACGATGTGATGATCAGCTACGCCGCCCCGGGTGGCAGCGTAGGCCCGCACTTCGACAACTACGATGTGTTCCTGCTGCAAGGTTCCGGCAAGCGCAACTGGAAGATCGGCCAGATGTGCAACTCCGAAAGCCCGCTGCTGCAACACGCGGACTTGCGCATCCTCGCCGAATTCGAAGAGACCGCCGAATGGGTGCTGGAACCGGGCGACATGCTCTACCTGCCGCCGCGCCTGGCCCACTGCGGTGTTGCCGTCGATGATTGCATGACCTACTCCGTAGGCTTCCGCGCGCCTAGCGCCGCTGAAGTGCTGACCCACTTCACCGACTTCCTCAGCCAGTACCTGACCGACGAAGAGCGCTACACCGACGCCGATGCCCAGCCGGTCAGCGACCCGCACCAGATCCAGGGCGACGCCCTCGACCGCCTGAAAAGCCTGCTGGCCGAGCACATGAGCGACGAGCGCATGCTGCTGACCTGGTTCGGCCAGTTCATGACCGAGCCGCGCTACCCGGAACTGGTCGCCGGCCCGGAAGTGGAAGAAGAAGACCTGCTGGGCAGCCTGGAAAGCGGCGCCGTGCTGATCCGCAACCCGAGCGCCCGCCTGGCCTGGTCCGAAGTGGACGACGACCTGCTGCTGTTCGCCAGCGGCCAGAGCCGCCTGTTGCCGGGCAAGCTGCGGGAACTGTTGAAGCTGGTTTGCGCCGCCGACGCGCTGCACATCGACAACCTCGGCCCATGGCTGGCGGATGAAGATGGCTGCGCCCTGCTGTGGGAGCTGGTCAAGCAAGGGAGCCTGGGGTTTGCCGATGAATAAGATTCACGTAGGTGTCGCGGACTGGCAAAAGGATATCGCCGAGATACGGCGCATTCGTGAAGCGGTATTTATCGCTGAACAATCGGTTCCACCGGAGCTGGAATGGGATGCTGACGACGCAGGTGCCGTGCACTTTCTCGCGTTCGAAGGTGACTTCCCCATCGGCACCGCCCGCCTGCTGCCTACGGGCGAGATCGGCCGCGTGTCAGTCCTCAAGGACTGGCGCGGCCTGAAGGTGGGCGACAAGCTGATGGAAGCGGTGATTGGCGAGGCCGAGAAACGCGGCCAGACCCGGCAGATCCTCAGTGCACAGGTCCATGCAGCGCCGTTTTATGAGCGCCTGGGCTTCAAGATTGTCAGCGATGAGTTCCTGGAAGTCGGGATTCCTCATGTTGATATGGTGCGCGAAGGCTGACGTTAGACCGAGTCGCTCCCATCGCAGGCAAGCCAGCTCCCACAGGAGAATGCATTCCAAATGTGGGAGCTGGCTTGCCTGCGATAGCGGTATCAGCAACACCCCAAAAGGCCCTGTCATCCACCGATGCCGGGGCCTTTTGCCGTCCAGGATTCAACTTGCGGGCTACAAAGCCGACAAACTGGCACTATCTAGCCTAAATGACTCGCAGAGATAACGGACATGTCCCTACGCACCCTGCTCACCACTGTGCTCCTGGCCACCAGCTTCTCGGTGATGGCCGCCACCGAAGTGGTGCCCCTGAGCAACCGCACCAGCGCCGACCTGCTCCCGGTGGCGCAGAACTTCATCGGCAAGGACGGCACCGTCAGCGCCTACGGCAACCAACTGATCGTGAATGCCGAGCCGGACAAGATCCAGGGCCTGCGCGCCCTGCTCTCCCAACTGGATACGCCGTCCAAACGCCTGCTGATCACGGTCGACACCAACGAGAACAACCAGCAAAGCAACGGCAATAATCAAACCCAGGTGATCACCTACAGCACTGAAAGCCGCGACGGCGGGATCCAGCAGATCCAGGCCAGCGAAGGTGTGCCCGCGCTGATCCAGGTCGGGCAGAGCGTGCCGCTCACCACCACCCAGCCCGACGCCTACGGTCGCCCGCAAAACCAGACCCAGTATCGCAACGTGACCCAGGGCTTCTACGTGACAGCTAGCGTCACCGGTGAGACCGTTCACCTGAGCATCAGTACCAACCGTGACCGCATGAGCCAGGAACGTCCCGATGTAGTGAACGTGCAAAGCACCGACACAACCGTCAGCGGACGCCTGGGCGAGTGGATCACCCTGGCCGGTATCAATCGCCAGACTCAGGCCGAAAAAAGCACTACAACCCGCAGCTACTCTACTCAGGGCCGTGATGACCTGAGCTTGCGGGTCAAAGTCGACACCCTGAACTGAAGCACCAAAAACTGACTGACGGGTCGTATTAGACTAAAGATGTAGTGCTTTAAAAAAAGCACTACAAAACATTTGACGATCCAAAAAAGCATGGGCATGATGGCCTCGCTCCCGCTAATCAGGGGCCCTGGCAAGGGCCTTCGGATCGTCGCTCAAAGCCACCCACCTGAGCCGATTCGTGTCTGTACCGCCCACAAGGTGTGTTTGACGAGGTTGCGACTGGAACGAAGTTGTCCCGAGGGACGGAAGCTACCCAGGTAACCCGGCAACACACTGATGGATCGTACAAAGGCCCACGACGCCCGAAGACCGTTCGCAGTTCGCCCTTACCTGCTCAACTCCCCCTTGAGCCAATCGTTCATCCCGTCGCCTTCCCCGCCAAGCCTGACTTGACCGCCTAAGCTTCTGGTCAGCGAGCAGCCATAACCACGCACTGATACGTGGCTGGCAAATGGAATTTTCCACCTAGACCTATGCGACGAGGTTTTTCCCCATGGCACTGACACGCGAACAGCAAATTGCAGCCCTTGAAAAAGACTGGGCTGAAAACCCACGCTGGAAAGGCGTGACCCGCGCTTATTCCGCTGCTGACGTCGTCCGCCTGCGTGGCTCGGTTCAACCCGAGCACACTTTTGCAAAACTCGGCGCCGAGAAGCTGTGGAAGCTGGTCACCCAGGGTGCCAAGCCGTCCTTCCGCCCCGAGAAAGATTTCGTCAACTGCATGGGCGCCCTTACTGGCGGCCAAGCGGTTCAACAGGTAAAAGCCGGTATCCAGGCGATCTACCTGTCCGGCTGGCAAGTGGCTGCGGACAACAACTCCGCTGAATCCATGTACCCCGACCAATCGCTTTACCCGGTGGACTCCGTGCCAACCGTGGTCAAGCGCATCAACAACTCGTTCCGCCGTGCCGACCAGATCCAGTGGAAAGCCGGTAAAGGCCCGGGCGACGAAGGCTACATCGACTACTTCGCGCCGATCGTGGCTGATGCTGAAGCCGGTTTCGGCGGCGTACTGAACGCCTACGAGCTGATGAAGAGCATGATCGAAGCAGGCGCTGCCGGCGTTCACTTCGAAGACCAGCTTGCGTCAGTGAAGAAATGCGGCCACATGGGCGGCAAGGTTCTGGTGCCTACCCAGGAAGCGGTGCAGAAGCTGACCGCTGCTCGTCTGGCAGCTGACGTGGCCGGTACGCCGACCATCATCCTGGCCCGTACCGACGCCAACGCGGCTGACTTGCTGACCTCGGATTGCGACCCGTACGACCAGCCGTTCGTGACTGGCGAACGTACCCAGGAAGGCTTCTATAAAGTGCGTGCCGGTCTCGACCAGGCGATCGCTCGCGGCCTGGCCTACGCGCCGTACGCCGACCTGATCTGGTGCGAAACTGCCAAGCCGGACCTGGACGAAGCTCGTCGCTTCGCCGAAGCGATCAAGAAGGAATACCCGGACCAACTGCTGTCCTACAACTGCTCGCCGTCCTTCAACTGGAAGAAGAACCTGGACGACGCGACCATCGCCAAGTTCCAGCGCGAACTGTCGGCCATGGGCTACAAGCACCAGTTCATCACCCTGGCCGGCATTCACAACATGTGGCACAGCATGTTCAACCTGGCGCACGACTACGCCCGCAACGACATGACTGCCTACGTGAAGCTGCAGGAGCAGGAATTCGCTGACGCTGCCAAGGGTTACACCTTTGTGGCGCACCAGCAGGAAGTGGGCACTGGCTACTTCGACGACATGACCACCGTGATCCAGGGCGGTACCTCGTCCGTGACTGCACTGACTGGGTCGACTGAAGAAGAGCAGTTTCACTAAGTACTGAGTACACGGCCATTGCGGCCCCAAGGAAGACCTAACCGCAGTGCCGCATGACAATCACGCCCCGACTGGTTCGGGGCGTTTTTTTTGCCTCGGTTATTGGGTGTATATCCATTATTTGGGTAATGACTGTTATTGGTTCCGCTCTTACAGCGGCTCACTTTTGAAGAGCGCAAAAGTAAGCAAAACGCTCTTGCCCCACCACTCGGCACCTCGCCTAGGCTCGGTGTGCCCTCAGCTCCGGTAGCACGAAGCGGGCCGCCGCGACGGGGCGTCCCTGCCCCGTCGCGGCTAAACCGGCGTCCTGCCGGTTTACCCGCTCCGTACTACCTGCGTTCGGCCAGCGTGGTTTAACGGGGCGCCTAAGATCAAAATCAAGATCAAAAGCAACAGCACAGCGGCCTACAGGCCGGCTTGAGTGTGGTGAAGCAAAGGCAACATCAAAATCCAAAGCGAGCACGATCCACTGTAGGAGCTGGCTTGCCGGCGATGGCATCGCCTCGGTGTATCTGAAAGACCGAGTTGTCCGCATCGCCGGCAAGCCAGCTCCTACAGAAAAGCGGCTTTTGATCTGGCTTTTACCACTCAGGTCGGCTTTCAGGCCGCCGTGCTCTTGCTCTTGATCTTGCTTTTGATCCGCGGGCCCCGTTAACCACGATGGCCGCAAGCAGGCACGGTGGAGCGGGTAAATCGGCAGGGATGCCGATTTAGCCGCGCCGGGCCATGGATGGCCCGTCGCGGCGGCCCGCGGAAACGGGCCTTCGTTCCGGCATGCCGAGCCTAGGCGAGGCACCGAGTGGTGGGGCAAAGACCTTTTGGTTACTTTTGGCTGGGCCGGCATTCCGGGCGTTTGCCAAAAGTGACCCGCTGTAAGAGCGGAACCATAAACCGCCGTTACCGCAGCAACGGATATGTACACAACCCCCTCCCACCCCCCATTTTCGATCAAAACATTGATCCAGAGCGGTACCCCCACCTACAAAACCAGTTAAAAGATCCGCTTTACCAACTAGCATCACCCACACAAGTAACAGCAACTTCCCCCGTTAAACCCCGAACAGCTGTTTAAAACCCACGCAAACAATATTCATTATCATTTAGAGCATGAAAACTTCTTTACAGCTTAAACAAAACATAATTGGTGAAATGCCCGCTAATGCCCGCCCTACAAGGCCTACAGCCCCAAGAAGGTGCACTATGCCCTTATTCCATCGAATAATTTCGCTATAGGAATTTTACTTGCCCGGTGTTTAGCCATAAAATCACCGCGATTGATTGCGCTGCGACATATCGTCACTGCATCGTTACTTTTTCGAGCTCAGAGACCTTTGCTCTCTGTTAAGGATTTCCAGCATGACCGAAGCGACAGGACTCATGGCCCACAACTGGGGCTTTGCCATTTTCCTCCTCGGTGTCGTCGGCCTCTGCGCCTTCATGCTCGGCGTCTCCAGCCTCCTCGGGTCAAAAGCCTGGGGCCGCAGCAAAAACGAACCGTTCGAGTCCGGCATGCTACCTACAGGTGGCGCCCGCTTGCGGCTCTCAGCCAAATTCTATCTGGTCGCGATGCTCTTCGTGATCTTCGACATCGAAGCCCTTTTTCTCTTTGCCTGGTCTGTGTCCGTCCGCGAAAGCGGCTGGACCGGATTTGTCGAAGCCCTCGTTTTCATAGCAATTCTGTTGGCAGGCCTTGTCTACCTATTTCGAGTGGGCGCCCTTGACTGGGCTCCGGAAGCTCGTCGCAAGCGGCAAGCGAAGCTGAAACAATGAGGCTTTGGCGATGCAATACAATCTCACCAGGATCGACCCGGATGCTCCTAACGAGCAGTACCCCATCGGCGAACGGGAAACCGTTTCCGATCCGTTAGAAGACCAAGTCCACAAAAACATCTACATGGGCAAGCTGGAAGACGTGCTGAGTGGCGCGGTCAACTGGGGGCGTAAAAACTCCCTGTGGCCGTACAACTTCGGTCTTTCGTGCTGCTACGTGGAAATGACCACCGCCTTCACGGCGCCCCACGACATCGCGCGCTTTGGCGCCGAAGTTATCCGGGCCTCGCCGCGTCAGGCGGATTTCATGGTTATCGCCGGTACCTGCTTTATCAAGATGGCGCCGATCATTCAGCGTCTCTACGAGCAAATGCTCGAGCCAAAGTGGGTTATCTCCATGGGTTCGTGCGCCAACTCCGGTGGCATGTACGACATCTACTCCGTAGTTCAGGGGGTGGACAAGTTCCTGCCCGTGGACGTCTACGTGCCTGGCTGCCCGCCCCGCCCTGAAGCATTTCTGCAAGGCTTGATGCTGCTGCAGGAATCGATTGGCAAGGAGCGTCGCCCACTTTCCTGGGTTGTCGGAGATCAAGGCGTATACCGCGCCGAGATGCCGTCACAAAAGGAACAGCGCCGCGAACAGCGTATTCAGGTAACCAACCTGCGCAGCCCCGACGAAGTCTGATCCAGAACCGCTTCTTTTATAGAACGAAAACCTGGCTTCATTCTTTACGTTGACCGAAAGCGATAAAAAACCATGACTACAGGCAGTGCTCTGTACATCCCGCCTTATAAGGCAGACGACCAGGATGTGGTCGTCGAACTCAATAACCGTTTTGGCCCTGACGCCTTCACCGCCCAGGCCACACGCACCGGCATGCCGGTGCTGTGGGTGGCGCGTGCCAGGCTCGTCGAAGTCCTGAGCTTCCTGCGCAACCTGCCCAAGCCGTACGTCATGCTCTATGACCTGCATGGCGTGGACGAGCGCCTGCGCACCAAGCGCCAGGGACTGCCGAGCGGCGCCGACTTCACCGTGTTCTACCACCTGATGTCGCTGGAACGTAACAGCGACGTGATGATCAAGGTAGCCCTCTCCGAGAGCGACCTGAGCGTTCCGACCGTGACCGGTATCTGGCCTAACGCCAACTGGTACGAGCGTGAAGTGTGGGACATGTTCGGCATCGATTTCCCGGGCCACCCGCACCTGACGCGCATCATGATGCCGCCAACGTGGGAAGGTCACCCGCTGCGCAAGGACTTCCCTGCCCGCGCCACCGAATTCGATCCATTCAGCCTGACCCTCGCCAAGCAACAGCTTGAAGAAGAGGCTGCGCGCTTCCGTCCGGAAGACTGGGGCATGAAACGCTCCGGCACCAACGAGGACTACATGTTCCTCAACCTGGGCCCGAACCACCCTTCGGCTCACGGTGCCTTCCGTATCATCCTGCAGCTGGACGGCGAAGAAATCGTCGACTGCGTACCGGACATCGGCTACCACCACCGTGGTGCCGAGAAGATGGCCGAACGTCAGTCGTGGCACAGCTTCATCCCGTACACCGACCGTATCGACTACCTCGGCGGTGTGATGAACAACCTGCCGTACGTGCTCTCGGTCGAGAAGCTGGCCGGTATCAAAGTGCCGGACAAGGTCGACACCATCCGCATCATGATGGCCGAGTTCTTCCGGATCACCAGCCACCTGCTGTTCCTGGGTACCTATATCCAGGACGTCGGCGCCATGACCCCGGTGTTCTTTACCTTCACCGACCGTCAGCGCGCCTACAAGGTCATCGAAGCCATCACCGGCTTCCGCCTGCACCCGGCCTGGTACCGCATCGGCGGTGTGGCGCACGACCTGCCGCGTGGCTGGGAACGCCTGGTCAAGGAATTCATCGACTGGATGCCAAAGCGTCTGGACGAGTACCAGAAAGCCGCCCTGGACAACAGCATCCTCAAGGGCCGGACCATCGGCGTCGCCCAGTACAACACCAAAGAGGCCCTGGAATGGGGCGTCACCGGTGCTGGCCTGCGCTCCACCGGCTGCGATTTCGACCTGCGTAAAGCACGCCCGTACTCCGGCTACGAGAACTTCGAATTCGAAGTCCCGCTGGCGGCGAACGGCGATGCCTACGACCGCTGCATCGTGCGCGTCGAAGAAATGCGCCAGAGCCTGAAGATCATCGAACAGTGCATGCGCAACATGCCGGAAGGCCCGTACAAGGCGGATCACCCGCTGACCACGCCGCCGCCGAAAGAGCGCACGCTGCAACACATCGAAACCCTGATCACGCACTTCCTGCAAGTTTCGTGGGGCCCGGTCATGCCGGCCAACGAATCCTTCCAGATGATCGAAGCGACCAAGGGTATCAACAGTTATTACCTGACGAGCGATGGCGGCACCATGAGCTACCGCACCCGGATTCGTACTCCAAGCTTCCCGCACCTGCAACAGATCCCTTCGGTGATCAAAGGTGAAATGGTCGCGGACTTGATTGCGTACCTGGGTAGTATCGATTTCGTTATGGCCGACGTGGACCGCTAAGCATGAATAGCACGCTTATCCAGACAGACCGTTTCACCTTGAGTGAAACCGAGCGCTCGGCCATCGAGCACGAGCTGCATCACTACGAAGACCCGCGCGCGGCGTCGATCGAAGCCTTGAAGATCGTCCAGAAGGAACGTGGCTGGGTGCCGGACGGCGCCCTCTACGCCATCGGCGAGATCCTGGGCATCCCTGCCAGCGACGTTGAAGGCGTGGCGACGTTCTACAGCCAGATCTTCCGCCAGCCGGTTGGCCGCCACATCATTCGCGTATGCGACAGCATGGTCTGCTACATCGGTGGCCACGAGTCCGTGGTCAGCGAGATCCAGAACAAGCTGGGCATCGGCCTTGGCCAAACCACTCCGGACGGCCGCTTCACGCTGCTGCCGGTGTGCTGCCTGGGCAACTGTGACAAGGCGCCGGCGTTGATGATCGACGACGACACATTCGGCGACGTGCAGCCTGCTGGCGTCACCCAATTGCTCGAGGGCTACCCATGACCCTGACTTCCTTCGGTCCTGCCAACCGCATCAAGCGGTCGGCCGAGACTCACCCGCTGACCTGGCGCCTGCGTGACGACGGCGAGCCTGTATGGCTTGACGAGTACCAGGCCAAGAACGGTTACGCGGCCGCGCGCAAAGCCTTTGCCGACATGGCCCAGGACGACATCGTCCAGACCGTCAAGGACGCAGGCCTCAAAGGCCGCGGCGGTGCTGGCTTCCCCACTGGCGTTAAGTGGGGCCTGATGCCGAAAGACGAATCCATCAACATCCGCTACCTGCTGTGCAACGCGGATGAAATGGAGCCGAACACCTGGAAAGACCGCATGCTGATGGAGCAACTGCCCCATCTGCTGATCGAAGGCATGCTGATCAGTGCCCGCGCGCTGAAAACCTACCGTGGCTACATCTTCCTGCGTGGCGAATACACCACCGCCGCCAAGCACCTGAACCGTGCCGTGGAAGAAGCCAAGGCAGCAGGCCTGCTGGGCAAGAATATCCTCGGTTCGGGCTTTGACTTCGAGCTGTTCGTGCACACCGGCGCCGGGCGTTATATCTGCGGTGAAGAAACCGCACTGATCAACTCCCTCGAAGGCCGCCGCGCCAACCCGCGTTCCAAGCCACCCTTCCCCGCCGCCGTTGGCGTGTGGGGCAAGCCGACGTGCGTGAACAACGTTGAAACCCTGTGCAACGTGCCGGCGATCATCGGCGACGGCGTGGAGTGGTACAAATCGTTGGCTCGCGAAGGCAGCGAAGACATGGGCACCAAGCTCATGGGCTTCTCCGGCAAGGTCAAGAACCCGGGCCTGTGGGAACTGCCTTTCGGCGTGACCGCACGCGAACTGTTCGAGGACTACGCCGGCGGCATGCGCGACGGTTACACCCTCAAGGCCTGGCAGCCAGGCGGCGCCGGTACCGGCTTCCTGCTGCCTGAGCACCTGGACGCACAAATGTACGCCGGCGGCATCGGCAAGGTGGGCACCCGTATGGGTACCGGCCTGGCCATGGCCGTGGACAACACCGTGAACATGGTGTCGTTGCTGCGCAACATGGAGCAGTTCTTCTCCCGCGAATCCTGTGGTTTCTGCACCCCGTGCCGCGATGGTTTGCCATGGAGCGTCAAGCTCTTGATGGCCATCGAGAAAGGCGAAGGCCAGCCCGGCGATATCGAGACCCTGCTGGGTCTGGTCGGCTTCCTCGGCCCAGGCAAGACCTTCTGTGCTCACGCACCGGGCGCCGTGGAGCCATTGGGCAGCGCGATCAAATACTTCCGCTCGGAGTTCGAAGCCGGCATCGCGCCCAAAAGCGCCGCCGTCCCGCCTCTGGCAAGGCCGATTGTAGTCGGCGCGTAACGCTTAAAAAGGCGAAGGGTCAGTGCCCTTCGCTTTCTCATGTGCTGACGCCTTCAAGGCTGTGTTGATGCACATGAATAACAAGATTCCATTAGCCACGCCCGCTGACACCGGGCCAACGAAGAACTTTGAACCATGGCCACTATCCACGTAGACGGCAAAGAGCTCGAAGTCGATGGGGCAGACAACCTGTTACAGGCGTGTCTGTCGCTAGGCCTCGACATTCCATATTTCTGCTGGCACCCCGCCCTTGGCAGCGTTGGCGCTTGCCGCCAGTGCGCGGTCAAGCAGTACACCGACGAGAACGACACCCGTGGTCGTATCGTGATGTCCTGCATGACCCCTGCCACCGACGGCAGCTGGATCTCCATCGAAGACGAAGAAGCGAAAGTGTTTCGCGCCAGCGTCGTCGAATGGCTGATGACCAACCACCCGCACGACTGCCCCGTGTGTGAGGAAGGCGGCCACTGCCACCTGCAAGACATGACCGTGATGACCGGCCACAACGAGCGCCGGTATCGCTTCACCAAGCGCACCCACCAGAACCAGCAACTGGGCCCGTTCATTTCCCACGAGATGAACCGCTGCATCGCTTGCTACCGCTGCGTGCGCTTCTATAAGGATTACGCCGGCGGCACCGACCTCGGCGTGTTCGGCGCCCACGACAACGTGTACTTCGGTCGCGTTGAAGACGGCACCCTCGAAAGCGAGTTCTCGGGCAACCTCACCGAGGTCTGCCCGACCGGTGTGTTCACCGACAAGACTCACTCCGAGCGCTACAACCGTAAGTGGGACATGCAGTTCTCGCCGAGCATCTGCCATGGCTGCTCCAGCGGTTGCAACATCTCCCCGGGCGAGCGCTACGGCGAACTGCGTCGCATCGAAAACCGCTTCAACGGTTCGGTCAACCAGTACTTCCTGTGCGACCGTGGCCGTTTCGGCTACGGCTACGTCAACCGCGAAGACCGCCCGCGTCAGCCACTGCTGGCCGACGGCGCCAAGCTGAGCCTCGACGAAGCGCTGGATAAAGCCGCTGACCTGCTGCGCGGTCGCAACATCGTCGGTATCGGTTCGCCCCGCGCCAGCCTCGAAAGCAACTACGCGTTGCGCGAGCTGGTGGGTGCCGAGCACTTCTACTCGGGTATCGAAGCCGGTGAACTGGAGCGTATCCGCCTGGTACTGCAAGTTCTGAACGACAGCCCGCTGCCGGTTCCGAACATGCGCGACATCGAAGACCACGACGCGATCTTCGTCCTCGGCGAAGACCTGACCCAAACGGCTGCCCGCGTGGCCCTGTCCCTGCGCCAGTCGGTGAAAGGCAAGGCCGAAGACATGGCCGACGCCATGCGCGTCCAGCCATGGCTCGACGCTGCGGTGAAAAACATCGGCCAGCACGCGCTGAACCCACTGTTCATTGCATCCCTGGCTGAAACCAAGCTCGACGACATCGCCGAAGAATGCGTACACGCCGCGCCCGACGACCTGGCCCGCATCGGTTTCGCCGTGGCCCACGCCCTCGACGCCAGCGCACCTGCCGTTGAAGGCCTGGACGCTGAAGCCGTTGAACTGGCCAAGCGCATCGCCGACGCCCTGCTGGCCGCCAAGCGCCCATTGATCATTGCCGGTACCTCGTTGGGTTCCAAGGCGCTGATCGAAGCCGCTGCCAACATCGCCAAGGCCTTGAAGCTGCGCGAGAAGAACGGTTCCATCAGCCTGATCGTGCCGGAAGCCAACAGCCTCGGCCTGGCCATGCTCGGTGGCGAGTCCCTGGACGCGGCGTTGCAAGCCGTGACCGACGGCAGCGCCGATGCCATCGTGGTACTGGAAAACGACCTGTACACCCGCACTGATTCGGCCAAGGTCGACGCAGCGCTGAACGCGGCCAAAGTGCTGATCGTTGCCGATCACCAGAAAACCGCCACCAGCGACCGCGCCCACCTGGTACTGCCAGCCGCCAGCTTTGCTGAAGGCGACGGCACTCTGGTCAGCCAGGAAGGCCGCGCCCAGCGCTTCTTCCAGGTGTTCGATCCGAAGTACATGGACGCCAGCATCCTGGTTCACGAAGGCTGGCGCTGGCTGCATGCCCTGCGCGCTACCCTGCTGAACCAGCCGATCGACTGGACCCAACTCGACCACGTGACCGCTGCCGCAGCCGCCGCTGCACCGCAACTGGCCCGTATCGTCGACGCTGCACCGTCTGCCGCGTTCCGCATCAAGGGCATGAAACTGGCCCGTGAACCGCTGCGTTACTCCGGCCGTACCGCCATGCGGGCTGACATCAGCGTGCATGAACCACGTACGCCGCAAGACAACGACACCGCGTTCGCCTTCTCCATGGAAGGTTACTCGGGTTCGGTCGAGCCGCGTCAGCAGGTGCCTTTCGCCTGGTCGCCGGGCTGGAACTCGCCGCAAGCCTGGAACAAGTTCCAGGACGAAGTCGGTGGTCACATCCGTGCTGGCGACCCGGGCACCCGCCTGATCGAAAGCACCGGTGACTCGCTGAACTGGTTCGCCAGCGTTCCGCGTCCGTTCAACCCGGCCCAGGGTACCTGGCAGGTTGTGCCGTTCTTCCACCTGTTCGGCAGTGAAGAAACCTCTTCCAAAGCCGCACCGGTACAAGAGCGCATTCCGGCCGCCTACGTGTCCGTAGCCAAGTCCGAAGCCGACCGCCTGGGCGTCAACGACGGTGCCCTGCTCAGCTTGAACGTTGCCGGCAAGACCCTGCGTCTGCCGCTGCGCATCAACGAAGAGTTGGGTGCTGGCCTGGTTGCATTGCCAAAAGGCCTCGCGGGGATTCCTCCGGCGATCTTTGGTCTTACCGTTGACGGTCTGCAGGAGGCAGCTCAATGACCTGGTTCACCCCTGAAGTGATCGACGTGATCATCGCGGTGGTCAAGGCCATCGTGATCCTGTTGGCCGTGGTCGTGGCGGGCGCCTTGCTCAGCTTCGTCGAACGTCGCCTGCTGGGCTGGTGGCAGGACCGTTACGGTCCGAACCGCGTTGGCCCGTTTGGTATGTTCCAGATCGCCGCCGACATGCTGAAAATGTTCTTCAAGGAAGACTGGACTCCGCCGTTTGCCGACAAGGTGATCTTCACCCTGGCACCGGTCGTGGCCATGAGCGCCTTGCTGATTGCCTTCGCAATCATCCCGATCACCCCGACCTGGGGCGTGGCGGACCTGAACATCGGCTTGCTGTTCTTCTTCGCCATGGCCGGCTTGTCGGTCTACGCGGTGCTGTTCGCCGGTTGGTCGAGCAACAACAAGTTCGCCCTGCTGGGCAGCTTGCGGGCCTCGGCCCAGACCGTGTCCTACGAAGTGTTCATGGGCCTCGCGCTGATGGGCATCGTGGTGCAGGTGGGCTCGTTCAACATGCGCGACATCGTCGAGTACCAGGCGCAGAACCTGTGGTTCATCATTCCGCAGTTCTTCGGCTTCTGTACCTTCTTCATTGCTGGCGTCGCCGTGACTCACCGTCACCCGTTCGACCAGCCGGAAGCGGAACAGGAACTGGCCGACGGTTACCACATTGAATACGCCGGCATGAAGTGGGGCATGTTCTTCGTGGGTGAGTACATCGGCATCATCTTGATCTCGGCCCTGCTGGTCACGCTGTTCTTCGGCGGCTGGCACGGTCCGTTCGGCATCCTGCCGCAGTTGGCGTTCTTCTGGTTCTTCCTGAAGACCGCGTTCTTCATCATGTTGTTCATCCTGCTGCGCGCTTCCATCCCGCGTCCACGGTATGACCAGGTGATGGATTTCAGCTGGCGTTTCTGCCTGCCGCTGACCCTGATCAATTTGCTGGTGACTGCTGCCGTTGTGTTGTTGAACACGCCAGCGGGCGCGGTTCAGTGAGGATTTGACCCATGTTCAAATATATTGGCGACATCGTTAAGGGTACCGGTACCCAGTTGCGAAGCCTGGTGATGGTGTTCGGTCACGGCTTTCGCAAACGCGACACCCTGCAATACCCGGAAGAAGCGGTGTACCTGCCGCCGCGTTATCGCGGCCGCATTGTCCTGACCCGCGACCCCGACGGCGAAGAGCGCTGCGTGGCCTGTAACCTGTGCGCCGTGGCGTGCCCGGTGGGTTGCATCTCGCTGCAGAAAGCTGAAACCGAAGACGGTCGCTGGTACCCGGACTTCTTCCGCATCAACTTCTCGCGCTGCATTTTCTGCGGCCTCTGCGAGGAAGCTTGCCCGACCACCGCGATCCAGCTGACACCGGATTTCGAGATGGCCGAGTTCAAACGTCAGGACCTGGTGTACGAGAAAGAAGATCTGCTGATCTCTGGTCCCGGTAAAAACCCTGATTACAACTTCTATCGTGTTGCAGGTATGGCCGTTGCCGGTAAGCCGAAAGGCGCCGCACAAAACGAAGCCGAGCCGATCAACGTGAAGAGCTTGCTGCCTTAAGGAAGAAAGATGGAATTCGCTTTCTATTTCGCATCGGGTATTGCAGTGGTGTCCACGCTTCGCGTGATCACCAACACTAACCCCGTGCACGCCCTGCTCTACCTGATCATTTCGCTGATCGCCGTGGCCATGACCTTCTTCAGCCTCGGCGCACCGTTCGCCGGTGTGCTGGAAGTGATCGCCTACGCCGGCGCCATCATGGTGCTGTTCGTGTTTGTGGTGATGATGCTCAACCTGGGGCCGGCCTCGGTCGCCCAGGAACGCGTCTGGCTCAAGCCCGGCATCTGGCTCGGCCCGGTGATCCTCGCAGCCCTGCTGCTGGGTGAACTGCTGTATGTGCTGTTCGCTCACCAGAGCGGCCAGGCCATCGGCCACACCACCGTAGACGCGAAAGCCGTGGGCATCAGCCTGTTCGGCCCGTACCTGCTGGTGGTCGAACTGGCTTCGATGCTGCTGCTCGCTGCAGCCATCACCGCCTTCCACTTGGGCCGCAACGAAGCCAAGGAGCAATGACGATGCCTGCTATCCCTTTGGAGCATGGTCTGGCGGTCGCCGGCATCCTGTTCTGCCTTGGCCTGGTCGGCCTGATGGTTCGCCGCAACATTCTGTTCGTGTTGATGAGCCTGGAAATCATGATGAACGCCGCGGCACTCGCGTTCATCGTGGCCGGTAGCCGTTGGGGCCAGCCGGATGGACAAGTGATGTTCATCCTGGTGATCAGCCTGGCAGCCGCCGAGGCCAGTATTGGCCTGGCGATCCTGCTGCAACTGTATCGTCGCTTCCACACGCTTGATATCGACGCTGCCAGTGAGATGCGCGGATGAACATGATCTTTCTGACTTTCGTATTTCCCCTGATCGGTTTCCTGCTGCTGTCGTTCTCCCGTGGACGCTGGTCGGAAAACCTCTCGGCCCTGGTCGGCGTGGGTTCCATTGGCCTGTCGGCGATTGTCGCCGCCTACGTCATCTGGCAATTCAACGTCGCGCCGCCGGAAGGCGGCCACTACACCCTGGTGCTGTGGCAGTGGATGTCGGTGGAGGGCTTCAAGCCCAACTTCGCCCTCTACGTCGACGGCCTGTCGATCACCATGCTTGGCGTGGTCGTCGGTGTAGGCTTCCTGATCCACCTGTTCGCGTCCTGGTACATGCGCGGTGAAGCCGGTTACTCGCGCTTCTTCGCCTACACCAACCTGTTTATCGCCAGCATGCTGTTCCTGGTGCTGGGCGATAACCTGTTGTTCCTGTACTTCGGCTGGGAAGGCGTGGGCCTGTGCTCGTACCTGTTGATCGGTTTCTACTACAGCAACCGCAACAACGGTAACGCCGCACTCAAAGCCTTTATCGTGACCCGGATCGGCGACGTGTTCATGGCCATCGGCCTGTTCATCCTGTTCCAACAAGTGGGCACGCTGAACATCCAGGAACTGCTGGTGCTGGCACCGCAGAAATTCCAGGTCGGCGACTTCTGGATCACCCTGGCGACCCTGATGCTGCTGGGTGGCGCTGTCGGTAAATCCGCGCAACTGCCGCTGCAAACCTGGCTGGCGGATGCGATGGCCGGTCCTACCCCGGTTTCGGCACTGATCCACGCCGCAACCATGGTAACCGCCGGTGTCTACCTGATTGCCCGTACCCACGGCCTGTTCACCCTGGCGCCGGAGATTCTGCATCTGGTCGGCCTGGTGGGTGGCGTGACCCTGGTACTGGCAGGTTTTGCTGCCCTGGTTCAGACCGACATCAAGCGTATCCTCGCCTACTCGACCATGAGCCAGATCGGCTACATGTTCCTGGCCCTGGGCGTTGGCGCCTGGGACGGCGCGATCTTCCACCTGATGACCCACGCCTTCTTCAAGGCCCTGCTGTTCCTTGCTTCCGGTGCGGTGATCGTTGCCTGCCACCACGAGCAGAACATCTTCAAGATGGGCGGCCTGTGGAAGAAACTGCCGCTGGCCTACGCCAGCTTCATCGTCGGCGGTGCGGCCCTGTCGGCCCTGCCACTGGTGACCGCAGGCTTCTACTCGAAAGACGAAATCCTCTGGGAAGCCTTTGCCAGCGGTAACCACGGCCTGCTGTACGCCGGCCTGGTGGGTGCGTTCATGACCTCGCTGTACACCTTCCGCCTGATCTTCATCACGTTCCACGGTGAAGCCAAGACTGAAGCCCATGCAGGCCACGGCATTTCCCACTGGCTGCCACTGTCGGTGCTGATCATCCTGTCGACCTTCGTCGGCGCCATGATCACCCCGCCTCTGGCCGGTGTACTGCCGGAAAGCGCCGGCCATGCCGGTGGCGCCGCCAAGCACAGCCTGGAAATCGCCTCGGGTGCCATCGCTATCGCCGGTATCCTGCTGGCCGCCCTGCTGTTCCTCGGCAAGCGCCGCTTCGTCACCGCCATCGCCAACAGTGGCATTGGCCGCTTCCTTTCGGCCTGGTGGTTCGCTGCCTGGGGCTTCGACTGGATCTACGACAAACTGTTCGTCAAGCCTTACCTTGCGATCAGCCACGTACTGCGCAAAGACCCGCTCGACCAGACCATCGGTTTGATCCCGCGTGCCGCGAAGGCCGGTCACACCGCCCTGAGCCGCAGCGAGACCGGTCAATTGCGCTGGTATGCAGCTTCCATGGCGGCCGGTGCCGTGCTGGTAATCGGCGCCATCATCGTGGTGGCGGTCTGACCATGTCTAAGTACATTGCGAACTTTGCGAACTTGCGAAAGGAAACGAGCCCGTCATGATTCTGCCCTGGCTAATCCTGATCCCCTTTATCGGCGGCCTGCTCTGCTGGATGGGTGAACGCTTCGGCGCCACCCTCCCCCGCTGGATTGCGTTGCTGACCATGTCCCTGGAACTCGCGCTCGGCCTCTGGCTGTGGGCCCACGGTGACTATTCATTTGCTCCGGCACCGGGTGTCGATCCGACCTTCGCGCTTGAATTCAAGCACGTGTGGATCCAGCGCTTCGGCATCAACGTGCACCTGGCCCTCGACGGCCTGTCGCTGTTGATGATCCTGCTGACCGGCCTGCTGGGTATCCTCTCGGTACTCTGCTCCTGGAAAGAGATCCAGCGTCACGTGGGCTTCTTCCACCTGAACCTGATGTGGATCCTGGGCGGTGTTGTCGGCGTGTTCCTCGCCCTCGACCTGTTCATGTTCTTCTTCTTCTGGGAAATGATGCTGGTGCCGATGTACTTCCTCATCGCGCTCTGGGGTCACAGTTCTTCGGACGGCAAGAAAACCCGGATCTACGCGGCGACCAAGTTCTTCATCTTCACCCAGGCTTCCGGCCTGATCATGTTGGTGGCGATCCTGGGCCTGGTACTGGTCAACTTCAACAGCACGGGCGTGATCACGTTCAACTACGCCGACCTGTTGAAAACCAAGATGTCCCTGACCACCGAGTACATCCTGATGCTGGGCTTCTTCATCGCGTTCGCGGTGAAGCTGCCGGTGGTGCCGTTCCACTCCTGGTTGCCTGACGCTCACGCCCAGGCGCCGACCGCAGGTTCCGTTGACCTGGCCGGTATCCTGTTGAAGACCGCGGCCTACGGCCTGCTGCGTTTCGCCCTGCCGCTGTTCCCGAACGCTTCGGCCGAGTTTGCGCCGATCGCCATGACCCTCGGTCTGATCGGGATCTTCTACGGTGCGTTCCTGGCCTTCGCCCAAACCGACATCAAGCGTCTGATTGCCTTCTCGTCCGTTTCCCACATGGGCTTCGTACTGATCGGCATCTACTCCGGCAGCCAACTGGCGCTGCAAGGCGCGGTGATCCAGATGCTGGCTCACGGCGTGTCGGCTGCGGCACTGTTTATCCTCAGTGGCCAGTTGTACGAGCGCCTGCACACCCGTGACATGCGTGAGATGGGTGGCGTGTGGTCGCGTATCGCCTACCTGCCGGCCATCAGCCTGTTCTTTGCCGCCGCCTCCCTGGGCTTGCCGGGTACCGGTAACTTCATCGGCGAGTTCCTGATCCTGATGGGCGCCTTCGTGCATACACCGTGGATCAGTGCAATCGCTACCTCCGGCCTGGTGTTCGGTTCGGTCTACTCGCTGATCATGATCCACCGCGCGTACTTCGGCCCGGCCAAGTCCGACACCGTGTTGCACGGCATGGACGGTCGCGAACTGATCATGGTGCTCGGCCTTGCGGTACTGCTGGTGTTCATCGGCGTGTACCCGCAACCGTTCCTGGATACCTCTGCCGCAACGATGCATGGCGTGCAGCAATGGTTCAGCACCGCCTTCACTCAACTCGCTTCGGCCCGGTAAGAGCGCTATGGAATTCACGATCCAACACTTTATCGCGCTTGCGCCGCTGCTGATCTCCAGCCTCACCGTTGTGGTGGTGATGCTGGCGATCGCATGGCGCCGCAACCACTCACAGACCTTCCTGATTTCCGTGGCAGGTTTGAACCTGGCCTTGCTGTCGATTATCCCGGCACTCAAGGTCGCACCGCTGGCAGTCACCCCGCTGTTGATGGTCGATGACTTCGCGCTGCTCTATATCGCGTTGATCCTCGTGGCCACCCTGGCCTGCGTCACCCTCGCCCACGCCTACCTCGGCGAAGGCGGCACGGGTTACCCGGGCAACCGCGAAGAGCTGTACCTGCTGATCCTGCTGGCTGCGACCGGCGGTATCGTGCTGGTCAGCGCGCAGCACCTGGCCGGCTTGTTCATCGGCCTGGAACTGCTGTCGATCCCGGTCTACGGCCTGGTGGCGTATGCCTTCTTCAACAAGCGCTCCCTGGAAGCCGGCATCAAGTACATGGTGCTGTCGGCCGCCGGTTCCGCGTTCCTGTTGTTCGGTATGGCCCTGCTCTACGCAGAAGCCGGCAGCCTGAGCTTCAGCGGTATCGGTCACGCCCTGGCAGCCTCCGGCAGCCCTGCGCCAATCGCCCAGTTGGGCCTGGCCATGATGCTGATCGGCCTGGCGTTCAAGCTGTCGCTGGTTCCGTTCCACCTGTGGACCCCGGACGTGTACGAAGGCGCCCCGGCGCCGGTGGCCGCTTTCCTGGCTACCGCGTCGAAAGTCGCCGTGTTTGCGGTGATGGTGCGTCTGTTCCAGATCTCCCCTGCGGCCAACACCGGTGTACTCAGCAACGTGCTGACCATCATCGCGATCGCGTCGATCCTGTTCGGTAACCTGCTGGCGCTGACCCAGAACAACCTCAAGCGTCTGCTGGGTTATTCGTCCATCGCGCACTTCGGTTACCTGCTGATCGCCCTGGTGGCAAGCAAGGGCCTGGCGATGGAAGCCATCGGCGTGTACCTGGTCACCTACGTGATCACCAGCCTGGGTGCATTCGGTGTGATCACCCTGATGTCGTCGCCTTACAAAGGCCGTGACGCTGACGCCCTGTACGAATACCGCGGCCTGTTCTGGCGGCGTCCGTACCTGACCGCCGTACTGACCGTGATGATGCTGTCCCTGGCCGGCATCCCGCTGACGGCCGGCTTCATCGGCAAGTTCTACATCGTGGCCACCGGTGTTGAAGCCCACGAATGGTGGTTGGTTGCGTCCCTGGTACTGGGCAGCGCCATCGGCGTTTTCTACTACCTGCGCGTGATGGTGACCTTGTACCTGATCGAACCAAACCTGCGCCGTGTGGACGCCGAGTTGCACTGGGAACAGAAAGCGGGCGGCGTGATGCTGCTGGCAATCGCCCTGCTGGCGTTCTTCCTGGGTGTGTACCCACAACCGTTGCTCACCCTGGTGCAGCATGCGGTGATGGCGGGTTGATCGCTTAGTTAAACGCAGTAAGCAAAACGGCGCCTTCGGGCGCCGTTTTGCGTTTCTGGGGTATCGATTTGTTGTCTGCCACACAGAGGGAGTTTTCCTCATCGAGATGCCTACCCTTCCGGCATCAACCTGCCTGCGTCACTCGTATCGTGGTTGCGTTTTAGGAAACATCCCACAGCAGGGTCACTTGACCCACCGCAGATGGGCCACCAAACTATACGCAGGCTACGTACAGAACATGGATGCTCTATTTATCGAATTGCCAGCCTTTGAGCGGCACCGCAGGGATTATCTGAGTGATGAGTTATTTCACGGTTTTCAACAGGAGTTGATGAGAAACCCGCAAGCGGGCGACGTGATAGAGGGGACCGGCGGGTTACGCAAGGTTCGCTTTGTCGATGAGCGACGCAACAAGGGCAAACGGGGTGGCCTGCGAGTCATCTATTACTGGTGGTCGGGTGGTACGCAGTTCTGGCTGTTCACCCTTTATGGCAAACACGAACAGGACGACCTGAGCACACAACACAAAACGGCGCTCAAACACCTGCTGGACAGGGAAATCAAAGCGAGAAAATCTTATGAAATGTGACATCTTTTCCGAACTGGTCGAAGGCTTCGACGCGCTGGCAGATGAGCGACAAGGCAAGGTAACGCTGCGCAGCCACAAGGTGCAGTTGAGCAAGCTGGCACCGCTCACCGCAGACGAAGTGGTCGCTGTGCGTCAACAACTCAATCTGTCGCGCTCGGTGTTTGCGATGTACCTGCGCACCAATACGCGTACCCTGGAAAATTGGGAGCAAGGCCGGGCCACACCCAATGCTCAGGCGGCAACGTTGATTCGGCTGGTGGCGAAGTTTCCCGAGACGGTGGAGCGGTTGGCGCTGTTGACCTGATGCATCAATCTGGCCAAGCCCATCAGCAACAGGACGTTGCCGATGGGCGAAAGCCTGCAATCAAATCCTGAACTGCCCCACCAACTGCCCCAACCGCTGCCCAAGATCCGCCAGGCTGCGGGAGGTCTGGGCGCCCTGCTGGGTTTCATCCGCCACGCTGTCCACCGCCACCGCGATCTGATGCACGCTGCGGTTGATCTCTTCGGCTACGGCGGTTTGCTCTTCAGCCGCGCTGGCAATCTGCGCGTTCATCGAGTTGATGGTGCCGATCAACTGCGCCATGGTGTCCAGGGAGGCACCCGCTTCGTTGGCCTGGGCCGAGGTGCCGTCGCCGGCTTCGCTGGAGCGACGCATGGATTCCACGGCGGCTTCGGTGCCTTTTTGCAGGCGGTCGATCATGCCCTGGATTTCCTGCGTGCTTTGCTGGGTGCGGCTGGCCAACGCCCGCACTTCGTCGGCGACCACGGCAAAACCACGGCCGGCCTCCCCTGCCCGCGCGGCTTCAATGGCGGCGTTGAGGGCGAGCAAGTTGGTCTGTTCGGCAATCGAGCGGATCACGCCAAGCACGCTGACAATCGAGGAAACGTCCTGCTGCAAGCTGTCCAGGGACACGCCGCTGGTGCGGATGTCGTTCACCAGCGCGTGAATCTGCGCGATGCTGCCATCCACGACTTTTTTCGCAGCCTGGCCTTCGGCGTCGGTCTGTTGCGCTGCCACGGCGGCGCCTTGGGCGCTGCGGGCCACTTCATGGGCGGCAGACGACATTTCGTTGATCGCGGTGGCCACCTGGTCCGTTTCGTGGCGCTGGCGCTCCATGGCCTTTTCCGAGCGATTGGCTTGCTCGGCGACCTGGCTCACCAGGCCGGTAAGCTGGGAGGTCATTTCGGTGATCTGGCGCACCAGGCCGTGGATCTTGTCGACAAAGCGGTTGAACGAGCCGGCCAATTCCCCCAGTTCATCCTGGCTGGTGATGGCCAGGCGGCGGGTCAGGTCACCTTCACCGGCGGCGATGTCGTCGAGGTTGATCTTCATCAGGTGGAGCGGCCGCAGGATGGTATTGGCCACCAGCATGCCCACGGCGGCGATCACCAACAGCACCACCACGGCAATCCCGATGATGCTCAGCACCACGCCTTCCATGCGTTTTTCCACCTTGGCCTGAACCTCGGCGACCTGGGCGTCGATGCCGTCCAGGTTCACCGACGTACCGATCACCATGTCCCACTTGGGCAAGTATTCGGTGTAGCCCAGCTTGGGCACCAGTTCGGTTTGGCCGGGCTGGGTCGAGCTGTATTGCAGGTAGTGGGTGCCGTCCTTGCCGACTTTCACCAGGTCACGGTTGACGTAGACGCCGTTCGGGTCGCGGTTGTCCTTGAAGCTTTTGCCCACGCCGTCCGGGCTGTTGCCCTTGAACAGGCGAATGGTCTCGGAGTCGTAGCCGAAGAAGTAGCCGTCCTTGCCGTAACTGGTGTTGGACAGCAGCTTGACCACCTGCGCCCGCACCGTCGTGTCGCCCTGGGCGGCAGCATCGTACAGCGGCTGGATGGTGGTCATGGCCACCTCGACGTAGCCGCGCAAGGTGGTCTTGGCGTCGTTGAGCAGGTTCTGACGGGTTTCTTCGACCTCCTTGCGGGCCTGCTCCTGAAGGATCCACACCGTGGTCAGGCTGATGATCACGGCAAACAACAACACGGGCAGGACAGCAAGGGACAGTACTTTGGCCTTTAGACTCAGACGCATGGCTCTTCTCTCTTAAGGGACAACTTAAGAGGTTAACGGCTAGTTACAATAAATCTGTAGGACAATCCCTCAGAGCGTCATCGCAGCAAACCAGCCAAACGCCAGCAGCGGAATGTTGTAATGCAGGAAGGTCGGGACCACGGTGTCCCAGATATGGTGATGCTGGCCGTCGATGTTCAAACCCGAGGTCGGGCCCAGGGTCGAGTCGGACGCGGGCGAGCCGGCATCGCCCAGTGCCCCGGCCGTGCCAACGATGCACACGATGGCCAGCGGGCTGAAGCCCAGTTGCACGCACAGCGGCACAAAGATCGCCGCCAGGATCGGCACCGTGGAAAACGACGAGCCGATGCCCATGGTCACCAACAAGCCCACCAGCAGCATCAGCAGCGCGCCCACACCGCGGCTATGGCCGATAAACGCCGCCGAGGCTTGCACCAGAGTCTGCACTTCGCCGGTGGCCTTGAGCACTTCTGCAAAGCCCGACGAGGCGATCATGATGAAGCCGATCATCGCCATCATCTTCATGCCTTCGGTGAACAGGTCATCGGTGTCACGCCAGCGCACGATGCCCGACACCGAAAAAATCAGGAACCCGGCCAGGGCGCCGATGATCATCGAGTCCAGCCACAGCTGGATAATGAACGCCGCCGCAATTGCCAGGCCGGCCACCAGCAGGGTCAGCGGGTTGTATTGCACCGCCACCTGCTCGACCCGCTCGATTTTCTCCAGGTCGTACACGCGCTTCTTGCGATAGCTGATAAACACCGCCACCAGCAGGCCGACCACCATGCCCAGCGCCGGGAGGCCCATGGCATGGGTGACGTTGACCTGGCTGATGTCGACACCGCTCTTGGCCACGTTGGCCAGCAGGATCTGATTCAGGAAGATATTGCCGAAGCCCACCGGCAGAAACATATAGGGCGTGATCAGGCCGAAGGTCATCACGCAGGCGATCAGCCGGCGGTCCAGTTGCAGCTTGGTCAGCACATATAAAAGCGGCGGTACCAGCAGCGGGATAAACGCGATGTGGATCGGCAGGATGTTCTGCGAGGCGATGGCCACCACCCAGAGCAAGCCGATCAGCAACCACTTGACGTGACTGCCGCCGGTGGCTTCCTGACGGTCCACCAGCAGCAGGGCCTTGTCGGCCAACGCATGGGCCAGGCCGGACTTGGCAATCGCCACCGCGAAAGCACCGAGCAGCGCGTAGGACAATGCCACCGTCGCACCGCCACCCAGCCCACTGTTGAACGCCTTGAGCGTTGCGTCGATGCCCAGGCCGCCGGTCAGGCCACCCACCAGTGCACCGACAATGATCGCGATCACCACATGCACGCGGGACAGGCTGAGCACCAGCATGGTGCCGACCGCGGCGATTACTGCATTAATCATCGTTACCTCAAGACAGAAAACATAAAAAAAGCACGCACCTGCCCGGGCTGCTGTCGGGGACGGCTGCCGCAAATCAGGTGTTAAAGGAGTTTTATTAGAGGGCGCGCACTTTGCAGCAGGCAGGCGGGCATGTCAAAGCACGACGTCGCAAACAGCTTTAAATTGAACGCTTGAATAAAGAAAACTTTCAAGCGGCCGATACAGGCAGATCGTCTCTGTCGTATCGAAAGGTTAAGGAAGGCTCCATGTCGCTCAGACAGCTGTCCATTCAATGGAAAATTACCCTGCTGGCCGGTCTCTGCCTGTTGGGCATCGTGACCTTGCTGGTGGGTCTGTCGCTGTACCGCATGGCGCAGAGCTCCGATCTGGTGAAGGCCTCCAGCATGGAAATGCTCGACGAAGCCGCCCAGGCGCGCATCGAAGCCCAGGGTGAAGTCCAGGCCTTGGGCATTCGCCAGCAGTTCATGGACGCCTATCAATACGGTCACGGTTTTTCCCGGCAGGTGCTGTTCCTGCGGGAACAGGCAGAAAAACGCTTCCTGGATGCCTTCGATCTGCGCGAAGACCTGACTCGCCAGGTCAAGGCCGCGTTGCAAGCCAACCCGGACTTGCTGGGCCTGTCCCTGGTGTTTGAAGCCAACGCACTGGACGGCAAGGACGAACTGTTCGCCAATCAAAAGGAGCTGGGCAGCAACGACAAGGGCCGCTTTGCGCTGTACTGGTCCCAGCCGACCGCGGGCAAACTGACCTCAATGTCGCTGCCCGAAAGCGACATGTCCGACACCAGCATCGGACCCAGCGGCGAAAAAGCCAACGCGTGGTTCACCTGCCCGCGCACCACCCTCAAACCCTGCGTGATCGAGCCGTACTTCTATGTCATCGACGGGCAAAAGGTGCTGATGACCAGCATCGTGTTCCCGCTGATGGTCAACGGCAAAGTCATCGCGTCGCTGTCGGTGGACATCAACCTCAACAGCCTGCAAGCGGTCAGCCAGAGCGCCAGCCAGAAACTCTACAACGGCCAGACCAGCGTCAGCATCATCAGCCCGGTGGGCCTGCTGGCCGGCTACAGCCCGGACGCCGGCAAACTCAGCCAGCGCCTGGACACCGTCGACACCTCCAATGGCGCGCAACTGATCAGCGCCCTGGCCAGCAGCACCCAGACCCGCAGTGTGCGCACCGACCATCAACTCAAGGTACTGGCGCCGTTCCTGCCGATTCCCGATGGCAAACCGTGGGGCGTGTTGCTGGATGTGCCGGAAAAAGTCCTGGTCGCCCCGGCTGAAGCCCTGAAGGTCAAGCTCGACGCCGACAACGCCAAGGGCACCCTGCTGGAACTGAGCCTGGGCCTGTTGGCCGCCATCGTCGGCCTGTTGCTGGTGTGGCTGATGGCCCGCAGCGTGACGCGGCCGATCCTCGGGGTGGCGCGCATGCTGGAAGACATTGCCAGCGGCGAAGGCGACCTGACCCGCCGCCTGGCCTACGACAAGCACGATGAACTCGGTGAGTTGGCAGGCTGGTTCAACCGCTTCCTCGACAAGCTGCAGCCGATCATTGCCCAGGTCAAACGTTCGGTGCAGGACGCCCGTGGCACTGCCGATCAGTCGGCCGCGATTGCCACCGAAACCAGCGCCGGCATGGAGCAGCAATACCGCCAGGTCGACCAGGTGGCCACCGCCTCCCACGAGATGAGCGCCACCGCCCAGGACGTCGCCCGCAGTGCAGCCCAGGCCGCCCAGGCCGCCCGCGATGCCGACCGGGCTACCCGCGAAGGCTTGACGGTGATCGACCGCACCACCACCAGCATCGGTCATCTGGCCGCTGACATGAGCACGGCAATGACCCAGGTTGAAGGCCTGGCTGCCAACAGCGAGAAGATCGGTTCGGTACTGGAAGTGATTCGCGCGATCGCCGAGCAGACCAACCTGCTGGCACTCAACGCCGCCATCGAAGCGGCCCGCGCGGGTGAGGCCGGTCGTGGTTTTGCAGTGGTTGCCGACGAAGTGCGCAACCTGGCACGACGTACCCAGGAATCGGTGGAAGAAACCCGCCTGGTGATCGAGCAACTGCAAAGTGGCACCCAGGATGTGGTGGGCTCCATGAGCAACAGCCATCGTCAGGCCCAAGGCAGCGTCGAACAGGTGGGCCAGGCCGTGACCGCGTTGCGCCAGATCGGCGATGCGGTGACGGTGATCAGCGACATGAACCTGCAAATCGCCAGCGCCGCCGAAGAGCAAAGCGCAGTGGCCGAGGAGATCAACAACAACGTGGCGACGATTCGGGATGTGACCGAGTCGCTGTCCGAGCAGGCGAATGAATCGGCGCGGGTCAGTCAGGCGTTGAATAGCCTGGCGAATCAGCAGCAGGGTTTGATGGATCAGTTCAGGGTTTGATGAGCTGCGAGATTCTCTGGCAATAAGCCCGAGTATCCCGTAGCAGCTGTCGAGCCTCGGCGAGGCTGCGTTAGCGGTGTGTCAGGTATGCCGCCGACGCAGCCTCGCCAAGGCTCGACAGCTGCTACGTCGGTTTTCACTGGCGACGTGGCAGGTCGATAACCACCTTCAGCCCGCCCAGCTCGCTTTCCTGCAACAGCAGCACCCCGCCCCACACCTCGACAATATCCCGCACGATCCCGAGCCCAAGACCATGGCCATCAGTCTGCTCATCCAGCCGGGTGCCCCGGCTGAACACTTGGTCGCGCTGACTCTCGGGAATCCCCGGCCCGTCATCCTCGACCGTCAGCCGAAAGCCTTCCGGGGTTTCGCTGATGCTCAACACAATCTCGGCATCCGCCCATTTACAGGCGTTGTCCAGCAGGTTGCCCAACAGTTCCAGCAAGTCCTCGCGGTCCCACGGCAGTTGCAAACCGGGGCGCACGCGGTAACTCAAATCCAGATGTTCGCCATGGATCATGTTCAAGGTCGCTAACAGCCCCGGCAATTCACCATCGCAGTCGAACAAGGCACCCGGCAGGGTCTCGCCGGCCAACCGCGCACGATTGAGTTCGCGGTTAAGCCGTTGCTGCACCTGCTCCAACTGTTCGCGCAGCAGCTTGCTCAGTTGCGGATGGTCCTTGAGCTGCTCGCTGGAGGCCACGCTCAGCAACACCGCCAACGGGGTTTTCAGGGCATGGCCGAGGTTGCCCAGGGCGTTGCGCGAGCGTTTGAGACTGTCTTCGGTGTGGGCCAGCAAATGGTTGATCTGTGCCACCAGCGGCTCCAGTTCCACCGGCACCTGGGTATCCAGTTGCGAGCGCTGGCCTTGTTGCAGTTGGGCGATCTGGTTGCGCGCGGTCTCCAGCGGGCGTAACGCGCGGCGCACGGTGACCCGTTGCAGGATCAGGATCAGCAACAGCGCCGCCAGCCCGATTACCAGGCCAATCTGGCGCATCAGGCGAAAGCTTTCCCTGACCGGGGTGTAGTCCTGGGCCACGCTGATGGAAATCGATTGGCCGAAGCGCTTGTAGTCCGAACGCAGCACCAGCAGTTGCTGGCCTTCCGGGCCCAGTTGCAGGTTGCCCTTGAGCCCGGCCTGGGGCAGTTGCGGCAGTTCCTGGTCCCATAACGAGCGGGAACGCCAGTGGGTGTCACCAAAATCGATACGGAAATAGTGCCCGGAAAACGGGCGCTGATAAGCCGGCGACAGCCGCTGCTCATCCAGTTGCACACCCGTGGGCCCGCGCACCAGCGCCACCAGCAGGTTCTCGCTGTCATTGCGCAGGCCCGATTCCAGGTAGCGTTGCAGGCCCACTTCGAACAGCCACAAACTGGTCTGCGCCAGCACCAGGCCGACGATCACCATCACACTGATCAGCCCCAGGCTCAGGCGCCGCTGGATCGACTTCATGCAGGGCCAGCGCCAAACCGGTAACCCTGGCCGCGCCGGGTCTCGATCACGCTGCGGCCCAGCTTGCGGCGCAGGTGATTGACGTGGACTTCCAGCACATTGGAATCACGCTCGGTCTCGCCGTCGTAAAGGTGTTCGGCCAGGTGGCTTTTGGAAAGGATTTGCTCGGGGTGCAGCATGAAGTAACGCAGCAGCCGAAACTCGGCGGCAGTCAGTTGGATCTCCTCGCCGTCACGCATCACGCACTGGCGGCCCTCATCCAGGTGCAAACCGGCGGCCTGCAAGGTGGGCTGATTGGCCTGGCCATGGGAACGGCGCAGCAAGGCCTGGATACGCAGGTGCAGTTCTTCGGGGTGGAAGGGTTTGCTCAGGTAATCGTCGGCTCCGGCCTTGAGCCCTTCGATGCGCTCGGCCCAGGAGTCGCGGGCAGTGAGGATCAGCACCGGCGTGGCCAAGCCGGCGGCGCGCCATTGCGTCAGCACCTCAAGCCCGGGCAGGCCCGGCAGGCCGAGATCAAGAATGATCAAGTCGTAGGGTTCGCTGCGCCCCTGATACACCGCATCGCGCCCGTCCGCCAGCCAGTCGACGGCATAGCCCTGGCGATTGAGCCCGGCCAACAGCTCATCGGCCAGGGGTACGTGGTCTTCCACCAGAAGCAGGCGCATCAGTCGTCTTCCTTGTCTTTGAGCAGTTGGCCGGTGTTGGCGTCGAGTTCGATCTCGCGTACTACGCCTTCCACTGTCAGCAGTTCGATTTCATAGATATAGCGCACAGGATGATCCTTGTGCTCCTCAAGCTCGGCGTCGAGCAACTTGGCGCCCGGGTAGCGCTCGAAAGCCGGGCCAAGCAGATGCTCGAGCGGCGCGATCACACCCTTCTGGCGCAGGCGCAGCGCTTCGTCCTGGCCCAGGTCCCGAGCGGCCAGGCTTGAGCAAAATGCCAGGAGCACCAGCGCCACTTGAACGCTGGTGCGTAGATTTACCTTCATTACGTATCCTGATGATCCTTGAGGACGGCCCCGGTGACGGCGTCCAATTCCAGGTCCCACTCAACGCCCTGGGCGTCGCGCAGTTCAACCTGATACAGGTACTTGCCGTATTCCTCTTCAAGCTCGGTTTCATGCACGGTGGCGCCGGGATGTTTGGCGAGTGCAATGGCGTTGAGCTTCTCGAAAGACACAATGGTACCAGCGTCGCGCAATTTCAGTGCCTCGTCCGGCCCCAGGTCTCGGGCCTGGGCGAGGCCCGCAGTGAGGGCGATGATACTGCCGGCGATCACGGCTGTGAGGGTTTTCATGGTGAGTCTCCGTTTCAGGATATTTTGCCTACGGGGCTCACCGTACTGGATCCAACTTAACTGAAACTGAATTGCCACCATGGCAATTCTGCGCAACACCATTGCCTGCAACCGCGCAGGATTTTCTATACTGCCCTGCTCGCTGTCGATGAGATCGGTATGACTGCTATCCATATGAAGTTCCCCGCCTTGACCCTCAAGGCCGGCAAACGCGCTTTCGCACGCATTCGCGAACAGGGGCTGGCGCCTGCGGATGTCGGCATCCTGCCCGGTGCTGCTGGCGGCCCCAAGGCCCTGGGCATCCAGGGCCTGGACCTGGCGCTGTTCGGTGACTGGCTGCCCCGCGCGCCACGCGAACGTGCACTGATCGGCGCCTCGATAGGCTCCTGGCGGTTTGCCAGCGCATGCCTGCCCGACCCGGTGCAAGGCCTGCTCGACCTGGGCCGGCTGTACAACGAACAAAGTTTTGCCAAAGGCGTGACCATGGCCGAAGTCAGCCAGAGTTGCGTGCGCATGCTCGATGACCTGCTGGCCGGTCGTGATGCCCGGGTGCTCGACAACCCGAACTATCGGCTGAACATCATGGTGGTCAAAAGCCACGGCCTGCTCGCCGACGATCATCGCGGTCGCCTCGGTTTGGGCCTGTCCTCGGTGATCGCCGACAACCTGCGGGGCCGCGCTCGGCTGTCACGGCACTTCGAACGGCTGATCGTCCACGACCCGCGCCAGGCGCCACCGCTGCATGCGCTCAAGGATTTCCCGTCACGCTTCCTCAATCTGGAACTGGGCAACCTGCGCCAGGCGTTGCTGGCGTCCGGCTCGATCCCCATGGTGATGCAAGGCGTGCGTGACCTGCCGGGTGCTGGCGTAGGCACCTACCGCGACGGCGGCCTGCTGGACTATCACCTCGACCTGCCCTACCACGGTGACGACATCGTGCTGTACCCGCACTTCACCGACAGGGTCATTCCCGGCTGGTTCGACAAGGGCTTGCCGTGGCGCCGCGCCAATCAACAGGGCCTGCAGGATGTATTGCTGCTGGCACCGTCGAAGGAATACCTGGCGCGCCTGCCCCACGGCAAACTGCCGGACCGCAGTGACTTCAAGCGTTTCATGGGTGATGACCCGGGACGCAACAAGTACTGGCAAACCGCGATGAGCGAAAGCCAGCGGCTGGGGGATGAATTCCTGCAACTGGCCGACAACGGGCAATTGGGCGAACGCCTGCTGGCTCTCTGACCCCCCCGTAGCAGCTGTCGAGCTTAAGCGAGGCTGCGTCGGCAGCACCTCGGTTTACCAGACAAACCGTAAACGCAGCCTCGCTAAAGCTCGACAGCTGCTACGTAGGGTGCGCGCGCGGTGGCAACAAACTGTTAAACTCGCCGCCTGCCAGACACCTGACCGAGCTGAAAAATACTGTGGAAATCTTCAAGGAATTTACATTCGAATCCGCCCACCGCCTGCCCCACGTGCCCGAAGGCCACAAGTGCGGGCGCCTGCATGGCCATTCGTTCAAGGTGGCGATCCACCTCAGCGGCGACCTCGACCCGCATACCGGCTGGATCCGTGACTTCTCGGAGATCAAGGCGATTTTCAAGCCGCTCTACGAACGCCTGGACCACAACTACCTCAATGACATCCCGGGCCTTGAGAACCCGACCAGCGAAGTGCTGGCCAAATGGATCTGGAATGAATTGAAACCGTTGTTGCCGGAACTCAGCGCGATTCGCATCCATGAGACCTGCACCAGTGGCTGCATTTATCGCGGCGAATGAGCCGGTGATCTAGAAAAAACCACCCTTGCGGTGGTTTTTTTATGCCGGTGACTCCCTTACAGTCGTGGCCTCTTGTACAGGAAGCGCTGCGATGCCAACCCATATCCGCCCCGCTACCGTTGACGATATCGCCACCATCGAGACCATCGTCCACGCCGCCTACTCCCCTTACATCGAACGCATCGGGCGCAAGCCGGGGCCGATGCTGGATGATTATCGCCAACAGGTCGCTGCTGGACGCGTACATGTGCTGGAGAGTTCCGGCCGGGTGCACGGCTTTGTCGTGCTGATCCATGAGGACGAGTACCTGCTGCTGGATAACCTGGCCGTCGACCCCAGCGCCCAGGGGCTGGGCTACGGGCGCGTGCTGCTGGAGTTCACAGAACAGCAAGCCCATCAGGGTTTCGTGCGCCTCTACACCAATGAGGCAATGACCGAAAACCTAGCGCTTTACACCCGCAAGGGCTATGTGGAAACCCACCGGGCCGAGGAAAACGGCCTGCGTCGGGTTTACCTGCAAAAAGACCTCACTGCCTCTCGCTGAAGGAATTCCCATGGAAAACACCTGGCTGGCCCAGGCCAAGCGCTTGCAAGCATTGGCCTCCACGGGGCTGCATTTCTGCACCGATGACTTCGAGCGCGAGCGCCTCGAGGAAATCGCCCAGATCGCCCACAGCATGCTCGCGCAGTTGGGCGAAGTGCCGCTGGAGCGCATCACCGGGCTGGTGCCGGACTTTGCCAAGCGCTATTCGACGCCGATGATTGATGTACGGGGTGCGGTGATTGACGGTGACCGGATCCTGTTGGTGCGTGAGTTGACGGATGGTTGCTGGGCGTTGCCCGGAGGCTATGCGGATATCGGTTTGTCGGCCGCTGAAAACATCATCAAGGAAATCCGCGAAGAGGCCGGGCTGACCGTTACCGCTCGGGCGCTGTACAGCGTCACCCATAAGGCCAAAGGTTTGTACCGGCCCGATATCCGGGACTTCTACAAACTCTATTTTCTGTGCGAGCGAGTTGATCAAGTGGCGCCGGCTGCCGGTTTCGAAACGACGGACGTCGGCTTCTTCAGGCTCGATGACTTGCCGCCGCTCTCCCGTGGCCGCACCATTGAAAGCGACCTTGAGGCCGCCTTTGCGTTTCACCGCGGGGAGACCACCCACACCCTGTTCGATTGAAAAACGGGTGATCCAATTTGTATCACCCCTGCACCGCTTTCGCGCCTGACTGGGCAGAAAGACCAATCCCTCCCGCGTGCTCTCCCTGTTTGGCTATAAATACTGTGCAACGTGCACAGCGCTGACCGTGCGCACGTCACTGCATTGCAGTTGGCACGCCGGGTGCAATAGGCCTGCGTCACTCATTCAGGGAGAAAGGCACATGACGCAGAACGAACCGGGCAATGACTACCCTCTTAGCGAGGTGCCCATGCATGCCCGCAAAGGCCTGGCCTCCACCGCCATGGTGCTGCTGGGCCTTACCTTTTTTACCGCCACCATGTTCGCCGGCGGCAAATTGGGAGTGGCCTTCAGCTTCACCCAAATGCTCGGCGTCGTGGCCCTGGGTAACCTGTTATTGGGTATCTACGCCGCAGGGCTGGGTTACATCGCGTTCAAGAGCGGTTTGAATTCGGTACTGATGGGGCGCTTCTGCTTTGGCGAAGTGGGCAGCAAGCTGAGCGACTTGATCCTCGGTTTCACCCAGATCGGCTGGTACGCCTGGGGCACCGCCACGGCGGCTGTGGTGCTGGGCAAATATTTCGAGTTGAGCCAGGGCAGCGTGCTCGGGCTGATGGTGCTGTTCGGCATGGTGTTCTGCGCGACGGCCTACGTGGGGTATCGCGGGTTGGAGATCCTGTCCTACATCGCCGTACCGGCCATGGGCATTTTGCTGTTTCTGTCGATGTGGGTGGCCACTGTCAAGGTCGGCGGTCTGGATGGGCTGCTGGCAGTAGTGCCGACCGGCGAGCTGGATCTGTCCACCGCCATCACGCTGGTGTTCGGCACCTTCGTCAGCGGCGCGACCCAGGCCACCAACTGGACGCGGTTCTCGCGCTCGGCCAAGGTCGCGGTGCTGGCCAGCCTGATCGGCTTCTTTATCGGCAATGGCTTGATGGTGCTGATTGGTGCCTATGGCGCCATCGTCTACCAGCAACCGGACGTGGTCGAAGTGTTGCTGCTGCAAGGTTTTGCCATGGCCGCCATGGCCATGCTGCTCCTGAATATCTGGAGCACCCAGGACAACACCATCTACAACTTCGCCGTCGCCGGCTGCAACCTGCTGCGCACCAAACGCCGCAAAACGGTGACCCTGGCCGGCGCGGTGATCGGCACCCTGCTGGCGCTGCTGGGCATGTACGACATGCTGGTGCCCTACCTGATCCTGCTGGGCACGGTGATTCCGCCGATCGGCGGGGTGATCATGGCGGACTTTTTCTATCGCTACCGCGGCCACTACCCGCGCCTGGCCGAGACGCGCCTGCCGGCATTCAACTGGCCCGGGCTGATCGCCTATGCCGTGGGCACGGTACTGGCCTTTCATTCGCCGTGGGTCGCTCCGCTGGTGGGGATTGTGGCGGCGTCGCTGACCTACATCGTGCTGACCAGCGTCCTGCGCGTGCGGGCACCGTTGGCTGACGTCCAGGCATGAGCCTGACCATCGCCGATGTGCTGGCCTTGCCCGGGCTGGAGTCGATGTGCCTGCGGGCCGGGGAAGCCGGCCTGGAGAACGCGGTGCGCTGGCCCTATGTGGCGGAAAACAGCGGCATCGCCGAATGGGTGCTGGGGGGCGAACTGGTGTTCATCACCGGTATCAATCACCCCCGGGATGAGGCCAACCTGCTGGTGTTGCTGGACGAGGCCTGTCAGCGCCAGGTCGCCGGGCTGGTGATTCTCACGGGAGCGGACTATATCCAGGCGATCCCGCAGCGCTTGCTGGAAGCCGCGCAAGACGCGGGCATGCCGCTGATCGAGCAGCCGTACTCGTTGAAGATGGTGCTGGTGACCCAGGCCATCGGTTCGGCGTTGATCCAGTCGCAACAGTTGGGGCGCTCGCGGCACGATGTATTGGAACGCCTGCTGGCCGGTGACTATCAATCCCTGGATTTACTGCTGCACCGCGCCGCGCAATTGGGCATGCCATTGGCCGGGCATTGGCAGCTCGTCCAGTTGCAGCTGGACGGCAGCGATGCACTGTTTGCCCAAGGCGAGGCGCCGGTGGTCGAAGCACAGCTGGCCCGTCAGCACGATGCCATTACCCGTCGTCTGCGCCAGTTTTCCGCGCAGCATCCGTCTCGTTTGCCCGTGCTGGGCCGTGCCGGGCAATGGACAATGCTGTTGCCTGCGGCCGACGCGGGCGAGGCATTGGCCAACCGCCAGTTGTTGGCGGGCTGGTTGAAAGCGCTGAACCTGCGCCTGGCGCCGCTGAAACTGTTTATCGGCCTGAGTGCCGCCGCGCACTCGCCCGCTCGCCTGGCCCAGGCCCTGGACGAAGCGCGCCAGGCGTTGGCGGCGGCGCGGCGGTTCAGTGAGCGCGCCGGGTTGTGTGTCTACGATGAGCTGGGGGTACTCAAGTTGCTCAGCGGCGTACGTGATCGCGCCCTGCTCGACCAGTTTCTCAACGAACGCCTGGGGCCGCTGTTGCGCCACGACCTGCACCATGGCCCAAGCCTGATGCCAACCCTGGAGGCCTGGTTCCACGAGAATGGTAATCTTGTGGCCGCCGCCCAGCGGCTGGCGGTTCACCGCAACACCCTGACGCACCGCGTCCAGCGCATCGAAGCCCTGTGCGGGCTGACGCTGGACAATTCTTATGACCGCCTGGACATCGGCATCGCGCTGATGATCTGGCGGCTGTCTGCCTGACTGTTTTTTGCCAAGAGGAACTTGCCCATGCACATCATCAACGCCCGCCTGCGCAACCGTGAAGGCCTGCATGATCTGCACCTGGAACACGGCCGGATCGCCAGCATCACCCCACAAGGCGCGGCTCCCATCGCAGGCCCCGACGACCTGGACGCCGCCGGCAACCTGGTGGTGCCACCCTTCGTCGAACCGCACATCCACCTCGACGCCACCCTGACCGCCGGCGAACCCCGCTGGAACATGAGCGGCACACTGTTTGAAGGCATCGAGTGCTGGGGCGAACGCAAGGCCACCATCACCCTGGAAGACACCAAGACCCGCGCCAGGAAAACCATCCAGACCCTGGCCGCCCATGGCATCCAGCATGTGCGCACCCATGTCGACGTCACCGACCTGGACCTCACCGCGCTCAAGGCGATGCTTGAAGTGCGCGAGGAAAGCACCCACCTCATCGACCTGCAAATCGTCGCGTTCCCCCAGGAAGGCATCGAGTCCTACCGCAATGGCCGCGAGCTGATGGAAGAAGCCATCCGTTTGGGCGCCGACGTGATCGGCGGCATCCCGCACTTTGAATACACCCGCGACCAAGGGGTGAGTTCGGTGAAGTTCCTGATGGACCTGGCCGAGCGCACCGGTTGCCTGGTGGACGTGCACTGCGACGAGACCGACGACCCTCATTCGCGCTTTCTCGAAGTGCTGGCCGAAGAAGCCCGCAGCCGCGACATGGGCGCCCGCGTGACCGCCAGCCACACCACGGCCATGGGCTCCTACGACAATGCCTACTGCGCCAAGCTCTTCCGCCTGCTGGGCCACTCCGGCATCAGCTTTGTCTCCTGCCCCACCGAAAGCATTCACTTGCAGGGCCGCTTCGACACCTTCCCGAAACGCCGGGGCGTGACCCGGGTCAACGAACTGCTGGAAGCCGGCATGAACGTCTGCTTCGGCCAGGACTCCATCGTCGATCCCTGGTATCCCCTGGGTAACGGCAACATCCTGCGGGTGCTGGAAGCCGGGTTGCATATCTGCCACATGCTCGGCTATCGCAACCTGCAAAGCGCCCTGGACCTGGTCACCGACAACAGTGCCAAGGCCATGGCCCTGGGAGATCGTTATGGCCTGGAACCGGGACGCCCGGCGAACCTGTTGATCCTGTCGGCGGACAGCGACTATGAAGTGATTCGCAGCCAGGGCCTGCCGCTGTATTCGATTCGCGCAGGCAAAGTGTTGATGAAACGCCGGCCGGCGCAGGTGGAGTTTTTATAAACGCCGCGCCGTTCCGAACAGGCTGACGCTCAGCAACTCCCCCGCGTCAGCCTGCAAGCGCACCGGTGCCGTACCGCCGGGCATCACCACCGCCACCTCACCCGCCGTCACCCATCCTACAGACCAGGCGGCGCAAGCCACGGCACTCGCGCTGGTCCCGGAGGACGCCGTTGGCCCCTCGCCGCGCTCAAACACCCGGGCGATGACACGGTTGCCGGAATCCCGGGCGCCCCATTGCAGGTTGACTCCGGAAATACAGGGCTGACCCGCCCCGGCAGGCGGCGCAAAAGCGATTGCCCTCAGCGAATCGAACAACCCTGGCCGGAGCATCTGCGCGTTGTCCGGCAACGCCGATGCATCCTGCACCAGCGTCACACAATGAGGATTGCCCACTCGCACAAACTGGCTGTGATTCCACTCGGGGTTGAGCGCCGCCAGTGGCGATACATGGCTCACCTCGGCCCCCTCCAGCGAGACCACGCCAACGCCAACCGCCCCCACCGCCGAAGGCCCGAACCCGGGACGCCCCAGCGCCAGCCAAAAGCCCTGGACCTGTTCGTACTGCGCACGCTCAACCCGCGTAATTACCGGCGACCGTGCATCCTTCTTGTCGTGATGCACACGCAGGTCACAGCCCTGCGTCATCAACCCTTGGTCGGTCAACGACTGGGCAAAAATCGTCAGCCCATTGCCACTGCGCTCGGCCAGGGAACCGTCGGTGTTGACGATCAACAGGTCGAAGGGCGGTGCGGCCTGAAACGGCCCCACCAACAAGCCGTCGCAGCGATGCTCTTTGGCCCCAGCCGGGCGTGGCAAAGAACCCCACTCGCATTCGGCGGCAACCGCCGCCAACGCCCAAGCATCGCGGGTGCCCGCGGCCAAGGCGGCGTCATCCGGCACGTCGATGCCTTTGCTGCGCAACAGTGCCGGGGTCGCCACGCCGTAAATATTGCCGCGAGCGTCATAGAACACGGTCATTGCGCCGTCCGCATGAAAATCCGCACCACCTCTTCGAGGTGCTTGCGCATGGCCTGTCGCGCACCTTCCACGTCCCGCTGTTCCAGGGCGTCGAGGATCTTGCGATGCTCGTCTTCCGAGCGATGCGGCATGTCATCCGAGGTGTAATGCGCCTGCAACCGCTGGAACATGCTGCCGTAACGATGCCCCAGCAAGTGCGCAATCATCAGCGCATACGCCGGGTTGCCCGAGGCCTGGGCAATGCGGATGTGAAACAGTCGGTCGCCCGGATGGGTATGGGAGCCTTCGCGGTTGTCCTGCACGTTGCGCTCGAACGCCTCGCGAATACCCGCCAGCTCTTCGTCGGTGGCATGTTTGGCCGCCAAAGCAGCCGCTTCCGGCTCAATCAGGCGACGGGCCTGGAGCAACGAAAACGGTGGAATCTCGGCATTGAAGTCGACGTGCAGGTTGAGCTCCGGGTCGAACTCCTTCCATTGATCCCGGGTGGCCTGGGCCATCACCGGCTCCTGGCTGACTTTCGGTTGCACGGGTTCGCACACCAGCACGCCGTTGCCCACCCGCACGTCCACCAGGCCGATCACCTCCAGGGCAATCATCGCCTCACGCACGGAGGCGCGACTCACCCCTAACAGTTTGGCCAGCTCCCGCTCAGCCGGCAGGCGACTGCCCGGCGGAAATTCTCCGCTGTCGATCAACGCCCGCAACTGGTCGGCAATCTGTCGATAAAGACGTTGGTTATCAATTACTTGAAATGGCATCTAGGCTCAGCTCGATTCATGCATGGCACGGTCCAGATGATCAACCCGCGAAAAAGCCGCTTGTTGACCGAGAAGACCCATGCTAAAAATTGGATCAATGGCCTGACCATTGGATCGTTTCCAGTGTGCTGATCATAGCAAACCCTCACAGGTTCGCTATGCCGCAGATGCAGGCGTTTTACGTCCTTAATGGCCTGACCATTGAGCCAATAATAACAATCAAGGGAGTCTGTCATGGACCTCACCGGTAAACGCGTGCTGATCACCGCCGCCGCCCAGGGCATTGGCCGCGCCAGCGTCGAAGCCTACCTGGCGGCTGGAGCCAAAGTGATTGCAGCCGACATCAATCAACAAGCGCTCGCCGACCTGACGGGTGCGCAAACGGTGGTACTGGATGTCACCGACGCCAGCGCCATCCAGCGCCTCGCCGCCGAGATCGGCCCTCTCGATGTGCTGTTCAACTGCGCAGGCGTAGTGCACGCCGGCAACATACTCGAGTGCCCGGAAAGCGACTGGACCTTTGCCCTGGACCTGAACGTCACCGCCATGTACCGCATGATCCGCGCGTTTCTGCCGGGAATGCTGGCGGCGGGCGGTGGCTCGATCATCAACATGTCGTCGGTGGCCTCCAGCCTCAAGGGCGTGCCCAACCGCTTTGCCTACTGCGCCAGCAAGGCTGCGGTCATCGGCCTGACCAAATCCGTCGCGGCCGATTTTGTCACCCAACGCATTCGCTGCAACGCCATCTGCCCGGGCACGGTGGAGTCGCCGTCGCTGCAGCAACGCATCATCGAACAAGCCAGCCGCGAAGGCCGCCAGCAGGACGAGGTGTACGCCGCCTTCACTGCGCGCCAGCCGATGGGCCGCCTGGGCACACCCCAGGAAATCGCCCAGTTGGCGCTGTACCTTGGCTCCGACGCCAGCGCGTTTACCACCGGCACCACCCAAGTCATTGACGGCGGCTGGAGCAACTGACCGCCCACTTGCGAATCAAGAGGATTACTCATGAAATTGCTGCGCTACGGTGAAAAAGGCCAGGAACGCCCGGCCCTGCTGGACGCTGAGGGTCGCCTGCGTGACTTGTCCGCCCACATCAGTGATGTCGCAGGCGAAGCCCTGCTGCCCCACAACCTCGCTCGCCTGCAAGACCTCGACCCCGCGAGCCTGCCCCTGGTACCGGGCAACCCGCGCTTGGGCGCCTGTGTCGGCCAAGTGGGAAAATTCATCTGCATCGGCCTGAACTACGCCGATCACGCCGCCGAAACCGGCGCGCCGATACCCGACGAACCGATCATCTTCAACAAGTGGACCAGCGCCATCGTCGGCCCCAACGACAACATCGAGATCCCCCGCCACTCCACCAAGACCGACTGGGAAGTCGAACTGGGCGTGGTGATCGGCCAGGGCGGCCGTTACATCGAAGAAAGCCAGGCCATGCAGCACGTGGCCGGCTACTGCGTGATCAACGACGTCTCCGAACGTGAGTTTCAACTGGAGCGCGGCGGCACCTGGGACAAGGGCAAGGGCTGCGATACCTTCGGCCCGCTGGGCCCGTGGCTGGTGAGCCGGGATGAAATCGCCGACCCGCATCAACTGTCGATCTGGCTGGAAGTCGACGGCCACCGCTACCAGAACGGCAACACCCGCACGATGATTTTCCAGATTCCGAAATTGATCAGCTACCTCAGCCAGTTCATGAGCCTGCAGCCGGGGGATGTGATTTCCACCGGCACCCCGCCCGGTGTCGGCCTGGGGATCAAGCCCGTGCCGGTCTACCTCAAGCCCGGGCAAAAGATCCGCCTGGGCATTGAAGGCCTTGGCGAACAGAACCAGACCACGGTCGACGCCTGACAAGAGCCAAGGAGCCGTTCATGACCACCATTACCGCGATTCGCGTCGAAGATATCCGCTTTCCTACGTCCCAGTCCCTGGACGGTTCCGACGCCATGAACCCGGACCCGGACTACTCGGCCGCCTATGTGATTCTGCAGACCGACAACCCGGCGCTCGAAGGCCATGGCCTGACCTTCACCATCGGCCGCGGCAACGAGATTTGCTGCGCGGCGATCCAGGCCATGCAGCCGTTGCTGGTGGGCTTGACCCTGGAATGGATCGCCGAAGACATGGGCCGCTTCTGGCGCCATGTCACCAGTGACAGCCAGTTGCGCTGGATCGGCCCGGACAAAGGCGCTATTCACCTGGCCACCGGCGCAATCGTCAATGCCGCGTGGGATTTGTGGGCCAAGGCCGAAGGAAAGCCCTTATGGCGCCTGGTAGCCGACATGAGCCCGGAACAACTGGTGCGCTGCATCGACTTTCGCTACATCACCGACTGCATCACCTCCAGCGAAGCCCTGGCCTTGCTGCGCCAACGCGCCGAAGGCAAGGCTGAACGCCTGGCCAACCTGCAAGCCAATGGCTACCCCTGCTACACCACCTCCGCCGGCTGGCTCGGTTATGGCGACGAAAAGCTTCGCCGGCTGTGCCAGGAAGCGGTGGATGCCGGGTTCAATCACGTCAAGCTCAAGGTCGGCCACGACCTGCAGGACGACCTGCGCCGCGTGCGCATCGCCCGTGAGGTGCTGGGGCCGGACCGTCAATTGATGATCGATGCCAACCAGGTGTGGGAAGTCGACACCGCCATCGACTGGGTGCGCGAGTTGGCATTCGCCAAGCCGTGGTTTATCGAGGAACCCACCAGCCCCGACGACATCGAAGGCCATCGCAAGATTCGCCAGGGTGTGGCGCCGGTCAAGGTCGCCACCGGGGAGATGTGCCAGAACCGGATCATCTTCAAGCAATTGATCATGCGCGAAGCCATCGATGTGGTGCAGATTGACGCCTGCCGCCTGGGTGGGGTCAACGAAGTGCTGGCGGTGATGCTGATGGCGGCCAAGTACGGCCTGCCGGTATGCCCGCATGCCGGCGGCGTGGGGCTTTGCGAGTACGTGCAGCACCTGTCGATGATCGACTACCTGTGCATCGCCGGCACCCACGAAGGCCGGGTGATCGAGTATGTCGACCACTTGCACGAGCATTTCGAGGAACCTTGCGTGGTACGCGACGCTGCCTATCTGCCGCCGCAGGCACCGGGGTTTTCGATCCAGATGAAAGCCGCGTCCCGGGAGCAATACCGCCACCGGCCGTAAGCTGAAACGCAATTTGAATGGACGGAGCACAATAATAATGTCGTCCCCATCACCTCTGAGGCTCGATGCGCACCAGCATTTCTGGCGCTACCGGGCCGCTGATTATCCGTGGATCGGCGCGGCTGAGGCCGACCTGCGGCGGGACTTTCTCCCACAGGATCTGCGGCCCTTGCTCGACGCTGCCGGCCTGGATGGCTGCATCGCCGTGCAGGCCCGCGCCGGTGAGCAGGAAACCGACGCGCTGCTGGAAATGGCGCGCCGGCACCCGTGGATACTCGGCGTCGTCGGCTGGGTCGACCTGTGCGACCCAACCCTGGAACAACACCTGGAACAGTGGCGCGACGCACCGAGGCTCAAGGGCTTCCGGCATCAGATCCAGGACGAACCCCAGCCCGCCCACTTTATGGGTGACCCGGGATTCTCCCGTGGCCTACGGCACCTGCAGCAACAAGGCTACGTCTACGAGGTGCTGATCCGCTGCGCCGACCTCGACGCCGCCACCGCCCTGTGCCGGCGCCACGACCGTCATCACCTGGTGCTGGATCACCTGGGCAAACCCGACATCGCCAACGGCCCGGCCCGCTGGGCCGAACACCTGGCGCCGCTGGCCGCCCTGCCCCACGTCAGTTGCAAGCTGTCGGGACTGCTGACCGAAGCCGGGCCCGACCAGCGCAACGCCGGTGCGTTGCGCCCTTATATAGAGCTGGCGCTGGAACTGTTCGGCGCCGAACGCCTGATGTTCGGCTCGGACTGGCCGGTGTGCCTGCTGGCCGGGGAATACCAGGGCACCTGCCAATTGCTGCAACACACCCTCGGCTCGCTGTCGCCCGATGAACAGCAGGCCATCTGGGGCGGCACCGCCCAGCGGGTCTATCACCTTGAAGGAAACTGCCCATGAATCTGCATTTGCAGGACCGCGTGATCATCGTCACCGGCGGTGGCTCGGGGATTGGCGCCGCCATCTCCCTGGGGCTGATCGCCGAAGGCGCGATCCCGGTGATTTTCGGACATCAACCGTTGTCGGCGGCCTTCGCAGCCGAGCTTGAACAGCAAGGTCAAAGCCACTTCATCCGTGTCGAGTTGCGCGATGAAGACGCCTGCCGCGCGGCGGTCAACGAGGTGTTACAACGCTTCGGGCGTATCGACGGGCTGGTGAACAACGCCGGGGTCAACGACGGTGTGGGCCTGGAAGCAGGCCGTGCAGCGTTCGTCGAATCCCTGGAAAAGAACCTGATTCATTACTACCTGATGACCCATTTGTGCCTGGATGCTCTCAAGGCCAGTCGCGGGGCGATCGTGAATATCAGCTCCAAGACGGCCCTCACCGGCCAGGGCGGCACCAGCGGTTACACCGCCTCCAAAGGGGCACAGTTGTCGCTGACCCGGGAATGGGCCGCCTCGTTGCTGGAGTTCGGCATACGGGTCAATGCCGTGGTGCCCGCCGAGGTGCTGACGCCGCTGTACCAGCGCTGGATCGACGGCTTCGACAACCCCGAGGCCAAGCTGGCCGCCATCGTTGAAAAAATCCCCTTGGGCAAACGGATGACTACCCCCGAGGAAATTGCCGACAGCGTGTTGTTTCTGCTCTCACCTCGCGCTTCCCACACCACCGGGCAATGGCTGGTGGTGGACGGTGGCTACACCCACCTCGACCGGGCGCTGACATGAGCCGCCAACGTTACTGCCTGGCCCTGGACCTGATCGACGATGAGGCCTTGATCGTCGAGTACCAGCAGTTGCATCAACGCATCTGGCCCGCCGTGGCCGAGCATCTTCGCGGCCAGCAGATCGTGGAGATGCAGATCTGGCGCCTGGGCACGCGGCTGTTCATGGTCATGGACACCGCCGCCGGTTTCAGCTTCGAAGCGCTCGACCAGGCCGCCCGCGCCAACCCCGAGGTGCAAGCCTGGGAAACCCTGATGTGGCGCTTCCAGGCCCCCACGCCATGGACTGATCCCGGCGGCAAATGGCAGCCGCTGACCCAGATTTTCAGCCTCACCGACCAACCCTGATACCCGCTGCATCGCACGCCTTGATCCCATAAAAACAACAGGAGAAGCGTCATGTTAAGCAAAGACACACCTGTGGCAACCGGCGCACGCGTCGTGCCGACCTATCGCTGGGCACTGATGCTGGTGACCAGTCTGTTCTTCCTCTGGGGCTTGTCATACGGGTTGCTGGATGTGTTGAACAAGCACTTCCAGGAAGTCCTGCACGTCAGCAAGGCCCAGTCCGGGCTGTTGCAAAGCGCGTATTTCGGCGCGTACTTCCTGATCGCCCTGCCGGCGGGGCTGTTGATGGACCGCCACGGCTACAAGGCCGGGATACTGTTGGGCCTGTGCCTGTATGCGGCAGGTGCGCTGCTGTTCATGCCGGCAGCAGCGGCGGCGAGTTTTCCGTTTTTCCTGTTTGCGCTGTTCGTCATCGCCTGCGGCCTGGGCTGCCTGGAAACCGCTGCCAACCCGTACGCCACGGTGCTGGGTGAACCCCAGGGCGCCGAGCGGCGGTTGAACCTGGCGCAATCATTCAACGGTTTGGGTCAGTTCTTCGGCCCGCTGATTGGCGGCGCGATGTTCTTCAGCGCTGGCAGCACGCCGGCCTCGGACATGAGTTCGCTGCAGACCACCTATGTGGTTATCGCCGTGCTGGTGTTGCTGGTGGCGCTGTTGATCGCCCGCACTCCGCTGCCGGATCTGCGCGCCCAGGAGCAGGAACTGCAGCCAGTGGCCGGCAAAGGCCTGTGGCAGTATCCGGAATTCGTCGGAGGGGTGATCACGCAGTTTTTCTACGTGGCGGCCCAGGTCGGGGTCGGTGCATTTTTTATCAACTACGTCACCGAGCACTGGGCGCAGATGGGCAACCAGCAAGCCGCCTACCTGCTGTCGATCGCGATGCTGGCCTTCATGTTCGGGCGTTTCTTCAGCACCTGGCTGATGGGACGGGTCAGCGCGCAGAAGCTGCTGCTGGCGTATGCGCTGATCAATATCGCGTTGTGCGGGCTGGTGGTGATTGGCCTGGAAGGTGTCTCGGTGATCGCGCTGATTGCGGTGTTCTTCTTCATGTCGATCATGTTCCCGACGCTGTTCGCCATGGGCGTGAAAAACCTCGGGCCCCATACCAAGCGCGGCAGTTCGTTCATGATCATGGCCATTGTCGGCGGCGCGCTGATGCCCTACTTGATGGGCAAGGTGGCAGACAACAGCACGGTGGCGCTGGCGTACCTGTTGCCTATGGGGTGTTTCGTGATTGTGGCGGTGTATGCCCGCAGTCGCCTGCGCCATCCATGAAGCAACACCCGTGGGAACCTGGCTCGCTCGATACGGCCTGATGTGCAAGGATGTTGCGCTGCACATCGTTCGTTGAACGCAAAACCAAGGATTTTTCATGACCGTCATCAGCACCCCAGCGCCCGTGGTACCCGGGCGGCTGGAACAAATGTCGACCCGCATCGCGTTTTTTATCGCCGGTTTCGGCATCGCCGCCTGGGCCCCCCTGGTGCCTTATGCCAAGGCCCGCGCCCAACTCAATGAGGGCACCCTGGGGCTGTTGCTGCTGTGCCTGGGGGTGGGGTCGATGATCGCCATGCCGGTCGCGGGTGCCCTGGCGTCGCGCTACGGTATCCGGCGGGTGGCCACCGGCGGGACGCTCCTGATCTGCCTGGGCCTGCCGATGCTGGCCACCGTCACTTCGATTCCGCTGTTGATGGCCGCGCTGTTTGTGTTCGGTGCCGGCCTCGGCACCGTGGACTCCACCGTCAACCTGCAAGCGGTGATGGTCGAACGGGCCAGCGGCAAGACCATGATGTCGGGCTTTCACGGGCTGTTCAGCCTGGGCGGGATCGTCGGTGCGGCGGGTGTCAGTGGGTTGCTGGGGTTGGGCTGGTCGCCGTTGCAGGCCACGTTCGCCGTGATCGCGGTCATTGCGGTGGCCTTGCTCAAGGCCGGGCCGCACTTGCTGCCTTACGGCAGTGAAAGCTCCGGGCCGGCCTTTGCCGTGCCCCACGGCGTGGTGCTGTTTATCGGCTGCCTGTGCTGCATCGTGTTTCTCGCCGAAGGCGCCGTGCTGGATTGGAGCGCGGTGTTCCTGAGTGCCGAGCGCGGCCTGGACGAAGCTTATGCGGGCCTCGGCTACGCAGCCTTTGCCTTGACCATGACGGTCGGACGCCTCACCGGCGACCGCATTGTGCGCAGCCTCGGCGCAACCCGGGTGATCGTGTTCGGCGGTGCCCTCGCGGCGGCCGGCATGCTGCTGGCAACGCTGTTCCCGGCGTGGGAAACCGCGCTGCTGGGATACGCGCTGGTCGGTGCCGGGTGTTCGAACATTGTGCCGGTGCTGTACACCGCCGTCGGCAAGCAGACGGTCATGCCGGAACACATCGCGGTGCCCGCCATCACCACCCTGGGTTACACCGGCATCCTCGCCGGCCCTGCGGTGATCGGCTTTATCGCCCACGGCAGCAGCCTGAGCACCGCCTTTGTACTGATTGCGGTGTTGCTGATCGGCGTGGCAATCAGCGGGAAAATACTGCGGGTATGAAGGGCTTCCCCGTAACGCCTCGCGCGTGGAGGCGTTACCCGGGGTTTACCGGGTTTTTTGGTGCCCAAGCCAGCGATCGAGGGTCTTGCTGCTGAGCCAGCCCGCCTGGTGATGACTGCCAAACATCCGCCGACCGCTGCCGTCGGCGTTTTCCAGTGACCGCAGCAACCCCGGCCGGTCCACAATATTCTTCGCCATGTACACCTGCTGCTCGTCGTATTTTTTCCGCGCCAGCCCTGTGGCGGGGTCCAGCACGGGCTCACCCTGACTGTCGAGTTCGTCCGGGTCCTTGCTCATGGCCACCAGCAACTCGATGTTGACGTAGCCGATGTGTTCAAAGAATCCCTTGCGGTCCCGGGACCGGTCACGCAGCTCGTCGAACATCGCCTTGAACACCACGACAAGCTCGGCATTGCTCTTGGCGTGGAAAGGATCCGGGCTGAAGGCGCCGGGATCGCTGTTGCCGAACACCACGCTTTCGGCCTGTGAAAGGCTTTCCAGGGTGATGCGGCCGTCCTGATCGGTGATTGCATCGATCAGGCGCGGACGCTGGACAAGTGCCTTGGCCAGCAGAATCGCACTGTCGAACTTCGGGTTGTCGCCGATTTTTCTGCCGGCGATTCGCTGCAACGAAGACAGCGTCAGTCCGTCACTTTTCATGAAGTTCTTTCAGCGTGGGAAAACCGGCTTTCAGTGCTTTCACCAACTCGCTGTCCGGCAAGTGCAGGTTGGGATTGGGCTGGCCGGCGCGGGGAGCAACAGCGTTCTGAAGCGTACGATGATGGGACACCACCTCATAGGGCTGGGCCGACCGCAAAGGTGGCCGATAACCGGAAGAACGCACCGCCGTGGCGCCATCGTGATAATTAACGTGCCGGCCAACATCAGCGGCTTCATTTGAAGCGGACTGAACGGTGCGCCCCCCCTCATCCGGTGTTACGTCAAATCGGCTTGCAGCGCCGGACTGCAGGTAGCCTGACCCGCCATCAATTCTCATGCTTCATCTCCACCAATTTTAGATCCACGCTGCCAAGCTATTACCCTCGGTAATGGCCGTATCGCTCGCGCGATAAACAAGCCAAAGGTGTGTGGTGCCCTGAAGGCAATGGTTCCGAAGTAGCACAGTGTTCCAATGACAACATGTAAAAAACGAAAAATCAGTCAGTTTTCCGGGAACCCGGCACAGTCGGTTTTGCCGCCTGCCAAAGGCCTTTGATCACACCGGCCATCGTTCCCAGCACTGAGCAAAACTGGCGCAGCACAGAGGCCGCCTCAGTGGCAGGCAATTGTCCATGGGGCAACAGGCCTCTGATGAAGTCGTCAGACGCGGGAGCCTGAAACGTGTGCTGCCCGGTGAAGTTCTTCACGCGCAGTGCTTCGCCACCCTCGTCGTATGGCAGGGTTTCGCTGCCCCTCGGCGCACGACAGACGGGTTGAGGCGCGGGATTAGGCGATCCAAATGAAGTTGAAGGCATGTCTAAGCCCTGGCTGAAAGCGTAAAAAACAGCGGATTGATCAACGCAGGAAATCGCGCCACGAAGCACTCGCGGCGTGATCGGGTTAAAACGGGTTTAGCGCGACAGCCAGCGCAACGCGTCCTTGACGATTTTGCCGTCGTTATCCTGACTGGCGAAGTTGTCCATTTGCGTCAACAGACTGGAACGCTGGGTGACTTCCCTGGCCAACTGGATGAGCGAATCCTGTCTTGGGTTCCCCGTCAAAGGCAGTGCAGCCATGCGGTGCAGGTCGTTGATATTGATGGAGCTTTTCCAGAAACCGCCCTTCAGCGCATTGAAGTCCTTCAGCATCTGTTCGGCGATCTGCTTGTCGCTCTGATACTTCAACGGGTTGTCAGAGCTGAGCACGGCGTCGAGATCCTTGCGGGTGATTCGACCATCCAGATTGCCCGTCCCACCGCTTCGATCAAAGGCTTGAAGCACCTCGGGACGTCGCAACAGTTCCCGGGCCAGGAGAATGTTCTGATCCCTGTCCTCATTGCCGGTCAACCGCCTGTCCGCCATGTCCTGCAGGCTTTGCTGGGTGACGTGGGAGGTGCCCGGCGCCCTGAACGCGTTGAAGTTGTCCTTGAGCAGCTCCCCCAGTTGATCGTTGCTGCGCCGCGAATACTGTGGATCCGGGCGACCGTAGCCTGGCTCAGGCTTGGCAGGGGCCGCAGGGCAGCACCCGGGGTTGGGCCGGGCAGGACTGAACAGCGACTTCAGGTTATTCAGAAATGTCTGGAATTGTGTGATCAGGTTGTCCAGAAAGCCGCCCGGATTTGACGTCGGGAACGAACCTGGCGCGAAGCCACGGGGGTCCGCAGTGCTCTGCGCCTGCGGGCCGGCGAACATCGGGCCGGTTTTATTCTCCGGGGCGCCGAAATTGACGGTGACCGATTCCGGCCCGACCAGTGAGCGTGCCAGTGCCAACGCGGCGGTACCGGCCTGGTGCATCTCGGAGTTAGTGGGGGAATGGGTAACGGATTGATTGGGTCCTAGTACCGACATTGGCATCTCCAGTTCGACGTATTGATACGATTCACTCTCGGATCAAAGGCACCTCGACGCTGCAAGGTTCCCCATGGAAAGTGGGCACCTTCTTGTGTGGCAAACCTGTCGGATTCAGTTCCTGCGGACGCAGAAAATCGTTCGAAAAAGGGTAGGAAGAAAGGCTGATATCGATCAGTCCAGGAAAAACATCATACCTGTGGCGAGGGAGCTTGCTCCCGTTGGGCTGCGCAGCAGGCCCTGTTTTTGGGGCCGCTTCGCGACCCAACGGGAGCAAGCTCCCTCGCCACATTTTTCTCAACGGTTTACTTCAACAATCCGTCAGAACCCTACGCTGGCCTGCACAAAGAATGTGCGCGGTTCGCCCAGGTAAATCCCCGAGTTGTTGTCGCTGGAGCGGGTGTAGTGCTCCTGGTTGAAGACGTTCTTGACCCCCACGCCCAGCTTCAGGTTCGACAGCTGCGCACCGAAGTCATAACCGCTGCGCACGTTGACCGATACATAGCCGGGAATATCCCCGTACTGGCCATCGGCAGTCGGCTGGGTGATGTAGGTGGTGCCGGTGCCCGGTGCACGCTGGCCGGACTGGGCGTAGACGTCCAGGTTATGGGTCCAGTGATTGATGTCGTAACGCAGCCCCAGGGTCGCCACTTCACGGGAGTACAGCGGCAAGTCGCGCCCCTTGAAGGCAACGTCGCCTTCGGAGGTAGCCTTGGTGTAAGTGAAGCCGGCGTTGGCGGTCAGGCCGTCGAGGCGCGGGTCCAGGTTCGACAGGTCATAATGGGCCGACGCTTCGATACCTTCGTGCTTGGTGGCGCCGAGGTTGGTCCAGCCCACATCGTTGCTGACGTATTGCAGCTCGTCCGAGAAGTCGATGTAGAACAGCGTCACTTCGCCGCCCCAGACGTTATCGTTGTAGCGGGTACCGATTTCGTAGGTCTTGGCTTTTTCCGGGTTCAGACCGTTCGCGGTCTGGTCGCCGTTACCGCCCTGGCCCAGCTGGAAATACTGCAGGCTGCCGAAGGACGTTTCGTAGTTGGCGAACAGTTTCCAGGCATCGGAGACGTGGTACATCACGCTCAGCGCCGGCAGCGGTTCGTTGTTGTGGATCTCGCGACGCTTCTCCTGAACCATCGCGCCATTCAATCCCACCACCGGGCGGTCGTGCCACTCGGTACGGATCTGCTCAAAGCGGATGCCCGGGGTGACGGTCCATTTGCCGATATCAATCTTGTTGTCGATGTAGAACGAGTTGGCCTCAGTGCCACCGGTTCGGTCCTGGTACACGTGGCCATCACTCTGGCCCACCGGGGTCGGCACGTTGTTGACCAGCGCCAGGCTGGTGGCCTGCTCGTGCATGCCTTCTTTGAGGTAACGGTAACCGACGCTGACTTCCTGGGTGCTCGGCCCCAGGTCAAACACATGGGACACCCGCGGCTCGATCCCGAAGGTGTAGTAGGTGCGCGGGTAGGAACCCAGGGTCTTCAGGTCGCGGTTGGCGATGTTGCTGCCGCGGAAACTGTCGGAGTAGTAGGTCAGCACTTCGGCCTGGGTACGGTCGTCAATCTGCCGGATGTACTTGAAGGACATGTCCTTGCGCCGGCCGTTGAAATTGTCCCAGTCACGCACCGATTGATACTTGTCGGCGTCGTACTGCTTCTGGGTCAGGCCGCCGGGCATGTCGGCGCTGGCGTCGTAGTAGTGGAAGTTCAGCGAGAAATCGTCTTGATCGGTCGGTGCCCAGTGGGTCTTGAAGATCACGTCGTCGATGTCGTTGGAATTGTTGCGGTCGCGGTAACCGTCGCCCTTGGTCCCGGAATACAACAAGGCGGCGCCGATGCCGTTGTCGGCGGTGCCACCGATGAAGGCGTTTTCAATGTGCTTCCAGCCGCCGTGGGCGGCGGTTTCCAGGGTGGTGCCGACTTCGCCGGAGAATTTTTCCGGGATGGCGCGGGTCACGAAGTTGATCACGCCGCCGACGTTCTGTGGCCCATAACGCACAGAGCCTGCACCGCGCACCACGTCGATGCTGTCCAGGTTGCCGGAGGAAATCGGTGCCATCGACAGCTGCGGTTGACCGTACGGGGCAAACGCCGCCGGTACGCCATCGATCAAAACCGTGGAGCGTGGCGACAGACGCGATGTCAGCCCGCGCACGCCGACGTTGAGGGAAATATCGCTGCCGCCGGTGCCGTTGGCTTCCTGCACCTGCACACCGGGAATGCGCCGCAGCACATCGCCCACGTTCATCGCGCCCTGCTCCACCATAGCCTCACGGCGCACGACGGTGCGCGCGCCCGGGTGGTTCTGCACCACTTCGGCATTCGCATCGCCGAGCCAGTCGCCGACTACCTTGATATCGGTGGCGCCCAGTTCCAGCGGGGACCCTGCTTCGCCGGTGCCCTTGCCCTGTGGGCGCAAGGTCACGGAGCCGGCATCAATCTGGTAATCCAGGCCGCTGCCTTGCAGCAACTGGCGCAGGGCTTGTTCCGGCGACAGGTTGCCGTCCACGGCCGGGGCTTGTTTGCCGGCCACCATGTCGGGACTGAAAAATACTTGCAGGGACGTTTGCTGGCCCAACTGGCTCAAGGCCGAACCCAGGGACTGGGCCTGGATATGAATCGCGTCGTCGGCATAGGCCGCCGGCAGTGCGGCGCTGACGGCCAGGGCCAGGGCGAGCGGTGCCCAACGGGAGTATTTATTGTTTTTCACGGCGAGTTTTTTCACGTCGAACGGAGTCCTGTGATCGCAAGAGTGTGCGGCTGTTAATGCAAACCAGTTGCAGTTGCACAAGAAGACGAAGAACTCGGAAAAAACCTGAATCTATCGTGAAATTATTTCCTGGCTGCCGTCAGGCAAGGTGCGCAAGGCCACCGGAAGGATGTGCGGCAAGGCCTTGAGCAACGCATCCGTGTCAGTGGATTTGAACACGCTGGTCAAGCGCAGGTTGCTCACCGCAGCGGTTCTGACCCGCAACGGTTGCTCGCGGTAGCGCGAGACTTCCCGAGCCACTTCACCGAGGGTGGCGTTGTTGAACACCAGTTTGCCGGTACGCCAGGCCGTCAGTTCTTCGGGGTTGACGGCGTAGGCAGCCGCCACCTGGCCCTGGGTATCCACATGGGTGCCCCGGCCTGCGGTGAGCGTCACGATTTCATCGGAAGAGCGTCCTTGCACCTTGACCGTGCCGGCCTCGACCACCACGCGGGTCTGGTCGTCATCGCGGCGCACGTCGAAACGCGTGCCGGTGACCGTCACCTGCCCTGCCCCGGCCGCCACCACAAAGGGCCGGCTGGTGTCATGCTCGACGCTGAACATCGCCTCGCCCTGCTTGAGCTCGATACCGCGCTGGCCTTTTACATAGTGCACCGCGACCACGCTGCGGCTGTTCAAATCCATCAGCGAACCGTCGGGCAACGCCACCTGCCGGCGCTCCCCCAGGGCGGTGCTGAATTCGGCGTTATAGGTTGCCGGATGATCCAGGCCGCTGAACAAACCAAGGCCCAGGGCCACTGCCAGCACACTGGCGGCCACTGCATAACGCAGCACGGGCCGGCGCTTCGCACGCGGTTCCGGCGCATCGCACAACGCCTGCAAGCGCGCTTTTGGCAACAGGTCGGTGGCGCTCCACAAACCTTGCAGCACATCAAATTCATACTGGTGCTCGGCATGCTCTGCACGCCAGGCATCAAAACGCTCGCGTTCTTCGACGCTCAATTGGCCGTCCTGCACACGCACAAACCACTGCGCCGCCTCATCGCGGGCCGCTGCACTGCCGCAGGCACACTCACGGGTATCCATCATGGAAGATCCTGTTTCAAAGCGGGCATTGGTCATGGGGCCATCGCGTCCAGGCGGTCACGTAGATGCCGCAGGGTGCGGATCATATACTTTTCCACCATGTTTTTAGACAGGCCCAGGCGTTCGGCGATTTCCTGCTGGGTGAGGCCCTCAATTTTCTGCCAGATGAAAATCTTGCGGCAATTGAGCGGCAGCTCGGCCAAGGCCCGCTCGATAGAGTCCGCCAGCTGGATCGCGTGCATGAAATGCTCCGGGTCGCCACTGTGGGGCGAACTCTGATCAAAGGCTTCCAGCGCCATCGCCTCCCGACGGTCCTCGCGGCGATAGGCGTCAACCGCAATATTGCGCGCCGTTTGATGCAGGTAGGCGCGAGGTTGCGCAACCTCGGTGGACTTGGACTCAAGCACCCGTACAAAGGTGTCGTGGGCCAGGTCTTCGGCCTGCTGACGGTTTCTCAGGCGGCGCGTCCAGGTCCCGATCAACTCTTCGTAGTGCTCGAAAAAGCCTGTTCTGCGGGGCGGCTGAGGAGTCATCAAGGGAGCACTGGGGAGGCGGGGCGTGAATAGTAATGCTTCCTATTAAGCGGGGCAATTGCTTCCCGTCGCCCTCTTTCCCGCCAGGGTTTCAAGGTTCAGGGTTGCAGGCTGTTCTTGAGGCTCGCAAACACCGACCAATCCCGCTCTCCCAGGCCCCGGGCAACCGCGCTGGACATCCTGGCGCGCACCACTCCGGCGGCAGGTAACGCCAGGCCTTTGTCGCCAGCGGCATCAAGGGCAAGGTCGACGTCTTTCAGGCCCAGGGAAAGCTTGAAGCCCGGTTCATGGTTTGCGTCCGCGATAGAGCGGCCGTAGCGTTGGTAACTCGGGCAGGCAAACAGGGTCTGGGTGATCATTTCGATAAAGCCCGCAGCACTCAACCCATAGGCCTCGGCCAACCGACTGCCCTCCCCCAGGGACTCAATGGCCTGGGTGATCATCAGGTTGCCGGCAATTTTCGCGATACAGGCCTGCACCGGGTCCTCCCCCAATCGCCAGGTCTTTTTTCCAAGCACATCAAACAGCGGCTGGACCCTGTCGATGGCCGCCGCGGACCCGGCCACCAGAATATTCATCTCGCCCCTGGCCGCCACCGCAGGTATGCCAAACACCGGCGCGGCGACAAACCCAATGCCAGCCTGCTCGTGCCGCTCGCGCAGTTGCTCGATCAGCGCCGGTGAAAGCGTCGACATCACGATATGAATGCAGCCCTCGGTGGCGGCCGATAATGCATCGGACGACAGCAACACCTGCCGCGCCGCACGATCATCAGCCAGCATGCTGATCACCACCGCCCGCTGGAACGCGGCCGTCGGTTCATCCAGTACGCTCACGCCCTCGAGACCGGCCAGCGCCTGGGGGCTGCGGTTCCAGGCGCTCACGCGATGCCCCGCACCGATCAGTCGCGGGATGATTGCCCGCCCCATGCTTCCCACGCCAATGAATCCGATGTCCATCAATGCCACCCCTTTATCAGTTACCTGAGCTTGTGGGTCTATTTTGGGGGCCACAGGGTTGCGACGGGACTGCCATTGCTGCATCTTCACCGTTCACTTTTGTACGAGGTACCCCATGGAATGGAATGACTTGCGCGTCTTCCTGGCCATCGCGCGCGGCGGCTCGCTGGGGGCAGCGGCCAAGCTGCTGGGCGTCAGCCACCCCACCGTAGGGCGGCGCTTGCATGTGCTTGAGCAGGCTGGCGGCGAGGTGTTCTTCAGGCGTACGTCGTCGGGCCTGGTGCTGACCGACAGCGGCGAGCGCATTTTCGAACTGGCCGAGGACATGGAACGCAGCGCGCTGACGATCGAGCGGCGCATCGCAGGCGAAAGCGACCAGCCTGAAGGCCTGTTGCGGATCTCTTCGGCGGACTGGTTCGCCTGTTACGTACTCGGCCCCGTGCTGGACGAGCTGTTGCGGCGCCATCCCTTGATCGTACCCGAGGTCATCGCCGGGCACCGGTTGTTCGACCTCACACGCCGCGAAGCGGATATTGCCTTCCGGATCGTTCCGTTCACCGAGCCCGATATCGTCCAACGACGGCTTACCACGCTGAGTTACGGCCTGTACGCAAGTGCTCGGTCAGGCGTTGCCGGCGAAGATGTCGGCCTGATCACCATGAACACCGCACAAGCGCATTACCCCGACGTGCTCTGGCTGCAACAGCGGTACCCGCACGCCAGGACAGTATTCACCAGCAGCAGCCGCACCGTGCAGGCTCAGATGTGCGCCCAGGGACTGGGCGTTGCCGTACTGCCTCGCGCCCTCGGCGATCAACTGCCCGTGCTCAGGCGGCTGGACACCGATGAGGCACCACCCGGGCGCGATATCTGGATGGGTTATCACCAGGATATGCGCCAGATGGACCGCCTGCGCGCCCTCGCCGACCTGGCAGACGAGATGATCGGCTCACCCTGAGCGACCGGAGGTGAAGTCAGATTTGCGAAAGACCGCCGTCCACCATCAGTTCCACACCGTTGACATACCTGGCGTCAGCCGATGCCAGGAACAGAGCGCACGCGGCGATTTCCTCGGGTTCGGCCATGTAGCCCAGCGGCACAATCTGCTCGACGTGGCTTCTGAGTGCGTCGATCTGGCTGGCATCCATCTTCAAGCCGTTGTCCATCAACGGCGTTCTGGTGAAGCCTGGGCTCAGCACGTTGGAGCGAATCTTCCGGCCTTTGAGTTCATTGGCCCAGGTCCGCGCAAATGAGCGCACCGCCGCCTTGGACGCGTTGTAGAGACTCAGGCCTTCCATGCCGTTACTGGAGCAGATCGAGGCGGTCAGAACGATCGACGCGCCGTCCTTCATCAATGGCAAGAGGGTTTGCACCGTGAAAAACACGCCTTTGACGTTGATGTCGAACATGCGGTGATAGGCCGCCTCAGTGGTTTCACCAAGCGGGTTTTTCTCGCATATACCCGCGTTGGCAAACACCGCATCCAGTTCATCGTCCTGCTGTTCAACCAATGCCTTGAGTGCATCAAGGTCGGACTGGGTGGCAACGTCGGACACCACCGCTACCACTTTATCCCCCAGCCTGGCCGCCGCAGCTTCCAGCGTTGCCGACGAGCGACCGGTGATATAGACCCGTTTGGCGCCCTCGGCCACCAATGCCTGCGCAATCGCAAAACCGATTCCGGTGGAAGCGCCCGTGACGACAGCTACCTGATTGTTGAATTTACCCGACATGCCTTGACTCCTCAGTAGTGCCTTCAGTTGAAGGGCACAGTGTGGGAATCAACCCGCGACGGCGGCACTGCCAGAACTGTACGTTGCCTGTGCATTTTTGTCGGGGGGTCTTCAGCTATCAATCACCCGTTGCAAATGAATCGCCAACTCCGTGGCAAACCGCTTTTCCGGCGTTTCCACATCAATCCCGAACAACTCCTGAATCCGCGCCAGCCGATAGCGCAGCGTCGTCACATGCACCCCCATCGCATCCGCACACGCCTGGCTGCGGCAGCTTTCCCGCAGGTACGCGGTCAGGGTTTCCAGGTACGGCGTCTGGTGCTTGCGGTCATGGGCGAGCATCGCGCCGACGCTGTCGTTGACGAAGGTGCGAATATCCTCGCCGCCCACGGCCGCGACGAAGATCGGGATCGGCCCGAAATCCTGGTCGGAGATCGGCCCGCTGCGACCAAATGAACGGGCAATCTCGATCAAGCGCCGGCAGCGTTCCCACGCAGCCGGATAATCCGCCAGCACCCGGCACACGCCGCTGGCCAGCAGGATCGGCTCGGCGCCCAGGTAGTGCGCCAGGTCATCCGCGATCTGCCGCTTGATCTTGCTCAAGCGCTCGCCTTCCGCCGGCACCAGGCACACCAGGCCGTTGTCGACGATGATCACCGTGGCCTGCATCCCCGCCCGTTGCAGGATGCGGGCGACGTTGTGGTGCAGGTTCTTCGCCTCCCGGGCCTTGGCGCCGTAGTCGACAATAAGCATCTGCTGCGGGGTGTTGAAACTGATCCCCAGGCGTTGGGCCCGTTGCTGGATATCATCGGCGTCGCGCCAGCGGCCTTCGAGCACTTCGAACAACAACTCGGTCTGGGTGCGGGTTTCAAACCGAAAGCGGATAAAGCTGCGCATCATCTGCACGCTCAAGGCGAACTTGGCGCTTTCCAGCATCAGCAAATCCAGCTCGTTGACCGGCGCCGCCACCGGGAACAACACCAACGCGCCCACCAGTTCGTGGTCGACCATCAACGGCTCGATCTGCGCCCGCAACGTAAACTGGCGCTGGCCGTCGTCAAGGAACAGGTTGACCGTGTTGCGCAGGGCGCTGCGCAAGCTTTCCTGGGCGGCCTTGGTGATCTGCACGCTGAGCACCCCGGCGACGGCGGCCTGCCAGGCGTTGTCATCAAACAGCGCAGTGTCCGGCGAGCGCCCCGCCACCACCTGGTTGGCGGTGAAGTCCACGGCGATCACCGGGTTGGGCAACTGGTCGCCCACCATCAACGATAACGACGTCACCGAGCCGCCGCCCAACACGTGTTCCAGCATCGTGGTGTGCACCTTCAAGGCCTGCTGCATGCGCTCGGCGGCGCGGCGCTCGGCTTCCAGCTGGCGCTGACGCTCCACCGCGATGGCGCCCAGGTGGATGATCATGCCGAGGAACACCCGGTCTTCTTCCGACACGTCCATCAGCGTGCGGGAAATCACGCTGAGCACCATGGGCCGGCCATCGAAGTCGGTGCAGTTCATCGGCATCACCATCACCGTGCGGTAATCGCGCTCCAGGGATTCGCGGCGGTAGCCGGGGTACTCGCATTCGCGCACGTCGCGGATGAATACCGCCTCGTTGCGTTGCAGGGCGGTCATCACCGGGCTGGACGACAGCTCCCAGCAATCCACCAGCGGGCGCTGCACCAGGGTCGGGTCGTGGCGGGCGATGACGTGGCCGAAGCCGGCGTCCATGTCGATGGCCATGATCGAGCTCATGGTCCAGTGGGTGTGACGGCAACTGGCGTACACCAGCTGGTGCAGCATCGACTGCAAGTCACCGCCGGAGTTGATCTGACTGGCCACATCCCGCAACGACAGTATCTGCATTTCTCGATTCAAGGCGCTCACCCGAACATGGAGGTCACGGCAGCCACGTTGCCTGCCAGGCCCGCCTGATACTTGCGCCGGTTCAGAGCAATGTCCAGTGGATTTGCACTCCGAAACCACGGAAGACGCTGTTGGCCAATGCTCCTAGCCTAAGGCCACAACCAACAGCCACAAGGGCGACGAGTCATCATGAATCTGGAAAATCTGGGCGTCAGGAAGTACTGCACCTTTATCGAAGAAACCCTTATCGAAGGCGGCAAGGACGCCGGCAAACCCATCACCCTGATCGTGGTTGCCGCGGTGTTGAAAAACCCTTGGGCCGGCCAGGGCTTCGTCGAAAACCTGCGCCCGGAAATCCTGCGCCTGGCCCCGGGCCTGGGTTATGAAATGACCCGCCGCCTGATCGCCCTGATGCCCGGCGGCAAGGTCGAAGCCTTCGGCAAGGCGGCGGCGGTGGGGGTCAACGGTGAAATCGAGCACGCCTCGGGCCTGATCCACACCCTGCGCTTCGGCAACCTGTTTCGCGAAGCCGTGGAAGGCACCGCCTACCTGAGCTTCACCAACACCCGCAACGCCCCGGGCGCCCTGCTCTCGCTGCCGATGGTGCACAAGAGCGAAACCGGCAAGCGCTCGCACTTTCTCACCGCCAACTTCCAGATCGCCGATGCGCCGGGCCCCGACGAAGTGCTGATCGCCATTGGCGCCAGCGACGGCTCCCGTGCGCATCCACGGATTGCTGATCGCTACCAGGATATGGCGGAGATGGAAGCGGAACTGCCCAAGGACTGACGCCTCACTGAAGAACGACGCTCAATTGTGGCTAAGGAGCTTGCCTGTGACCAGGAGCTTGCCTGTGGCTGGGGAGCTTGCTTGTGGCTGGGGAGCTTGCTGTGGCGAGGGAGCTTGCTCCCGCTGGGTCGCGGAGCGGCCCCATGAATCCCGCCACAGTCCGCCTGAAAGAACCCGGTTGGCTTTGGGGGGCTGCTTCGCAGCCCAGCGGGAGCAAGCTCCCTCGCCACAGCAAGCTCCCTCTCCACAGCAAGCTCCCTCGCCACAGGGTTGATGTATTTGTCATGGAAATGCCGGAGCACTACGAAGCACAGCAAAACTTTCACCATCGTTACCATTTTTCGACGCAAGCCCACGGTCTCCCTTCCTCGTAGGCTTGCTTCACACCACAAGAACAAAGGAGTACCCCGATGCCGAGCACCGTGATCAGCGCCAACGTTGCAGCCGTCGATCCGGGCGCCTTGCGCCAGGCCTTCGGCACCTTCGTCACCGGCGTCACCGTCATCACCACCCATGACGCCGACGGCAACCCACGCGGCATGACCGCCAATTCGTTCACCTCGGTGTCTCTCGACCCGCCGCTGCTGCTGGTGTGCGTGGGCAAGTCCGCCGCCAGCTACACCGCGTTCGCCAACACCGAACAGTTCGCCGTCAACCTGCTGCATGAAGGCCAGGTCGACGTCTCCGGCACCTTTGCCTCCAAGTCGCCGGACAAGTTCCACACCGTCAACCACGACACCGTGCACACCGGCGCACCGATCCTCACCGACAGCCTGACCTGGTTCGATTGCAGCGTGCACCAGCGCATCGAAGCCGGCGACCACCTGGTGCTGATCGGCCAGGTACGTGCCTTCGGCACCAGCCCCAAGCTGCCGCTGTGTTTCTGCCGGGGCCGCTACGCCAACATCCAGGACCCGCTGCCGGCCAGCTGGCTGGACTCCCACAAGATGATCATCGGCTACCTGATCGAAGCCGACGGCGGGATCCTGTTCCGCGCCGATGGCAACGGCGGCTGGACACTGCCGGTGGCCGGCAAACGCAAAGGTTTTATCGACGCCGGTAACAGCTCGCTGCCGGTGGAACAGGAATCGACCTTCCTGTACTCGGCCTTCGATGTCGACGACACCGACCCCGGCTACCTGATCTACCGCGCCCAGCTCGGCCCGTTCGACAGCGGCCTGCCCGACACCCTGCGCGTCTTCCCGCTGGACGCGTTGCCCATCGAACAGATGCCGGTCAACGAACTGCGCTCGGTGGTGCGTCGCTATGCCCGCGAGCGCCAGAACCAGCAATTCGGCATCTACACCGGCTCCGCCGCCAGCGGCCGCATCGCGATGCTCGAAAACGCGCCCCTTTGACACGCACCTACAGGACTCCTGCATGAAAACCACGGTCAGCGCCCTTGAGGGCAACCGCCTCAACCTGTTTATCGACGGCCGCTTCGTTGCGCCCGCCAGCGACACCTATGTCGACAGCTTCGACCCCACCACAGGCCAGTCCTGGTACCAGTTTGCCCAGGCCGATGCCGGTGACGTCGCCCGCGCCGTCGCTTCCGCCCACAAGACCTTCAACGATCCGCAGTGGCGCAACATGACGCCCACCGCACGGGGCAAATTGCTGTATCGCCTGGCCCAGCTTGTGGCCGAGCACGCCGAAGAACTGGCGCTGCTGGAAACCCGCGACAACGGCAAGCTGCTGCGGGAAATGCGCGCCCAGATGAGCGCCCTGCCCGACGCCTACATCTACTTCGCGGGCATGGCCGACAAGCTGCAAGGCGAGGTGATCCCGGTCAACAAGCTCAACCAGCTCAACTACAGCAGCCGGGAACCGTTGGGCGTGGTCGGCATGATCACCCCGTGGAACTCGCCCTTGATGCTGCTCACCGGCACCCTCGCGCCGTGCCTGGCCATCGGCAACACCGTGGTGATCAAACCGTCGGAACACGCCAGCGCCTCCACACTTGCACTGGCCGAATTGATCATCGAAGCCGGCTTTCCGGCGGGTGTGGTCAACGTGGTCACCGGCAACGGCGCCGTCACCGGCGATGCGTTGACCCGCCACCCGGACATCGCCAAATACGTGTTCACCGGCAGCACCGACACCGGCCGACGCATCGCCGGCAACGCCGCCAACAACCTGGTGCCGTGCCAGATGGAATTGGGCGGCAAGTCGCCCCACGTGGTGTTTGCCGATGTCGATATCGAGAAGGCCGTGAACGGCGTGGTCTCCGGGATCTTCGCCGCCGCCGGGCAAAGTTGCGTGGCCGGTTCGCGCTGTTTTGTCGAGGCGCCGATCTACGACAAATTCGTCGAGGCCCTGGTGGCCCGCACCCAACAGATCAGCGTCGGCCACCCGATGGAAGAACACACCGACATCGGCCCGCTGGCCCTGCAAGCCCAACTGCAAAAGCTCGAAGGCTACATCGCCAGCGGCGCCAGACAGGGTGCGCAGATTGCGGTCGGCGGCAAGCGCCCCAATGCGGCCAACCTGTCCGAAGGCTGGTACTTCGAACCCACGGTGATGGCCAACGCCACCAACGACATGCCGTTCATGCGCGATGAACTGTTCGGCCCGGTAGTGGGCGTGATGCCCTTCACCACCGAAGAGCAAATGCTCAACCTGGCCAACGACACCCACTACGGCCTGGCCTCGGGCATCTGGACCCAGAACATCGACCGCGCCCTGCGTTTTGCCAACCGCATCGACGCCGGCACGGTGTGGATCAACACCTACCGCAGCTCGGCCTACATGTCCGCCAATGGCGGTTTCAAACACAGCGGTTATGGCCGTCGCGGTGGCTTTGACGTGATGCGCGAGTTTTCCCGGGCCAAGAACGTGGTCATCGATTATTCCGGCGAAATGCAGGACCCCTTCGTCATTCGCCTGCGCTGATTATTCAAGGAGCACCTTATGAAATTCGCCGTATCCCTGAGCATGGAACGCTTCTCGCCGGACGTGCCGATGCAGACCGTCATGGCCAACCTGCTGGAGCTGGCAAAGATCGCCGATGCCGGCGGCTTTGAAACCCTGTGGACCTCCGAGCACCACACCCTGGAATGCACCATCGCGCCCAACCCGTTCCAGACCCTGACCTGGCTCGGCCAGCACACCGAACGCATTCGCCTGGGCACTGCGACCCTCGCCGCGGCCTATTGGCATCCGATCCGCCTGGCGGGCGAAGCCGCGCTGTGTGATCACCTGACCCAAGGTCGCCTGGAGTTCGGGATTGCCCGCGGTTCCTACCAGTACGAATTCGACCGCATGACCCCCGGCCTGCAACAACAGGAAGGCGTGGGCTACATGAAGGAACTGGTGCCGGCGGTGCAAAAGCTCTGGACCGGCGACTACGCCCACGACGGCCACTATTGGAAATTCCCGCAGACCGCTGCGGTGCCCAAGCCATTGCAAAAAGGCCATCCACCGATCTGGGTTGCCGCACGGGACCCGGGCACCTTCGATTGGGCGGTGAGCATCGGCGCGAACATCCTGTCCACCCCGCTCTCGCTGCCGGCGGCCGAAATCGCCGTGCTTGGCGAGAAATTCAACAAGGCCGTGGCCGACAACCCCCACGTGCCGCGCCCGCGCTTCATGATGCAGCGCCGCACCTGCGTGTACGCCAACGCCAACGACTGGGAATTGCCGGTCAAACACAGCATGGACTTTGGCCGCGCCTTCGAAAACCTGATGCAGAACATCGGCACCGTGCACAACGGTTTCCCGGAGCCGGTGCCGTTTGAAAGCGTGCGCGGCAAAGACAACTACAACCCGGAAAACCTGCGGCGCAACCTGATGTTCGGCACCCCCGAGGAGATCATCGAAAAGCTGCTCGACTACGAAGCCGCCGGTGTCGACCAGTATTGCCTGGGCCTGACCTTCAACCTGCCGTTTGAATTGCAGAAGCAGACCCTGCGCCTGTTCATCGATGAAGTGATGCCGTTCTTCGCCGAGCGCGAACGCGCCAGACAACGCGACAAGGTCAGCGCGTGATGGGCCAGGCACAACGTTTCAGCGTGGCCAACGTCACGCTCAACTATCGCCTGGACGGGCATGGGCCGCGCCCGCTGGTGTGTATTCACGGCGTGGGCTCCAGCCTCGAGGCGTGGGCCGAGACGGTGGCCGATTTGCAGGAGCAGTTCACCGTGCTGACCTTCGACCTGCGCGGCCACGGCCAGTCGTCGCGCACACCCGGGCGTTATGAAATTGATCACCTGGTGGGCGAGGCCCTGGCCTTGGCAGATCACGTGGGTTTCAAGCAGTTCGACCTGGCCGGGTTCTCGTTGGGCGGTTTGATCGCCCAGCGCATGGCCCTGACCCATCCGGCGCGGGTGCGTCGTTTGGTGCTCCTGTCCACCGTGGCCGGGCGTAACGCCGAGGAGCGCGAGCGGGTGCAGGCACGCCTCGCCGCGTTGCAGGCCGGGGAGCCCGTGGCGCATTACGAGGCGTCGTTGTCGCGCTGGCTGACCGAGGACTTCCAGGCACGCCATCCCGAGGCCGTCACCCGTCTGCGTCAGTTGAATGCCGAGAACGACCCCGGCTGTTATGCCGCGGCGTATCGCATCCTCGCCGAGTCGGATTTCGGCGAACAGCTGTCACGGATCCACTGCCCCACGCTGATTGCCACCGGCGCCGACGATGCCGGCTCCAACCCGCGCATGGCGGCGTTCATGCACGCGCGCATCGAGGGTTCGCAACTGCAGATTCTGCCGGGGCTGCGCCATTGCATTCTGATCGAGGCGCCGCAACAGGTGGCCGCCCTGATACGCGATTTTCTAACCGACTCGGAGACCCATCATGGATAAATCACTGCAGGCCCAGGGCGAAAGCATGCGCCGCCAAGTCTTGGGCGATAGCTACGTCGACCAGGCCCTGGGCCGCGCCGACGACTTCTCCCGCCCCTTCCAGGCGGTACTCAACGAGTATTGCTGGGGCATGGTCTGGACCGACGACAGCCTGGACCTCAAGCAACGCAGCCTGCTCAACCTGGGGATGCTCGCGGCGCTGGGGCGCATGGACGAATTCGGCACGCATTTTTGCGGCGCCATCCGCAACGGCTTGAGCGACGACGAACTGCGCGCCGCCCTGGTGCAGATCGCGGTGTACTGCGGCGTTCCGGCGGGTGTCGAGGCGTTCCGCGTGGCCCGCAAGGCCCGGGAAAGCATGGCTCCATCGGATTCAGCGACCGGTTGACGGCCAACCCTTGCACTCGTCACACCGCTCATGCTGTAAGTGCCTTGGCACCCCAACAAGAAATTTTTGCGACTGCACCTTGCGTCGTCATAGCTCGAAGATTTTTAACTGCCAGTAGCCCAAAAATTTCTATTGATGAAGTTTTCCGCAGATTGCAAAACAACAATTGGAGGCAATTGGTGAGCGAACGACTAAAGATTGAGAACCTCTACAAGGTCTTTTCCTCAACCCCGGACAGAGCCATGCAGCTCTTGACCGCCGGGGCCAGCAAAGACCGGATCCTGGCCGAGACCGCAACCGTGGTCGGCCTCAACAACGTATCGCTGTCGATTCCAAGCGGTGCGATCTACATGATCATGGGCCTCTCGGGGTCGGGCAAATCCACCCTGGCGCGCTGCATCAACCGCCTCAACGAACCGACCGCGGGCAAGATCCTGCTGGACGGCGAAGACCTGGTGACCCTCGACGAAAACCAGTTGCGGGAAGTGCGCCGCACGCGCATCTCCATGGTGTTCCAGCACTTCGCCCTGCTGCCGAATAAAACCGTGATCGAGAACACCGAGTTCGGCCTCAAGCTGCGGGGTGTCTCGGCCGCCGAGCGGCGCAAGCGTGCCCTGGAAGTGCTGGCCATCGTGGGCCTGGCCAAGTGGGCCGATCACCATCCCCACGAGCTGTCCGGCGGCATGCGCCAGCGCGTGGGCCTGGCCCGTGCACTGGCCACCGACGCTGACGTATTGATCATGGACGAAGCCTTCAGCGCACTCGACCCGTTGATCCGCACCGAGATGCAGGACGAGTTGCTGCGCCTGCAACGCACCCTGAAAAAAACCATCCTGTTCATCACCCACGACTTCCAGGAAGCCCTGAAGCTGGGCACGCGCATCGCGATCATGGCCGACGGCCAAGTGGTGCGCGAGGGCACGCCCCAGGAAATCGTGATGGACCCGGGCAGCGATTACGTCGCGGCGTTCACCCGCGAGGTGGACCGTTCGCGGCTGTTCGATGCGCGCTCGATCATGGAGAAAGCCGACACCCTGTTGGTGCAGGGCGACACCCGCGTGGTGGGCAATGACAGCGCGGCGGCGTTCGTACTCAACACCGGCGGCAAGCCCGTCGGCGTACTGGACTCGGCAGCGCTGCTGGCCGTGGGCGGCGGTGCCGATGCGCTGCAACGGCTGTCGAGCCAGTTTGTGTGCGTGCCGGCCAACGCCAAGCTGGTGGAAGTCGCACGCCTGCTCAAGCCGGGCTTGCCGGTGGCGGTGGTGGATGGCGACGGGCTGTTCGTCGGCACGCTCAACAGCGCGCACATTCTTGATTGCATAGCCAGCGTCCCGGCCCCGCGCCCTGCCGCTGCGGAGGTTGCACAGCATGCTTAGTTCAGAAGACCTCGCGGTTCTGCCCGTAGACCAATGGATCAGCCAGGGCGTGGAGTGGCTGGGAATTCATCTGCGGCCGATGTTCCAGGCGATCCGCTGGCCGGTGGAGCATTTGCTGGGCTTCAGTGACACGGTGATCCACGCGATCCCGTTCCCGGTCATGGTGCTGCTGATGTTCGTGATCGCCTATCGCGCCGCGAGCCTGGGAGTGGCGGTGTTCAGCGCCGTGGCCCTGGTGGTGATCGCCGCGCTGGGAGTGTGGGACGAGGCCATGACCACCTTGTCGCTGATCACCACGGCGATCGTGATCTGCATGGTGGTGGGCATTCCGGTGGGCATCTGGTGCGCCCGCAGCGAACGGGTGTGGGGCGTGATGCGGCCGATTCTCGACATCATGCAAACCACCCCGACCTTTGTGTACCTGGTGCCGGTGGTGATGCTGTTTGGTGTCGGCACTGTGTCGGGTGAAGTGGCGGTGGTGATCTCTGCCTGCCCGCCGCTGATTCGCTTTACCTACCTGGGCATCCGCATGGTCGACACCGAACTGGTGGAAGCTGGCCACGCCTTTGGTGCAGACAAGCGCCAGTTGCTCTGGGAAATCCAGCTGCCCCTGGCGATCCCGACCATCCTCGGCGGCCTCAACCAGACCGTGCTCACGGCCATGGTGATGTCGGTGGTGGTGGCGATGATCGGCGCCGAAGGCCTGGGCTTGGTGGTGCTGCAAGGCCTGGGGCGGATGGACGTGGGCCGCGCGGCGGTGGGCGGGATTGCCATTGTGCTGCTGGCGATGATGCTCGACCGCATCACCCAGAACCTGGCGCAGCCGACGGTGCGCAAACGCAAGTCGCTGTTCAAGCGCCTGCTGAATCCGAACCCGGTAAACGCTTAAAAATACAAAAAATCATGAATGCCCGTTGTTGACTGCCAACCCTGACCATAACGAGAAAAAAAAGAGGAAATCATGATGCATCCATTCAAAGCCTTGCTTGGATTTGCAGCAGTGTTGTACCTGGCAAGTACGCAGGTGTGGGCCGAAGATTTACCCGGCACCGGCAAGACCATCCGCTTCGTGCAATCGGAGAGCACCGGCGGCAACTACGTACTGACCAAAATCGCGATCGAGGCCACCAAGCGCCTGGGCTATGCAAGCAAGTTGAGCACCGTGAACACCACGCTGTTCTTCCCCGCCGCCGCCCAGGGCGACCTGGATTTGTCGATGGACGTGACCTTGCCGATGCTGCAACCCAGCTTTGACAAGGTGAAGGACCGCACCGAAGTGGTGGGCGCAGGCTTTATTACCGGCGCCGGCTACAACGGCTACATGATCGACAAGAAAACCGCCGATGCGTACGGCATCACCAGCCTGGAGCAAATGAAGGACCCGAAAATCGCCGGGCTGTTCGGCAAGGAAGGCAAGGCCAACCTGATCAGTTGTGACCCGGGTTGGGGCTGTGGTGATGTGGTGGATTACCAGCTCGACAAGTTCGGCCTCAAGGACACCGTGAACCCGGTTCGCGGCAAGTACGAAGCGCTGATGTTCGAAAACGTCGCCCGCCTCAAACGTGGCGAGCCGGTGTTTTTCTATGCGTGGGCACCGTCGTGGATGACCAACACCATGGTGCCGGGCAAGGACGTGGTGTGGTTGCCGACGCCGTTTGATGCATTGCCGGGCAATGTACCGAGCACCACGTCGGCACTCACGCCCGGGGTTGCCGGGTGTGCCGGCGGGGCCGATCCGTGCCGCATGGCGATGGCGGCGTGGAACTGGTACGCGATCGGCAACAAGCAGTTCATCGCGGCGAATCCGGCGATCAAGAAGCTGGTGGAGCAGATGACGTTCTCCCAGGCGACGTGGAGTTATTGGGAAAAAACCATCAGCGCCGACGGCTCCAGCGAACGCAATATTCGCAAGCTGGCGGAGGACTGGATGAAAGAAAACAAAGCGACCTTTGACGGCTGGATAGCCACCGCAAAAACCGCGAAGTAGCACCCATTCAATGTGGGAGCTGGCTTGCCTGCGATGGCGGTGGTGAATTCAACATCGTTATCGCAGGCAAGCCAGCTCCCACAGTTGATTTTCACCCGCCGCAAAAAAACCTGTTTGGGCGACATCAATCAGAAAAAACCCACTGCCCCACCCCCACCAAACCACCAATCCCGCACGCGCCCCTGCCCTAGCATTACTCCCACTCAGACGAACCGGAGTGAACCCGATGACCTACAAACACCCACTGCTGTTCAAGGCCCTGTGCTACGTCGACGGCCATTGGGTCCACAGCGCCAGTGCCAGCACCATGGCCGTGCACAACCCGGCGAACCAGCAACTGATCGGCCATGTGCCGATGCTGGAAAAACCCCAGATTGTCGCCGCCATCGACGCCGCACACCGCGCCTTCCCCGCCTGGCGTGAACAGAGCCTCGATGCCCGCGCCACGATCCTGCGGCGCTGGGCGGCCCTGATCCTCGAACACCAGGAAGACCTCGCCCGTATCCTCAGCCAGGAACAGGGCAAACCGCTTGCCGAAGCCCGCGGCGAAATCGCCTATGCCGCAAGCTTCATTCCATGGTTCGCCGAAGAAGCCCGGCGCCTGTACGGCCAGAACATTCCCAGCCATATCCCCGGTGCGCACCTGGGCACCCTCAAGGAACCCGTGGGCGTGTGCGCCCTGCTGACCCCGTGGAATTTCCCCTCGGCGATGATCACCCGCAAGGCCGCTGCCGCCCTCGCCGCCGGTTGCACGGTGGTGGTCAAGCCCGCCCATGAAACCCCCTACTCGGCCCTGGCCCTGGCGCAACTGGCCGAGGAAGCCGGCTTCCCGCCGGGGGTGTTCAACGTAGTGCTGGGCGAACCGCAGATGGCCATGCAAACCCTGGTGCAGGACAGCCGCGTGCGCTCGGTGAGCTTCACCGGCTCGACCCGGGTCGGCAAGCTGGTATTGCAGGCGGCGGCCCAGGACGTGAAGAAGGTCTCGCTGGAACTGGGGGGCAATGCGCCGTTTATTGTCTGCGCCGATGCCCACCTTGAGCACGCCGTGAAAGTCGCAGTGGAGGCCAAATTCCAAACCTCCGGCCAGGACTGCTGCGCCGCCAACCGGATCATGGTGGAGCGTTCGATCTATCCCGAATTCCTCAGCCATTTCGCCGCCGCCGTGCGGGAGCTGCGGGTCGGCCCGGCGTTGATCGGCGGCCAGGAGCAAAACGTCGATATCGGCCCGCTGATGCACCAGGCCGCCTTCGACGTCACCGCCGAGCGCGTGGCCGATGCCCTGGAGCTGGGCGCAAACGGCCTGGTGGGCGGCGAAGCCCATGCACTGGGCGGGCTGTTTTACCAGCCGACGGTACTCGCCGATGTGACCCCGCAGATGCGCATCTACCGCGAAGAAAACTTCGCGCCGATCGCCGGGGTGATGCCGTTCGACTCGATTGAACAGGCCATCGAGATGGCCAACGACACCGAATACGGCCTGGCCGCCTACATTTGTTCCAACCGCCTGGACCTGATCTACCCGCTGATCCGCCGCCTCGACCACGCCATGGTCGCCGTCAACGGAGTGAAATTCACCGGCCACCCGATTCCCTTCGGCGGCATGAAAGCCTCGGGCCTGGGCCGTGAAGGCGGCGCCGAGGGCTTCGAAGCCTTTGTCGAAACCAAATACTTTTGCCTGCATCACCAAGGCCAATTCCAAGGAGAGCAACCATGAGCCAAGCACTCGAAAGCCTGTTCGAACAAGACCGCGCGCACTTCATGCACCCCTCCACCCACGCCCATGATCACGCCAGCGGCGCACTCAAGGGCCGCATCATCCAGAGCGCCTCGGGCATCCGCATTCGCGACCACGAGGGCCGTGAATTCATCGATGCATTCGCCGGCCTGTACTGCGTGAACATCGGCTATGGCCGTACCGAAGTCGCCGATGCGATCTACAAGCAAGCCAAGGAACTGGCCTACTACCACACCTACGTCGGCCACTCGACCGAGGCGATCATCGAGCTGTCGAGCCGTATCATGGACTGGGCGCCCGAGGGCATGAAAAAGGTCTATTACGGCCTGTCCGGCTCCGACGCCAACGAAACCCAGATCAAGCTGGTGCGTTACTACAACAACGTGCTGGGCCGCCCACAGAAGAAGAAAATCATCTCCCGTGATCGCGGCTACCACGGTTCGGGCATCATGACCGGCAGCCTTACGGGCCTGGCAGCGTTTCACCAGCATTTCGACCTGCCGGAACAGGGCATCCAGCACACCGTTTGCCCCCACTGGTACCGCAAGGCGCCGGCGGGCATGGACGAGGCGGCATTCGTACGTTACTGCGCCGACGAGCTGGAAAAAATGATCCTCGCCGAAGGCCCCGACACCGTCGCCGCCTTCATTGGCGAACCGGTGATGGGCACCGGCGGCATCGTGGTGCCACCGGCCGGTTACTGGGCGGCGATCCAGGCGGTACTCAACAAGTACGACGTGCTGTTGATCGCCGATGAAGTGGTCTGCGCCTTCGGCCGCCTGGGCTCGAAAATGGGCAGCCAGCGCTACGGCATGCGCCCGGACCTGATCACCACCGCCAAGGGCCTGACCAGTGCGTATGCGCCGCTGTCGGCGGTGATCATCGGTGAGAAGGTGTGGGACGTGATTGAAAAAGCCTCAACTCATGAGGGCGCCATGGGCCATGGCTGGACCTACTCCGGGCACCCGATCTGCGCGGCGGCGGCATTGGCCAACCTGGATATCCTGGAGCGGGAAAACCTCACCGCCAACGCGGACGAAGTCGGCAGCTACCTGAATCGCCGCCTGCGGGAAACCCTCGAAGGCCATCCGCTGGTGGGCGAAGTACGCGGTGACGGCATGCTTGCCGCCGTGGAATTCATGGCCGACCGGGAGCAACGCACGCCGTTTGATGCAGCGCTGAAGGTTGGCCCGAAAGTCTCGGCCGCCTGCCTGGAACGCGGCATGATCGCCCGGGCCATGCCCCACGGCGACATCCTCGGCTTTGCCCCGCCGCTGATCCTGACCAGGGCTGAGGCCGACCTGATTGTCGACATCACCAAGGGCGCGATCGACCAGGTGGCCGGCGAAGTATTGGGCTGATGAGGTAGCCTGTGGGAGCTGTCGAGCTTTAGCGAGGCTGCGATAGCGGTGGGTCAGGCAACATCAATGTTTGCAATGCCGACGCCATCGCAGCCTCGCTAAAGCTCGACAGCTCCCACAATTTAGTGGCCTGATATTTACCCGCCCGCTTCAGAGTCTGCTCGCAATGCACAAGCTTGACCGCTATGACCTGAAAATCCTGCGCATCCTCTCCGAGGACGGGCGCATCACCAAGTCGAGCCTGGCCGAGGCCATCAACCTCTCGGTGACTCCGGCCTGGGAACGCGTACGCAAGCTGGAAAGCGCCGGCCTGGTCAAGGGCTACCGCGCCGTGATCGACTGGAACCAGGTGTTCAAGAGCCAGCAACTGCTGGTGGAAATCACCCTCGCCCGGCACACCGCCCAGGACATGCGCCGCTTCGAACAACGCATGAGCGACGCCCCCGAAGTCGAGTTCTGCTACGCCACCGGCGGCGGCGTGGACTACATCGCGATGATCCGCGCCACCGACATCGACCAGTACCAGCGCTTCATCGATCAGCTACTGATGGAAGACCTGGCCATCGAGCGCTACTTCACTTACATCGTCACCAAAACCATCAAGGCCAGCGGCGCACTGCCGGCCCAGGCGCTGGACGACGCCGCCTTCTCCTGACCCTTGTACAACACCCCCAATCCCGGCAGGATTGCGCCCGTGACTTTCACGGACGAGCACTTTATGACCCTGCCCTTTTTCGCCCCCGTTCTCCTCACCACCAAGCGCCTGGGCCTGCGCCCTCCCCATAAGGATGATTGGCGCGCGCTGTTTGCGATCTGGTCCGATCCCGAGGCCATGCGCTACTTTTCCTTCCCCACCATGATTCGCGCCGAGCAGGCCATCGAACGCTTCGGCCAACTGATGGAGGCCTCGGTTGCCGGTGAAGACCTGGTGTGCATGGTGGAGTTGCTGGCCACCGGCGAGGTGATCGGCAGTTGCGACCTGTTCAATGTCGATGAGCAATGCCGCCGCGCCGAGATCGGCTTCACCCTGAACCGCCAGCACTGGGGCAAGGGCTACATGAGCGAAGCCGCCCGCGCCGTGATCGACCATGGGTTCGACACCGCCGGGCTGCGCCGCCTTGAAGCCGACATTGACCCGCGCAACCTGGGTTCCGCGAAACTGCTTGAGCGCCTGGGTTTTGTCCGCGAGGGCCTGTTGCGCGAGCGCTGGGTGGTGGGCGACGAGGTCTCGGACAGCGCATTGTACGGCCTGCTCAAGCGTGACCGTCCTGCCTGACCCACAACGGGCGCCCCTTCTTCAGGCCGACGATCAAGGCCAGCAGGATCAAGCCCATGGCCTGCCACTGCGCAGCGCCGGGGCGCTCACCGAGGATCAGCATCGAGCTGACAATGCCAAACACCGGGATCAGCAGTGACAGCGGCGCGACCCGGGAAACCGGGTACTCGCGCAACAACAGGTTCCAGCCCCAATAGCAGAAGTGCGTCGCGCCATACACCTGGAACGCCAGGGAGAACAGCGCCACGCCGTTCAATTGGGCAGGCAAGGCGACAAAGGCTTGCGAGCCGTCCAGCAGCCACGTCAACAGCAGCAGCGGCACCGGTGCAAACAGGCTGGCCCAGACCACGAACCCAAAGATCTCCCGCACCCGGGAAACCTTGATGATGATATTGCCGACGCTCCAGGCCAGCGCACTGAACAGCACCAGGGCAAACCCCAGCATCGTGGCCGAGCCCTGCACCCCCACCAACATGCCCACCAGGCCCAGGGCCGCCAGCAGCACACTGATCAATTGCGCCAGGGAAAGGCTTTCACGAAACAGCAGCACGCCCCAGCCCATGGTAAAAAACGCGCTGAACTGGATCAGCAGCGACGCGCTGCCGGGCGGCACGCCCATGGCGATCCCGAGGTTGATCAAGGCCCACATCGCCACCCCGAATATCAAGCCGTAGGCCGCCAGCCACTTCACGGCAACCTGTGGCCGTTTTACCAGGAACACCCAGGGCAACGCCGCCAGGGTGAACCGCAGGGCCGTCAGCAACAGCGGGTTGATCTCGGCCAGGCCCAGCTTGGTAATGGGGAAGTTGATGCCCCACACAGCCGTCACCAGGACGGCCAGTAACAGGTGTTTGTACTTCATGGTGATGGGATCGGTTTGCTCGGTGGCACGGCGAGAGGCCATGCATCCGACCGATTTTTTCGCAAACCGCGATGGCCCGCCTGCGATTGTGGGTCAACACAGGCTAGAATCAGGCCATGTCCGATATTTATCCCTACGAAAACACCCCGCGCGACGTGGTCGTGACCGCCGTCGACTATGCCGACGGCCAGCTGTTCCCCGCCCACGCTCACCCGCGCGGGCAGTTTGCCTATGCCCGCCTCGGTGTCATCACCGTCTACACCGCGACCGGCAACTGGGTCGTGCCGCCCCGACGCGCGATCTGGGTGCCGCCCCATGTGTCACACGCCATGCTGATGCGCGGGCCAGTGACGATGCTCAACACCTACATTCGCCCGCAGGCGGCGCGGCGGCTGGAACTGCCCCAGGCGTGTCAGGTGCTGGACGTATCACCGTTGCTTGGGCAGTTGCTGGAAAAAGCCGTTGAGGTGCCGGCGCGTTATGCGGCGGGGGGTCGCGACAGTTACCTGATGGGTTTGCTGCTGCACGAAATCGCCCGGATGCCGGTGCTTCCGCTCAGTGCGCCGTTGCCCGCGGAGCCTCGATTGGCCAAGGCCTGCGAGGAGTTTCTGGCTGGGCCTTCGCTGGAAATCAGCATTGATGCCATGGCGCTCAGCGCCGGCATGAGTCGCCGTACCTTTACCCGGCAATTCCGCCAGGCCACGGGCATCAGTTACCTGCAATGGCGCCAGCAAGCCTGCCTGCTGGCGGCGATTGTGCACCTGGGTAACGGCGAAACGGTGACAAGGGTGGCGCTGGACCTGGGCTATAGCAGCCCGAGCGCATTTGCGACGGTGTTCAGGCGTGTATTGGGCGAGGTGCCCAGTCGTTATTTCGCCAGGGCGCTTATGTAAAACCCCCAAAGGTTGTGTTCGACCCTTGGGAGCAGTTCACGGCCTATGAAAGGACTCAGGCAATTTTTTGCTCGGACGACGCGTACTTTTTGATCAGGTAGTCGAGGTTGGCCTTGTCAAATCGGCCATCTTCAATACCTGGCGTTTTTCCGTCGGATTTGATCCCGATGTCCAACTCCCGAAGAAGCTCTGGACGCGCGAGGAGTTGCTTGGCAAGGGCTCTCAGCTCAGGGCTATAGGTTTTGGAGGACTCCTGGATGCCTGCCGCCAGTTCAAGCTCGCCGACGTTGATATAGTCTTTCGACCCGTTGACCCACAACTCTGAAAAGTGCTCATTGATACCTTTGAGCAGCGCATCGGGTTTCATCGACGTGTACTTGAACTGTGCCAGGTCATCACGGGATATCTTCCCGTCAAACTTCCCGTCCTTATCCCCGTCAAGCCCACGGAACAGACCCGGCGCGTCCATCAGCGCATTGGCCAGGTTGATCTCCGACTGAGTAGCGGGAGTACCATCCTGGTGTTTTCCAGCGGCGACCGCAGCCAGGGATTTATCGGTAATGAACCCATCGCCATCGGCCAATGAACTGAAGCGCGCCATGGCGTTATCGGCAAGGTCCTCGGGCTTTTTGTCGCGATAAGCATTCAGTTGCCCGTTGTCCTTGTCAGAACTCTCGACCCTGTGACGCTGCAGACCATCCCCCCTGCCACCGACCGGCAAGTCCTTTTTGGCGTCAGCGCCTTTAGTCTTCTCGCCTCTACCACCGGTCCTGAGGAATTCCTCGCTCCTGTCGATCAAGTCTCCATCAAACAGGCTGTGCTGGAGCACGGCCAGGGCCAGCGCCGTGATACCGTCGGTCGCAGCATTCCCGGTTGGCTTACGGTTGCCCACCGCTATCAGTTTTTCCAGGGTGAGCTCACCGGTCTTTTTGTCCACGAATTGGGAACTGTTCTTTACAAAAGCCTCAGCGATGTCTTCAGGCGTGGCCTGGTCGTAGGCAGTTGATGGCAGGGCAGCGGGCGTGGGTTGAGGCGGTGGAGGCGGAGCGAAGGTTTGATAGGGTTTGCCAACTGATGACATAAGTTATTCTCCAATGGATTAGACCTTGTACCGCCCATCCAGGACTGGTGTTGATCAACCAACGACCAAGCCGGATGGGCCAAGGCTGTGTGGCGCCTTGCCGAAAAATGGTTCCGAAACTTCCAGTTCCCGGCAGGAAAACCCTTCATCGTCCAGTAGGAACACCCCCCTCACACTAAGCGTTTTATCTGCTTGTGCCGCCAGACCAACCGGTAATACGCGGTCTGCAACCCCAGCATCGCCAGGTACGTTACCGGAAACGCCATCCAGACCCCTTCCAGCCCGAACCGGGCGTTGAGCAGGTACGCCACCGGCAACTCCACCCCCAACACACAAAAGATCGAAATCCCCACCGGCACCAGCACCACCCCGCTGGCCCGCATGATCCCGCCCACTACCGCCTGAAAACCAAACACCAGGATGCTCCAGAGCATGATATGCAGCAGGTGCTCGGCCTTGACCCGTGCATCAACGTCGGTAATGAACAACCCCAGCAACCAGTGCGACAACCCATACCCCAGCACTATCAACCCTCCCGTCAGGCACAGGTTGATCAAAATCCCCGTACGCAGGATCGGCCCGATACGTTCCAGCCGCCCTGCCCCGATCGCCTGTGCCCCCAGGATCGACGCGGTGATGGCGATCGACAGCGCCGGAAACTGCACGTAGTTGACGATTTGCGTCACCGCCCCATACGCCGCCGTCGCCTGGGAACCATGGCTGTTGACCAGCGCCAGAATCACCAGCTCCGACAGCGACAGCACCACCATTTGCAAGCCGGTTGGCAGGCCGATACGCAGGACCTTGCCGAGGATCACCCGGTCCAGCCGCAGCGCCGCCATCAACTCGCGGTCCGGCGCCATCACGTGGTTTTTATGGCGCAGGCGCAGCACCAGAAAGGTCATCGCCAGGGCGTTACCCACCAGACCTGCCAGCACCGCGCTTTGGATGCCCATCGGCGGCAGGCCCAGCCAACCCTTGATCAGCGTCGGGGTCAGCACCAGGCCCACGGCGGTCGACACCATCAGCGCCAGCAACGGCGACACCGTGTCGCTCACGCCCCGCAGCAGTTGGGTGAACAGGATGAACACCAGCAGCAGCGGCATGATCAACATCATCATCTGCGCATAACCCACCGCGTCATCCAGTACATCCACCGGGGTGCCCAGGGCCTGCATCGCCGGGCGGGCAAACACGCTGCCCAGTACCGCCGCGATCACCCCGATCAGGGCGCCGAGGGTCAGGGTGGCGCCGGTGATCGACTTGACCATCGAGGTTTCCTGGGCGCCCCAGGCCTGGCCGATCAGCACCGACGCGCCCGCCCCCAGGCCAATCACCAGGGCGATAAAGAAAAACACGATGGGGAACATCCCCGACACGGCCGCCAACGCCTGGGTGCCGAGCATCTGCCCGACATAGATGCCGTTGAGCGTGCCGGAAAAGCTCTGGAGGAAATTGGACAGCACCATGGGTGCCAAAAAGATCAGGTAGATCTGCCACAACGGTCGTTTCTGGGTGACTTCCATGAAGGTTCGGATCTCAATGCAATCAGGCAGGGAAAGCGTTGCGTGACAACCAGGCCAGGTACAGCTTCACATCCACCGGCCAGTGCGCAATCTTGTTGGAAAAGTCAGCGCCATCCTGGGCAAACAAGGCCCGCGAGGCTTCTTCAAAACCTGGCAGGTCGCCGCCAAGGGCGCTCATGAAACGATAGCTGGATTCCTTCGCCTGGCGTTGCTGGTCATGCTCGGCATGGGCGTTGCGCGCTTCATCCACCAGCCGGCGCAAAGCCGCCGAGGCGCCGCCGCGTTGTTGCCCCAGCCACTCCCAATGCCGCGGCAACAGGGTGACTTCACGGGCGACCACGCCGAGCTTCGGGCGGCCTACAGCCGGTGACGCCGGCACTTCGGCCTCGGTCACCGCAACCGTCGGCTGCTGGGGTGCGTAATCGGCGGGCCAGGGATAGTCGACTTGAACACCGCTGGTGTCATCAAACACCAGCAAGCTGCCCGCCGACAGGTCGAGGCTTTTCAGGGTTTTGGCGACGTCGGCATAAGAGCCGGCGGCCACGCGTTGGTGGCCGAGGAAGGCGGTGCAGTGTGATGCGCTCATGACTTTTACCCGGAGTATATTGTTTTACCCGGGTTATATTAGCCTGAAATTCAGGGGATGCAAGGCGCTTGTTGTGAAACCACCAAACGATCGCTGCCGACCGTCACGCCCATGGCCCCCACGCCCGGGTCGCGCAATACGCATTCGGCAATCGCCGGCTCCAGTTCGACCCGCAATCGACGGCCCAGGGCACGCGCCCCAAACCGTGGGTCATGGTCGCGGCACAGCCAGGCCCGCGCCGACTCATCCAGCACCAGTGAGCGTTGCTGAGCGGCAAGGCGCTGATTGAGTTTGCCGAGTTCCACCTCCAGCAACGCTTCAAGCCACTGATGATCGATGGGCTCGAACATCAGGATGCGGTCGATGCGATTGAGAAATTCCGGTTCGAAGTGGCTGTGCAAGGCGTCCTCCAACACCCCTGCTTCACCGCGCCCCCACCAGCGCAGCGGGGCAAACCGCTGTCGATGCCGACGCGCCTGATGCGCACCGATATTGCTGGTCATGAAGATCAGGCTGTTGCGAAAGTCCAGGGTGCGAGCGCCGCCCGCCAGGGTCAGCTGACCGTTTTCAAGGATGCCCAACAGGCTGCGCACCACTTCCTGGCTGGCCTTTTCCAGCTCGTCGAACAGCACGATACCGGGGCGGCTATAGCTGCCCTGGATCAGTTCGCTGTTGAACAGGCTGATGCCCTCCTTGCTGCCGACATAACCCGGTGGTGCACCGGTGAGTGCGGCGGCGTAATGCTCCTGGGCCAGGGTGTGCATGTCGATACGGCAGAACCCGTCGGCCCGGCCGTGCAATGCCTGCGCCAGCAGCCGAACGATTTCGGTCTTGCCGACCCCGGTCGGCCCCATGAACAGGTTGACGCTCAATGGCCGCTCACGCTCGCCGATATCGGCCTTGACCACCTTCAGCAGCCCTTCCACCTGGGCCAGGGCTGCGTCCTGGCCGACGATACGGCTGCGCAGCAAGGCCATGACCTGGGCCGGTTCAAAGGTAAACCGCATGCCTCACCCTATAACGATCAAAAGGACAATGAATAAACTGTGGCGAGGGAGCTTGCTCCCGCGGGACCGGGCTGGTGCTCCAGTGCGTAGCGCTGCTTAAATTTTGGGGCCGCTGCGCAGCCCAGCGGGAGCAAGCTCCCTCGCCACAGAGGGTGTGTTTCGCCAGTTCAGCCCGCCGTTTTTTCTTTACCGCCATGGGGCAACTGCCCCACCGGGCATTCAGCGACACCGACGGTATTGCGGGTAAACGCCTCGACATTTTCTTGGGCCTTTTGCGCGTCCAGCACCCAGGTGCGATAGAACTCGAAGGGGCAGTCCGCCACGCCCTTGTCTCCATCGCCCGAGGCGTGCATGCCGGTGTAGCCACGGTGCAGCAGCTTGAACAGATGGTTCTGCGACTGGTCGTTGGCCCGCGCATCGCGGATCTGCGACACCGACAGTTGGGCGTACTGAATGCCCATTTCTTCCTCACCGCATTCGCCCAGGGTACGCCCATCAAAACCGATGATCGCCGAGTGCCCGAAGTACGAATACACCCCGTCGAACCCCGCCGCGTTCGCGACCGCCACATAGCAGTTATTCGCCCAGGCCATGCTCTTGGACATCTGCACCTGCTGCTCCTTGGCCGGGTACATATAGCCCTGGCAGCGCACGATCAACTCGGCGCCTTTCATCGCACAGTCGCGCCAGATCTCCGGGTAGTTGCCGTCGTCGCAGATGATCAGGCTGACCTTCATGCCCTTGGGCCCGTCACACACGTAGGTGCGGTCCCCCGGATACCAGCCCTCGATCGGGCACCACGGAATGCATTTGCGATACCGCTGCACGATCTCGCCGAGGTTATTGATCAGCACCAGCGTATTGTACGGCGCCTTGTGCGGGTGCTCTTCGTGGCGCTCGCCGGTCAGGGAAAACACGCCCCAGGTGTTGGCCTGGCGACAGGCCGCCGAGAAAATCGCCGTCTCTTCGCCGGGAATGCTCGCGGCGGTGGCCATCATCTCGTCGTGGTCGTACATGATCCCCATGGTGCTGTATTCGGGAAACACCACCAGGTCCATGCCGGGCAAACCCTGCTTCATGCCGACGATGATCTCGGCAATCTTCTTCGCGTTATCGATGACCTCGGCCTTGCTGTGCAGGCGCGGCATCTTGTAGTTCACGACAGCAACGCCGACCGTGTCCGGGCTGCTGGATATGTCGCCATGGCGCATTGCAAATCTCCTTGGTCAGTGACTGATCATCCAGGGCCGCGGCCCGGTCCTGGTCTTGAGGCCCAACGGGTTGGCCTTGCTCGGCACCACCGGCTTGCTGGTGCCGCAGCAACTGCAACCCGCCGGGTGCTTGCGCGACTCCTTGTACTCACCGACGGTTTGCGGCGCATGGGCGCTGCGCTCGTTGCCGGCAATGGCCTTGCGCTGGTTGGCCGACAGCGTGGTCAGCGCCGGCGCCGACAGCAGCAACTGCCCGCCGGGGCTGTCGCAGTACGGGCACTGGCTCGGCTCGTGACGCTGGGCGATAGGCCGCAGCATGGTGAAGGTGCCGCAGGACTCACAGGCATATTCGTAGGTCGGCATGGCTACAGGTCCGGTGCGATGGGCAGGTCGATGCTGCCGTCGAGGAACTTGGTCGGGCCGCTGGCGTTGGGGTTGATGTCGAACTCGAAGATCTCGGTGGGCAGCCACAACGTCGCGCAGGCATTGGGGATGTCCACCACGCCGCTGATATGTCCCTGCACCGGCGCCGAGCCGAGCAACGCATAACCCTGGGCCGGCGAGTAGCCGAACTTGGTCAGGTAGTTGATCGCATTGAGGCAGGCCTGGCGGTAGGCGACGTTGACGTCCAGGTAGTGCTGCTGACCTTGCTCATCGACGGAGATGCCTTCGAAGATCAGGTAGTTCTTGTAGTTCGGGGTGATCGGGCTTGGCTTGAACACCGGGTTCTTGATCCCGTACTTGGCCATGCCGCCCTTGATCAGCTCGACTTTCATGTGCACCCAGCCGGCCATTTCGATGGCGCCGCAAAAGGTGATTTCGCCGTCGCCCTGGCTGAAGTGCAAGTCACCCACCGACAGGCCGGCGCCGTTGACGTAAACCGGGAAGTAGATCTTCGAACCGCGGGACAGATCCTTGATATCGCAGTTGCCGCCATGCTCGCGGGGCGGCACGGTGCGGGCGCCGGTGGCTGCGGCGGCGTCACGGGCGGCACCCTTGAGCTTGCCCATGTGGGCGGTGGCGGCCAGGGGGGCGTTCGCCAATGGTGGGACGCGGGTCGGGTTGGTGTCGATCAGCTCCTGCTCGCGGCGGTTCCAGTCGGCGAGCATTACCGGGTCGGGCAGGCAGCCGATCAGGCCGGGGTGGATCAGGCCGGCGAAGTTCACGCCCGGGATGTGTCGGGAGCTGGTGAACATGCCCTTGAAATCCCAGATGGCTTTTTGCGCGCTGGGGAAGTGGTCAGTGAGGAAGCCGCCGCCGTTCTGGCGGGAGAAAAAGCCGTTGAAGCCCCATTGGGAGTCGGCCTTGGCGCCGATGTCGAGCAGGTCGACTACCAGCAGGTCACCGGGTTCGGCGCCGTGTACGCCCACCGGGCCGGAGAGGTAGTGCACGGTGGAGAGGTCGACGTCGCGCACGTCGCTGGCGTCGTCGTTGTTCTTGATGGCGCCGGCGGTCCAGTCGTAGGTTTCGAGGATGAAGTCATCGCCGGGTTTGACCCAGCAGGCCATCGGGATGTCCGGGTGCCAACGGTTGTGGATCTGCTCGTTTTCGGTGACGGGTTGGTTGAGGTCGACTTTGATCAGGGTGTCGGTCATCGAGGTGCTCCCGGAGGGTGGCTGGGCTGTGGGAGCAGTCTCGCGGGGATGGGGTTGGGCGGGGAATACGTTGGATGACGTATGCCTCTGGGGGGCATATCCGTTTTTTGGGTGATGGCTGATATGGGTTCCGCTCTTACAGCGGGTCACTTTTGAAAGGAGCCCAAAAGTAACCAAAAGGCTCTTGCCCCACCACTCGGCACCTCGCTAATGCTCGGTGTGCCCTCTCTCCGGTAGCACGAAGCGGGCCGCCGCGACGGGGCGTCCCTGCCCCGTCGCGGCTAAACCGGCGTCCTGCCGGTTTACCCGCTCCGTACTACCTGCGTTCGGCCAGCGTGGTTTAACGGGGCGCCTAAGATCAAGATCAAAAGCAGATCAACAGCAAAGCACAGCGGCCTACAGGCCGGCTTGAGTGTGGTGAAGCAAAGGCAAGATCAACATCTGAAACCAAAGCGGGCACGGTCAACTGTGGGAGCTGGCTTGCCTGCGATGGCCTCACCTCGGTTTATCTGATGTACCGAGTTGCCTGCATCGCAGGCAAGCCAGCTCCCACAGAAAAGCAGCTCTGCTTTTGCCTTGGCTTTTGATCTGGCTTTTAACACTCAGGTCGGCTTTCAGGCCGCCGTGCTCTTGCTTTTGATCTTGCTCTTGATCTGACTGCCCCATTCAGCCCGAGGCCGAACGCAGGGATTGAGGAGCGGGTAAACCGGCAGGACGCCGGTTTAGCCGCGACGGGGCAGGGACGCCCCGTTGCGGCGGCCCGCGGAGCAATGCCGGAGTGAGGGAACGCCGAGCCACAGCGAGGCGCCGACAGGCGGGGCAGAGCGTTTTGGTTACTTTTGCGTTTGCCAAAAGTGACCCGCTGTAAGAGCGAAACCATAAGCAGCCGTTACCGCAGGAATGGATATGTACACCATCACCCCGGCAAAGGAATCACCCGCAACGGCCGCACCGATTTATACGAGAAGCTCGAATAAATCTCCTTAACACACGGCAACCCCTGCAACACCTCCCGCGCAAACTCCCCAAACGACTCCAGATCCTTCGCCACCACTTCCAACAAAAAATCATACCGCCCCGAGACGTTATGACACGCCACAATCTCGGGAATCTCCAGCAACCTCTGCTCAAACGCCCGGGCCACTTCGCGCGAATGGGTGTCCATCATGATGCTGACAAACGCCGTCACCCCATACCCCAGCGCCTTGGGCGACAGGATCGCCTGATACCCCCCGATCACCCCGCTGTCCTCAAGGTTCTTCACCCGCCGCCAACACGGCGAAGTGGTCAGCGACACCCGCTCCGCCAACTCCGCCACGGTCAACCGCGCATTACCCTGCAAAGCGTTTAAAAGCGCCTTGTCAGTCCGATCCAGATGAGTGGGCATATCTTGCCTCAAAACCTCGTTTTTATTGTTTTTCATCCCAATCTACCGGCTTTTCCCAGCAAACTATGGAACGTTCGGCCGCAGTTATAAGCATAGCATTGTAGGAAATAAGGAGCGTCCGACCATGAAAAATAAACACAATACGTTCGGCTTTTCCACCCGTGCCATCCACCACGGCTACGATCCCCAAGACCACCACGGCGCCCTCGTGCCGCCGATCTACCTGTCGGCAACCTTCGCCTTCCCCACCGCCGAATACGGCGCCGCCTGCTTCGCCGGTGAAGAGAGCGGGCACTTCTATACGCGCATCTCCAACCCCACCCTGGCCCTGCTGGAAGCGCGCATGGCCACCCTGGAAAACGGCGAAGCCGCCGTGGCCTTCAGCTCCGGCATGGGCGCGATTGCCGCGACGTTCTGGACCCTGCTGCGCCCCGGTGACGAGATCATCGTCAGCCAGACCCTCTACGGCTGCACCTTCGCCCTGCTGCACCACGGCATCGGCGAGTTCGGCATCAAGGTGCGCCATGTCGACCTCACCGACCTCTACGCCCTGCGCGAGGCCATCAACCCGGCCACCCGCATGATCTACTTCGAAACCCCGGCCAACCCCAACCTGCAACTGGTGGACATCGCCGCCGTCGCCGAGATCGCCCACCGCCAACCCGGCATCACCGTGGTGGTCGACAACACCTATTGCACGCCCTACCTGCAACGCCCGCTGGAAATGGGCGCCGACGTGGTGGTGCACTCGGCCACCAAATACCTCAGCGGCCACGGCGACATCACTGCCGGCATCGCCGTCAGCAGCCAGGCCCTGGCCCAGCGCATTCGCCTGCAAGGGCTCAAGGACCTGACCGGCGCGGTGATGTCGCCCCAGGATGCGGCCCTGCTGATGCGCGGCCTCAAGACCCTGGCACTGCGCATGGATCGCCATTGCAGCAACGCCCTGGCCATCGCCGAAGCCTTGCAGGCCCATCCACTGGTGGAATGGGTGACCTACCCCGGCCTGCGCTCCTTCCCGCAGTATGAATTGGCCGCGCGGCAGATGAAGCAGTCGGGCGGCATGATCGCGTTCGAACTCAAGGGTGGCATCGACATGGGCCGGCGCTTCATGAACGCCCTGAAGCTGTTCACCCGGGCAGTGAGCCTCGGGGACGCCGAGTCACTGGCCCAGCACCCGGCCAGCATGACCCACTCCACCTACACCCCGGAACAACGCGCCCATCACGGAATTTCCGAAGGGCTGGTGCGGCTCTCGGCAGGCCTGGAAGATGTCGCCGACCTGCTGGCCGACGTTGCCCAGGCCCTTCACGCCTGTGCCGAAAAGCCGAAATCCCGGGCGGTGCAACACAACGTTCATCACGCTTGAAGTAAATTCATCACCAGGCCCGACGTTTACCAATAGCCCGGCCTGCAAAGGTCGGGCTTTTCCCGTTGCGCCCTGCCCCGCAAAAAATTTGATCCATTCATTGGCCCGTTTGCGACAGCCTGTACTAGCATACGAGGCGGCAGTCATGGATATCACTGCCCTGTACGCCGCCCTCCTTGAAACTCATGGATGAAATGATGAACTCACACCTGTTCCCCCACATTGGCAAGGTCATCGCCAGCACCGGCAGCCGGCATTTCCCGCGCATGCTGCACGACCTGATCCTCACCCAACTGGCGGTCGACGCCACGCACATCACCCAAATGCCCGTGAGTTCAAGGGACCACGCCCCGCTGCCCGACCTGGACGAGACCCAGGCCGCCGCCCAACTGCACCTGACCCGACGCAAGAATGACGTCAGCTACGTGCTGTCGGTGTACCGCTCCAACCCTTGCGAGAGTTTTTCCCAGCAGGAACGGATCATCCTGCAAGACTTCTCTTCCCTGCTGCTGCCGATGGTTGAAAAACACATCAGCGCCCTGCAACCCAGCGGCCCGGAGAATGAAGTGCCGCAGCAACAAGGCATCGACACCTTGCGCCGGCGCTTTGAAGAACGCCTTGCGCAATCCGGGCTGGCCCTGTCCAGCCGCGAGCTTGAAGTGTGCGTCGGGTTGCTGGCCGGACGCACCGCGCCGGAACTGGCGGAGCAGTTGGCGTTGAAGGTCAACACCATCGAGAGCTACCTCAAGCGGGCGGCGATCAAGATGGGCATCAGTGGTCGGCATTCGTTGATGCGGTGGATGTATTCCACGGAAGAAAGCAGCGGTCTCTAGAACACCACAGAACCAATGTGGGAGCTGGCTTGCCTGCGATAGCGGTGTCTCAGTCACCTGATATGTTGACTGACACATCGCTATCGCAGGCAAGCCAGCTCCCACACTTTTGATCTCTACCCGGGTTAATCCCGCGCCAGGGCTTCAATCGGATCCAGCCGCGCCGCATTCCTCGCCGGCACAAACCCGAACACAATCCCGATCAACGTCGAACACGCAAACGCCGTCACCACCGACCCCAGGGAAAACACCATTTCCCACTCTTTCACAAACAACGAAAACAGATAGCCGATGGCGAATGACAGCGAGATGCCGATCATCCCGCCAATCAGGCAGACCATCACCGCCTCCACCAGAAACTGCTGGCGAATATCCGATTGCCGCGCGCCCACCGCCATGCGAATCCCGATCTCACGGGTGCGTTCGGTCACCGACACCAGCATGATATTCATCACCCCGATGCCGCCCACCAGCAATGAAATCACCGCGATCAACGACAGCAGCAACGCCAGGGAACGGCTGGTTTTCTGCACCGTCTGCATGATGCTGTCGAGGTTGTTGGTAAAGAAATCCTTGGTGCCGTGGCGCTGCAACATCAGCTTGGTGACGTTCTCTTCCACTACCTTGCTCGGCTGGCCATCCTTGATGCGCACGGTGATGCTGTCCAGATGACGCTGGCCCAACAGCCGGCCTGCCGCCGTTTCATAGGGCACCCACACGTTCAGCGCCTTGCTGGCGGCAAACATGTTTTTATTGTCGGCCGTCACCCCGATCACCGTGCACGGCAGGTTGCCCACCAGGATCACCTGGCCCAGCGGATCCACGCCGGGGCCGAACAACCGATGACGCGCGTTGTGATCGATCACCACCACCTGGGCCTGGCGCCGGGCGTCGCTTTCGCTGAAGGTAATCCCGGCTTCGAGCTTCAGGCCCTTGACCTGGAAATAGCGATCGCTGACCCCATTGACCTGCGCGTCCAGGTCGATATTGCCGTAGCGCAGCAACAGGTTGCGCCCCACCACCGGCGTGGCGCTGTCGACATAATACAGCTGGTTCAGCGCCTCCACATCCGACGGCAACAGCGTCTCGATCGCCGAGGCGCGACTGTCACCGAAACTCTTGCCGGGAAAGATATCAATGGTGTTGCTGCCGATGGCCTGGATGTCCTTGAGCACATAACGCTTGGCGCCCTCGCCGATGGCCGAGATCGACACCACCGAGGTGATGCCGATGACGATGCCGAGCATGGTCAGCAAGGTGCGCATGCGATGGGAAATCAGCGCGACCCAGGCCATGTTGAAGGCCTCCTTGAACAACCCGAGGCTGGCCACCAACTTGCGCGCACCGCTGCGCTTGGGCTCGATGGGTGCCTCGGTGGGCAGGTCCAGGCCGACACTTTCGTTGGCGCGGTCACTGACAATCTCGCCATCGCGCACCTCAATGATCCGCTGGGCATTGGCTGCGACCTTCGGGTCGTGGGTGACGATGATCACCGTGTGCCCGGCGGCGTGCAGCTCCGCCAGGATGCGCATCACTTCCTTGCCGCTGTGGGTATCGAGGGCGCCGGTGGGTTCGTCGGCGAGGATCACCTCGCCGCCATTCATCAAGGCCCGGGCGATACTCACCCGCTGTTGCTGGCCGCCGGACAGCTGGCTCGGGCGATGGGTCAAATGCCCCGACAAGCCCAGTCGTGCCAACAGCTCCCCTGCCCGACTGTGCCTCGCGCTTTCCGGTGTGCCGGCATAAATCGCCGGCATTTCCACGTTGTGCAACGCACTCAAGTGCGCCAGCAGGTGGTAACGCTGGAAGATAAAACCGAAGTAGTCACGACGCAGCTCCGCCAGCTGTTCATCCCCCAGGGTGCGGGTTTCGATGCCATTGATCTTGTAGCTGCCGGCGGTGGCGTAGTCGAGGCCGCCGAGGATGTTCATCAGGGTGGATTTACCCGAGCCCGAAGCCCCGGTAATCGCGACCATTTCCCCGGCGTGGATGGTCAGGTCGATACCCTTGAGCGCAATGAACTCACGGTCACCGGCCATGAAACTGCGCACGATGCCTTTAAGCTCCAGCAGTGGCTGAGTCATCGATCAGCCCCCCGCCACGGCAGGCGATGGATCGCCAATCACCACCTTGTCGCCTTCGGCCAGGCCATCGAGGATCTGCACCTTGACGTTGTTGTTGATGCCGGTCTGCACCTGCCGCGTGTTGGCCCGGCCCTTGGCATCCAGCACCCGCACCGGGAAGCGGCCATCGGCGTTGCGCGGGCCGAGTGCGGCCACGGGCACCGTCAGCGCGGCCTTGGCGGTGTCGAGCACGATGCGCACCTGGGCGGTCATGGCGATGCGCAGGCGGTGGTCGGGGTTGGGCACGTCGAACAGTGCGTTGTAGAACACCGCGGTGTTTTGCTTGGGGGTGCCGGCGGTCTGGGTTTCGAGAAAGTTCTGCGGGGCCGGTTCGGTGCCGCGCAGTTTGGCGTAGTAGCGTTTGTCGGCCTCGCCGAGGATGGTGAAGTACACCTGTTGGCCGGGGCTGATGTGGATCACGTCGGCCTCGGAGACCTGGGCCTTGACGGTCATGGTGTCCAGGTCGGCGAGCTTGAGCAGCACCGGCGCCAGTTGGCTGGCGATCACGGTCTGGCCTTCCTGGGTGACGATGCCCACTACATCGCCGTCGATGGGCGCGACGATGCGGGTGTAGGCCAGGTTGATCTTGGCGGTGTCGATCTGGATGTGGGCGCTTTTGATCTGGGCGTCGAGGGACATCAGGTTGGCGCGCTGCACTTCGTAGTTGGACTCGGCGGTTTCGAAGTCCTGGCGGGAGACGGATTCGTCCTCCTGCAGGCCCTGGTAGCGTTGGTAGACGGATTTGGTTTCCTTGAGTTGAGCCGCGGTGGCACGGCGTTGGGCCTGGAGGTTTTCTTCGTCGACCTGGGCTTTGCGCAGGGTGTTCTGCAGGATCAGTGGGTCGATTTCGGCGAGCCATTGGCCCTTCTTGACCTTGTCGCCGACCTTGACCTTCAGGGACTTGAGTTGGCCGGAGACCTGGGCGCCGACGTCGACCTGCTTGACGCCTTCCAGCAGGCCGGTGGCCAGGACGGCGTTTTCGATGTCACTGCGTTCGGCGGTGGCGGTCAGGTACTGCGGCGCGTCTGCGGGGGCCTGCACGGTGTAGATGATCAGGCCGGCTGCGACGGTCAACACCAGGGCCAATCCTGCTTTCCGATACTTTGACTTTTCCATAAATGACCATGAGAGGTGTTGAAGTTGGTCCGGCTTTTGGCTCGGAGTACATATCCGTTTTTTTGGTAACGGCTGATATTGGTTCCGCTCTTACAGCGGCCTACAGGCCGGCTTGAGTGTGGTGAAGCAAAGGCAAAATCAAAATCTACAGCGCGCACGCCTCCCCTGTAGGAGCTGGCTTGCCGGCGATGGTCGTTAACGATGACGTTGGCGTCCTGAATGAACGCGGCGCTCTCAGGTTCTTCGCCGGCAAGCCAGCTCCTACAGAAAAGCGGCTTTTGCCTTTGCTTCTACCACTCAGGTCGGCTTTCAGGCCGCCGTGCTCTTGCTTTTGATCTTGATCTGCGGGCCCCGTTAACCACGATGGCCGCAAGCAGGCACGGTGGAGCGGGTAAATCGGCAGGGATGCCGATTTAGCCGCGCCGGGCCATGGATGGCCCGTCGCGGCGGCCCGCGGAGACGGGTCTGATTGCGGGCATGCCGAGCCTAAGCGAGGCACCGAGTGGTGGGGCAAAGACCTTTTGGTTACTTTTGGGGCGTTTGCCAAAAGTGACCCGCTGTAAGAGCGGAACCCTAAGTGGCCGTTACCGCAGAAACGGATATGTACTCCATCAAAACCCCTCACAAAACCCGCTCCCCAGCCAAAACCCCATCCCGCCACCAAGCCGCCAAACTCAACACATTCGGCGCCTTGAGCAACGAAAAATGATTCCCCGGCCCATACCAAACCTCCAACGACCCGGTGCACTGGCGCCACCCATCAACCATCACCCCCTGCTCCCGCTGATTCCCCGCCGCATCCAGGGTCGGATCCTCCGCCAACACCAGCCGCACCACCCCCTCATACCTTTGAGCCGGCCGATAAACCGTACGCAACGCCGACGCATACGTCCGCGCCGGCCCATCCATGGCATCCGCCGAAGACCGCACAGGCAACAACCCAACCCCCACCATCCCCGCATGCAACAACCGCCGCTGCTCCACTTCATCCCGCCCGGCAAAATCCACCGCATCAACACCCAGCGACTTACCCGACGCAATCTGCATCGACTCCACCAACCGCAACAACGCCGCCGTCGTGGTATACGGCCTGCCCACCACCCCATTCCCCCCGGGCGCCTCGCTGTCAATCAACGTCAACGAAGCCACCTCACGCCCCTGGGCCTGCAACCGCGCGGCCATCTCAAACACCACCCAGCCACCAAACGAATGCCCGACCAGATGCACCGGCCCCGAAGGACATTCCAACTCCAGCGCCTGCAAATAACAGCGCGCCGCCGCCTCGACCTGACTGTGAGGCACCACCTCTCCATCCAGCCCGCGCGGCTGCAAGCCAAAGATCGGCCAGTCCCGGCCCAACGCCTCGGTCAACCCCACAAACCCGGTCACGCTGTCCCCCGCCCCCGGCACACAAAAGATCGGTGCCTGCCCGGCGCGGCCACTCTGAATCCGCAACAACGGCTGATGCTCCGCCACACGCGGCGCCTCACTCAGCGCCAGGGCTTCACCCAACGCCTGCCCCAGCGCCTGGATATGCGGCGCCTGCATCATGCTCTGGTGATCCCCCGGGACTTCAATGCGGCGCAATTGCCCTGCGGCCAGCGCCTTGTCCCAGCCCAAATCCAGGCTGCGCCGCGACAGTTCCGTCGGCCGCTCGGCAGCGCTGAACAGGTGCACCGCCAGCGGCATCGGGAACAGGCTGTAATGCGCCAACGCATGCCCGTGCCCGACTTCCCGCTCGATAAAACTCAAGAGATCCGCGTCCGTTGCCGCCGCCATCTGCGCGTACAACAGATGCCGATCGCGGCAGCGTTGCAGCAAGCCAGCAAAGTCCAGCTGTCCAATCTGCGCGTCCAGTTGCTCCAGGCTCGCCAACTCATCCACACCTCCCTGTGCCTTCCAATACGCCGTGCACTGCAACAACAGATGCCGCTTGAGGGCATCCGGACCGGCCCAGCGCGCCTTGCCCTGGTCGGTCATGCGCGGCACGTAGCTGTCGATCAGCCCGAGGAATGCTACCGGCTCGTCCAGCCCCTGCAGTTGCATCGCCACTTCATAGGCCAGCACCCCGCCAAACGACCAACCCGCCAGGCGATACGGCCCATGGGGCTGCACCGACCGAATAATCCTCACCAGCCGCGCCGCGAGGCCTTCCATGGTTTGCAATTGCGGCTCACCGAGGGGCGCGCCGGGCAAGCCATAGATCGGGTAGTCACCCGGCAGATGCCGGCCCAGCGCCGGGAAGTACACGTCCATGCCGCTGAACTCATGCACCAGGAACAACGGCGGCTGGCTGCCGCTGGCGCGCACGGTGATCAGCGAGCGGTTGTCCTCCCGCGCAGTGCGCTGGCCGAGCATCGCAGCCACCGAAGCCACGCTGGCGTGCTGGAACAGCTCCGCCAGCGATACCCCGAGCCCCGCCTCTTCCATCAGGTTGACCAGCCGGATCGCCAGCAACGAATGCCCGCCCAGTTCAAAGAAACTGTCATGCCGGCCGACCTGTTCCAACCTCAACACCTCGGCCCAGAGTCGCGCCAGGGTCTGCTCCAGCTCATTCGCCGGGGCCTCGAACACGCGGCTCACCAACGCTTCCATCGCCGGCACCGGCAGGGCCTTGCGGTCGACTTTGCCGTTGGCGGTCAGGGGCATTTTTTCCAGCGGCACATAGGCCGACGGCACCATGTAGTCCGGCAGGTGCTGCAGCAGATGGCTGCGCAACACCTCGATGGCCAGCGGCTCGCCGGTGTAGTACGCCACCAGGCGTTTGTCCCCCGGCACATCCTCCCGCGCCAGCACCACCACATCCTTGATCCCGGCACAGGTCGCCAGGCGCGCTTCGATCTCGCCCAACTCGATGCGGAAACCACGGATCTTCACCTGGTCGTCATTGCGCCCGATGCACTCCAGCAGCCCGTCCGCCGACCAGCGTCCCAGGTCCCCGGTGCGGTACAGCAAGCCCTCGCCAAACGGGTTATCGACAAACTTTTCGGCCGTCAGCTCAGGCCGGTTCAAATACCCCTTGGCCACGCCGTGCCCGCCAATGCAGATTTCCCCGACCACACCCATTGGCACCGGCTGCAACTGCGCATCCAGCACATGGATCTGCGTGTTGGAAATCGGCTTGCCGATCGGCACGCTTTCGGCGTCGGCGGCGATGGCCTGCACTTCATACGTGGTGGCGTAGGTGGTGGTTTCCGTCGGGCCGTAGCAATGCACCAGGCGCAGCGCCGGTGCCTGGGCCAGCAGGCTGCGGAACGCCGCCGGGTCCGCCCGCTCGCCGCCGCAAAGCAGGATGCGCAGCCCGGCCAACGCGTCGGGAATCAGCTGCACGTACTGGTTGAACAGGGCGGTGGTGACGAACAGGATCGTCGCCCCGCCGGCCTTCAATACCCGGCCAAAAGCCCCCGGGTCGAGCAAGGTGGCATGGTCGATCACCAGCACCTGGCCGCCGTTGAGCAAGGGGCCCCACACGTCCATGGTGCTCGCGTCGAACGCCGGGTTGGAGGCAAATGCCACGCGGTCATGGGCGTTGAAATCGGCGTAGCCGTTATTGATCACCAGCCGCGTGATGCCCCGGTGCGGCACGAGCACGCCTTTGGGGGTGCCGGTGGAGCCGGAGGTGTACATGATGTACGCCACCCGCTCCGAGGACTGTGACAGGTCGGGGTTGTGGCTCGGTTGCGGGTCCAGCGCCAGGGTGTCGAGGTCGATCCGGCGGGCCGGGTAATCGATGGATTCGTTGCTGTGGGTCAACAGCCACACCGCGCCGCTGTCCTGCACCATGAAGGCCTGGCGTTCGGCCGGGGCGTTGATGTCCAGCGGCACGTAGGCGGCGGCGCATTTGAGGATCGCCAGCTGGCTGAGCAGCAGGTCAATCGAGCGTGGCAGCAGGATCGCTACGTGGTCGCCGGGCTGCACGCCCAGAGTGCGCAGGTGGTGAGCCAACTGGTTGGCGCGGGTATTCAGCGCGCCGTAACTCAGGGTGTGTTCGCCATGCACCACGGCGACGGCGCTCGGACGCGCCTGGGCCTGGGCTTCGAACAAGCGCTGCACGGTATGTTCGTGAGGGAATTCACGTTGGGTGGCGTTGAACTCCACCCGCAGTTTTTCACGCTCTGCCACCGGCAGAATCGACAGTTGGCTGATGGCGCTCCCGGCATTCTGTTCCAGGGCCTGCACCAGCTGTTCGAGGGCGATATGCAGGTACTCGCAGAGGCGTGGCGCGCCCTGCCCCATCACGTCGAAGCTGAACCCGTCCCCCAGGTCATCGACACTCAGGGACAACGCAAAGTTGGTGCGTTCCTCGGCCTTGAGCACCTGCATGCCCTGCCAGGCCTCGGCCACTGCGCCAGCGTGCGGCGCACTGTGACGGTAGTTGAACAGCACGCTGAACAGCGGCGTATTGGCCGGCAGCCCGCTGCAACGCTGGGCCAGGGCCAGAGGCGCATGCTCGTGGCTGAGCAGTCGGGTCAGGCTGGCGTGGGTCGCCATCAGCGCCGCGTGCACCGTGCGCTGCCCCAGGTCGACCCGCAGCGGCAAGGTGTTGATGAACACGCCCAAGGCACGTTCAGCGCCTTCACCGCCTTGCAGCCGGCCCAGCAACACAGTGCCGAACACCACCTGCTCGCGGCCGCAGACCTTGCCCAATACCTGCGCCCAGGCCAGGTGCATCAAACTCGCCGCACTCACCCCAAGATGACGTGCCAGGCTGCGCAGGCGCCCGTTCAACAGCGGGTCGACGTTCAGGCGCGCCTGCTGCGCTTCACCCGGTGCATTCAGGGCTGGCGTCGGCTCATCGACCTCACCGAGCATCTCGCGGAAGAACGCTTCGTGCTCTTCCTCGCCCATTCCCAGCCGCGTCTGGGCCACATAGTTGCGATACGGCACCGCCGCGCCCAACTGTTCGCGCCGGCCCAGCAGGCAGGCCTGCATCTCGTGCTGCAGCACTTCCAGCGCAACGTGGTCCATCACCAGGTGATGGAACAGCAACAATGCAACCACTCGCTGGTTGGCCGGGTCCTCGGCGTACACCAGGCGCATCAACGGTGCCTGGGCCAGGTCCAGGCGATGCTCATGGAAGCGCGTCTGCAATTGCTCCAGCACATCGCCTGTCAGTTGAATCGCCTCGACCTGCAGCGAGGCCTGGCGCCATACCACCTGCACCGGTTCTTCCAGCCCATCCCAGTGCATCGACGAACGCAGGATGTCATGCCGCTCGATCACCGCCTGCAAGGCCTGGGCGAACGCTTCAAGGCGCTCGACGCTGGCAAAGGCGAACTGCGCCTGCAACAGGTACGCATCACCCTGCTGCACCGCCCGGTGGTGATACAGGATCCCGGCCTGCAACGGCGCCAGCGGGTAGATGTCCTGCACATTGGCCGCGCCGCCGGGAATGGTCGCGACGAGACGGTCGATGACAGGTTGTGCCAGGGTCACCAGCGTGAGCATGTCCGGGGTGATGCGCGTGCAATCGGCAGCAATGCCATTGACCGGCACCGCCACTTCGCGGCCACCACCCACCGCCGCAGCCAACGCCGCCAGGGTCGGCTGGCCAAACAACACCTTCACATCCGCCGACAGTCCGGCCCGGCGCATGCGGCCGATCAGGCTGGCGGCCAGCAGCGAGTGGCCGCCCAGTTCGAAGAAATTGTCATGCCGCCCCACCCGCTCCACCTTGAGCAAGTCCGCCCACAGGCCGGCCAGGGTGACTTCGATATCGCCCACTGGCGCGACATATTCCCGGGCGATCACCGACGCAAGGACCGGCGCCGGCAGGGCCTTGCGGTCGAGCTTGCCGTTGGGGCTCAGGGGCAAGGCGTCCAGGTGCATGAAGGTCGTCGGCACCATGTAGTCCGGCAGGTGTTCCAGCAGATGGCTGCGCAGAGCGTCGATCTCGGCCGGCACGCCGGTGTAGTAAGCCACCAGCCGTGAATCCCGGGCGATAACCGCGGCTTCGCTGAGCTGCGGGAACTGGAGCAGTCGCGCCTGGATCTCCCCCAGTTCAATGCGCAGGCCACGGATTTTTACCTGGTCGTCGTTGCGGCCCAGGTACTCGATAGTGCCGTCGGGCAAGTAACGCCCGACGTCGCCGGTGCGGTACATCCGGCCGGTACTGAACGGGTCCTTGAGGAAGCGTTCGGCCGTCAGTTCAGGGCGGTGCAAGTAACCCCGGGCGACTTGCACGCCACCGATAAACAGCTCGCCCACCACCCCCAATGGCACCGGCTGCAACTGCGCGTCCAGCAGGTACATGCGGGTGTTGGCGATCGGCTTGCCGATCGGTGTGTTGTCCGGGGTGACGGGCCCGGCGCAATCCCATGCCGTCACGTCCACCGCTGCTTCGGTGGGGCCATAAAGGTTGTACAAGCCGATGCCGGGAAGCTGTTGTTTGAAGCGGCGCACCAGGCTGCCGGGCAAGGCTTCGCCGCTGCACATCACCCGCACCAGCCCGGCGCTCTGGCTGACATCACCGTGGGCCAGGAACACGTCGAGCATCGACGGCACAAAGTGCAAGGTGGTGATCTGCTCCGCCTCGATCACCTCGCACAGGTAAACCGGGTCCTTGTGCCCGCCAGGACGCGCCATCACCAAGCGGGCGCCGGTGAACAGCGGCCAGAAAAACTCCCACACCGACACGTCGAAGCTGAACGGGGTTTTCTGCAACACCGTGTCCTGAGTATCAAGCCCGTACTCGTCCTGCATCCACAGCAGGCGGTTGACCACGCCCGCGTGTTCGTTGATCACGCCCTTCGGTTGGCCGGTGGAGCCGGAGGTGTAGATCACGTAGGCCTGATGCTGCGCGGTCAATCCATCGACCTGCGGATTGGTCATCGGCAGGTGCTGCCAGGTGTTCTGGTCCAGATCCACCACCGACACCTTTACCTCGCCCAGTAAGGCACGGGTTTCGCCCTGCACCAACACCGCCGCCGGCGCGCTGTCCTTGAGCATGTAGGCGATGCGCTCCAGCGGGTACGCCGGGTCCAGCGGCACATAACCACCGCCCGCCTTGAGGATCGCGAAAAGCCCGACGACCATCTCCAGGCCGCGCTCGACGCAGATCGCCACCCGCGAATCCGGCTGTACGCCCAGCTCCCGCAGGTGATGGGCCAACTGATTGGCCCGCTGGTTCAGTTCGCGATAGCTCAGGCACTGTGTGCCCGCCTTCACCGCCACTGCATCGGGCGTACGCTCAACCTGGGCTTCGAACATACCGTGGAGTGTCTGGTCGAGGTTGTAATCGACTGCGGTGTCGTTGAAGTCGAACAGCAGGTGCTCGCGCTCCTGGCCGTCCAGCAAATCAGCGTGCTCCAGCACCGCCTGATCATTAACGACCATGGCTTGCAGCACGCGGGTGAAATAGCCGACATAACGCTGCATCGTCGACTCATCGAACAACGCAATCGCGTACTCCAGGGTGCCGCGGATTTCGCCCCGGGCCTCGCCGAGGTTCAGGGACAGGTCGAACTTGGCAAAGTGACTGTCCTCCACAATCCCTTCAAGGCTCAAGTCCCCAAGGGCCAGCACCGGCGCGTCGCTGTCCTGCCAGGTCAGCATCGTCTGGAACAACGGGCTATGGGCCAGGCTGCGCACTGGCCGGGTGATCTCCACCACCTGTTCAAACGGCAGGTCCTGATGGGCCTGGGCGTCCAGGGTCAAGCCCTTGACCCGCGCCAGCAACGCCTCGGCGCTCAACGCTCCCGAGGTATCGATGCGCACCGCCAGGGTGTTGACGAACAGCCCGATCAAACCTTCCACCTCGGCCCGTTGGCGGTTGGCGACCGGCGAGCCGATCACCACTTCCTGTTGGCCTGCCAGACGCGACAGCAACGAGGCCCACGCGGTCATCATCACCATGTACAGCGTGGTGCCATGGCGTTGGCTGAGGGCCTTGAGCCCGGCGGTCAGGCGCTCGTCCAGGCACACGTCGACGCTGCTGCCGGCGTAGTCCTGCCGGGCCGGACGCGGGCGGTCAGTGGGCAGCATCAACAAGGCTGGCGCACCGGCCAAGGTGTGTTGCCAGTAGCTGCTCTGGCGGTGCAGCACGTCGCCGCTGAGCCACAGGCGCTGCCAGACGGCGAAGTCGCCGTACTGGATCGGCAATGGCGGCAATGGATCAGCCTCACCGCGGCTGAAGGCCTGGTACAGCGCCATCAGTTCGCGGGTCAACACGCCCATGGACCAGCCGTCTGACACGATATGGTGGAGGGTCAGCAGCAACACATGATGATCGTCGGCCATGATCACCAGCCGCCCACGCAGCAGCGGGCCGCGTTGCAGGTCAAAGGGTGCCGAGGCTTCGCCCTGGATCAGCGCGTCCAGCACCTGCTGTGCTTCGGGGTGACGACGCAGGTCCTGCACTTGCAGGGGCATCACCTCTTCGGGCGGCACGATCAGCACGCAGGCGTCGTCGTCCTGCTGGGCGAAACGGCTACGCAAGGTCTCATGCCGCGCCACGATCCGCGCCAGGGCCCGTTGCAGCGCCTCGACGTGCAACTGTCCGCGCAGGCGCAGGCCGATCGGAATGTTGTAGGCCGTGTTGGCCCCTTCCATCAGCGCCAGGAACCACAGGCGTTGCTGGGCAAACGACAGCGGCAAATCTGCGTCCCGTGCCGCCGGCAGGATATCCGGCAACGTGCTGCGTCCCGCCTGGGCCAGCACTTGCGCCACCGCCGCCAGTTCGGCATTGGCGAACAGCTCACCCAGCGCCAGGTCGACCCCCAGTTGCTGGCGCACTTGAGACACCATGCGCATCGCCAGCAACGAATGCCCGCCCAGCTCGAAGAAATGGTCCTGGCGCCCGACGCGCTCCACGTGCAGCACCTCGGCCCAGATCTGCGCGAGCACGCTTTCAATATCGCCGTGGGGCGCCTCGTATTCGCGGGTGAATACCGCGGCCAGGTCCGGTTTTGGCAGGGCCTTGCGGTCCAGCTTTCCGTTGGCGGTCAGGGGCAACGCATCCAGTTTTACGTAGGCCACCGGCACCATGTAATCCGGCAGATGCGCCACCAGATGCGCACGAATCTCGCCCACTTCAAGGGCATCGAACTGCGGGTTTTCGGTGAAGTAGGCTACCAACCGTGGCTGGCCCGGCTGGTCTTCACGGGCCAGCACCACCACTTCCTGGAGACTCGGAAGCTGGTTGAGGCGGGTTTCGATTTCCCCCAGTTCGATACGCACGCCACGGATTTTTACCTGGTCGTCGTTGCGCCCCAGGTACTCGATATTCCCGTCCGGCAACCAGCGCGCCAGGTCGCCGGTGCGGTACATACGGCCCGGGTTGAACGGGTCATCCAGGAAGCGTTCGGCGGTCATTTCCGGGCGGTTGAGATACCCCCGCGCCACGCCCTTGCCGCCCACATACAGTTCACCGGCAACGCCCAACGGCACCGGGCGTTGCTGTTCGTCCAGCAGGTAAACCGTGGCATTGGCGATGGGTTTGCCGATGTGCAACGGCTGCCCGGGTTCGATCCGGCCGGAGGTGGCGACCACCGTGGCTTCGGTGGGCCCGTAGTTGTTGATCACCTCGAAACGCTGGGCCCGGGTGAACTGGCGCAGGCGGTCGCCGCCAATCAGCAGGGTGCGCAGGGTCGGGTGTTCGATGTTCTGGCTGAACGCATATTCGGCCACGGGCGTGGGCAGGAAACACACGTCCAGCGGTTGCGCGCGCCACCAGTCCAGTAGCGCGTCGATGTCTTCCGCGCCGTCGTGAGCCGGCGGCAGGTGCAAGGTCGCGCCCACGCAGAGGGCCGGCCAGACCTCCCAGGCCATCGCGTCAAAGCCGAACCCGGCGACGCTGGCGGTATGCCGTCCGGCGCACAGGTCAAATGCGCGGCAATGCCAGTCCACCAGGTTGGCCACGGTGTGGTGCTCCACCATTACGCCCTTGGGCAGGCCGGTGGAGCCGGAGGTGTAGATCACGTAGGCCAGGTTGGACGGTGTGACGGCGACGTGCGGGTTGCTGGCCGAATGGTGATGCCAGGTAAAACGGTCGAGGTTGATCACCGGCACGTCGAGCGCGGGCAGGCGTTCCAGCAGTGCGTGCTGGGTCAGGACTGCAACCGGGGCGCTGTCGCTGAGCAGGTAGCTCAGGCGCTCGGCGGGGTGCGACGGGTCCACCGGTACATAGCAGGCGCCGGACTTGAGGATCGCCAGCAACCCGGCCAGGGTGTCCAGGCCGCGCCGGGCCACGATGGCCACGCGGTCGTCGGGTTTTACCCCCAGCGCCAGCAGGTGATGGGCCAGCAGGTTGGCTTGCTGATTCAATTCGGCGTAGGTCAGTTGGCGGCCTTGATATACCGCGGCCACCGCGTCCGGGGTCAGCAGGGTTTGCGCTTCGATACGCCCGTGCAGGGTGGTGCCTTGGGGGAAGTCGGCGGCTGTGGCGTTGAACTGCTTCAGCAGATGGCGCTGCTCCGCCTCGGGCAGCACCGACAAACGATTCAAGGGTGTTTCGGGTGCCTGTTCCAGCGCCTGCACCAGGTTTTCCAGGGCGGTTTGCAGATAGCTGCACACCCGCTGCGGATCCACCTGGGCACTGGCCAACAGGCTCAGGCTGAAGTCCTCGCCCAGATCGTCGACGCTCAGGGTCAACGGGTAGTTGGTGCGCTCCTCGGAACGCAACGCCTGAATACCCTGCCAGGCCGATGCCGCCTCGGCACTCGCGCTGCCGGCGCTGTGGCGGTAGTTGAGCAACGCGCTGAACAGCGGCGTCGGCGCCACCACGCCGCTGCACCGCTGGGCCAGAGCCAGCGGCGCATGTTCGTGGCGCAGCAAGGTGGTGAGCCGGGCATGGGTGGCCTTGACCCCGGCGCGTACGTCTTCGGCGCCCACATCCACCCGGAACGGCAAGGTGTTGATAAAGATCCCCAACGCACGGTCGGTGTCGTGGCTGCCCTGCATGCGGCCCATCAGCACCGTGCCGAACACCACCTGTTGCTTGCCCGCCAGCACGCCCAGCACCTGGGCCCAGCCCATATGGAACAGGCTCGCGGCACTCACGCCCAACTGCCGGGCCTGGGCGCGCAGACGCCGGCTCAGTTGCGGGGCCAGCGCCAGGCTGATTTCTTCGATGTTGTCGCCGTCACCCTGCACATCCTGCAAGCCGTAGGGCAAGGTGGGTTCGCTGATGTCGCCGAGCATCTGGCGGAAGAAACCTTCGTGTTCCTGCTCGCTGATGCCCAGCCGCGCCTGCGCGACGTAGTTGCGAAACGGCACGGCCTGGCCCAACCGCTCGGCCTTGCCCAGCAGGCAGGCCTGCATCTCGTGGCACACCACTTCCAAAGCGCTGTGGTCCAGGGCCATGTGGTGGAACAACAGCATCGCCACCACGCGCTGGCCGGCTTCATCCCGGGCGCGCACCAGCCGCAGCAGCGGTGCCTGGGTCACGTCCATGCGGTAATGACGGCCATCGAACAGTCGGTGCAACTGGGCAGCGATATCACCGTCGGCCGGGTCCAGCTCAATCGCCTGCACCGGCAGGCGCGCCGTGCGCCAGACCACTTGCGACGGTTCTTCCAGGCCCTCCCACACCACCCCGGTACGCAGGATGTCGTGGCGGTCGATCACCTGTTGCAGGGCCCGGGCAAACCCCTCGAAGCGCTCGAGGCTGTCGAAGGCAAACAGCGACTGCATGATGTACGGGTCGCCGTGTTCGGCACTCACATGGTGGTAGAGGATGCCCTCCTGCAACGGCGCCAGCGGGTAGATGTCCTGCACATTGGCGACGCCACCCTCGACGGTCTCGAGGATGCGGTCGATGGACGCCTGGCTGAGGTTCGACAGGGTCAGCATCTGCGGGGTGATGAAGGTAGCGCCCGGCGCAATGCCATTGGCTGGCACCTGCACCTCACCCGCCTTGGTCGCCGAGTAATCCCCGGCCTTGATCAGCTCGATCAGCGCCGGCTTGTGTTCGCGCAGCGAGGCCACCAATGCCGCGTCGCTCAGGGCCTGTTTGTTGCCTTGCACCGACAGCTGATCGCCCTTGAGCGCCAGTTGCACGTCCTTGGCCTTGAGTGTCGCCAACAGTTCGATGATGCTCACAGGACGATCTCCATTCGTTCGGTAATTGCGGCGTAGCCGGCCAGGGTCGGTTGTTCGAACAGGCCCCGCACATCGGCTTCCATGCCTTCCTGACGCAAGCGTCCAATCAAACTGACGGCCAGCAACGAGTGCCCGCCCAGTTCAAAAAAGTTGTCGTGTCGCCCTACCCGCTCCACCTTCAGCAGCTCGGCCCACAGCCGCGCCAGGGTGATTTCGGTGTCACCCACCGGGGCTTCGTACTCGCGCACGATCAGCGACTCCACACCCGGCGCCGGCAGGGCCTTGCGGTCCAGCTTGCCATTGGGGCTCAGGGGCCAGGCGTGCAGGTGCACGAACACGGCGGGCACCATGTAGTCCGGCAAGCGCGCCAGCAGGTGCGCCCGCAGTTGTTCGATATCGGCCTGCACGCCGGTGTAGTACGCCACCAGCCGCTCATCCCGGGCCAACACCGCCGCCTCCTTGACCTGCGGGTACTCGGTCAGGCGCGCCTGGATTTCCCCCAGCTCGATACGCAGGCCACGGATTTTCACCTGGTCGTCGTTGCGGCCCAGGTACTCGATATTGCCGTCGGGCAGGTAGCGCCCGACGTCGCCGGTGCGGTACATCCGGCCGGCATTGAACGGGTCCTTGAGGAAGCGCTCGGCGGTCAGTTCAGGACGGTGCAGGTAGCCGCGAGCGACTTGCACGCCGGCGATAAACAGCTCGCCCACCACCCCCAGCGGCACCGGCTGCAACCGCGCGTCCAGCAGGTACATGCGGGTGTTGGCAATCGGCTTGCCGATGGGGGTGTTGTCCGGCACCACGGGCCTGGCGCAGTTCCAGGCGGTCACGTCCACCGCCGCTTCCGTCGGGCCGTAGAGGTTGTACAGGCCGATGCCGGGCAACTGCTGCTTGAAGCGCCGCACCAGGCTGCCGGGCAAGGCTTCGCCGCTGCACATCACCCGCAGCAACCCGGCACTCTGGCTGACATCGCCATGGGCCAGGAACACGTCGAGCATCGACGGCACGAAGTGCAAGGTGGTGATCTGTTGCGCCTCGATCACTTCGCACAGGTAAGCCGGGTCCTTGTGCCCGCCGGGGCGCGCCATGACCAACCGTGCCCCGGTGAACAGCGGCCAGAAGAACTCCCACACCGACACGTCGAAGCTGAACGGGGTTTTCTGCAGGACCGCGTCAGTGGCGTTCAGGCCATAGGCGTCCTGCATCCACAGCAGGCGGTTGACCACACCGGCGTGCTCGTTGATCACGCCCTTGGGCTGGCCGGTGGAGCCGGAGGTGTAGATCACATAAGCCTGGTGCTGCGGGGTCAGTCCTTCGACCTGTGGGTTAGCCGCTGGCAGGTGCTGCCAGGCGTTCCGGTCCAGATCCACCACCGGCACCGTCACATTGCCCAACAGCGAACGGGTTTCGCCCTGCACCAGCACCGCTGCCGGCGCGCTGTCTTGCAGCATGTAGGCCAGGCGCTCCAGCGGGTAGGCCGGGTCCAGCGGCACATAACCGCCGCCGGCCTTGAGGATCGCGAACAGGCCGATGACCATCTCCAGGCCGCGCTCGACGCAGATCGCCACCCGCGAATCCGGCTGCACACCGAGCCCGCGCAGGTGATGGGCCAACTGGTTGGCCCGTTGGTTCAGCTCGGCGTAGGTCAGGCGTTGCTCGCCCGCCTTCACCGCCAGCGCATCGGGGGTGCGCTCGACCTGGGCTTCGAACATGCCGTGCAGGGTCTGCGCCAGGTCGTAATCCACCTCAGTGGCGTTGAAGTCAAACAGCAGTTGCTTGCGCTCTGCATCCCCCAGGATCGGCAGGCGATCAAGAGCCTGGTGCGGCGCGTGTTCCAGGGCATCCACCAGTTGGGTCAACGCCGTCTGCATATAACCGCAGACCCGCTGTGCGCCCACCTGCGCCAGGGTCAGCGCGGTGAAGTCATAACCGTCCCCCAGGTCATCGACGTTCAGGGTCAACGGGTAGTTGGTGCGCCCGTCGTTGGTCAGGGTCTGCATGCCTTCCCAGGCGTGTTGCGCGTCCTGTGACCGGGTGGCGCCGCCACGGTGACGGTAGTTGAGCATCGAGCTGAACAGCGGCAACGGCGCCGCCACCCCGCTGCAACGCTGGGCCAGGGCCAGGGACGCATGCTCATGCCCCAGCAGCGCGGTGAGCCGAGCGTGGGTGCCGCGCACGCTGTCGCGCACGTTTTGCCCGTCGATATCCAGGCGCAATGGCAGGGTATTGATGAACACGCCGAGGGCACGATCCGCCCCCTCGCCGCCCTGCATCCGGCCCACCAGCACGGTGCCAAACACCACGTTCGGCTTGCCCGACGTCACCGCCAGTACCTGGCCCCACGCCAGGTGGAACAGGCTCGCGGTGCTCACCCCCAGCAGGCGCGCCTGGGCCCGCAGGCGCCGGCTGACGGCGGCGTCCAGGTGGTGGGTGAATTCTTCGATATCCCGACCATCGCCCTGCACATCCTGCAAGCCGAAGGGCAGCGTCGGCTCATGGATATCGCCGAGCATCTCGCGGAAGAAGCCTTCGTGCTCCTGCTCGCTGACACCCAGCCGCGCCTGGGCCACGTAGTTGCGATACGGCATCGGCGCGGCCTGCGGTGCGGTTTGGCCCAGCAGGTAACCCTGCATTTCCCGCAGCACCACGTCGAACGCGGTGTGGTCCAGCACGATATGGTGATACAGCAGCACCGCCACCACACGCTGATTGGCCGGGTCATTGGCGTACATCAGGCGGATCAGCGGGGCCTGGGCGATGTCCAGGCGGTAGCGTCGGGCGTCGAAGCGCTGATGCAGGCCGGCCAGTACGTCACCCTCCAGGTGCAACGCTTCGACCTGCAATTGCGCCTTGCGCCACACCACCTGCACCGGCTGCGCCAGGCCTTCCCAGACCACGCCGGTGCGCAGGATGTCGTGGCGATTGATCACCTGTTGCAAGGCCTGGGCGAAACTCTCCAGGCGCGCCTGAGTATCGAACGCCAGGTGCGATTGCAGCAGGTACGGGTCGCCCTGCTCCGCCGTGATGTAGTGGTAAAGAATCCCTTCCTGCAACGGCGCCAGCGGGTAGATGTCCTGCACATTGGCCGCGCCACCGGGCACGCTGGCGACGACCTGATCGAGGGTCGACTGATCCAGCTCCACCAGCGACAGCATCGACGGCGTGATGCGCTGGCAATCGGCAGGGATGCGGTTGACCGGCACCACCACTTCCCGGCCACTGCCCACCGCCGCTGCCAGTGCAGCCAATGTCGGCTGGCTGAACAACACCCGCACATCGGCGCTGAGGCCGACCTGGCGCATGCGCTCGATCAAGCTCACCGCCAGCAATGAATGGCCGCCCAGTTCAAAGAAGTGGTCATGGCGGCCCACTTGTTCTACCTGCAACACCTCGGCCCAGATCCGCGCCAGGGTGGTTTCGACTTCTCCACGCGGAGCTTCGTATTCGCGGCTGAGCATGGCGGCCTGGTCCGGCGCCGGCAGGGCCTTGCGGTCGAGCTTGCCGTTGGCGGTCAGGGGCCAGCTGTCGAGTTTCACGTAGGCCACAGGCACCATGGCCTCGGGCAGTTGGCTGTGCAGTTCGGCGCGCAGGGTCTCGATGTCCAGCGCAGCGTGTTCGGTGAACCAGGCCACCAATCGACCGTCGCGCACCAGCACCACGGCCTCCTGGATGTCATCGACGGCGGCCAGGCGGGTTTCGATTTCCCCCAGTTCGATGCGCACGCCACGGACTTTTACCTGGTCGTCATTACGGCCCAGGTACTCGATATTGCCATCCGGCAGCCAGCGCGCCAGGTCGCCGGTGCGGTACATGCGGCCCGGGTTGAACGGGTCATCCAGGAAGCGTTCGGCGGTCATCTCGGGACGGTTCAAATACCCGCGGGCCACGCCGCTGCCGCCCACATAGAGTTCGCCTGCCACGCCCACCGGCACCGGACGCTGCTGCGCGTCGAGCAGGTACACGGTGGCATTGGCCATCGGCTTGCCGATATGCAGTGGCTGGCCGGCGTGCACGCGCCCGGAGGTGGCGACCACCGTGGCTTCGGTGGGGCCGTAGTTGTTGATCACTGCAAACCGTCGCTCGTGAGTGAACTGGCGCAGGCGATCACCGCCGATCAACAAGGTGCGCAGGCTTGGGTGTTCCAGGTCCTGGCTGAAGGCGTACTCGGCCACAGGCGTGGGCAGGAAGCTCACGTCCAGCGGCTGGGCCAGCCACCAGCCCAGCAGTTCATCGATGTTTTCATTGCCCACCTGGGCCGGTGGCAGGTGCAAGGTCGCGCCCACGCACAACGCCGGCCAGACTTCCCAGGCCATCGCATCAAAGCCGAACCCGGCCACGCTGCTGGTGTGGCTGCGGGCATGCAGGTCAAAGGCTTCGCAGTGCCAGTGCACCAGGTTTTCCACGGTGCAGTGTTCCACCATCACCCCTTTGGGCTGGCCGGTGGAGCCGGAGGTGTAGATCACGTAGGCAAGGTTAGCCGGGGTCAGCCCGGCGACCTGGGGATTGGTCGCGTCGGGGTAAGCGCCATGCAGGTCGACGATGGCCACATCACCCAGCACGGCACGGGTGCTTTCTTCGGCGAATACCGCGACCGGGGCGCTGTCTTGCAGCAGGTAGGCGATGCGCTCGGCCGGGTACGCCGGGTCCACGGGCACATAGGCGGCGCCCGCCTTGAGAATCGCCAGCAGGCCCGCCAGCATCTGTGGGCCACGTCGGCAGCAGATCACCACGCGGTCGTCGGGCTGCACGCCCAAGGCCAGCAGGTGATGGGCCAACTGATTGGCGCGGTGGTTGAGTGCCTGGTAGGTCAGCGGCTGGCCGTCCTGAACCACGGCAATCCCTTCGGGCTGGCGCCCGGCCTGGGCTTCGAAGGCACCGTGCAGGGTTTGCCCTTGCGGGTAGTCGCGGCCGGTGGTGTTGAAAGTGCGCAGCAGTTTTTCGCGTTCTGGAGCGGGCAGGATCGGCAGCTGGTTCAGCGACAATTCCGGTGTTTGCTCAAGGGCGTCCACCAGTTGCGCCAGGGCGCTGTGCATGTAGTCGCACAGGCGCTGCGCACCGATGGATTCCAGGGCCAGCACCGTCAGGCCGAAGCCTGCTCCCAGGTCGTCCACGCTCAAGGTCAGCGGGTAGTTGCTGCGCTCTTCGCCACCGAGCAACTGCACACCTTCCCAGATGCCATGCCCGTCGCGGGCCATTTCACCCGGGGTGCTGTGGCGGTAGTTGAGCAAGGCGCTGAACAACGGCATCGACGTCGGCACGCCACTGCAACGCTGGGCCAGTGCCAGGGACGCATGTTCATGGCCGAGCAGCGCGCTGAGCCGGGCGTGAGTCGCCTTGACCCCGGCGCGTACTGCGCTGGTGCCCACGTCGACCCGCAACGGCAAGGTGTTGATGAACATCCCCAATGCCCGGTCGGCGCCCTCGCCGGCCTGCATGCGGCCCATCAATACAGTGCCGAACACCACGTCCTGACGGCCCGACACCAGCCCGAGTACCTGGGCCCACGCCAGGTGCATCAGGCTCGCAGCGCTGACGCCCAGTTGCCGGGCATGCTCGCGAATCCGCAGCGCCAATGCCGCGTCCACCGGCAATTCGGCCTCTTCGATATCCCGGCCATCGCCCTGCACATCCTGCACGCCAAAGGGCAGCGTGGGCTCGTCGACATCGGCGAGCATCTCACGGAAGAACTGCTCGTGCTCCTGGGCACTCACGCCCAGGCGCGCCTGGGCCACGTAGGTACGAAACGGTGCCGCAACCGGCAACTCATCCGCCTGATTGAACAGGAACGCACGCATCTCCTGGCCCACCACTTCCATGGCGGTGTGGTCCAGCGCCAGGTGATGGAACAGCAGGATCGCGGCGACACGCTGGTTGGCCGGGTCCTGCGCATAGACCATGCGTAGCAGCGGCGCCTGGGTGATGTCCAGCCGGTAGTGACGGGCATCGAAGCGCGCGTGCAGTTGCTCGATCACGTCGCCATCGGCCGGGTCCAGGGCAACGTTCTGCACCACCAGCTCCGCATGCCGCCAGACCACTTGCACCGGGCTGTCCAGGCCTTCCCATACCACACTGGTGCGCAGGATATCGTGGCGCGCCACGACCTTTTGCAGCGCGCCCATAAAGGCCTGCAAACGCTCGATGCTGTCAAACGCCATGCGCGATTGCAGCAGGTACGGGTCGCCCTGCTCGGCACTGATATGGTGGTAAAGAATGCCTTCCTGCAATGGCGCCAGCGGGTAGATATCCTGCACATTGGCCGCGCCGCCCGGCACCGTGGCCACAATGCGCTCGATGGCCGGCTGGTCGAGCGTGACCAGGGTCAGCATCGACGGCGTGATGCGCTCGCAGCCCGGCGCAATGCCGTTGGCCGGCACCACGATTTCCCGGCCACTGCCCACCGCCGCCGCCAGTGCCGCCAGGCTTGGCTGGTTGAACAGCACCCGCACATCGGCGCTCAGGCCGGCCTGGCGCATGCGCTCGATCAGGCTTACCGCCAGCAGGGAATGACCGCCGAGTTCGAAGAAGTGATCAAACCGCCCGACCCGCTCGACCTTCAATACGTCCTGCCAGATCTGCGCCAGCAGCGTTTCCACCTCGCCCTCGGGCGCCTCGAAACCACGGCTGAGCAGCGACGCCTGATCCGGCGCCGGCAAGCCCTTGCGGTCCAGCTTGCCGTTGGCGGTCAGCGGCAACAGCTCCAGCCAGACATAGGCCGACGGCACCATGTAGTCCGGCAGGCGGCTTTGCAGATGTGCCCGCAACGCTTCAATGCTCAATGGCGCCTGGGCGGTGTAGTAAGCCACCAGGCGTTTGTCGCCGGGCTCGTCTTCACGGGCCAGCACCACGGTGTCTCTCACGCCGGCATAGCTGGCCAGGCTGCTTTCGATTTCACCGGGTTCGATACGGAAACCACGGATTTTCAGTTGATGGTCATTGCGGCCCTGGTACAGCAAGGTACCGTCCGCCTGCCAACTCGCCAGGTCGCCGGTGCGGTACAGCAGGCCATCGCCGAACGGGTCGACGATAAATTTTTCGGCGGTCAGTTGCGGCTGGTTCAGGTAACCCTTGGCCACGCCCGCACCACCGATATACAGCTCGCCGACCACGCCCAGCGGCACCGGCTGCTGCCGCGCATCCAATACGTAGGCACGGCTGTTGCCGATAGGCCGGCCAATGGGAATACCGCCCTCGCCCAGCGCCTTGATCTCGAAGGTGGTGGAAAACGTGGTGGCTTCGGTGGGGCCATAACCATTCAGCAGATGTTGCGGCGCGCCGTGCTCCAGCACCCGGCCGATCACCTGCGGGTCGAGCACATCGCCGCCGACGATCAGGTAGCGCAACTGGCGGAACATCGGCATCAACCCGTCGGCATACTGATGGAACAGCCCGGCGGTCATCCACAACACGCTGACGGATTGCTCCTGCAACAGCGCGGCGAACGCGGCCTGGGACAGCAGCGTGGCGTGCTCTACCACCACCACGCAGCCGCCATTGAGCAGCGGCGCCCACACATCCAGGGTGCTCGCGTCGAACGCCGGGTTCGAGGCGAAGGCCACCCGGTCACGGTGATTGAAGTCGGCGTAGCCGTTGTTGATCACCAACCGGGTCACGGCGCGGTGTGGCACCTGCACGCCCTTCGGGGCGCCGGTGGAGCCCGAGGTGTACATGATGTACGCCACGCTTTCGGCGGACTGGGGCAGGTTCGGGTTGTGGGTCGGCTGTTGGTCCAGGTTCAGCCCATGGAGGTCATTCAGCACCTGCGTGGCGTGGCTGTCCTGCACCATGAACCCCTGGCGCTCGTCCGGCGCGTTGACGTCCAGCGGCACGTAGACCGCCGCGCACTTGAGGATTGCCAGCTGGCTGACCAGCAGATCGATGGAGCGCGGCAACGCGATGACCACGCTGTCGCCGGGTTTTACCCCTTGATCGATCAAGTAATGAGCCAGGCGATTGGCCCGCAGGTTGAGCTCGCGATAACTCAGCGAGGCATCGCCATGCACCACCGCCACCGCTTCCGGACTGGCCAGGGCCTGGGCTTCGAACAGCCCGTGAACAGTGCTCGCCGCGGGGTAGTCGCGGGCGGTGGCGTTGAAGTCCACCAGCAACTGCTGCCGCTCGACGGCGGGCAGGATCGACACGTGATGCAGCGCGGTGGTCGGTGCCTGTTGCAACGCCGTCACCAGGTTGCGCAAGGCGCTGAGCATGTAGGCGCCGACGCGTTGCACATCCACTTCGGCCACGCCTTGCACGGTCAGGGCAAAGTCACTGCCGAGGTCATCGACGTTCAGCACCAGCGGGTAGTTGCTGCGTTCCTCGGAGCTGAGGATTTCGATCCCGGCGTCGGCAAACGGACTGGCGCCCGGCGCTTCACCCGGGGCGCTGTGGCGGTAGTTGAGCAAGGTACTGAACAGCGGCAGCGCACCGGACACGCCGCTGCAACGCTGGGCCAGGGACAGCGATGCATGTTCATGCCCGAGCAACTGCGCCAGCCGCGCGTGGGTGGCGCGCACGCCGGCCTGCACGCCGACGGCGCCGACGCTGACCCGCAGCGGCAAGGTGTTGATGAACATCCCCAGCGCCCGATCGGCGCCTTCGCCACCTTGCATACGGCCCAGCAATACCGTGCCGAATACCACGTCGTCCTGGCCCGACACCTGGCCGAGTACTTGCGCCCATGCCAGATGCACCAGGCTGGCGGCGCTCACCCCCAACTGCCGCGCCTGCTCCCGCAGGCCCAGGCTGAGGGCCGGGTCCAGCGGCAAGTGCGCTTCACGCACGCCGCTGCCGTCACGATTCACGTCGTGCAAGCCGAAGGCCAGGGTCGGCTCGTCGATGTCGCCGAGCATCTCGCTGAAGAACGCTTCATGCTGCGCGGCGCTCACACCAAGGCGTGCCTGGGCCACGTAGTTGCGGTACTGCATGGCGTCGGGCAGCAACCCGGTCTCGCCCGCAAGGCTGGCGCTCATTTCTTCCACCAGCACCTGCAGCGCGGTGTGGTCCAGCAGGATGTGGTGCAACAGCAGGATGCCGACATGGCGGCCCTGATCCTCGGCGTAGGCAAAACGCATCAGCGAGGCACGGGACAGGTCGAGGCGATAGTGGCGTGGGTCAAAGCGAGCTTGCAGTTGCGCCAGCACATCGCTGGCAGAGTCGACCTCAATCTGCTCCACCACCAGCAGCGCCTGGCGCAAGACCACCTGCACCGGCTCGTCCAGGCCTTCCCAGACCATGCCGGTGCGCAGGATGTCATTGCGCTCGATCACGCTTTGCAGCGCACGGATAAACGCCTCGACCGGCTCATGGCCGCTGAAGCTGAACTGCACCTGCAACACGTAGGGATCGCCTTCGGTGGTCGCCAGGTGGTGGTAGAGAATGCCGGCCTGCAACGGGGCCAGGCCGTAGATGTCCTGCACGTTGGCAATACCGCCGGGAACGCTGGCGAGGATATGGTCGATGGCCGGTTGGTCCAGTTCCACCAGCGGCAGCATGTCCGGTGTGATGCGTTGGGTTTCTGCGCTGATCAGGTTGGGCGGGACCTGCACCTCATGCTGCCCGCCCACCGCCGCGGCCAGCGCGGCCAATGTCGGCTGGCCGAACAGCACCCGCACATCGGCGCTCAGTTCCCGCTGGCGCATACGCTCGATCAGCTTGACCGCCAGCAGGGAATGGCCGCCCAGCTCGAAGAAGTTGTCCTGGCGCCCGACCCGCTCGACCTTCAGCAGGTCTTGCCAGAGGCCGGCAATCGCGGTCTCCACCGTGCCTTTTGGCGCTTCATAACCACGGCGGGCCAGGGCCTCGGTGTCGGGTGCCGGCAAGGCCTTGCGGTCGAGCTTGCCGTTGGTGGTGAGCGGGAACCTGTCCAGCAGCACAAAGGCGCTGGGCACCATGTACTCGGCCAGGGACAGCAGCAGATGATCACGCAGCTCGGCAGCCGTGGGCGCCTGGCCCTGCCGGGCGATCACGTAGGCCACCAGGCGCTTGTCGCCCGGCTCGTCTTCGCGGGCAATCACCACGGTTTCGCGCACGCCTTCGCAGGTGGCCAGGCGCGCTTCGATTTCCCCCAGTTCGATCCGGAAGCCGCGGATCTTTACCTGGTCGTCGTTGCGCCCCAGGTATTCGACGCTGCCGTCGGCCAGCAAGCGCCCGAGGTCACCGGTCTTGTACAGGCGCTGGCCGGTCGCCGGGTCCGTCAGAAAGCGTTCGGCGGTCAGCTCATCGCGGTTGAGATACCCCCGCGCCACGCCGGCCCCGCCGACGTACAACTCCCCCACCACACCCATCGGCACCGGCTCGCGGCGGGCGTCCAGCACATACAGTTGCAGGTCGGGAATGCGCACGCCAATCGGGCTGACGCCCACCCGCTGTGCGTCCGCCGCCTCCAACGCACGGTAGGTCACGTGCACGGTGGTTTCAGTGATGCCGTACATGTTGACCAGGCGAGTACCGGCGTTGGTCACCCGGGCGTACCACGGCTTGAGAATCCCGGGCTCCAGGGCTTCGCCGCCGAAGATCACCTGGCGCAGGGAATGCAGCTGCTGGCTACGGCCCTGTGCCGCGATCAACTGGCGGAACGCGCTCGGCGTCTGGTTGAGGATGCTCACACCGGCTTCGCACAGCAGCGCATAGCACTCGTCCGGCGAGCGGCTGACCAGTTGCGGCACCACCAGCAACTGCCCGCCGTGCATCAGCGCGCCCCAGATTTCCCACACGGAGAAGTCGAAGGCAAACGAGTGGAACAGCGCCCAGGTGTCACCGGCGTTAAACCTGAACCAGTGCTCGGTGGCGCTGAACAGCCGTGCGACGTTGCGGTGCTCGATCATCACGCCCTTGGGCAGCCCGGTGGAACCGGAGGTGTAGATCACATAAGCAAGGCTCGACGGGCTGAGCGCAACGTTGGGATTAACGATGGGCTCGTGCTGCAGGCGGTTGAGGTCAATCGAGGTGACGTCGCCCACCAGGTGCCGCGTGTTGTCCTGCACCAGCACCGCCTGCGGCGCGCTGTCTTGCAGGGTGTAGGCGATGCGCTCCTGCGGGTAGGCCGGATCGATCGGCACATAACCCGCGCCGGCCTTGAGAATGCCCAGCAGGCCAATGATCATTTCCAGGCTGCGCTCCACACAGATCGCCACCCGGTCATCGGGGCGAATGCCCTGCTTGAGCAGGCAATGGGCGACCTGGTTGGCGCGTTCATTCAGCTCGCGGTAGCTCAGGCGCTCATGCTCGAACCGTAGCGCGACGGCATCGGGATGGCTGGCGGCATGGGCTTCGACTTGCTGGTGGATCAGGGCCGAATCGGCGTAGTGCCCGGTATCGGCATTCAGGCCATGCAGCAGGTGCTGGCGCTCGGCGGCGGGCAGGATGCCCAGGTTGTGCAGTGGCGTATCCGGCGTTTGCTCCAGCGCCAGCACCAGGTTTTCCAGGGCGGTGTGCAGGTAATCGGCAATGCGCGCGGCGCCGATCGAAGCGTCCACCATCACGGTAAAGGCAAAGCCCTCACCCAGGTCATCGACGTTGACGGTCAGCGGGTAATTGGTGCGCTCTTCGGCGCCCAGCACCTGGATGCCTTCGGCAATGTCGATCACCGCCTGGGTGTCCGAGGCATCGCTGTGGCGGTAGTTGAGGATCGCGCTGAACAATGGTGTGGGTGCAGCCACACCACTGCAACGCTGGGCCAGGGCCAGGGAAGCGTGTTCGTGGTTGAGCAATTCCGTCAGGCGCTTGTGGGTGGTTTGCACCCCGTCGCGCACACTTTGCGCGCCCACATCGACCCGCAGTGGCAGGGTATTGATGAACATGCCCAGGGCCTGGTCGGAGCCTTCGCCTGCGCCCATACGCCCGAGCATTACGCTGCCAAATACCACGGCTTCGCGAGCGGAGACCTTGCCCAGCACCTGGGCCAGTGCCAGGTGCATCACGCTGGCGGGGCTGACGCCCAACGGCCGGACTTGGGCCCTGAGGCGACGGCTCAGGTCGCTGTCGACGGCGATGCGGGTTTCATCGATGCCATGGCCGTCGCCCTGCACATCCTGGAGGCCGAACGGCAAGGTGGGTTCGTCGATATCGGCGAGCATCTCGCGGAAAAACGCTTCGTGTGCCTGCTCGCTGACGCCGTGGCGAACCTGGGCGATGTAGTTGCGAAACGGCACCGGTGCACCGGCCTGTTCGGTCTGGCCGGCGAGGTGCAGCTGGATCTCGCGGCGCACCACGTCGAGGGCCGTGTGGTCGAGGATGGTGTGGTGGAACAGCAGCATGGCGACCACCCGCTGGTTGCGCGGGTCTTCGGCGAACACCAGGCGCAGCAATGGTGCCTGGCCGAGGTCCATGCGGTAGTTGCGGGCATCGTAGCGGGCTTGCAGCCGGGTCAGTACGTCGCCGTCGAGACGAGCTTCTTCGCAGGCCAGCACGGCTTTGCGCCAGACCACTTGCAGGGGTTCGTCGAGGCGTTCCCAGACCATGGAGGTGCGCAGGATATCGTGACGATCGATGACCCATTGCAGGGCCTGGGCGAAGGTTTCCAGACGGGCGCGGCTGTCGAACACGAACTGCGCGTGGAGCACGTAGGGGTCGCCCTGGTGCGCTGACAAGTGATGGTAGAGCATGCCTTCCTGGAGCGGGGCCAGGGGGTAGATATCCTGCACATTCGCCGCGCCGCCGGGGATGCTGGCGACGATGCGGTCGATGGCGGGTTGGTCGAGGTTGACCAGGGGCAGCATGGCCGGGGTGATGCGGTAGGCCGGGCTGAGCCAGTCGCCGCCGTGTTGGGCGACGAGGTCGAGCAGTTGGGGTTTGTGGGCGATCAGTTGGTCCCATAGGGCGTCATCCAGCGCGTCGTCGTCACCCAGGATGATCAGGTCGCCTTCTTCCATTTGCAGGCGGATCGGGTGGGTGGAAAGAGCTGCCAATAATTTGCTGAACTGCATGGGGGTAACCTGCTTTTTTGAGTCGGATACGGTTGAGGAGAAAGTCCGTTTTCAGCTGTCGCGTAAGTGCCTGGGAGGCCCGGTTTAAAGCGCGGGCGCGGTCGTGGGCCGGGAGGCGTCCCGCAGGGTTGGGAAATTAGAGGATTCGGGGGGGCGGGGGTGACATGGGAAGCGGGGACAAACGGGTTGGCGGGGGGGACTTTCGTATTTATTGGAGGGGCTTGGATGGGGGGTATATCCGTTATTTGGGTGATGTCTGATATTGGTTCCGCTCTTACAGCGGCTCACTTTTGAAAAGCGCAAAAGTAAGCAAAAC